>DATBDU010000023.1:0-30941 GCA_036269775.1 Solirubrobacterales bacterium
CCGAGCAGCGGATGTATGTCTGGTTCGACGCGCTGCTCAACTACTACACCGCGCTCGGCTTCGCCCGGGACGGGGAGGATCTGACCGAGCGATACTGGCCCGCCAGCCTGCACCTGATGGCGAAGGACATCCTCAAGTTCCACGCGGTGATCTGGCCCGCCCTCTGCCTTGCCGCCGACCTCGAACCGCCGCAGCGGATGACGATCCACGGCTACCTGCTGATGGGCGAGAAGAAGATGTCGAAGAGCCTCGGCAACGTGCTCGACCCCTTCGAGGTGATCGACCGCTTCGGCGCCGACGCGCTGCGCTTCTACCTCTTCCGCGAGGTCAGCTTCGGCCAGGACGGCTCGATCTCGACCGCCGGCTTCGAGGCTCGCTACGAGACCGAGCTGGCCAACGACTACGGCAATCTCGCCAGCCGCGTGCTGGCGATGGTCGAGCGCTACCGCGCCGGCATGGTGCCGGTGGCGGCCCTCGACGCCGTGCTCGCCGAGGACTTCGAGGGCGTCGTGCCGCGCTTCAGCGAGCTGCTCGACCGGGCCGAGCTGACCCAGGCGCTGGAGCTGGTCTGGGCCCTGGTCCGGCGCCTCAACCGCTTCGTCGAGGAGACGCAGCCGTGGGTTCTGGCTAAAGACGAGGCCGACCCCGAGCGCCTTGACGAAGTCCTCTACAACCTGGTCGAGGGACTGCGGGTGACGACGACGCTGCTGCTTCCGTACCTGCCGCGCAGTGCCGAGACGCTGCTGGCCACGCTCGGCGAAGAGGATCGCGAGCTGGCCGAGCTGGGGTCCCGCCCCGGCGGCCAGGCGGTGGAGCGGATCCCAGCGCTGTTCCCGAAGATCGAGCCGCCCACCTGATGAGTGCTCCGGTGCTCTCAGTCTCCGGGCTACGCAAGAGCTACCGGGGGCAGGAGGCGCTGGCCGGCGTCGATCTCGAGATCCAGGCCGGTGAGCTGGTCGGGCTACTCGGCCCGAACGGGGCGGGCAAGTCGACTCTGACGAAGATCGCCTGCGGGCTGGTCAGGCGGAGCAGCGGCAGCGTCGAGGTGCTCGGTCGCTCGGCAGGCTCGCTACCGGCCCGCGCCGCCCTCGGCTACCTGGCCGAGCTGTTTCGCTTCCCGGGCTGGTGCTCGGCGGACGAGCTATTGCAGCTGCACCAGCGGCTCGCCGGTTCGGCCGGTGGCGCCGCCGAGCGCGCCGAGCTGCTCGGCCTGGTCGAGCTGTCCGACGCCGCCGGCAAGCGGGTGGAGGCGATGTCGAAGGGGATGCAGCAGCGTCTCGGCATCGCTCAGGCGCTGGTCGGCGCGCCGCGGCTGCTGCTGCTGGACGAGCCGACGAGCGCGCTCGACCCAGTCGGCCGCCGCATCGTCCGCGGCCTACTCGAAGAGCTGCGCCGCCGCGGCGTCAGCGTCCTGCTCAACTCGCACCTGCTGAGCGAGGTGGAGCTGGTCTGCGACCGGGTCGCGATCATTGTCCGCGGCCGCCTGGTCAAGGCCGGCACGCCGGCGGAGCTGGCCGGCCCCGGTGGCGTCGAGGTCGAGACCGGGTCCGGCGTCCGGGTCTTCGCGGGCGCTCAGCGCGAGGACGCGCCGCAGATCGTCGCCGAGCTGGTCGCCGCTGGCGAGCGCGTCTACCGCGTCGAGGGCCGCCACAGCTCGCTCGAAGAGGTCTATTTGGAGGCGGTCGGGGGCCAGACCGGATGACGCCCTCGCCGCTGCGTTCGGCGCTGACCGTGATCGCCCACTCGGTACGGGAGGGCGTCCGCCGCCGCGTCTTCCTCGCCGTCCTGGTTCTGACCGTCGCCTTCCTGGTGCTCTACGGGGTCGGCGCCCACTTCGTCTTCAGGGACGTTCGCGACTTCGCCGGGGGTGAAGAGGGGATCCTCGACCCGAAGGCGTTTGCCGGCGCGACCATCTTCGGCCTGGCGATGTTCGCGATCCTCTTCCTCGGCGCCGTGCTCTCGGTCTTCCTCACCCTCGGCGCCGTTCGCGGCGACGCTGAAAGCGGCCTGCTGCAGCCGCTGGTCGTGCGACCGATCGGTCGCACGACGATGCTGCTGGCCCGTTTCGCCGGCGCCGCGGTGCTGTCGGCCGCCTACGTCGTGCTCGTCTTCCTGGCCGCCTGGGCGATCACTCGGGCTACCGGCGGCTGGTCCCCCGACCACCTCGTCGGGCCGGCGCTGGGGCTGGCCCTGGCGGTGGCGATCATCGCCGCGATCTCCCTGCTCCTCTCGGTCTTGCTCCCCGTCACCGCCCAGGGCATCGTCGTCTTCATGGTCTTCGGCGCCGGGCTCACCGCCGGGCTGCTGGCCCAGATCGGCAACGCGATCAACAGCGACTCGCTGCGCACGATCGGGCGGGCGGCGAGCTGGGCGCTGCCATTCGAGGGGCTCTACGCGGCCGGCCTGCACGGGCTGATCTCGGGCACCTCGGGCCTGACCGGCGTCGTTCTCCAGCTCGGTCCCTTCGGCGGCTCCGAGGCGGCCGGGCCGGAGCTGATCGCCTGGGCCTTCATCTACATGCTCGGGGTGCTGGCGGCCGCGGCGCTGGTCTTTTCGCGGCGTGACCTCTGAATCGCGCGGTTCCGTAGTTACGAAATACGTCCCAAAGAAACCACGGGATTACTCGGTGGCGAGGCAGTCCGGGTCGAGCTGGTCCGGCCGGGTCAAGCCGCAGAGGGCCATCGTCAGGTCGAGCTCGGCGAGGACCATCTTCAGCACCGTTTCGACTCCGGCCTGGCCGTCCAGCGCCAGGCCCCAGATGTAGGGGCGGCCGAGGCAGACGGCGTCAGCGCCGAGGGCGAGCGCCTTGAGCACGTCGGCGCCGCCGCGGACGCCGCTGTCGAAGAGGACTGCGAGGTCGTCGCCGACGGCCTCAGCGATCGGGGAGAGGGCATCGAGCGCGGCGACGGCGCCGTCGACCTGGCGGCCGCCGTGGTTGGAGACGACGATGCCGTCGAGGCCGCGGCGGACCGCCTCGCGGGCGTCCTCGACGTGCTGGATCCCCTTGACCAGGATCGGCAGCGGGGTCTGCTCGCGCAGCCAGCCGAGGTCGTCCCAGGTCAGCGAGGGGTTGGCCTGGACGCCGAGGAAGTGACCGGTGGCGGCGCCCTGGTCGTCCTCGGGCGTTTTCTCTAGGCCTTCGCGGAAGACCGGGTCCTCGAAGTAGTTGGCGACGCCCATCCCGTTCAGGAACGGCAGCCAGGCCTGCTGCAGGTCGCGCGGCTTCCAGCCGGGGACGAACGTGTCGACGGTGACGACGATCGCGCCGTAGCCGGCCCGCGCGGCACGGTCGACGAAGCTCGCCGCCAGGCGCCGGTCGTTCGGCCAGTAGAGCTGGAACCAGCGCGGCGCCTCCGCGCCGCCGGCCGCAGCGATCTCCTCCAGCGAGAAGTGCGAGTTGGTGCTGGCGATCATCGGCGTGCCGACCGCGGCGGCGGCGCGGGCGGTCGCCAGCTCGCCCTCGTCGTGGACGACCTTCTGGACACCGATCGGGGCCAGCATCAGCGGCGTCGGCATCGCCGTGCCGAGCACGGTCGTCGCGAGGTCGCGCGCGGCGACGTCGCGCAGCATCCGCGGCACGATGCGGTGGCGGCGGAAGGCCTCGGCGTTGGCGCGGATCGTGTCCTCGCTGCCGGCACCGGCGCCGACGTAGTTGGCCGTGCGTGGCTCCATCGCCTCGACCGCCGCGCGCTCCAGCTCGGCGATCGAGACTGGGATCGCCGGCATCTCGCCGCCGAGGCCCCGCAGGTAGATCTCCCGGTAGTAGTCGGCGGGGTCGGCCATCGGCGGAAGGCTATTGCGATAGCGCCGGATAGGCTGAGACGAGCCGGTGATCGACTCCCACACCCACCTCTTTCTCTGCGACGGGCCCGAAGCCGAAGCGGTCGCGGCGGCGCGGGAGGCGGGCGTTGAGCGGATGCTCACGGTCGGCATGGACGCGGAGACCAACCCGACGGCGATCGCCGCCGCCGAGCGCCACGAGGTGGTCTTCGCCGCGGTCGGGCGGCACCCCAACGAGGCGACCGGCTTCGATGACGCGGCTGTCGCCGAAATCGCCGGGCTCGGTGCCCACGAGAAGGTGCGGGCGATCGGCGAGACCGGGCTCGACTACTACCGTGACGGGGCCCCGCCGGCTGACCAGCGCCGTGCCTTCGCCGCCCAGATCGAGATCGCCGTAGAGCTCGATCTGCCGATCGTGATCCATGCCCGCGACCCCGAGGGCAGCCACGAGGCGATCGACGAGATCTTCGCCACCCTCGACGCCAAGGCGGCGGGCCAGCCGGTGATTCTCCACTGCTTCTCCGCCCCCGAGCGGGTTGCCGACGCCGCCGAGCGCGGCTGGCACTGCTCGTTCGCCGGCAACGTCACCTATCCGAGCGCCAAGGCCCTCCGCTTCGCGGCCGCCAAGGTCCCTGAGGACCGCATCTTGGTCGAGACCGATGCTCCCTACCTCTCGCCGCAGTCGCTGCGCGGCAAGCGCAACCAGCCGGCCAACGTGGTCGAGACGGCCAAGGTCCTCGCCGCTGAGCGCGGCGTCTCCTACGCCGAGCTGGAGCGCACGGTCGAGGCCAACGCCCGCGCGCTCTTCGGCTGGTAGCGGCCCCGTGGTCCGCCTCGGCCAGAACTTCCTCGCCGACCCCAACCTGCTCGACGCGATCGTCCGCGACGCGGGTCTCGCCGCGGCCGACGTGGTCCTCGAGGTTGGCGCCGGGGAGGGGGTGCTGACCGAACGCCTTGCCGTGGCCGCGGCCCACGTCCACACGGTCGAGATCGATCGCGGCCTGGAGCCGGCGCTGGCGCCGATCGCCGCGCTCGCCAACGTCACCCTGCACTGGGGCGATGCGATGAAGCTCGACCTGGGGGCCCTGGCGCCGGCGCCGACCGCGATGGTCGCCAACCTGCCCTACTCGGTGGCGACGCCACTGCTGCTGCGGACGATCGAGCTGCTGCCCTCGCTGGCGAGCTGGACGGTAATGGTCCAGCGCGAGATCGCCGACCGCCTGCGGGCGGCGCCCGGCAACCGCACCTACGGCTCCCCGAGCGTGCAGGCCCAGCTCGCCTGCGAGGTCGAACTGATCCGCAAGGTCGACCCCGCCGTCTTCAAGCCCCGCCCCCGGGTCGACTCGGCGATCCTGCGCCTGCGCCGCACCGGTCCCGCGGTCGACCCGGCCACTCGGCAGCTGATCCGCGCCGCCTTCGCCCACCGCCGCAAGTCCCTGGCCCGCTCGCTCGAGCACGGCGAGAAGGGCTCACTGGCCTCCGCGCGGGCGGCGCTCGCCGAGCTGGGGCTGGCCGCGGACTCGCGCGCCGAGGCACTCTCGCCCGAGCAGTTCGCCGCCCTGTCCGCGAAGCTCCAAGTTGACCCCTGACCTTCGTCTCGCCGCGATGCTCCTCCACGCCCCCGCCAAGCTCAACCTCTGCCTTTACCTCGGCCGACGCCGCGCCGACGGCCTGCACGAACTCTGCTCGCTGTTCGAGCCGCTGGCGCTGGCCGACCTGATCTCGGTCTCCGAGGCCGAACGCGACGAGGTGATCTGCCCGGGAGTGGAGGGTGAGAACCTCGCCGCTCGGGCGCTGGCAGCGCTGCGCGCGCGCGGCTGGGAACGGCAGCCGTTGCGGGTCGAGATCGAAAAGCGGGTGCCGGTCGCGGCCGGCCTGGGCGGCGGCAGCGCCGACGCCGCGGCGGTCCTGCGCCTCGCCGCCGGCGAGGTCGCCGACCTGCAGGGCCTGGCGGCCGAGCTCGGCGCCGACGTGCCCTCGCAGCTGCGGCCGGCGCTGGCCCTGGTCCAGGGTGCCGGCGAGCGGGTCGGGCTGCTGCCCGAGCCGGCCCCTCACGCCGCCGTGCTGCTGGCTGACGGCGGTGGGCTGAGCACCGCCGAGGTCTTCGCCGAGGCCGACCGGCTCGGCGTCGGCCGCGGGCCGGAGGAGCTCGAGGAGCTCGCCGACCGGCTGCGCGACGCGGCGGGAGCCGGCGCCTCGCCGCTCGCCTATCCCGAGCTGCTCGTCAACGACCTCGCTGGCCCGGCCCGCTCACTGCGCCCGGCGATCGGCGACGCGCTCGACGCGCTGGGCGAAGCCGGCGCCCCCGTCGTGCTGCTCAGCGGTTCCGGCCCGACCGCGGTCGGGCTCTTCGCCGACCTGGCCGCCGCCCGCGCCGCCGCCGCGGCGATCGACCGCGACGACGCGATCGTCTGCGAGGCTGGGAGGGCGCCATGAAGCTGTCCGGTGAGGGGGAGGGGAAGGGCGGCAACCGCAAACGGCTGCTGCTGGTGATCGTCGCGGCGGCGGTCGCCTTCGGCTACTACCTGATCAGCCAGGAACTTGGCCACCTCGACCTGCAGGGGCTGCTGGAAGACCTCTCCAACACGCTCGGTGCCTGGACCTACCTGCTGGTCGGCCTCTTCGCCTTCGCCGAGACCGGCGCCTTCGTCGGCCTCGTCGTCCCCGGCGAGACGGTAATGCTGCTCGGCGGCGCCGTCGCCGGCCAGGGGGCGATCGACATCTACCTGCTGATCGCAATCGCCTGGTTCTCGGCCTGGGCGGGGGACACGACCAGTTTCTTCCTCGGCCGCCGCCTCGGCCGCGAGTTCGTGATGACCCACGGGCCGCGCTTCGGGATCAGCCACGAGCGCTTCGAGCGGGTCGAGGACTACTTCTCCCGCCACGGCGGCAAGACGATCTTCATCGGCCGCTTCATCAGCCTGGTCCGCGCCTTCGCCCCCTTCATTGCTGGCAGCTCGGGCATGCGCTACCGCGCCTTCGTCCCCTACAGCATCCTCGGCACCGGGCTCTGGGCCAGCGCCCACATCCTGATCGGCTACTTCTTCTCGCGCAGCATCGAGACCGCCGCCAAGTACGCCGGCAAAGGCGCCTTCCTGCTCGGCACCCTGATCGTCGTCGTCGCCGGCTCGGTCTTCCTCTACCGTCACTTCCGGGTCGCCGCAAACCGCGCCGCCGCCGTGCACTGGATGGAGGGCCACGCGGCCACTCGCTGGCTGGTCGTGCTGGGGCGGCGCTACCAGCCGCAATTTCGCTTCCTCTGGGACCGGGTCACCCCGGGCGGTACCTTCGGGCTTGAGTTCACCTCGCTGATGGCGGTCCTCGCCGTCTCCCTCTTCGTGCTGATCGCCTACATCGTCGTCGTCGGCCGCGAACCCGGGCCGACCCCCGGCGACGTGACCGCGATGGACGTCGCCGAACACCTGCGCGCCGCCTGGTTCACCGACTTCACCAAGGTCTTCACCTTCCTCGGCTCCGGCCTCTTCACCTGGGGCCTGACCGCGATCTGCGCCGCCTTCCTGGCTGTCCGCCGCCGCTGGGCCGAGTTCGGCGTCCTGCTGGCGGGGATGACGCTAAGTTCGATCGGCTTTCACGAGATCAAGGCCGAAGTCGACCGGCCGCGGCCTGAGAGGGCGCTGGCCTCCGCCTCCGGCTCCTCGTTCCCCAGTGGCCACGCTACTCACTCTGTCCTCTACGTCTGGCTGGCGGTGACGATCGTGTTGCGCCTGCGGCCGGGGATGGCGCGCGGCGCGGTGTTCGTCGCTGGCGGGATCGTGCTGACGGTCCTGGTCGGGCTCTCCCGCGTCTACCTCAACGTTCACTACCTCAGCGACGTCAGCGGTGGCTGGGCGCTGGGGGCCGCCGCGTTCTCGCTCTGCGGTGCCCTCGGCCTCGTCATCTCCCAGGTGCGGCAGAATCCCCAGCAATGACCCTCTACGCCCTGGCCAAAATCGGCCACCAGTACTTCCTCTTCGGCGCCGCCGGGCTGGTCTGCCTGGTCGCCTTCGTCACCCTGATCCTCAGCCCGGCGCTGAGCGCCCATGGCCGCATCTGGGAGAAGGCCGCCGCCGGCTTCCTCTCGATCTTCGTGCTCGCCGCCCTGCTCGTCTGCGGCGTCGTGATCGGGCTGGTGATCGTCTACTACTACACCGACATCTCGAATTTCGTCAACGGCTCCTAGCGAGCGCGTCGCACGAGGGGGTTCCGGATTGGCGCCTGGCCAGGATAATGAGCGGATGCCGGCAACCTCAGAGGGGGCTGAAATCCCTGCAAAAGCGCAGGATCCAGGGCTGCTTGACGCGCTTTCGGAAGCGGTCGAGTCGGGCGCCGGCCTGCCCGCGGTGGCGCGGGCGGCGGCGCGGCTGCTCGACGCCAGCGTCGCCCTGATCGACCGCTCCAGCGCCGTGCTCGCGGTGGCCGGGGCCTCGCCCGACCAGGAGAAGAAGCTGCTCTCCGGGGACGAGGGCGTGACCAGGGTCGAGCTGCGGGTCGCCGATTCCGCCGTCGGCGAGCTTCGCTACCGGGCCAAGGCGCCGCCGGACCCGGCGATCGCCCGCATGGTGACGACGCTACTGGCCCTGGAGCTGGAGCGCTCGCGCTCGCCGGAGTGGGAGAGCGAGGAGGTGGCGAGCGCCTTTGTCGCCGCCGTGCTGGCCCGCCAGGTGACCGACCGCGGCGACATCGTCGCCCGCGCCGCTGAGCTCGGCGCCGACCTCGACCGGGGCGCCGGGGTGCTGGTCCTGCGGGCGGCGCCGCGGGCGGCGCAGACGGGGGAGTGGCGGCAGCGGGTCCTCACCCTGGCGATGCGGGCGCTGCGCTCGCTGGCGCAGGGTTCGCTGGCCACCACCGAGGACGGCGAGGTAGCCGCCGAAATCTCGGTGATCGTGCCCGCCGAGGACGACGAGCGCCTGGCCCGCGCGGCCGCCGGACTGGCCCGCGAGCTCGACGACAGCCTCGCCGGCTTCCACATGACCACCGGCCGCAGCCGCCGCTGCGCCGACCCCGTCGACCTCTACCGCGCCGGCAGCGAGGCGCGGCTGGCGGTCAACGTCGGCGAAGCGGAAGGCCAGTCGCTGCTCGCCTTCGAGGACACCGGCGCCTACCGGCTGCTGCTGCCGGCGATGAGTGAGGACCCGGGCGAGCTGGAACGCTTCTACGCGGAGACGATCGAGCCGCTGTCGCGCTACGACGAGCAGTACGAGACCGAGCTGGTGGCGACCGTCGAGGCCTACCTTGACAACGACGGCAACGTCGCCGCCACCGCCAAACAGCTCTTCACCCACCGCCACACCGTGCGCTACCGCCTTGAGCGCGTCAAGGAGCTCTGCGGCCATGACGTCTCCGCTACCGAGGGCCGCGAGAAGCTCGGCCTCGGCCTCAAGGCGATGCGCGTGCTCGGCATCGCCTCCCCTCGCGGCCCCGCCTTGGAGCCCGGCAGCAAGGGCGGCAAAGTGGCCAGAACCTCGACGGAGGAGTAAAACTCAGGGCTCGCTGGGGAGTCGGCTAATGGTAGGCCACTGGCTTTTGGTGCCAGCCGTCCCGGTTCGAGTCCGGGCTCCCCAGTTTCGCCTGTCCGGAGCGTGTCCGCTGGGGCGCTTAGGTTTCCAGCATGGAGATCGGAGGAGCGTCGCTGGACCCGGAAGTCCGCGCCGGCCTGGCCAGGAGCTGGAAGGGGCTGATGACCGTCGGCGTGCTGGCGATCGTCGTCGGCTGCATCGCGATCCTCGTGCCCGCCGTCGCCGCGGTCGGGACGGCGATCTTCATCGGCTGGATCCTCGTCATCGCCGGCGCCTTCCTGGTCGCCGCCGCCTTCTCGGCGCACTCGGTCGGCTCCCTGGTGGTGCGGCTGTTGTGGGCGGCGCTGACCGTGATCGTCGGCGTCTGGCTGATCGTCGAGCCGCACAACGGCACCCTGACGCTGACCCTGGTGCTCGGCATCTACTTCCTCTTCATGGGGCTGACCCGGATCACCGTGGCCTTCCTGGGCCGCGGCCAGCAGAACGCCGGCCTGGTCGGCCTCAGCGGCGTCGCCGGCCTGCTGATCGGCATCCTCGTCCTCGCCAAGTTCCCCAGCTCCGCCGACTGGGCGATCGGCCTCCTCGTCGGCATCGACCTGATCTTCGCCGGCTGGACCCTCACCTCGGTCGCTCTGGTCGGCCGGGATTTGTCTCGCACGGCCTGACGTTTCGACCGCGAGCTCCGTTGCGCTAATACGATCCCGGAGTGAGCTCCCCCCTAGTTCTGGTCATGGCGGCCGGGCAGGGCACGCGAATGCGTTCCTCCCTGCCGAAGATGCTCCATCCCATCTGCGGGCGGGCGATGGTCGCCTGGCCGATTCTGGCCGCCCGCGGGGCTGGGGCCGGGCGCGTTGCCGCGATCGTCTCGCCGGGGCGTGACCTCTCTGCCGGGCTGCCCGAGGGCGTCGAGACCGTGGAGCAGCCCGAGGCCGACGGCACCGGCGGCGCGATCCTTGCCGCGCTGCCGCTGATCGAAGCGAGCGAGACCATCCTCATCCTCTCCGGCGACGTGCCGCTGATCTCCACCGCAACGATCGCCGACCTGCTCGAGGCCCACGCCGCCTCGCCGGCCGCGGCGACGATGCTGACGATCGAGCTTGACGAACCCGGCTCCTACGGCCGCGTCGTCCGTGCCGCCTCCGGCGAGGTCGAGCGCGTCGTCGAGGCCAAAGGCGGCGGCGACGCCGACCCCGAGCAGCTGGCGATCGGCGAGATCAACGCCGGCACCTACGCCTTCGACGCGGCGCCACTGACCGCCGCGCTGGCCACGCTCTCCAACGAGAACGCCCAGGGCGAGTACTACCTGCCCGACGTCTTCCCGGCCCTGCGGGAGGCCGGCCACACCGTCGCGGCGCACTTGGCCGACGACCTCGCGGTGACGATGGGGGTCAACAACCGAGTCGACCTGGCCGCGGTCGAAGCCGAGGCGCGTCGGCGCCTGCTCGAGGCCCACATGCTGGCCGGCGTCACCGTCGTCGACCCCGGTTCAACCTGGATCGACGCTGGCGTCGAGATCGCCGCCGACGTCCGCATCGAGCCCGGCACCAGCCTGCGAGGCCAGACCGTGATCGGCGCCCGTGCGGTGGTCGGGCCGTTGACGACGCTCATTGACAGCTCGGTCGGCATCGAGTCCCAGGTCGTCCACTCCTACCTGGTCGAGTGCGACGTGCGCGACGGCTGCTCGGTCGGCCCCTTCGCCTACCTGCGGCCCGGCGCGGTGCTCGACGCCGGCGCCAAGGCCGGCACCTTCGTCGAGATCAAGAACTCGCACATCGGCAAGGGCGCCAAGGTCCCGCACCTGGCCTACGTGGGCGACGCCGACGTCGGTCCCGGCAGCAACCTCGGCGCCGGCACGATCACCGCCAACTACGACGGATTCCGCAAGAACCGCACTGTGATCGGCCGGGACGTACGAATCGGCGTTGACACGATGCTGATCGCGCCGGTAGAGGTCGGGGACTCCGCCTACACTGGCGCTGGCGCGGTGGTCAAGGACGACGTCCCCGAGGGGGCGCTTGCCGTGAGCGAGAACGCGCAGCGGAACATCGACGGATACGCGGCCGAGAAGGCGGCGAAGATGCGAGAGGAACAGACCCCGTGAGCACGATCGAAGAGCACCCGCAAGTGGCCAGCGCGATCCAACACGACTACTCGAAGCGGATGATGGTCTTCGGCGGTCGCAGCTCCGGCGACCTGGCCGCCAAAGTCGCTGGCAAGCTCGACATCGATCTCGGCCAGGTGACCCTGAAGACCTTCGCCAACGGCGAGGTCTACTGCCGCTACGAGGAGTCGATCCGCGGCGCCGACGTCTTCATCGTCCAGTCGACCTGCGCCAACGAGCAGAGCGAGATGACGCCCAACGACTCGCTGATCGAGCTGCTGACGATGATCGACGCGGCGCAGGGTGCCTCCGCCCATCGGATCATCGCCGTGATGCCCTGGTACGGCTACGCGCGTCAGGACAAGAAGTCGGCCCCGCGGGAGCCGATCACGGCCCGCATCGTCGCCAAGTGCCTGGAGGGGGTTGGCGTCGACCGCGTCCTCACCATGGACCTCCACGCCGGTCAGGTGCAGGGCTTTTTCCACGTCCCGGTCGACCACATGACGGCGATGCCGATGCTGACCCAGTGGTTCGTCGACCAGAAACTGACAGACGAGCTGGTGATCGTCTCCCCCGACGCCGGCCGGGTCAAGACCGCACGCAACTTCGCCCGCCGCGTCGGCACCCACTGGGCGGTGATGGAGAAGGAGCGCCCCGCCCAGCAGGTGGCCGAGATCGGCTATGTGGTCGGCGACGTCAAGGGCCGCACCGCGGTTCTCGTCGACGACATGATCGATACCGCCGGCACCCTCTGCGCCGCCGCCCAGACGGTGCTCGACGAGGGCGCCGCCAAGGTGATCGCCTGCGCCACCCACGGCGTCTTCTCTGGCCCCGCCTACGAGCGGCTCGCCTACGAGAACTCCGGGATCGAGCGGATCGTCGTCTCCGACACGCTGCCGCTGCGCCCCGGCGCTCCCGACAACATCACCGTGCTCTCCACCGCCGGCACCTTCGCCGACTCGATCCGCCGCATCTTCACCGACGATTCGGTCTCCGAGATCTTCGCCGGCGAGAACCAGCTCTTCTAGGGCGCTGAGCGCCCTGGCCACCGAGGCACCCAGCAAGCTGCGCCTGGTCGGCCACAAGGGGGCCGACCTGATCGTTCCCGGTAACACGCTGGAGAGCTTCGGCGCCGCGGTCGAGGCCGGCGTCGACACGATCGAGCTTGACGTGCTCTGGCTGCAGGACGCCCACCTGCCACTGGAGGAGCGGGCGCCGCTGGTCGTTGCCCACGACTGGGCCGACGCCGAGCGCCGCACGCCGCTGACCCTGGCCGAGGCCCTCGACGCCTTTCTCGAGCCGCCGCTGGACAAGGTCGAGATGGACCTCGACATCAAGCTCCCCGGCCGCGAGGAGGAGCTGGTCGAGGCGCTGCGCGAGCGCGGCCTCAGCCAGCGGGCGATGATCTCGACGATGGAGCTCTACTCGCTGGGCCGCATCCTCGAACTGGCACCGGAGCTGCGGCGCGGCTGGACCTATCCCAAAGTCACCAAGGATTGGGTCGCCAAGCGCTGGGCGAGGCCGGCAATGTTGGCGGCGCTGCGGGGGATGCGCTACCGCCTGCCCGGCCTGGCGGCACAGCAGCTGCCGAGGCTGGAGGTCGAGGCGATGTGGGTCTACCATCCGCTGGTCAGCCCCCGCCTGGCCCGCATCTGCAAGTTGGCCGGGGTCGAGCTGATCGCCTGGACGGTCGACGACGAGAAGCGCATGCGCCAGCTGGTCGACGCCGGCGTCACCGGCCTCTGCTCCAACGACCCGCGCCTCTTCGCTCGTTTGGTCAGTTAGCCGGCCTATAGCCCGGCAAATCGACCAAGCGGCGCCTCAGACGGTGCCGGGCGTGGCGGTCGGCGGGGCGTTGCGGCCCTTCTTCACCTTTACGGCCGACTCCAGCTCGTCCTGGGTGAAACCGCCGACGGCCTCGCCGTCGAGCGCATAGCGGTAGAGGGCGACGCCGAAGACGCCGCTCAGCGCCCGCGAGATCAGCATCGCGATCGCGAAGATCAGCGCGCCGATCACGACCAGGACCGCGCCGAGGAAGGAGGCCGAGGACCAGAGCACCACCCCGCCGACGATCAGGATCGCCGCCGGCAGCACGCCGATCAGGAAGACGGCGGCGCCGATCGCGATGTTGCCGGTGATCTGCTGGCCCCAGCGCTGGCGGAAGATCGAGGCCGAGCGCTTCAGCGTCTCGACCGGGCCGGTGCCCTCGATCGCGATCACCGGCACGGCCAGGAAGGTGACCAGCGACCAGGCCATCCCGACCACGCGGGCGGCGATGTTGCCGGCGATCCCGCCCTGATTCTCGAGCACCGCCATCAACACGCTGATCGCCGTCGAGATCGCCGCCCAGCCGCAGATCTGGCTGAAATTGGCGCGGGCGACGGCGAGGCCGTCGGCGACGGTCGCCGACTGGCCGTTGAAGATCATGTTCGCAGCGGCGGCGAGGCCGACGCTGAAGTAGATGCCGACGACGCTGAGCACGTAGACGCCGATCACCAGCAGCGGGATCGCCCCCGCCAGCGAGTCCTTGTCGAGCAGGTAGAGGCCGGGGCCGAAGAAGAGGATCGCCAGGGGCACGGTGGCGAAGGCGCCGTAGAGCGGGAAGCGGACGAGCTCGCGGTGCCCGTTCAGCAGTGTCCAGCTCTTCTTCGTCAGTCCCCAACCGCGTTTGATCCGTTGCATCGTTCCTCCTCTGGTGGCTCGACCTGCCGTCTCACGTCGTTTCGGCAAGGCCCGGCGTTCGCTTGACTCCTCTTTCCTCGAAGTACTCCCATTCCTGCTGGCCGAGCTCGGTCGCCGGCGGATCGGCGTAGACCCACTCGCGGAAGATCCGGTGCCAGTTGCGCTTGGCGCGCAGTTGGCCGAGCACGGCGACGACGCCGATTTCCATCCGCCGCCCCATCAACTCCTCGGCCGGGATCGACTCGCGCCGCATCAAGTCGAAGTACTCGGAGCGGGGGTCGTTGGTCGACTCGATGATCTTCATCACCCGCCGCGGGGTGATTTCGATCTCGCGATCCTCGATGTACCAGCCGCCGACCGCGCCCATGTGCTCCATCAGCCGCTCGGCATCGAGCTTGGAGGGCTTCTTGACGAAGCCGAGGTCGTGCAGGGCCTGCCGGAACGCCTCCGGGTCCTCGCGGGAGGCGGCGTCGAAGGCGCGCTGCTCGAGCACGATCTGCTCGCGGTCGAGCTTCTTGGTCATGCCGAAGTCGAGGAAGGCGACCCGGCCGTCCTCCATGAGGATGAAGTTGCCGGGATGCGGGTCGGCGTTGAAGTGCTGCAGGTTGAACATCGAGCCGAGGCTGCCCCGGAAGACGATCTCCCCGAAGCGGCTGCGCTCCTCGTGCGGCAGCTGCTTGATCTGCTCGAAGTCCATCCCCGTGACCAGCTCGGTGACGAGGATCCGCCGCCGCGAGAGGCGGGTGACGACTTCGGGCACGTAGATGAAGGGGTGGTCCCGGTAGGCGCGGGCGAAGGAGCGCTGGTTCTGCGCCTCGTACTCGTAGTCGAGCTCCTCCATGATCCGCTCGCGCAGCTCCTCGGCGATCGCCTTGGCGTCGAGGCCGGGGGCGATCGCCCTGGCCAGCCGCACGATCGTGCCGGCATTGCGCAGGTCGGCGTCGAGCGCCTCGGCGATGCCCGGGTACTGGATCTTCACCGCGACCTGGCGGCCGTCGAGCAGCTCGGCCCGGTGCACCTGGCCGATCGAGGCGGCGGCGAAGGCCTCGGTCTCGATCTCGGCGAAGAGCTCAGAGAGCGGTTCGCCGTCGTATTCCTCCTCCAGCACCTTGACGACCTTCTCCCAGGGCATCGCCGGGGCGTCGGTGCGCAGTTTCGCCAGTTGTTCCTGGTAGACCTCGCGGTACTCCTCGGGGATGAACTCGGTGTCGATGAAGGAGGCGAACTGGCCGAGCTTCATCGCCGCTCCCTTCATCTGCCCTAGCGCGCCGACCATCTTCATCGCCGTTTCCAGGTGGCGCTGATCGAGCTTCTCTTTCCCGCCCTCCTCGGAGCGACCGACGTTGGCCGCCTTGGTGCCGGCGTAGCGGGCGCCCTGGACGCCGACGATCGAGCCCAGCTTCGCCGATCGCCGCACCCTGCCCTTGGGAATCTTCGAGTCGTCAGGCATAAAGTTCGCGCTTCGCTCCCTCACGAAGAGTCAGATATGCACGTTCGGTCGCTACCGCGCTCATGGGCCGAAGACTGCCACAGGTTCCGTTTTCCCCCGGTTCTCTATTCTCTCCCGTCCGATGGCCAGCGCACGCTCAACCCTCAAGGTCGCCCCCCGCGCGGAGTTCGGCTCCCGCACCACCCGTCGCCTGCGCGGCAAGGGACTGGTGCCCGGCGTCGTCTACTCCGGCGGCTCGGAGGCAACTGCGTTCCAGGTCGCCGAACGAGAGGTGCGCGCCGTCATCAGCGAGGGAGCGGCGCTCTTCGACCTCGAGATCGACGGCAGCAAAGCCGTCCCGGTCGTCGTCAAGGACCAGCAGCTGCACCCGGTCCGCGGCAGCCTCCAGCACATCGACCTGATGGAGGTGAAGCTCGACGAGGCGATCCAAGCCGAGGTCGCGATCGAGTTGGAGGGTGCCGATATCGCCCCCGGCGTCAAAGGCGGCGGCGTGCTCGAGCACGTTACGCGCGAGATCACCGTCGAAGCGCTGCCGACCGACATCCCCGACCGCATCGTCGCCGACGTCTCGGCGATGGAGATCAACGACACCTTTCAGCTCTCGGCCATCGCCGCGCCGGACGGTGTCACCTTCGTCGCCGACGACCCCGACGAGATCACGCTCGTTACCCTCTCGCCGCCGCGGGTCGAGGAAGAGCCTGAGCCCGAGGTCGAGGAGGAGACCGAGCTGGTCGGCGAGGACGAGGCTGCCGAGGGCGAGTCCGCCGAGGGCGACTCGGGCGATTCCGAGGGCGAGTAGCGCCTGTCGCTGTTCCGCCGCCGCGGCGATCGTGGCGAGCACCGGGACCGCATCCTCGTCGTCGGACTGGGCAACCCCGGTCCCGAGCACTCCGGCAGCCGCCACAACGTCGGCTTCGCCGTCGCCGAGGAGCTGGCGCGGCGCTGGCAGCTGGCGCGGCCGCGCCAGAAGTTCAACGGCCTAATCGCCGAGGGCAGGGCCGGCCCCGGCGGGCCGCGGGTCGCCGTCCTGCAGCCGCTGACCTTCATGAACGACTCCGGCGGCTCGGCCGGCCCGGCGCGCGGCTCGCTGAAGGTGCCGCTGGAGCGGATCATCGTGCTCCACGACGAGATCGACCTGCCGTTCGGCGAGATCCAGGCCCGCCTCGGCGGCGGCCTGGCCGGCCACAACGGCCTCAAGAGCCTCAAGCGCGGCTTCGGCGACGCTGAGTTCTGGCGGGTCCGGGTTGGGGTGGGGCGTCCGGACTCGACCGATCCCGAGATCGTCGCCTCCTACGTGCTCGGGCGCTTCCGCGAGCCGCGAGACGAAGTGGAGGCACTGGTCGCCGCCGCCGCCGACGAGACCGAGCGCTTGGTCGAACGGCTAGGTTCCGGCGAATGAGTGAGACGAACGGGCTGACCAGCTATGCGGTCGACGAGCGGGGTGTGGCTCTGTTGCGCCTGGAGCGCGCCAAGTCCCGCAACGCGATTAACACCCAGATGCTGGTCGAGCTGCTCGAGCACCTGGCGGTGGCACGCGGCGACGACGCCGTGCGGGTCCTCGCGATCAGCTCCGCCGACCACCTCGGCCTCTCCGCCGGGGCCGATGTCCGCGAGCAGCTCGACGAGGAGGGCAAGGTCCGCCGCATGCAGCTCTTCGCCGACCTCTACGACGGCATCGTCGCCTTCCCGAAGCCGACGGTCGCGGCCTGTCACGGCGACGTCGTCGGCGGCGGCGCCGAGATTGCGATCGCCTGCGACATGCGCGTCGGCGGCTCCAACCTGCGGATGCGCTTCCCGGGGGCGGCGCTGGGTGTGCCGGTCGGCCCCGCCCGCCTGGTCACCCTCTGCGGCCTCGCCACCGCCAAGTACCTGCTGCTGTCCTCGCGCACCATCGGCGCCGACGAGGCGTTGCGGCTAGGACTCGTCAACCGCGTCGCCCCCGCCGCGGCAACCGAGGCCTCGGCGCTGGAGCTGGCCGGCACCGTCGCGGCCCACCCGCCCGAGGCCGTCGCCCAGCTGAAGCGGATGCTGCACGAGTGGGACGACGTCGAGGGCCGCTCGGCGCTCGAGGGTAAGGGCCAGGTCGAGTGGGCGAGAACGGGCCCCGGTCTCCCGCAGCCAGACTGACGTCTACCGTTTCCTAAGTGAGCCTCAGACCGCTCGTAGAGATCGCTGCAGAGAGCGAGCGCGTGCATGCGCTCGCCGGTCGTGTGCGCGCGGCTGCGGGTGGGGGGGAGGCAGTCACCGTCCGCGCCTCGACGATGCTGCGGCCATTGCTGCTGGCGGCGCTGCTGGAGGACGACCGCGGCCTCGCCGGCCGGCCGGCGCTGCTGGTCAGCGCCGACGACCGCTCCGCCCGCGACCTCGCCGCCGACCTGCGCGCCTACCTGGCGCCACGCCGGGTGCGCTTCTATCCGTCGCGGGGGACCGGCTATGCCTCCCACGTGACGCCGCCGGCGCACCTGGTCGGGCTGCGGATCGACGCCCTCGAGGCGCTCGGCTCCGAAGCCGACGCGGTTGTCGTCGCCAGCGCCACCGCGCTCGCCGAGGCGGTCCCCGACGCCTCGCTGCGCCCCGCTGGTTTCGCGATCGCCAAGGGCGAGGAGATTGAGCTAGGCGCGGTAGCCGACGATCTCGTTGGGGCCGGCTACGAACGGGTCGAGCAGGTCGAGGAGCGCGGCCAGTTCGCGGTCCGCGGCGGCATCCTCGACGTCTACCCGGCGACCGAGGAGCGGGCGGTGCGGATTGAGCTGTTCGGCGACGAGGTCGAGTCGATGCGCTGGTTCTCGACCTTCACCCAGCGCTCGCTGGGCGAGTCCGAGCGGGTCGAGCTGGCGCCGGCGGCCGAGCTCGACGCCGAGCACCGCGAGCTGGCCGAAATGGCGGCGATGGAGGCCGCCGAGCAGGACGAGCAGCTCGGCAATATCGCCGAGCTGCTGCCGCTGGATCGTTTCCTCGCCCCGCTCGACCTGGTCCCGGACGACGCCGCTGTCGTGCTCGCCGCCGCCGAGGAGATCGAGCCCGCCCTGCGCGACCACTGGGAGGACGCGACCGCGGCGATGCACGCCGACGACGCCCAGCATCTCTACGTCGACGTGGCGGCGCCGCTGGCGGCGCGCGCGGCGCTCTCGCTCACCACGGCCGGCGAGGACGACGAGGACGCCTTTCGCGCCTCCCGCGCCGAGTCGCCCGCCCGCAGCATCAAGGAGGCGGAGGCGGAACTAGAGAAACTGGTCCGCTCCGGCTACCGAACCGTCGTCGCCTTCGACAACCGCGGCGAGGCCGAGCGCGCCCGCTACGGTCTCGACCGGCTCGATGCCCGCCTGCTCGAAGGCGGACGGATCTCGCCCGAGCCGGGGCTGGCCTTCGCCGAGGCGCACCTGCGCGAGGGTTTCGTCAGCCCCGAGCTGAAACTCGCCGTCTATCCCTTCCGCCGCCTCGTTCACCGCCGCCGCGCCGAGGAGCCGGCGCCGGGCGCCGGCAAGGGCCGGCTCGCCTTCGGCGAACTGCGGGTCGGCGACTACGTGGTCCACGAGGACCACGGCGTCGCCCGCTTCGCCGGCTTCGAGACGCGCGATGTCGGCGGCGTCACCCGCGATTACCTCTATCTCGAATACAAAGGCGAGGACCGCGTCTACGTCCCCACCGACCAGCTGGCGAAGCTGAGCCGCTACGTCGGCGCCGGCGGCGAACCGTCGCTCTCGGCGCTCGGCGGCAAACGCTGGCAGAACATGAAGGCGCGGGCGCGCAAAGCCGCCGGGGCCCTGGCCGGCGAGCTGCTCAACCTCTACGCCGAGCGCCGCCAGCGCCGTGGCCACGCCTTCTCGCCCGACGGCGAGTGGCAGATCGCGATGGAGCAGGCCTTCCCCTTCCGCGAGACCGCCGACCAGCTGGAGGCGATCGAGGCGGTCAAGGGAGACATGGAGTCGGAGCGGCCGATGGACCGGCTGGTCTGCGGCGACGTCGGCTTCGGCAAGACCGAGGTCGCCCTGCGCGCCGCCGTCAAGGCCGCTGCCGACGGCAGGCAGGTGATGGTCTTGGTGCCGACGACGATCCTCGCCCAGCAGCACTTCGGCACCTTCCGCGAGCGGCTCGTCGACCTTCCCTTCCGGGTTGAGGGGGTTTCGCGCCTGCGCCCGGCGGCAGAGGTGAAAGCAGTGCTCAAGGACTTCGAGGCGGGCAAGGTCGACGTCCTGATCGGCACCCACCGGCTGCTCTCCCGCGACGTCCGCGCCAAGGAACTGGGTCTGGTCGTCGTCGACGAGGAGCAGCGCTTCGGCGTCAAGCAGAAGGAGCTGCTGCGGCAGCTGAAGCTGAAGGTCGACGTGCTCTCGCTCTCGGCGACGCCGATCCCGCGCACCCTGCAGATGAGCCTGGCAGGGCTGCGCGACATCTCCGTGATCGAGACCCCGCCCGAGGGCCGCCGCCCAGTCCGCACCTACGTTGGCCCCTATGACGAGGACCTGGTCCGCAAGGCGATCGAGCGCGAGGTCGAGCGCGGTGGCCAGGCCTTCGTGCTCCACAACCGCATTGATTCGCTGCCCGAGACGGCCGAGCGCCTGCGCGCCCTGGTCCCCAAAGCTCGCTTCTCCGAAGCCCACGGCCAGATGGACGAGCACGCCCTGGAGGAGACGATGCTGAGCTTCCTGCGCGGCGACGCCGACTGCCTGGTGACGACGACGATCATCGAGTCCGGCCTCGACATCCCCACCGCCAACACCCTGATCGTCGAGCGCGCCGACCAGCTCGGACTCTCCCAGGCCTACCAGATCCGCGGCCGTGTCGGCCGCTCTCGCGAGCGCGCCTTCGCCTACCTGCTCTACCCCTCGGCGGAGGCGCTCACCGAGGAGGCGGCGGCGCGGCTCTCGACCCTCGCCGACCACACCGAGCTCGGCTCCGGCTTCCGGATCGCGATGCGCGACCTCGATATCCGCGGCGCCGGCAACCTGCTTGGCGACGAGCAGTCCGGTCATGTCGCCGCGGTCGGCTTCGAGCTCTACTGCCAGATGATCGACGAAGCGGTGGCCGAGGCCGGGGAGGAGGGCGGCGAGCACGAGGAGGCGCCGGAGCCGGTCCGTCTCGACGTCCCCGTCGACGCCTATCTGCCGGCGACCTTCGTGCCCTTCGAGGCGGCCAAGATCGATGTCCACCGCCGCATCGTCGCCGCCCGCGAGCCGGGCCAGTTACGGGCGATCCGCGACGAGCTCAGCGACCGCTTTGGACCGCTGCCGTCGCAGGCCGAAAACCTGCTGAAGCTGCAGCAGGCGCGGATCGAGCTGGGCCTGGCGGGAGCGCGCAGCGTCGAGTTCCGCGGTGGCCGGCTCAGTATCACCGGCGTCGAGCTCGATTCCGAGCAGGCCGGCGTGCTGGCCGAGCGGGTGGAGGGGGCGCTCTACGAATGGCGCGAGCAGGTCGCCGCGGTTCGAGCCACCGGCGACCCCGAGGAGCGCCTGGCGGCGGTGCTGGCGATGGCCGCCGGCCTGCGCGAGGCACGGCGCCCGAGCGAGGCCGCCGCGGCCTGAGCGCGCGGCGATCCTCCCCGCGCGAGGCAATTTGACTATGCTGCCCGCTTCGTGGGAGCGAAATCGGGGCAGAGCAGGAGGTCGGGCAGGCAGCGCCTCGCGCTGGCGATCTTCGGCGCCCTCTTCGTGGTTCTCTTCGCCGGCTACGCGATCGCCCAGGGGCTCGGCCATCCCAGCGTCCCCGCCGGCGACGTGGCGATCGTCCAGCACGTCCCCGACGACATCGGCACGGTCAGCGAAGCGGACTTCAAGCGGGCGCTGCTCCAGCAGGCGGCCCAGGGCAAACTGAAAAAACTGCCGAAACAGGGCGAGAAAAAATACGAAGAACTGAAGAGCGCGGCGCTGGGCGAACTCTTCGACACGATCTGGATCCAGGGCGAGGCCGAAGAACTCGACATCGCGGTGACGCCGAAACAGATCGCCACCGAACTGGCGCAGATCAAGAAACAGAACTTCAAAACTGAAGCCGAATACCAGAAATTCCTCAAAACTTCGCGTTACACCCAGGCGGACGTCCTGGCCCGGGTGAAACTGCAACTGCTCAGCACCCAGATTCAGGAAGCGATCTCCAAAGAAGCCCCGCCCCCCTCGAGCTCGGAAATCTCCGACTACTACGAGACCGCCAAGGACGCCCAGTACACGACCCCCGAGTCCCGTGACGTCCGCCTCATCATCAATAAAGACAAGGCGAAGGCCGAAGCGGCGAAAGCGGCGCTCGACAAGGACGACTCCCCGGCGAGCTGGAAGAAGGTCGCGCCTAAATACTCGAGCGATCCGACGACGAAAGCCAAAGGCGGTCTGCAGTCGGGGATGACCGAAGAACTTCTGCAGAGTCAGCCGGCGCTGAAATCGGCGATCTTCGACAACCCCACCGGTGTGGTCGCCGGCCCGGTCGATGTCAATGGCAGCTTCTTCGTGGTCGAGGTGGAGAAACTCAACCCGGCGAAAGTCAAAGCCCTGGCCGAAGTCAGCGCCGAAATCAAAACCCAGCTGACCCAGCAGGTAGCCCAGGAAGTCTTCTCCGAATTCGTCGCCGAATACCAGAGCAAGTGGCAGTCGCGGACGTTCTGCGCCGCCGACTTCGTGATCGAAAGGTGCGCCAACTACGTCGGCTCGGGTCACCCGGCCAGCGCCCCACCGACCTGTTACGAAGCCGATCCGAAAGGCGGTACGCCGCAAGAATGCCCGTCGCCCGTCGCCCAGGTCTCGCCGGCTCTGCCCGGCAGCACCACCCTCCTCAAACCGCAGGGCGAACGGCTCCCGCAGCGGCCCCGTCCCGAAGGTCTGAAAGAAACGGGCGAAGAAGAACCGACTCTTCCCGAAGGCGTCACCCCAGGCGCCGCCGGCGCCGCCCCGCCCACGGGCGAATAGGCATCCTCCCCACCGGCCGGGTCAATAGACTGGCGCGCCCGTGAGCGCCATCGCCTCCATCCATGCGCGGCAGATCCTCGATTCGCGCGGCAACCCGACCGTCGAGGTCGAAGTAGCGCTCGAGTCCGGTGCCCGCGGCCTGGCGGCAGTGCCCTCCGGCGCCTCGACCGGCGAGTTCGAGGCGGTCGAGCTGCGCGACGGCGGCGCTGCCTGGGCCGGCAAGGGCGTCGCGCGCGCGGTCGCCAACGTCAACGGCGAGATCGCGTCGGCGCTGACGGGGGCACGGGCCGCCGAGCAGGGCGCGCTCGACCAAACGATGATCGAGCTCGACGGCACCCCGAACAAGGGCCGGCTCGGCGCCAACGCGCTGCTCGGCGTTTCGCTGGCGGCGGCGAAGGCCGCCGCGATGGACTCCGGCCAGCCGCTCTACCGCTACCTCGCCGAGCTCTACGGCGGCGGCGAGCCGACGCTGCTGCCGGTGCCGATGATGAACGTCCTCAACGGCGGCGCCCACGCCGACAACTCGGTCGACTTTCAGGAGTTCATGGTGGTCCCGGCCGGCGCCGCCAGCTTCTCGGAGTGCCTGCGGGTCGGCGCCGAGGTCTACCACGCCCTCAAGAAGTCGCTGCACTCGCGGGGCCTCTCGACGGCCGGCGGCGACGAGGGCGGCTTCGCCCCCGACCTCGACTCCAACGAGGCGGCGCTGCAGGCGGTCCTGGCCGGCGTCGAGGCGGCCGGCTACGAGCCCGGTGCCGACGTCTTCATCGCCCTCGACCCCGCCACCAGCGAGGTCTTCGAGAACGGTGCCTACGTGCTCGAGCACGAGGGTCGCAGCCTCTCGCCCGCGGAGATGGCCTCCTACTGGGAGGACGCCTGTTCGCGCTACCCGATCGTCTCGATCGAGGACGGCATGGACGAGGAGGACTGGGACGGCTGGAAGCTGCTCACCGAGAAGCTTGGCGACCGCGTACAGCTGGTAGGCGATGACCTCTTCGTCACCAACCCCGAGCGCCTGCGCCGCGGCATCGATCTCGGCGTCGGCAACTCGATCCTAGTCAAGGTCAACCAGATCGGCACCCTGACCGAGACTTTGGAGGCGATCCGGATCGCCCGCGAGGCGGGTTACACGGCCGTGATCTCCCACCGTTCGGGCGAGACCGAGGACACGACGATCGCCGACCTCGCCGTCGCCACCGGCGCCGGCCAGATCAAGACCGGTG
The DNA here is from genome assembly GCA_036269775.1 of Solirubrobacterales bacterium. Taxonomy (GTDB): domain Bacteria; phylum Actinomycetota; class Thermoleophilia; order Solirubrobacterales; family 70-9; genus VAYN01. Next base: position 23,643 of record DATBDU010000023.1, read on the forward strand.
CTCCCTCGCGCTCGGACCGCGTCGCCAAGTACAACCGCCTGCTGCGGATCGAGGAGGAGCTGGGCGCCGCGGCTGAATTTCCCGGCTTGCAGGCATTCGTCCAGCGCCGCGGCTAAATGAAGGAATGCGGGGCCCGGCCGCAAAGCATCGGGCATGGCAGCGAGCGCGTACGCGGGGCGGAACCGATCGGCCCCTCGCCGGCGCCCCGCGGCTCGCAAGAGGCGACCTGCCGCTCGCAGCGGCCCCAGCCGCGTCAACTGGGACCGCGTCGGCCGGATCGCGCTGACGCTCGTCCTTGCCGCCGTCCTCTACTCCTATCTGAACCCGGCGATCGACTTCGTCAAGACCTATACGGCGACGACGGCCGCCAAAGCGCAGCTGCACGAACTGCAGCGCGACAACACCAGGCTTCACACCCGGATCCAGTCCGCCGCGGATCCAATCGTCATCAACCGCATGGCTCGGACGCAGGGGATGGTCGCCGAAGGCGAGACCCCCGTGGTCGTCCGCGGCCTCAGCAACTGAGCAGCCCCCCGGGCCCCCGCCATGCTTAGTCTCGGCTCCTACCTCCTGGGAGCCGCGGAGCTGGCTGTGGTGGGTCTCGCGCTGGGGTTCAGCGCCTGGCGGCTGCGGCAGCGGCTGATGCCCTCCTGGGAGGGCGCCCCGGCCCGCTTGGTCGAGGCCATCGTCGCAGTCGCTCTCCTGATCTGGATCTCCGAGATCCTCGGCACGTTCGGATTGCTTTACCCGGGAGCACTCGTGGGCGCAGGCGCTTTGGTGGCAGGGGCCAGCGCGCTCTGGCCGGCGGGTCCTGTCGGTGCGGCATCCCCCACGGTGCTCGGCGGCGGAGCCGCCTCCGCGCCGCGGGGGACCCCCGCCCCACCGCCACCCCCCGGAGAGAGGTTCTGGCGGTTGCTGATCATGGTGGGTGTTATTGCGCTGGTGTTCGGGCACTGGGCGTTGACCACGAAGCATGCATTGGATCGAGGCGTCTTCAACTTCGATTCGCTCTGGTACCACCTGCCGTTCGCGGCGGAGATCGCGCAGAGCCATTCCGTGACCGGGATGCACCACGTGGACACGGTGTTCACGAACTGGTTTTACCCACAGAATTCCGAGCTGCTGCATGCGGACGGGATGCTGTTGGTGGGGCGGGACACGTTGTCGCTGTTCATCAACTACGGGTGGCTGGTTGTGGCGTTTTTGGCCGCCTGGTGCATCGGCAGGCCGTATGGGCGGGGCGATCTCAGCGTCGTGGCGGCGGCGATCATGCTCGAGTGCCACACGCTGGTGGTCCGCGAGCCGGGGGCCGCCAAGAACGATCTGATGGCCGCCGCGCTGCTGCTCGCAGCAATCGCGATCCTCGTCACCGCCTGGAATGCCCAGCGGGCCCCAGATCCCGCCGGCCGCAAGGTTGATGGGCCGAAATTACCCCCATATGGAGGAAAATCGGCCCATCGACGGTTGACCCTGCCGGTTGGCTGGCCCCTGGCGGTTGCAGGGCTGGCGGTGGGGCTGGCGGCCGGGACGAAGGTGACGGCGCTGGCGATGGCGGCGGCTTTAAGCGTGGCGGTGCTCGTGCTGGCGCCGCTGGGGAGGCGCTGGGCGGCCGCTGCCTGGTGGTTCGTGCCGGCGCTCTTGGCCGGCGGGTTCTGGTACCTGCGGAACCTGGTCGTCGCCGGCAATCCGGAGCCCGCGGTCGAAAGCCTCGGGCCGATCTCGCTGCCGCACCCAGAGCGACTGCAGGTCGGTCGGCCCGACTTCAGCATCGCGCACTACGCGACCGACACCGATGTCTGGCGCCACTACTTCTTCCCGGGTCTGCACGACGCCTTCGGGGCGCTCTGGCCGCTCGTGGTCGCGGGGGCGATCCTGGCGGCGCTCCTGGCGCTGCTGAGGGGTCGAGACCGCGTCGTACGGGCGGTCGGCGCCGTGGCCCTGTTCGGCTTCGTCGCCTACGTCTTCACCCCGCTCAGCGCCGCCGGCGCCGAGGGCGTCCCGGAAGCGTTCGGGATCAACGTCCGCTACGTCTACGCGGCCCTGCTCGCCGGCTTGGTCCTGTTGCCGCTACCCCGTCTCTTCGACGGCAGGCGCCGCCAGTGGTGGCTGCTGGGCGGGCTTGTGGCCGTCCTCCTGCTCAGCGACCGCGCCGACGCCGTCGTCCGCGACCCCGCCCGCCCCTTCGCGCTGGCGCTCGTTGTATTCGCCGTGCTCGTCCCGGCGGCGCTGCTGCTCGCGCGCGGGCGCGGCGCCAGCCGCGGCATCGCCGCCGCCGGCTTCGCCGTCCTGGCCCTGGTCGTGGTCGGGATCGGCTATCCCGTGCAGCGCCACTACCTCGACGAACGCTTCCGCAACGAGGTCGCCGACGAAAGCATTCCCGGCATGCATCTCGACTCCGCCTACCGCTGGGCGCGCCGCCTCAGCGACACCCGCATCGGCCTGGCCGGCACCACGGCCGGCTTCGCCCAGTACGGCTTCTACGGCACGGATCTCTCCAACCGTGTCCTCTACCTTGGCGAAGAGGGCCCGCACGGCGCCTTCAACGCGATCCCGACCTGCCGGGCCTTCCGTGCCGCCGTCAACGCCGCCGAGCTCGACTACCTCGTCACCGCTCCCTTCCTCAACTTCCTCCATCCCGACCGGCCGATCTCCTCGCCGGAGGCTCGCTGGCTGCGCGGCGAGCCCGCCGTCTCCCCGATCCTCCGCAGCGGTCCGGTAACCGTCTGGAGGCTGCGCGGCGAGCTCGACCCCGCCGCCTGCGGCCCCCGCAATGCCCCCCTGCGCGAAATCCCCGACACCTGAGGTGATGGGCCGATAAGCGCAGCCATTTAGGCCATCGGCCCACGGAGTAATCTCGGCGCGGTGAGCTATCCACTCGAGAACGCGCTGTTCCAGTGGGAGGAGGGGTACCGCGAGCTGCAGGCGCTCAGCGACCCGCGCGCCAGGCGGCTCGCCGACCGGCTCGTCGAGGCGGTCCGGGAGGAACTGCGGCGGCGGATTGGTGCCACCTTCACCGCGGCGGAGCTGGCTGAGCTCTACGGACGCGGCACCGACTGGTGCCTGCAGGTGGCGATTGACGTGGCGCCGGCGGCGGAGAGCGACGCCCAGTCGCTTGCTGACGCGGCGTTCTGGCTTTATCTGCGCGGCGCGGCTGACTTCGCCGGCGGCAGGCAGTTAGTCGTCTGAGTCCGAGTCGGAGTCGTCTGACTCGGACTCGGGGGCGCCGGCACGGCGGATGACGATCTGGTCGGCGTCGATGCGGACCGTGACGTCGCGCTTGCCGGCCCAGTGCTCGGTGTAGACGGGGTTGTCTTTGACCGCGGGGTCGAGCCAGAGCCCGTAACCGTCGGTCTCGCCGTGGTCGAAGGTCGCCTCAAGGTCTTTGCGCCGGCCCCGCCCACCGCGGCGGCCACGACGGCGCCGGCGTTTCGGGCGCGCCCCGCCGCTGGAACCGCGCTCGGAATCCTCGCCGGACTCCTCGTCGCCGTCCTCGTCCTCTTCGTCCTCCTCGACATCGTCCTGCTCGGCTGCCGCGGCCTCGATCTCGGCTTCGATCTCGTCGCGGAGATCGACTTCGCTGGAGCCGGCATTCTCGTCGTCGGCGGAGAGGTCGTACTGCTTGCGGAACTCCCGCAGCTCGGCGGCGCTGATTTCCAGCTGATGGGCGATCCAGGCGTCCGTGCGCCCCTGGTGCACCCAGGCGCGGATCTGGTTCAGCTGCGGCTTCAGTGAGCGTCTGGCCATCGGCGGGCGAGTCTATTCAAGAGTGACAGTCGTTCGCGGCTAGGCCATCAAAAAGGCCAGCGCCTCGAACATCGCGACGACGACGACGACGACGGTAACGGTCAGGCAGACAGCGAGGACGCTGAATCGAACCTTGCTCTCCTGCTCGGTGCGGTTGATTTTCCGCGCCCGCGAGCGGTTCGCGGCGCGCCTGCGCAGCTGCTCGCGCCGGCGGCGCTCCAGTGAGGTCTCCTGCTCGAAGGCGTTCTCGAACTGGGAGATGCTTTGTCGCATTCTCATAAGTCAATGGCCCGGGGGCCGCGGGCACCGTAGCAAAGGATCTTGCAGGGCTCATGGCTGGCAGGCGCCCCAGAGCCCGCGCCCCGCTCGCGCCGCGCCCAGCTCCAAGCGCCGGAAGAGGGCTCTGTGAAGGGTATTTGGCGGGATCGCCAGGGTGCGCGCCAGGCCGCGCCGGACCAGTTCCGCGTTGACGAACCTGTGACCGACGTACACGTAGGCGAGCAGGCGACCGTAGACGTCGCGGCGCTCGACGCCGAAGACCAGCCGCACCGCCCGGTGCTCGACAAGACGGCGATCGAAGTCCGAGGCGCGGTGCCCGAAGCACTGCACCGGCGTGCCCGGCTTGACCGTCTCCGGCGTGTCGACGCCGATGTAGCGGACGTCCTCGAGCTCGGCGCCGATCTGGACTTCGATCGTGTCGCCGTCGACCGCGCGGACCACGGTGGCCACCGCGCTCGCCAGCCCGGCGTCGCCGGCCCTGGCGTCCTGCTCCCAGGGCCGCAGCAGCACCGCGGCGGCGACCAGCAGCAGCACCAGGCTGCCGAGACCGCCGCCGCGTCCGTTCCTATGCCTCACCCAGGCTCAAGCGCGAGCGGGCCGGAAACTCGCCCCCTCGCGGTCAGGGAGTTCTACGCACGTTGGAGAGCAACGTCTCCTTGATCTGGCCAACTATCTCCAGCGCGTCGTTCCACTCACGCTGCCAGACGTTGCGGCCGAAGATCACGCCGGAGCCGCCTGCCTCCATTACCTCGCGGGTGTTGCGCAGGACGGTCTCGTCGTCGGTCTTGGACCCGCCGGAGAGGACGACCAGGGCGCGGCCAGCCGATTCGACGCACTGGCGGATCGCCTCCGCCTGGTCTACCTGCATCTCGTTGTAGGGAGCGGGGGCGTCCTTGTCCTTCTCCGGGTCGATCTTCGGCATGTTGAGCTTGACGATGTCGGCCCCCATCTCCATCGCCATCCGCGCCGCGTAGTCGATCGCGTAGAAGGAGTTGGCGCTGCCCTTGGCATCGACGTTTTCACCGCGCGGGTAGGACCAGATGACCAGCGGCATCCCGAAGCGGTCGCAGTCCTGGCGCACCTGGCGCAGCTGGGCGAGGTCCTCGTCCTGGCGCGGCGAGCCGACGTAGAGCGTGTAGCCGATCGCGTCGGCGCCGAGCCGCACCCCGTCCTCGACGCTCGAGTTGCAGGAGGAGAACGCCTTGTCGCCCGAGGGCAGATCGGTCTTGCCGTTGACCTTGAGGATCAGCGGGACCTTGCCCGCGTAGTCGGGGTAGTACTTCTCCGCCATGCCGATCTGGCAGGCGAGCGCCGAGTAGCCGGCCTCGGCGGCGAGGCTGAACTGGTAGTCCGGATTCTTGGAGGCGGGATTGGCGAAGAAGTCCCGCGGGCCGTGCTCGATGCCCTGATCGATCGGCAGCAGCATCAAGGTGCCGTTACCCGGACCGAACTCGTACAGAAGACGGTAAAGACGGGCGCGTTTGCCGGCCGGAAGCGTCGCGAGCAGGGATTTCTGCTCGGTCAGGCTCTTCAACTCCACGGTGTTTCCTCCTCAGATCTGGGTGCCGAGCCAGTATGGCAGCGGAATCCACCATGGGGAGCGCGGGCGCCGGGTATCCTCGATGTACTTATGAGCGAGACTGAGCTCAGCGTCATCTGCAAGAACTGCGGTTCGGAGGTCAGTCCGTATGTGACCGAGTGCCCGTATTGCGGTGCGCGGCTTCGCAAGCGGGCGCCGAAACTGGAGCGACGCGGTGACCTGCTCGAGGCGCAACGGCCGAAGCGCCGCCGCCGACCGCGACTGCGCCGACCGGGGCACCCGCGTAGCCCGATCCACTTCTCGGGGAACGCCGACCGGCCCTACGTGACGATCGGGATCATCGCCATCTCGGCGATCCTGCTCCTGATCCAGAAGGCGACCGGTAACCCGCTCTCCACCTACGGCGGCCTGATCGTTCCCCTCAGCGACCAGTGGTGGCGCTACCTGACCGCGCCCTTCGCCTATATCGATGTCGGCTACCTGTTCGTCGTCGCGGTCGGGCTCGCGATCTTCGCCACCGGGGTCGAGCGCCGGCTCGGCAGTTGGCCGACCGCGGTCCTGCTGCTCGCCTGTGGGGCCCTCGGCGTCCTCGCCGCCGGCGGGATCGCCAGCGCCAAGGGCGAAATCACGGTGATCGCGGGAGGCAACGGGATGGCCCTCGGCGCCATCGCCGCCTGGTTCGCGATCCGCCGCGCCGAATCTCACGGGGCGATCGACGAGGAGTACGACATGATCGGCGTCGGGGTCGCCGCCGCGGTGCTGGTCGCGCTGCCGCTCTTCGCCCCGACCGCCGACTTCTTCGCCTGCCTCGTCGGCGGCGCCGTCGGCGGCCTCGCTGGGCTGGCGGCGACGACCCTGCATCACAAAGAATGATCGACCTGGCGGGACCCCGGGCAAGCGGTCCGGCGACCTCGGTCGCCTAGGCTGAACGGGTGCCCAGCGAGAGCGAACTGGAAGCCGCGATCGAGCGGCTGCTCGACGCCGAGCGTTTCGCCGCCGCCGAGCAGGTGGTGGCGCAGGCCGCGCCGCAGCTGCAGAAGGTGCTGGTGGCGGCGCTCGCCGAGGGCGGCTGGTTCGGCGAGCCGCACGAAGCCGAGTCCCTGCGCGCGGCGACCGTCCCCGACCCGGACGAGCGGATCGCCGCTGTCCGCGCCCTGCTCGCCGAGGAGGCGCGCATGGGGATGATGGTCGGCGTCGCGGTGGGGTGGGCGTTGAACGATGAGCTGCGCACGCCCGTAGAGCGCGACGACTCGCGCCCGCCGGGCGATGAGGCGCGCCGACCCGACCAAGGAGACATCTGAGATGGAAATCAAGTTCCACGGCCAGTCCTGCTTCGAGATCACCGAGGGGGGGACGACCGTCGTCACCGATCCGTTCCTGAAGCCCAACAACCCGGTCGCCGACGTGACCGAGGCCGAGCTCGAGCCGACCGTGATCGCGATCAGCCACGGCCACGCCGACCACGTCGCCGACCTGCTGCCGCTCGCCAAGCGGACCGGGGCGCAGTGCGTCTCGCTGGTCGAGCTGGCGGGTTGGATGAGCGAGCAGGGGATCGAGAACGTCGCCGACCCGAACTTCGGCGGCACCGTCCGCTACGACTGGGGCTGGATCAAGTTCGTGCCCGCCTGGCACACCAACACGCTGCCCGACGGCACCGTGATCGGCAACCCGGCGGGGATGCTGATCAACATCGGCGGCAAGACGATCTACCACGCCGGCGACACCTGCCTCTTCGG
>DATBDU010000024.1:0-28224 GCA_036269775.1 Solirubrobacterales bacterium
CCGCACTTGGGGCTCTGCACGCAGGAGGGACAGCCAGCCTCGCAGGGGCACTCGGCGATCAACCGCTCGGCGTCGCCGAGCAGGCGCTCGAACTGCTCGTAGCCGCGCAGGGTGATCCCCACCCCGCCGGGGTGGCCGTCGGAGATGAAGATCGTCGAGCGGCCGGTCTGGAAGTGGACGTTGGTCGAGAGGCCGCCGATGTCCCAGCGGTCGCACATCGCGATCAGCGGCAGCACCGCGATCTGGCCGTGCTCGGTCGCGTGCAGCGAGCCGAGCAGCACCTCGGTCGGCAGGGCGGCGCTGAGCCGGTCGGGCAGCACGTACCAGAGCGCCTGGGTGACGAAGTGCTGCTCGGGCAGCTCCAGGGCGACGATGTCGATCGGCTCCTGCTCGGAGATCGAGACCCGCTGGAAGGCGATCACCTGCTCGGTCACCGAGACGTCGCCGAAGTTGAGCTGGACGCCGGCGACCTGGCGCTGCTCGCGGGTCCGTTCGATGTAGATCTCGGTCTCCTTTTTCGGCCGCGTGTACCAGTCGCCGTCGAAGCTGGAGACGACCGCCCGCCGCTCCTCAATATCGAGCCGCTCGACCTCATAAGAACGGCCGAGATGGAGGTAGATGGCGCCGGGGTGGATCGTCGTGAAAGCGCGCTCGGCCTCGACCATCCCCAGCATCTCCCCCGACTCACGCTCGATCACCGCGACCGAGTCGGCCGAGGCCGAGCGCAGGGCGATCCGCGAGGCGACGAACTCGCTGCGCCGCGGCAGCAGCTTGCCGCCGACGCCGCGCAGCTCCCCGGCCGCCACCAGCCGCTCCGCCCGCTCGCGCCAATCGGCCCCGAAGAACTCCTCGTCGGCGTCGCTCAACGGCAGCTCGTAGGCGGCGGCGATCAGGTGCCGGGAGGCGATCTGGTCGTTGGCGTGGTCGAGGATCGCCGCCTCGACCGGCCGCTCGAGGAACTCCTCGGGGTGGCGGCAGAAGAACTGGTCGAGGGCGTCCTGGCCGGCGACGTAGATGGCCAGCCCGCGCTTGCGCCGCCCCGCCCGGCCCCACATCTGCCGCAGGCTGGCGACGGTCCCGGGGAAAGTGACGCAAATCGCCGCCTCGAGCTCGCCGACATCGATCCCCAGCTCCAGCGCATCGGTTGCGACCACCGCCAGCAGCTCGCCGGCGCTAAGCCGCGCCTCGATGTCGCGCCTTTGCTGCGGCGTGTAGCCGCCGCGGTAGGGGGCGATCCGCTTGGCCAGCTCCGGCTTGCCGCGCCGCTCCAGGTTCTCGCGGGTGAAACGCAGGATCAGCTCGATCCCGCGCCGGCTTTTGAGGAAGCAGATCGTCCGCACCCCCTGGGAGACAAGCTCGGCCAGCAGGTCGGCCGCCTCCGAGAGGGCCGAGCGGCGTGCGCCCGTCGCCTCGTCGAGCAGCGGCGGGTTCCACATCGCCACGTCGCGGCCGGCCCGCGGCGCGCCGTCGTCGTCGATCAGCTCGAAGGGCGTCCCAACCAGCCGTTCGGCCAGCTCGACCGGGTTGGCGATCGTCGCCGAGGCGAGCAGGAAGCGCGGCTCCGAGCCGTAGGCGCGCGCCACCCGCCGCAGCCGCCGCAGCACGTTGGCGACGTGGGAGCCGAAGACGCCGCGATAGGTGTGGGCCTCGTCGACGACGACCCATTCGAGATTGGCGAGGAAATCCCCCCAGCGCTTATGGTGCGGCAGGACGGCGACGTGGAGCATGTCCGGGTTGGTGAGGACGAGGTTGTTGCGCCGCCGGATCGCCGGCCGCTCTTCCTTCGGCGTGTCGCCGTCGTAGATCGCCTCGCGCAGGCCGGGCGGGCGCAGCAGCGCCAGCTTGCGGGCCTGGTCCTGGGCCAGCGCCTTGGTCGGGTAGAGGTAGAGAGCGCGCCGCTTGGGTTCGCGGGCGATGCCGTCGAGCACCGGCAGGTTGAAGGCCAGGCTCTTGCCCGAGGCGGTGCCGCTGGTGATGACGAGGTTGGAGTGGGCGGCGGTCTCCCAGGCCTCCAGCTGGTGCGTGTAAAGGGACTCGATGCCGGCCCGGCGCAGCGCTTCGGCGAAGCCGGGGTCGAGCGAGTCCGGCAGCGAGACCGGTCGCGCCCGCCGTTCGGCATCGGCGCTCTCGGCGACGATCCGCCCGTCCCGCCGGGCCGGCTCGATCGCGACCGCCCACCTGGCGAATCCGGAGTTCGCCAGACTGCCTCCTCGGTCGGCTGTCTGCGGGTCACGCACTAACTGTGCGCTCCCCTTGCCAGCCTCGCTGCGTCCTTGCCTGGCGAACTCCGGATGGCGCCAGCAACCCTGATCGCCTGCAGCGAAGAGCGGTCGTGGATGCGGAGGACGTCGGCGCCCTCGCGCACCGCCAGGGCCACCGCCGCGACCGTCCCCCACTCGCGCTCGCCCGGCGGCAGCCGCTCCTCCCAGGACCCGGCCAGGACGGCGCCGATGAAGTCCTTGCGGGAGAGCGAGACGTAGAGCGGCAACCCCAGCGAGCGCAGCTCGCCGAGCCGCCGCAGGATCTCCAGGTCCTGCTCGGGGCTGAGATCGAAGTCGAGCCCAGGGTCGATCGCGATCTGCTCCACGCAGACGCCAAGCTCCCGGGCCAGCTCGACTCTCCCCTCGAACCAGGCCTTGAGGTGGTCGACGACGTCGCCGTAGTCGCGCCAGGGCCGGTCGACCCGCGGCGGTCCCTCGATGTGCATCAGCACATAGCCGCAGCCGCTCTCCGCCACCAGCCCGAACATCTCCTCCGAGCCCCCGGAGATGTCGTTGACCGCGTGCGCCCCCGCATCCAGCGCCTGCCGCGCCACCTCGGCCGAGAAGGTGTCGGCCGAAATCGGGGGGACGAGGAGTGCATCCACCATCTCCTCGGCGGTAGATGCACTCCTCGTCAGTCCCTCGATGGCCGGCACCAGCGCCGCAGCCTCGTCCTCCGCCGATACCGGCGGCCCGCTCCTAGCCGCGACCGCGCCCACGTCGAGCATGTCGAAGCCGGCCTCAACCAGCGCCTGCCCGTCCGCCACGGCCTGCGCCGGCGTACCGCTCCGCGCCCCCTCGAACATCGAGTCGACGGTGACGTTGACGATCCCCGCCGCCAGCGGCTGCGCCAAGTCGAGGGTCCTGTCAGCCAGCCGCCAGCTCATCGTCGCTACGGTAGCGAGCGGGCCGATGGCGCCATCGAGGGGGCGGGCGGACCGCGCGCCAGGAGCCCCTCCTATGGCCGCTTGCGGACCAGCCAGCGATCCTGGTTAAGCGCCGCGCGCTCAACCTCACTCAAGGTGTGGGCCTCGCGCACCTCGACCAGCTCGAAGCCATCGAGGAGATGGGCTCGGACCCAGCCGCTCGGGTGGTAGGCGGCGCAGAGGTTGCTGCCCTGCACGCGAGCGAACTGCACCACCGACTCCTCGCGAGCGAACCGCGCCGCCTCGGCGGGACTGAGACGATCGCGGTAGGACCGGCCGTGCGTGGTGAAGAAGAAGTGGCCTCCGGGAGAGAGGATGCGGCGAATCTCACCCATCCAGGCGATGGCGAGCTCGTCGGTCAGGTGCGTGAATATCGAGATCGCGTAGACGGCGTCGAAGGCTCCGTCCTCGTAGGGCAGGGGCGGCGCCAGGTCGTTGACGCGGGCGTCGACGAAGGGGAGATTTCGGTCCACCCAGCGGACCAGCTTCGGGTTGTAGTCGCAACCGTGAATCTCGGCGTCGGGAAGATCGCTCCACCAGCGCACGATTCGCCCGCAGCCGCATCCCCAGTCCAGGAGGCGATCCACCGTCCCCACCTCGCTGCCAGCCCGCGACAGCGCTTCTCGAATGATTTCGTTGTGTCGCCGGCCGTCATTCAGGAACAGGTTCGGATCGGCATGGCCGACGACGGTCACCCTCAGTTTCGGTGGCGGCAGCGGTAGACCGTGGTCGGCCGAGCGGCGCTCGCGCAGAGACTGCTTCGCGGCGACGTAGGACTCATAGCCGCGAAGCAGGACCCGGCTCAGACGGTCGCGGAGCGGCGTCGGCAACCTGTTCAGGCTGTTTTTGAGCGTCCTCCTGATTGCGCGCGCTTCCATAGCTCCCCCCCTGTCCATGGCCAAGGCATCTCCAGCCGCCGGCCGCCAGCTCATCGTCGCTACCGTAGCGGCCGGGACCATGGGACTGAGCTGCGTCTACACCGACCTCGACGGCACCCTGCTCGGCCGGGGCTCCTCGCTCTTCCGCGACGCCGAGGGTGGCTTCTCCTTGGCCCAGGCCCGCGGCCTCGAGGCCTGCCAGCGGGCCGGGGTCGAGGTCGTGATCATGTCCGGCCGCCGCGAGCCCCAGGTCCACGAGGCCGCCCGCCTGATGGGGCAGACCTCCTACATCTACGAGGCCGGCTGCGCCTTCGCGATCGACGGCGAGACGACGCTGATGACGGGCGAGATGGAGCCCAGCGAGGAGAGCGGCACGATCTACGAGCAGATCGAGGCGCGGGGCATCCCGAAGATGCTCTTCGAGCATTTCGAAGGGCGGCTGGAGTACCACGCGCCCTGGCATACCGGCCGCATCCTCTCCCACCTCTTCCGTGGCAAGGTCGACGTCGACGAGGCCAACGCGCTGCTCGGCGAGCACGGCGACGACGACCTGCGGTTGCTCGACAACGGCGCCATTGGCCGCCCGATGCCCACGATCGAGGGTCGCACCCACGCCTACCATTTGGTCCCGCGCCTGGTCAGCAAGGGGGCGGCGGTCGCCGCCCACGCCCGCGCCCGCGGCTACGACCCGGCCGACTGCATCGCCGTCGGGGACTCCGTCGAGGACCTCGAGGTCGCCGCCGCGGTGGGCCGCTTCTTCGTCGTCGCCAACGGGCCCGAGCGCGACCCCGGCCTGCGCTCCATGCTCAGCAACTGGGACAACGTCACCGTCACCGAGGGCAGCATGGGCGACGGCTTCTACGAGGCCATCGTCTCGACCCTGGTCGAGCGCCGCTGACCCGCAACTGCACGGCCGACGGGCCGAAAAGTTGAGCCAGGGTCAATAAATCGGCCCATCGGCGGGTGGTTAGTATCGGGGGACCGCCAACCGCGTTGAAATGGAGCGTTTTGTCCGCCGAGACCGCGACCGTCGCTGAGCAGGAGTACCTGGAGATCATGTTCTGGCTGGAGGAGGCCGGGCTGCCGATGACCGGCGCCAACATCGCCCGCGCGATGCAGCTTTCCCCCCCGACCGTGCACGAGATGGTCGGCCGCCTGGTCGGCGACGGCTACGTCGGGCGCAAGCTGGACAAATCGCTCGAGTTCACCGAGTCCGGGCGCGAGCACGCCAGCCATATCGTCCGCCGCCACCGCATGATCGAGCGCTTCCTCACCGACGTCCTCGGCATCCCCTGGGACGAGGTGCACGAGGAGGCGGAGCGGATCGAGCACGCGATGTCGCCGGTCCTGGAGGAGCGGATGCGGGCCGCGATCGGCGACGCCACCACCTGCCCGCACGGCCATCCGATCGTCGAGGGCATCCGCGAGCAGGGCTCGCTGCTGGCCGACGTCGAGGTCGGCGCCGACGTCACCGTGCTGCGCTTCGAGAACGAGGCCGAGGAGCTGCTGCACTACCTGAAGGCGGCCGGGCTCGACCCGGGGCTGGAGGGCAAGGTCGAGAGCTCGGACGAGGACCGGGTCACAATCGCCTCCGCCGACGGGGTGCACGAGGTCAGCCGCAGCGTCGCCGAGACCGTCTCGGTCCGCGCCGACCCGGCGCCGCCGCCGCGGGCGGCGATTCCGGAGCAGCTGGTCCTCTCTTCAGATCGCTACGGCAGGTAGGCGGGCGATAGCCGGCGCCTGGGGTGTCCTCGGTCGGCCGCCTGCGGGTCACGCACGGAGTGCGCTCCCCTCGTTGCCCTCCCTGCGTCCTACCCAGGCTTGGTCTCGCCCCGCTTACTGGACCGGAATCGTAACTATCGGTGCCGAGGTAGGCGACTTGCTGCCGCCCGGGGGCTCGGTCGTGACCATCACCACTTCGACGCCATTCATATCCGGGAGCTCGGTGCTGGCTTGGCCTTCGCGGTCGGGGACGAACAGCGCCCGCACCGGTTCCACTTCGCCGTCGCGCCGCACCCAGGCCTCGAGGACCCTGTCGCTCGGCAGCTTGCCCACGTTGGCGAGGTGGAGCGTGCCGCCGTCGCCTTCGTTCACCACCTTTGCGGTGACGCCAGGCGCATGGCCGGCGGGAATCGTCACGCCACCATTCCCACCGGAGCCGATTCCGCCACCGATCGCGAAGCCGGCGACGGCGGCGACGACCAGCACCGCCACGGCGACGCCGGCGACCGGCCGCAGGCCCATCGGGCCCGAGCCGAGGTCCCGCAGCCAGCTGGAGGCGCGCTCGACCATGCCGAGGCGCGCGGCGCGGCTTTCGCCGCGGGCGCTGGCGCCCTGGCCGGCGTCGGCGTGCACCTCGGCCATCAGCCGCGAGCGCAGCTCGCCGGACGGCTCGACGCGCTCGACGCTCTCCGGCAGCGCGTTCAGCGCCGGCGTCAGCCAGCGGATCTCGGCCCGGCAGCGCTCGCAGCCCTCGGCATGGCGCTCCAGCTCAATCGCCCGCTCGGGCTCCAGCGCCCCGAGCATGTAGGCGGCAAGGTCCTCGTTCCAGCGCTCGTGACTCTCGGTCATGCCAATCCCTCCGCCATCTCTCCCCGGATCTTCTCCAAACCCAGCCTCATCCGTCCCTTCACGGTGCCCAGCGGCACCCCCAGCATGCGCGATATCTCCGACTGACTGAAGCCGCCGAAGTAGGCCAGCTCGATCACCTTCGACTGCTCGCCGGGCAGCTCGTCCAGCGCGCCGCGAATCTCGCCCGCCGTCTCGCGCCGCATCGCCTCCTCCTCGGTCAGCTCCTCTGCCGGGCGCTGTTCGAGGATCGCATCGTCGTCGAAGGTCAGCTTCGGCGCTTTGCCGGCGCGGCTGCGCAACGCGTCGATCGCCCGGTTGCGGACGATGCCCAGCATCCAGGAGCGGACGCTGCCGCGGGCCCGGTCGAAGCGGGCGCCGCTGCGCCAGACCGAGATGAAGGCCTCCTGGGTGACGTCCTCGGCGGCCCCCTTCTCGCCGACGATCCTGTACGCCAGCGAGTAAGCGACACCGCCGTGGCGGTCATAGAAGACCTCGAAGGCCTCGGGATCCTTGGCCCCGATCAGCGGCATCAGCTCCTCGTCGGCCAGCCGCTCGGCTTTCTCTCTTCTAACCGTCATCGCGCTCCCATCATCCGCTCTACCTGTCCCTACGCGAGCCTCGGCGCCGCCGGATCACAATCGAAACGAGACCAGCGCCGCCTGACCAAGCAGACAAGGACGCAGGAAGCGAAGTGTGCTCTGCACACGAGTGCCCGAGGACGCCGATATGCGCCGGTCAGGCGGCGCTGGAGCGGAGGCGATCGAGGGCGCCGGCGATACGCGAGACGCCCTCCGCCGTACGGTCCGCGGGGACCGGCGCGAAGGAGAGGCGGAGGCTGTTCTCGCCGCCCTCGATCATGAAGTCGGGGCCGGCGACAAAGGTGGCGCCGGCGGCCTTGGCCTCGCCCAGCAGAGCGGCCGTGTCGGTCCCCTCGGCGAGGTCGAGCCAGAGGAAGTAGCCACCCTCGGGGACGACGAACTTGGCCTCCGGGATCTGCTCGCCCAGGGCCGCGACGAGGGCGTCGCAGCGAGCCTTGAGCTCGCCTTTGACGAAGGCGATGTTGCGGTCCAACTCGCCGGAGCGGCAGAGCTCGAGGACGATCGACTCCGCCAGCATGTTCGGCGAGATGTAGGTCTCGTTGGCCCGCTTGGCCAGCTTCGCGATCTCCGCCGCCGGCCCGGCCAGGTAGCCGACCCGGACGCCGGGGCTGACGGTCTTCGAGAAGGAGGAGGCGTGGATCACCCGGCCGGCGCCGTCGAGCGAGAGCATCGTCTCCAGCGGCTCCCCCGCGAAGGGCAGCTCACGGTAGGGGTCGTCCTCGAAGATCCAGAAGCCGTGCTCGGCGGCCAGCTCTACCAGCCGCGCCCGCTTCTCGGAAGAGAGCGTGCAGCCGGCCGGGTTGTGGGCGTTGGGAATGACGTGGGCGAGCTTGATCGGCCCCTCCGCGAGCGCCGCCTCGAAGGCGCCGAGATCGATCCCGTCAGCCTCCAGCGGCACCGGCACCAGCTCGACGCCGAGCCGCTGCAGGAGCAGCAGCGTGCGGTCGTAGGTCGGCTGCTCGACGACGACCCGGTCGCCGGGCCCGAGCAGATGCTCGAACAGCATCGCGCCGCCCTCCAGCGACCCGTTGGCGACCATCACCTGGGAGGCGTCGAGCCCGCCGTGTCGCTCGGCGATCCACTCGCAGAGCCCCGGATGCCCGATCCCCGTGCCGTAGGAGAGCGCCTTTTCCCAGTCGCTCTCGAGCGCCCGTGCCGCCGCGTCCCGCACCGCTTCGTGGGGCAGGATGTCGGCGCTGGGAGCGCCCCGCGCAAACGAAATCGTGTCGCCAGCCATCGTCCCCCGACCCTAGCAACGCCTCGCCCTCAGCCGGCCCCTCGCAAATCGGTCCACCCAGGGGGCGAACCCATGGACGTGTCCGACTTTATGGGCTCATATGACCCCAAAAACTCGGACACGCCCTGGCGGGCGAGGCAAGTCCAATCGGCACGAGCTCAGCAAGGAGGAGCGCGAAGCCGAGTTGGGACGGCTGGCGACCGGCCAACACGGGGTGGTTGGCCGGCGCCAGCTTCTGGCACTCGGCTTCGGCCCAGACACGATTAAGCGATGGCTCCGGGCGGGCCGCATCCAACGCCTCCATCGCGAAGCTTTCGCCGTCGGTCACATGCGGGTGAGCCGGCATGGATACTGGCTTGCCGCGGTACTGGCCTGTGGTGAGACAGCACTGCTCAGCCACGGCAGCGCCGCCACGTTGTGGGGCCTCGCCAGGACGCGAAGCTCGCCGATCGACGTAACCTCGACCTCGGGGCGCCAGTATCGCCCCGGCAGGCTCACCATCCGGCTTCACCGGGGTCACGTCGACGAGGAGGACAGGACTCTCCGCGCCGATATCCCGGTCACGTCAGTCGCCCGTACGCTTTTCGACTACGCCGAAGCCGTCGACTTTCAGCGGCTGGAGAGAGCCTGGGAGGAGGCGGACCGGCTGAGGTTCCTGAAGCTGGGAGAGGTCGAGGCGGTCTGCGAACGCGGCTACGGTCGCCACGCGCTGAAGCCGATCCGTCGCCTTCTCGCCGAAGCCCACGCGGTCACGCGGACCCGCTCGCCGCTCGAGGACCGCTTCCAACGCTTCGCTCGCTTCTACGACCTGCCGCCGCACGGCACCAACGTCGAGGTCCTCGGCAAAGAGGTCGATGTTCTCTGGCCCGCTGCCAAGCTCATCGTCGAGCTCGACAGCTGGGAATTCCACCGCCACCGCGCCGCCTTCCAACGCGACCGAGCCCGCGACACCCGCCTCCTCGTCGCCGGCTACCGCACCGCCCGCGTCACCCACGACCGCCTGGACAAGGAAGCCAACCAGCTAGCCGACGAGATCCGTCAGCTACTGCGCGTCTCGCCGCCCCCGCCACCGAAATAACTCAGCTACTGCGTGGACAGACGCCACCCGCCAGCGAGTCCCGGTAGGGGTGAAGCGTCTTGCACTTTTTTGCCGCATCCGATCGCGGACAACGGATGCGATCCTCAAAAAAGTTAAGCGAAGCCCCTACCGGGACTCGCTGGCGCCCGCCTCAGGAGCCGCGCAGCACTTCGACGGCGATCGCGGCCGCCTCGGTCGGGCTCTGCCCAACCCGCACGCCCTTTGCTTCGAGCGCGTCTTTCTTCGCTTGCGCGGTGCCGGAGGAGCCGGAGATGATCGCGCCGGCGTGGCCCATCTGCTTGCCGGGAGGGGCCGTGAAGCCGGCGATGTAGGCGACGACGGGCTTGGAGACCTCGGAAGAGATGAACTCGGCCGCGCGCTCCTCGGCGTCGCCGCCGATCTCGCCGACCATCACGATCAGCTCGGTCTCGGGGTCGGCCTCGTACATGGTGAGGATGTCGATGAAGTCGGAGCCGACGATCGGGTCGCCGCCGATGCCGACGATCGAGGAGTTGCCCGCCCCGGCCTGTTTCAGCTCGTTGCCGATCTGGTAGGTCAGCGTCCCCGACTTGGAGACGACGCCGATCGAGCCGGGATCGAAGAACTGGGCGGGGATGATGCCGACGTTGGCCTTGCCGGGCGAGAGCACGCCGGGGCAGTTGGGCCCGATCAGCCGCACCCCGGCCTCCTTGGCCTTCCAGTACGTCTTCAGCATGTCGAGCACCGGGATCCCCTCGGTGATCGCGATCACCGTCTCGACGCCGGACTCGATCGCCTCGTCGATCGCCGCGGCGGCGAAGCGGGCCGGCACGAAGATCATCGAGGTGTTGGCGCCGGCCTGCTCGACCGACTCCCTGATCGAGTCGAAGATCGGCACGCCCTCAACGTCCTGGCCCCCCTTGCCGGGCGTCACGCCGGCGACGAGGTCGGTCCCGTAGGCGCGGTTGCGCAGCCCATGGAAGGAGCCCTCGCGGCCGGTCAGCCCGGAGACGACCA
Source organism: Solirubrobacterales bacterium (assembly GCA_036269775.1). Lineage (GTDB taxonomy): Bacteria > Actinomycetota > Thermoleophilia > Solirubrobacterales > 70-9 > VAYN01. The sequence goes on from DATBDU010000024.1 coordinate 10,547, forward strand.
GCTTGGTCTGCTCGCCAACGATGATGCTCACGCGGCACCCCCCGCCAGCTCGACGACGCGGCGCGCTGCGTCCAGCATCGTCTTCTCCTGGTGCAGGTTGGGCAGGTCGGCCGCGGCGAGGATCGCCAGGCCCTCCTCGGAGTTGGTGCCGTCGAGGCGGACGACCAGCGGCACGCCGAGGTCGAGCTGCCCGGAGGCGGTGACGATCCCCTTGGCGATCTCGTCGCAGCGGGTGATGCCGCCGAAGATGTTGAAGAGGATCGCGCTGACCTTCTCGTCGGACTTGATCACTTCGAGAGCGTTGACGATCGCCTCGGCTTTGGAGCCGCCGCCGGCGTCGAGGAAGTTGGCCGGGGCGCCGCCCGCCTGGGCGACGACGTCCAGCGTCGACATACATAGACCGGCGCCGTTGGCGAGGATGCCGACGTTGCCGTCGAGCTTGACGTAGGTGAGGCCCTTCTCCTTGGCCATCGCCTCCTGCGGGTCCTCGACCGTGTCGGCGATCTCGGCCAGGTCCTGGTGGCGGTAAAGAGCGTTGCCGTCGATCGTCACCTTGGCGTCGAGCGCGACGACCTGGCGGTCGCTGGTGACGATCAGCGGGTTGACCTCGATCAGGTTGGCGTCCTCGTTGGTCGCGACCTCGGCCAGCTTCACCAGCACCTCGGCAGCCTGGTCGCGGACGTCCTCGTCGAGACCAGCGGCGTCGATGATCTGTCGCGCCGCGGCGACGTCGAACTCGCGGGTGGGATCGATGTGGCGTTTGATCAGGGCGTCGGGGCTCTCCGCCGCGACCGCCTCGATGTCCATCCCTCCCTGGCTGGAAACCATCGCCAAAAGCTTCTTCTCGCCGCGGTCGAGGATCACCGAGGCGTAGTACTCGGCGGCGATGTCGGAGCCGCCCTCGACCCAGACCTGGTCGACGCGGAAGGGGCCCTCGCCGTGCGGGCCGACGATGTCCATGCCAAGGATCGCGTCGGCGTACTCGCGCGCCTGCACGGCGTCGGAGGCGATCTTGATCCCGCCCGCCTTGCCGCGGCCGCCAATCAGGACCTGGGCCTTGATCGCGCAGGGGTAACCGATCTGCTCGGCGGCGGCCACCGCCTCGTCGACGGTCTTCGCGACCTCGCCGCTCGGCACGGCGACACCGTGCTTAGCGAACAGCTGCTTGCCCTGATACTCGAGGAGGTCCATAGAAGGGGCGCCGGGAGGCGCGGTCGCGCACCCTATCCCAGACGGCCGGCCCGCCGCACCGCCGTCGAGGGTGACTCCCCCGGCCGGGGGGGCTTGCCATAATGCCGCGCTCGCAGATGGCCCTTCCCAGTCTCAAAAACATCAAATGGGTGACCACCGACTGTTACGGCACCCTGATCGACTGGGAGAAAGGGATCATTGAAGCCTGCAAGAAAGAGGCGGCCAAAGATGGCTTCAGCTTCGAAGAGGGGCCCTTCCTCGCCCGTTTCTTCGAGGTCCAGGCCGAAATCATGGCCGGCTCCTACGAGCTCTACGCCGAGGTCCTGCGCCGCACGATCGTCAAAGTCGCCGGCGAGCTGGGCTGGGAGGTGGAGCCCTCGCGGGCCCAGTTCCTGCCCAACAGCGTCGCCTACTGGTTGCCCTTCCGCGAGGCCAACGCGGCGATGGACCGGCTCGGCAAAAAGTACGACGTTGGGATCATCTCCAACGTCGACGACAAACTGCTGGGGATCTCGCGCCGCCACCTGCGGACCGAACTCGATCTCGTCGTCACCGCCCAGCAGGTGCGCAGCTACAAGCCGGACCCGGTCCACTTCAAAGAGTGCGCGCGGCGGATCGGCGGCAAGAAAGGCTGGCTGCACATCGGCTGCAACTACACGACCGACATCGCCCCGGTGCTGAAAATGAACGTGCCGGTGATTTGGGTCAACCGCCATGGCGAGAAACTGGAAGGGCGCAAAGCCCCCAGCGCCACGGTCAAAAACTTCCGCGAAGCAGCCAAAAAGCTCGGCGCGTCCTGAATGACGTTACAAGAACCCTCGCGCACGCCCGGCGGCGGCGGACACTTCGCGGGGCGGTGTCCTCGGTCGGCCAAATGGCGCTGCCATTAGGCCTCCCTGCGTCTTTGCCCCACTCGGTCCGGCGCTCGCCAGTCGCACACGCGGGTTCTTGTAACGTCATTCGCGTTTTCTAGCGTTCAGGCGCAACTCCGGCGAGAGACGCCGGTTTCGACCCTCAGGTGTTTCCTATGAATAAGTACGCGCAGCCCAAGAATCAGATGCGTGCCCTGGCCGGGGCGCGGCTCGCCCTGGCGGCGAGCGTCGTGGTGCTGGCGGCCGCCCTCATCTTTGCCGCCGGCCAGCAGAGCGCCAGCGCCGCCGCCCCTCCCACGACCGCTGCGACGCCCGCGATCGCCGCGAAGAAACAGCAAACCGCGCTGCTGCCAGAAGGGGAACGCCCGAACTTCGTCGTGATTCAGACCGACGACCAGACGCTCGACCAGCTCTACGCGACCTACACGCCTCCCGGCGGCGCCCCGATCGCGGCGATGCCGAACACCCTTGCCCAGATCGCCGAAAAGGGCATGACCCTCAACCGCTACTACGTCTCCTATCCGCTCTGCTGCCCGTCGCGAGTCAGCCTGCTGACCGGCCGCTACGCCCATAACCACAACGACCGCGGCAATGTCCCCCCCAACGGCGGCTTCAGCGGCTTCGCCAACCGCCAGGCCTACAGCCACAACATCGCCACCTGGCTGCAGGGCGCCGGCTACCGCACGATCCACATCGGCAAGTTCCTCAACGGCTATGGCGACGAACCGTTCGACGACGGCAAAACTGTGCCGCCGGGCTGGAGCGCCTGGCACACGACCCTCAAGGCCGACACCAACCACTACTTCTACGGCTACACGCTCAACGACAACGGCGTCTTGGACGGGCCGTTCGGCGACTCGGGCAGCTGGGAAACCCGCGAATACGGGCCCCGCGACGACTTCGGCTGTCCGTTCGCACCGCTCAACGGACAGCCTTGCCTATACGAGACCGACGTCCTCACCCGCATCGCCAGCGAAGAGATGCAGGGAACGCCGGAAACTCAGCCCTTCTACCTGCAGCTCGACTACACCGGTCCGCACGGGGATTTTCGTCGTCCCGCTGGCCCCGAGCCGGCGACCCGGCACTACGACTCGTTCCTCGGCGCCCCCTATCCACACGGCCCTTCGGAAGGCTTCAACGAGGGCAACGTCAACGACAAGCCCCGCTTCATTCGCGAAGCCGGCTACCTCTCGCCGTCGGAGACCCACACCTACCGCGTCTACTACCAGAAGGCGCTGGAGTCGCTGCGCTCGATCGACGACGGCGTCCAGCAGATCGTCAACACGCTCGGCGCCATGCACCGGCTGCGCAACACCTACATCATCTTCACCTCCGACAACGGCTTCTTCTACGGGGAGCATCGACTGACGGGCGGCAAGTTCCTCGCCTACGAGCCCTCCACCCACCTCCCGTTCCTGATCCGCGGGCCGGGGATCAAGCCGGGCAGCTCGACCGGGGAGCTGGCGGCGAACATCGATATCGCCCCGACGATCCTCGAACTGGCCCATGCCGAAGCCGACAAGAGCATCGACGGGCGCTCGCTCGTGCCCTATCTGCTCGACCCCGAACTGCGCACCCGCCGGCCGATCCTCTTCGAGTCCTTCGTCGAGACCAACGACGTCGAAGAGAACGGCGGCGGTCCGCCGGTAGCCCCAGAAGGGGTCGCGGCCGGCGCCACCGGCGGCGGCGACAGCATCAACACCCGCCCCAACGAAGCGAGCAGCTCGCTCGTCGCTCCGCCCAAGGACTACGAGGGGATCCGCCTCGGGCCTTACAAGTACATCGAGTGGCCCGACGGCGAGAAAGAGCTCTACGACATCAACAAAGATCCCTACGAGCTCAATAACAAAGCCCGCGACCCCAATCTCTTCCCGATCCGGGCCTTCCTGCACAGCCAGCTGGTCCGCCTCGAGGCCTGCGTCGGCCGCACCTGTCAGGAAGTCGCGCCGAAATTCCCGCTGACCCGCGACCAGCAGCGCAAGGTCGACAAGGAACGGCGCGAAGAAGAACGGCGGAAGCAGAAGGAACAGGAAGAAAAGAAGCACCACAAAGGGCGCAAGGCTCGGTAGCGGGTGTCGGGGGAGGGCCCTCCCGACAAAAAGCGGGGAGTGTCGGGAGGACCCTCCCCCGACACCCGCAGACAGCTTGCGTTAGCTGGGTTACTCGATGACGGCTAGGGTGTCGCCGCTGCCGACCGCGTCGCCCTCTTTGACGTTCAGGGAGGCGACCTTGCCGGCGCGGTGGGCGGTGATCTCGTTCTCCATCTTCATCGCCTCGATGACGCAGATCAGATCGCCCTCGGCAACCTCGGCGCCCTGCTCGACGGCGACTTTGAAGACGGTGCCCTGCAGCGGCGAGGGCAGCGCCGTGCTGGACGCGCCGGCGCCGCCGCCCGCCTTGCGCTCGCGCTTCGGGGGCTTCTTGCCGCCGGCCGCTGGGGCGGCACCGCCGGCACCGGCCTCGCCGATCACCTTGACATCGAAGAGTTTGCCGGAAACCTCGACCTTGTAGTCGCGGCTGACCAGCTCGGCGCCCTCCTCGACCTCGGGGGCGGCGACCTGTTCGGGCGCGGTCGACTTGAGCCAGTCGCGATCCTCCATCAGGTCGCGGCAGGTCTCGCCGCGGTTCCATTGCTCGGTGGCGAGGATCGCCTTGTGGAAGGGGATCAGGGTGGTCAGGTCACCGATCTCGTACTCACCCAGTGCCCGCAGCATCCGCCGCGTCGCGTGCTCGCGGTCGACGTCCCAGACGATCAGCTTGGCCACCATCGGGTCGTACATCGGCGTCACCTCGCCCCCCGCTTCGACGCCGGAGTCGACGCGCACGCCGGGGCCGGCGGGCTCGCGGTAGCTGCTGATCGCGCCGGGGGCTGGGGCGAAGTTCTTGTGCGCGGCCTCGGCGTTGATCCGGCACTCGATCGCGTGGCCGCGCAGCTCGACGTCCTCCTGGGCGATCGAGAGCGGCTCCCCGGCGGCGACGAGAACCTGCTCGCGGACGATGTCGATGCCGCTGATCATCTCGGTCACGCAGTGCTCGACCTGGACCCGGGTGTTCATCTCGAGGAAGAAGTACTCCTCGCCGACCTGCATGCCCTCGACCGTGCCGGCGCCGCGGTAGCCAACGGCGGCGGCGGCGTCGGTGGCGATCTTGCCGATCCGCTCGCGCATCTCGGCGTCGACGCGGGGCCCGGGCGCCTCCTCGATCACCTTCTGGTGGCGGCGCTGGATTGAGCAATCGCGCTCGCCGAGGTGGATCACGTTGCCCTGCGAATCGGCCAGCACCTGGACCTCGACGTGGCGGGGGTCCTCCAGGTAGCGCTCGACGTAGACGCGGTCGTCGGAGAAGAACTTCTCGCCTTCGCGGGCGGCGCCGTCGAAAGCCTCCTCGAGGTCGTCGGGAGTCATCGCCACGCGGAAGCCCTTACCGCCGCCGCCGCCCGCCGCCTTGCAAGCGACCGGGTAACCGGCTTCGTCGGCCTGTTCGCGAGCCTCGGCGACGTCCTTGGCTGGAACGGTCGCCCCGGGCACGATCGGCACTCCCGCCGCCTTCATGATCTCCCGGGCCCGCGTCTTCGACCCCATCTCTTCGATCGCCTCCGCCGGCGGGCCGATGAAGACGATCCCGGCCTCGCCGCAGGCGCGGGCGAAGTCGGCGTTCTCGGCGAGGAAGCCGTAGCCAGGATGGATCGCCTCTGCCCCGGCCTCCCTGGCCGTGGCGATGATCTTCTCGATGTTCAGGTAGCTCTCCGCCGGCACCGCGGGGCCGATCAGGAAGGCCTCGTCGGCCTCGCGCACGTGCGGCGCCTCGCGGTCGATCTCGGAGTAGACCGCGACCGAGCCGATCCCCATCTCCTTCAGGGTCCGGGCGACGCGGATTGCGATCTCGCCGCGGTTGGCGATAAGGACCTTGCCGAACATTGGACGCGGCAGTCTATTTATGCGGGCGGCGTGGTGATGGTGCGGTTAATAGGCTGCGCCGATGCTTATCGAGCTGCAGTCGCATTCGACGGTCTCGGACGGGCAGCTGGTGCCATCCGAGGTCGTGAAGGAAGCTGCCAAAGCTGGTGTTACGACGCTGGCGTTGACCGATCACGACGCGGTCGCCGGGGTGCTGGAGGCGGAAGAGGCGGCGCGGGAGCTGGGGGTCGAGCTGGTGCCGGCGATCGAGATGTCCTGTGTCCACGAGTACGCGGAAGACCTGCATATCTGCGGGTACTGGATCGACCTCGAGAAGATCGGGCCGGCCTGCGAGCGGGCCCAGCGGGAGCGGCGCGAGCGAGCTGGGGAGATCGTCGAGAACCTCCGCCGTGAGGGCTTCGAGCTGACCCTCGACGACGCGATCCGCGAGGCCGGCGCCGCCGACTCGATCGGCCGGCCCCACATCGCCAGAGCGGCCGGCGCGAGCGGCGACCTCGGCCCCTTCTTTGAGGAGTACCTGGTGCCCGGCGCCAAGGCCTTCGTGCCGCGCAAGTGGCCGACGGCGGCCCAGGCAATCGAGCTGATTCGCGCCGCCGGCGGCGCCGCCGTGATCGCCCACCCCTACTGGGATATCCCCGCGCCGGACAAAGTCGAGGACCTGATCCGCTCGCTCGGCGCCGACGGCATCGAGACCTTCTACCCCTCCCACAGCAAAGACCAGACCGCCCACCTCCTCTCCCTCTGCGAAGAGCTAAACCTCGTCCCGACGGCCTCCTCCGACTACCACGGCCCCACCCACAAGACCTTCGCCAAATTCGGCGCCTACGACACCTACGGCTTGGGCGCCCCGCAAGTTCCCCCCCGGCCCCAGCCCCTCAGCTAGCTGAGCGAGCCTGCTCGGTTCGAGATCCAGGCGAGGCGGTCATGCCTCGACGGACACTCAACACGGCCGCAGGCCGTGTGTCCGACGAGGCATGACCGCCTCGCCTACGCCCTACCCAGCAGAGCGAGAACCTGCCGCACCGCCGTCTCCAGGTCCGGGTCCGTCGTCAGCTCCGGACTCGTCGGCGCCTCATACGGGCTGCCGACGCCGGTCAGGTCGGTGATCTCGCCCGCGCGCGCCTTCGCGTAGAGGCCCTTCGGGTCGCGCCGTTCGCACTCCTCGAGCGGGGTGTCGACGAAGACCTCGTGGAAGGGGATGCCGGCCGCCTCATGGGCGGCGCGGACCTTGTCGCGGGCGTCCTTGAAGGGGCTGACCAGGGAGACGATCGCGACGACGCCCGCCTCGGCGAGCAGCTTCGCCACCTCGCCGACCCGGCGCACGTTCTCGGCCCGGTCCTCCTCGCTGAAGCCGAGGTCGGCGTTCAGCCCGTGGCGGAGGTTGTCGCCGTCGAGCATGTAGGCGTTGCGGCCGCTGCCGACCAGCGTGTGCTCGGCCGCGGCGGCGATCGTCGACTTGCCCGAGCCGGAGAGGCCGGTCATCCAGATCGTCGCGCCGCTCGTCCCCAGCGCCTTGCGGCGTTCCTCGCGGGAGAGGCTGCTGGGGTGGAAGGTGATGTCCTCGGCGACGACCGACTCCGTGGCGACGACGGCCGGCTCGCCACCGGCGCCGATGATCATTCCGGCGGCGACGGTGAGGTTCGTGGCGGGGTCGGCGAGGATGAAGCTGCCGGTGGTCCGGTTCATCCGGTACTCGTCGAAGAAGAGCGGCGAGGTGGTGTGGATCGAGACCCGGCCGATGTCGTTGACCTCGAGCGTGTCCGCCCCGAGGTCGCGGTGCAGGGTGTCGACGTTGAGCTCGTATCGCAGCGTCTCGACTTCAGCGGCGATCCAGCGGGTGGTGTGCTTGAGCTGGTACGGGATCCCGGTCCGCAGCGAGGAAGTCTCGTCGAACCAGCAGACCATTGCCTCGAAGCGATTGTTGGCACTCGGCTGGTTGCTGGGCCGGCAGATCATGTCGCCGCGGGAGACGTCGAGCTCGTCGTCGAGCAGCAGCGTCACCGCCATCGGCGGGAAGGCCTGGGCGACGGCGCCGTCGGGGGTGTCGATCTGGGAGATCGTCGAGGTCTTGCGCGAGGGCAGGACCATCACCTCGTCGCCCTGCTTGAAGATGCCGCCGACGACCGAGCCGGCAAAGCCGCGGTAGTCGCGGTGCTCGGCCGACTGCGGCCGGATCACCGTCTGCACCGGAAAGCGGTTGTCGACCAGGTTGCGGTCGGAGGCGATATGAACGTCCTCGAGCTGGCCCAACAGCGGCTGGCCATCGAACCACGGCATGTTGATCGAGCGCTTGACGACGTTGTCGCCCTCCAGGGCGGAGATCGGGACGAAGTCGAGGTCGGTGATCTCGAGCTTGGCGGCGAAGGCGGTGAAGTCGTGGCGGATTTCCTCGTAGACCTCCTGGTCGTAGTCGACGAGGTCCATTTTGTTGACGCAGAGGATGAGGTGCGGCACCCGCAGCAGCGAGGAGAGCAGGGCATGGCGGCGGGTCTGTTCGAGCACGCCTTTGCGGGCGTCGACCAGCAGCAGCGCCAGGCTGGCGGTCGAGGCACCGGTGACCATGTTGCGGGTGTACTGGATGTGGCCGGGGGTGTCGGCGATCACGAACTTGCGCTTGGGCGTCGCGAAGTAACGGTGGGCGACGTCGATCGTGATCCCCTGCTCGCGCTCGGCCCGCAGGCCGTCGGTCAGCAGCGCCAGGTCGGTCTGTTCGTCGCCGCGCTTCACTGACGTCTGCTCGATCGCGCTGAGCTGGTCTTCGAAAATCGATTTGGTGTCGTGCAGGAGCCGCCCGATCAGGGTCGACTTGCCGTCGTCGACTGAGCCAGCGGTGGCGATTCGCAGCAGCTGACTCACTGGTGAGCCCCCCGGCGAGCCATTAGAAGTAGCCCTCCTTCTTGCGATCCTCCATCGCCGCTTCGGAGAAGCGGTCGTCGCCGCGGGTGGCGCCGCGCTCGGTAATCCGCGAGACCGCGGTCTCGGCAATCACCGCCTCGTAATCGGTCGCTGTCGACTCGACAGCCCCGGTGCTGGTCGCGTCGCCGACGGTCCGGTAGCGAACCATCTGCCGTTTCACCTCGGCGCCCTCCGGGAGGGGGAAGAACTCGTTGATGGCCATCAGCAGTCCCTCGACCTCGACCACCTCGCGCTCGTGGGCGAAGTAGATCGGGGGCAGGTCGACCTGCTCGCGCGCCAGGTAGCGCCAGACGTCGAGCTCGGTCCAGTCGGAGATCGGGAAGACGCGGATGTGCTCGCCCTTCTGGTGGCGACCGTTGTAGAGGCGCCATAGCTCCGGGCGCTGGTTCTTCGGGTCCCACTGTCCGAAGCGGTCGCGGAAGGACAGCACCCGCTCCTTCGCCCGCGCCTTGTCCTCGTCGCGGCGACCGCCGCCGAAGACGGCGTCGAAGCCGCCGTTCTTGATCCCTTCCAGCAGCGCCACGGTCTGGTGGCGGTTGCGGCTTTCCAGCGGGTGGCCGACCTTGATCCGGCCGGCGTCGATCTGCTCCTGCACCGAGGCCACCTCCAGCCGCAGCGCCAGCTCGGCGACCGTGCGGTCGCGGAACTCAATCACCTCGGGGAAGTTGTGCCCGGTGTCGACGTGCATGATCGGAAACGGGACCGGCGCCGGCGCGAACGCCTTGCGCGCCAGGTGCAGCATCAAAACCGAGTCCTTGCCCCCCGAGAACAGCATCACGGGGTGCTCGAATTCGGCCACCACTTCGCGGATGATGTGGATCGACTCGGCCTCGAGGGTGTCGAGGTCCGACAGCTCGATCGCCGCCGACCGCACTGAGGTGGTCTCCTCCATCAGCTGTGAATCTTCAACGCTCGGGGGAGGCGCCCCGAGGCGCTAGTTGATCCCGCACTCGGTCTTTGCCACGCCGGCCCAGCGGCCATCGCGCGGCGAGCCCCCTGGCCCGACCGGCTGGGTGCAGTGGGTGCAGCCGATCGAGGGGTAGCCCTGATCGTGGAGTGGGTTGTAGGGGAGGTGGTGCTCACGGATGTAGTTCCAGACGTCGCGCTCAGACCAGTCCGCAAGCGGGTTCAGCTTCCAGAGGTTGAATTTCTTGTCCCAGCCGAACTTCGGCGCTTTGGAACGACTGCTGGAATCCCCGCGCCGGACGCCGGCGGCCCAGCAGTCTACGGAAGACAGCGCCCGCCGCATCGGCTCGACCTTGCGCAGGCCGCAGCAGCTGTCGGGGTCGCTCTTCCAGAGCTCGTCGCCGTACTCGGCGGCCTGCTCCTCGAGGGTCAGGTTGTGGAAGCGGTCGAACTCGATCCCCAGTGTCTCGGCCAGCTGGTCGCGGGTCTCATAGGTCTCCGGGAAGAGGACGTCGGTGTCGAGGTAGAAGAAGCGCGCCTCGGGGTTGATCCGGCTCGCCATGTGCGCGGTCACCGAGCTGGTTTTCTGGAACGAGCAGGCGATGTAGTGCTCGGCTCCGAAGTTCTCGAACATCCACTCCAGCGCCTGCTGGGCGCTGCGGTCCTCGAGCCCGTCGGCGATCGCCTCGTGGTCGAGGTCGGTGATTGTCGGCACGGTGCCGGAGAGGGTGACGGGAGGTGGCTTCATCGGTCGCCGGCGCGAGCTAGATCGCGCACTCCCCCTCGCCGCGCTCGACTTTGTAAGGGCTGGAGCGGTTCCAGTCGATGAACTGCTGCATCGTCTCGAGGCTGAACTCGATCGGCATCGTCAGGTCCTTGACGATCGCTTCGAAGCTCTCGGCTCCGGTCCGCTCGGCAAAGTCGTTGAACTCCTCGCCCTCGGCGCGCTCGGACTCATACAGCTTGATCCAGCGCTCGACCGCCTCGGGGACCCGTTTGGCGGGAAGCCGTGACTTCAGCCGGGTGCCGAAGACCACCTCGCCGCCCTCGTAGTTGCCGCCAATGTGGGGGATGTAGGCCGGCAACTGGCGCTCGCCCACCTTCAGCGAGGCGCCGTAGAAGCCGATGTTGGCGATGTGGTGCTGGCTGCAGCCGTTCGGGCAGCCGCTCATCTTGATGTGGATCTTCTTGGTCAGCGAGTCGGTGATGTCCATCGACTCGACCCGCTCTTTGACCGCCCGGTTGAGGCCCATCGAGCTGGCGATGCCGAGTTTGCAGCTGTCGGTGCCGGGGCAGCTGACGACGTCGGTGATCTCGCGGGCGCCGGCCTCGGACAAGTCGAGCGCGTCCAGCTGCTGCCAGACGTCGTAGAGCGACTCGTCGCGAACCCAGCGCAGGACGAAGTTCTGCTGGACGGTGCTGCGGGCGTAGCCGCCGGTGTGCTCGCGCATGATCGCCGCCAGGCCGCGGAACTGCTCCGGGGTCAGGTCGCCGCGGGTGATCTTCACCTCGACCGTGGAGAAGCCCTCCTGGCGCTGCGCCTGGACGTTGCCCTCGAGGAAGCGCTCGAACTCGCTGCGGTCGCCGTTGGGCGAAGCGGCCTGCGGCGGCTTCGCCGGCGCCTTGGCCTGCTCGTCGTCGTCGTAGCGCAGGCGCTCGACGTCGAACTCGCGCTCGGCAACCCAGTCGCCCTGCAGCTCCTCCTCGACCTGCTCGCGGAAGGCGTCGATGCCGATCTTGTCGATCAGGACCTTGATCCGGGCCCGGGCGCGGTTGACGCGCAGCCAGTCTTGCCGATCGAAGATCCGCAGCACGGCCTCGGCCCACATCATGTAGTCGCCGTTGTCGGCCTCGACGAACTCGCTCAGCGTCGGCGCGACGCGGGCCATGATCGAGGTGCCGCCGCCGACGCGGATCTCGAAGCCCTTGACGCCGTCCCTTTCGCGGGAAAGGAAGGCGATGTCGTGGATGCCGCTGATCGCGCGATCCTCACTGGAGCCGGTGAAGGAGGTCTTGATCTTGCGCGGCATCAGCTGCGTAGTCGGGTGGCGGACGAAGTAGCGGATGTAGGCGCCGGCGTACGGAGTCGGGTCGAAGACCTCGTCGGCGGCGACCCCGGCCCAGGGATCGCCGGTGACGTTGCGCATCGTGTTGCCGCAGCCCTCGCGGGAGGAGAGGCCGGTGGTCGAGATCTCGCGGATCAGCGACTCCATGTCGCGCAACGGCACGTGGTGGATCTGGATGTTCTGGCGGGTGGTGATGTGGCCCTTGTTGAGCGGCGCATACTTCTCCACCACATCCGCGAAGGACTCCATTTGGTCGGGGGTCACCCCTCCGAAGGGAAGCTTGACGCGGACCATCTGCACGCCGGGCTGGCGCTGGCCGTAGACGCCCTGTTTGAGCCGGAAGCCGATGAACTCGGTTTCCGGCAGGCGCTCGGCGAGGAACTCCTCGGCTTCGTTGTCGAAGTCGTCGAACTCCCGCTCGATGATCGGGATGATGTGCCCGGGGACGTTCGCGTAGGACTCCGGGTTCTCGAGCGTGCCGACCCGGCCCTTGCCCCGCTGCTCCTTGTTCTCGGTTACCGCAAGCTCCATACGGAGGAAAATAGCAAAACCCGACAGGGATTCAGGTATTTACCTCTGAGCAGCCCGTTTTCGTGCCTGCAGGACGGCCGCGGCTTCGCCGGACTCGGCCACGTAGCCGTCGTCGGGAGCAAGCGGCAGGCCGGCCTCGGCCCAGCCGACGATCCCCTCGCTGAGCTTCGTCGCGTCGTAGCCGGCCTCGGCCAGCGCCGCCGCCGCCATCGTCGAGCGGTTGCCGCCGCGGCAGTAGAGGAGCACCGGGCGATCCTTGTCTAGCTCGCTAGTGCGCTGGGGAAGCTCGTCCAGCGGCAGGTGGGTAGCGCCGGAGATTCGGCCGGCCTCCCACTCGTGCTCGGCGCGCACGTCGATCAACTGGGCGCCCTCGTCGATCAGCTTCTGGGCCTCCTCGCGCGAGACCTCTTTCGCCGTCTCCTCGCTCATCAGTCGATGTCCGTTCCCTCGATCAGGAAGGCGACCCGCACGTGGGCGCGGTACTCGTCGAGGTTCTCGCCGCGGATCCCGGTCGAGACGATGTCGATCGCGCGGATGTTGCGCAGGGTGCCCTGCGCCTGGCTCAGGGCCTGTTTCGCCGCGTCGTCGGTGGACGTCTTCGAGCTTCCGACCAGCTCGATGATTTTCACGACAGCCATCTCGCTCCTCCTTCTGAATCCTGCACGGTCTGCTTGGCGCTTACCCCTTCGATCAGCGCCGCTCGCTGCCATTGGCTGGCCGCTGCGGGCGTCGCCGCCAGGGCCGCGCCGACCTCCGCCTCGAACCGCGCGATCGCCGCCGCTACGGCGGCTGCCTCGTCTCCGTTCGCGGTCTTGCGGGCCACGCGACAAGCCTAGTTCAAGAGACCGGGCCGGTTGACGGTCAGCCGTTGAGGCCGGGGACCGGGGTGCCGTGTTTGACGGTGGCGCAGTTGAACGGCTGCGGGTCGAAGGAGTCGGTAAGGGCGCGGCCGGCGGGCTTGCCGGTGGGCTTCGTCATGCCTTTGCCGTTCGGCTTTTTCTTCGGCGGCTTGCCACGGCCACACTGGATCGAGAAGTCGCGGACGCCGTCGCGGGCGTCGATCACGTCGTCGCCGCCGTTGCCGATGAAGACGTCTTCGCCCGGCTGCCCGAGCATGCTGTTGGCGCGGCTGTCGCCGATCAGGACATCCCAGTCGAAGGAGCCCTCCATGTCCTCGTCGGTTGGTGAGAGGTGAACCTTGTGGCAGCCCTTGATCTCGTCGATCCAGGCGGCGTGCTTGGGGAAGGAGACGTAGAGCAGCCCGGGGTGCGCCTGGGTCTCGGCGAAGGAGGCGTCGTCGCGGCCGGGGCCGCCGACCAGGGCGCCGCCGGCACAGCCACCGCCGGCCGCCAGCAGGTCGCCGTTGCCTTCTCCGTAGAGGTAGGTCGGGCCGGGCAGGCCGCCGACCAGCCCGTCGGCGCCGGCGCCGCCGTAGAGCTTGTCGGCGCCGGGACCGGCCTCGATCAGGTCATCCTCGGGGCCGGCGTGGATCTCGTCGTTGCCGAGGTTGCCGGCGAAGCGCGAGCTGCCGACGGCGAGCAGCGAGCCTTCGACTCGCAGCTTGTCGTTGCCGGGGCCGAGGTCGGCCATCAGCCAGAGGCCGGGACCGCCGGCCGGGCAGGAAACCTGGTTGACGACGTGCGGCGGATAGATGCAGCCACTGCCAGTGGCGAGCCGGCCCGTCGCGGTGACGCTGAAGGTGTTCGAGAGTTCGTCGAAGGCGACATCGAAGTTGTCGCTACCCGTGCCGCCGATGATCTGCAGCCCGGCGCCGCCGGTCGAACGGGGGTCGAGCTGAACGTAAGCCGAGGCATTGGGCGCCTTCTCCTTCCCACAGGAGACCGTCCGCCCCTTGGCGCCCTCGCAGCCGTCGCTGCCCTGACCGCCTTGCAGCATGTCGGGGCCGCCGCCGCCGATCAGGTGATCGTCGCCAGGGCCGCCGTCGATGACGTTGCCCTGCTTGTTGCCGATCAGCGTGTCGCGGAAAGCCGAGCCTTCGATGCTCTCGAAGCCGAACAGCTTGTCGTGGCCGTCGCCGATGGCGCGATGCCTGGCGAGCGAGGCCCAGACGCCGGCGCCCTTGCCGCCGGCGACGTCGGTCGCGAAGGAGGCGATGTCGCCCTTGCCGGCGCCGCCGGACATGCGGTCCCAGCCGTAGTCGCCGTGGACCAGGTCTTCGTTGCCGGGGCCGCCGTTGACGATGTCGATGCCGAGATCGCCGGCGACCTCGTCGCCGGCGCCGGCGCCGCCCAGCACCTTGTCGTCGCCGAGATCGCCGATCGCGCGGTCGCCGTCGCCGGCGCCGCCGTCAACCGTGTCGTTGCCACGGCCGCCGTGAATCAGGTCCGCCCCCGGCCCGCCGCAGATCAGGTCGTTGCCGAGGCTGCCGTAGATCGTGTCGTTGCCCTTGCCGGCCCAGATCACGTCGCGCCCCGGGGTGCCGCGGATGAAGTCGTCGCCGTCGGTGCCGATGATCTTCGCCTGGCGCCCCTCGCAGATCGGCGTTTCGATCGTGGCGTTGGTCGCCGCGACAGCACTCACCGCGAACGCGGCAAGCGCCAGCAGCGCAAGAGCGATGACCCCCCTAAATCGACTCACCTGGACCAGATCGTATGTCAGGCGCTACGAATCAGCTTCTTGTTGACGAACTCGTCGGCCCCGAAGCGACCAAGCTCGCGGCCGAAGCCGGAGCGCTTGAAGCCACCGAATGGCAGCTCGGGGCTGTCCGCCCCAACCAGGTTGACGTAGACCATTCCGGCTTCGATCTTGTCCGCGACCCGCTCGCCCTGCGCCTTGTCGGTGGTCATCACGTAGGACCCTAAGCCGAACGGGGTCTGGTTGGCGAGCGCAACCGCCTCCTCCTCGGAGCCAACCCGATAAACCTGGGCCACGGGACCGAAGAACTCTTCCTGGGACGCCTCGTCGCCGGGCTTGATCCCGGTGAGGATCGTCGGTTCGAAGTAGTTGCCGTCACGCTTGCCGCCGACGACGATCTCGGCCCCGTTGTCGACGGCCTTCTTGACCTGCTGCTCGAGCCGGTCGGCCGCCGCCTGCGAGGAAAGCGGACCGACGGCCGTGTCCTCGGCGCTGGGGTCGCCCGGCTTCGCCGCCGTGAACGTCGCGCTGAACTTCTCGAGGAACTCGTCGTAGAAATCGTCGACGACGACGAAGCGCTTGGCGGCGTTGCACGACTGGCCGGTGTTGTCGAGCCGCGCTTCGGCGGCCGCCTGCACGGTCGCGTCGAGGTCGTCCGTTCCGAGCAGGATGAACGGGTCCGAGCCGCCGAGCTCCAGCACGACCTTCTTCAGGTGGCGCCCGGCGATCTCGGCGACGGCGGCGCCGGCGCGCTCGGAGCCGGTGACGGAGACACCGTGCAGTCGGGGATCGGCGATCACCCACTCGATCTGCTCGTTCGTCGCATAGATGTTCTCGTACGCTCCCGCGGGGAAGCCGGCGTCGCTGAACATCCGCGCCATCGCCTCGGCCGATTCCGGGCACTGCGGCGCGTGCTTGAGCAGGATCGGGTTTCCGATCACCAAATTCGGTCCGGCGAAGCGGGCGACTTGGTAGTAGGGGAAGTTCCAGGGCATGATCCCGAGCAGGACGCCGAAGCTGCTGCGGCGGACCACCGCGGTGCCCTCGCCGCCGAGCAGCTCGATCGGCTCGTCAGCCATCAGGGCCTCGGCGCTGTCGGCGTAGTAGGCGTAGATTTCGGCCGCGAAGTCGACCTCCATCAGCGCCTGCTCGATCGGCTTGCCCATCTCGCGGACGATGATCTCGGCCAGCTGCTGGCGTCGCTCGCCGTGGAGTTCGCCGACCTTGCGCACCAGCGCCGCGCGCTCGGCCACGGTGGAGGAGCCAGACCAGGTGCGGGATGCCTCGTCGGCCCGGTCGATCGCGGCGCGGAGCTCAGCATCGCCGATCTCCGGGTACTCCTTGATCTTCTCGCCGGTGGCTGGATTGACTACCGCGTAAGTGCTCATTCAGCTCCTCTGTATCGACTCTAACTCCAGGGCTTCCTCGACCGGCACGTAGTCCATCCCCACGCCCTCCGCCACCGCCGCGTGCGTCACCTTGCCGGCGGCGACGTTGACGCCCGGCCGCAGGCCGGGGTCGCGGCGGATCGCCTCGGCGAGGCCGTGGTCGGCGATTGCGATCGCGTACGGCAGAGTCGCGTTGGTGAGGGCCTGGGTGGAGGTGATCGGGACCGCGCCGGGCATGTTGGCGACGCAGTAGTGGACGATCCCGTCGACCTCGAAGGTCGGTTCGTGGTGGGTGGTCGGCCGCGAGGTCTCGAAGCAGCCACCCTGGTCGATCGCGACGTCGACCAGCACGGCGCCGGGCTTCATCAGCGCCAGCTGCTCGCGGCGAACGACAAAAGGCGCGCGAGCACCGTGGACGAGGACAGCGCCGATCACCAGGTCGGCCCGCGGCAGCATCTCTTCGACCGCGAGGGTGGTCGAATAGACGGTCGAGCAGCGGCCGCCGAAGGCGACCTCGAGCTCGCGCAGGCGGTCGATCGAGCGGTCGAAGACGAAGACGTCGGCCTCCATCCCGATCGCGATGAAGGCCGCGTTGAGGCCGACCGCACCGCCACCGATCACCAGCACGTTCGCCGACGCCACGCCGGGCACGCCGCCGAGCAGGATCCCGCGGCCGCCAAGCGGCTTCTCCAGGAAGAACGCGCCCGCCTGCGTGGCGATCTTGCCCGCGACCTCGCTCATCGGAGCCAGCAGCGGCAGCCGCCCGCGCGCGTCCTCGACGGTCTCGTATGCGATGCAGGTCGCCCCGGTCTCGCAGAGGGCCTCCGTCAACTCGGGCGCGGGTGCCAGGTGCAGGTACGTGAAGAGCGTGTGTTCGGGGCGCAGCTTCTCGACCTCTTCGGACTGCGGTTCCTTCACGCCGAGGATCAGCTCGGCGGCATCGAACACTGCCTGGGCGTCGGGCACGATCTCGGCGCCCTGGGCGACGTAGTCGTCGTTGCTGATCGAGCTGCCCTCGCCGGCGCCCGACTGGATGAAGACGTCGTGACCGCGCTGGGTGAGCTCGCGGACGCCCGCGGGCGTCAGGGCTACGCGGTACTCGTCGGTTTTGATCTCGGTGGGGACGCCGACTTTCATTGGTATTACGGTAAACCAATCGTTGTGAGCACCTATGACCTCATCGCCGACCTGCCCCTGACGATCGACGACTACGACCTCGAGGGTCGTGAGTTGCAGGTCACTCCGGACTTCACTCGGCTGACCACCACGATCCACCTGCGCGGCGGCGGCAAGGAG
>DATBDU010000025.1:0-19436 GCA_036269775.1 Solirubrobacterales bacterium
CAGTTCGCGATCTCGGTCGCCCGCGGCGAGGGCCACGAACCGGTCATCCCGCCGGTGCTGGTCCGCGAAGAGGCCCTTGAGGGGACCGGCTACTTCCCCGAGGCCCGCGAGCAGATCTACGAGATCGAGAAGGACGAGCTCTTCCTCACCGGCACCTCGGAGGTCGCGCTGGCGAGCCTGCACGCCGATCAGATCCTCGACGCCGCCGACCTGCCGCTGCGCTACTGCGCCTTCTCCACCTGCTTCCGCCGCGAGGCGGGCGCCGCCGGCCGCGACACCCGCGGCATCTTCCGTGTCCACCAGTTCGACAAGGTGGAGATGTTCTCGTTCGTCGACCCGGCGAACTCGAAGGGCGAGCACGAGCGGCTGCTGTCGATCGAGGAGCGGATCCTCGGCGAGCTGGAGATCCCCTACCGGGTGGTCAACGTCGCGGTCGGCGATCTCGGCGCCCCGGCGGCGAAGAAGTACGACTGCGAGGCCTGGATCCCCAGCCAGGGGCGTTACCGGGAGCTGACCTCCTGCTCGAACACGACCGATTACCAGGCGCGGCGCCTGGGCTGTAGGTATCGGTCCGCCGCTGGCGAATCCCCCCAGGCGGTGCACACCCTCAACGGCACCGCGGTGGCTGTGGGACGGACGATGATCGCGCTGATCGAGAACAGGCAGGACCGGGACGGCGGCTTCACGCTACCCAAAACTTTGCATAAGTACGGCTGTCCTGAGAGAATCGCGCCGCAATGAGCGAGGAATCAGCCGGCATCTTTACCCGGTATTGCCTGTCGCGCACGGGGCGCCGCGGGGCGATGTTATGAGCGCGAGCGTGCGCGAAGCTAAGCGCGTCGTGCTCTGCGACGACCACGAGATCGTCCGCGAGGCGATCAAGGCGCGGATGGCCAACTCCAGCATCGTCGAGATAGTCGGCGAGGCGGGCAACGGCCGCGACGTGGTCGAGGTGGTCCGAGAGCTCGAGCCCGACGTCCTGATCATCGACGTCGAGCTGCCCAAGCGCGACGGGATCGAGGCCACTAAGGAGGTCCTCAAAGCGCGGCCGCGGACCAAAGTCATCATCTTCACCGCCCATGCCCAACCGGACCTGCTGGCCCTGGCATTGCGCGCCGGCGCCTCGGGCTACGTCCTCAAGTCGGCCCCGGCCGAGGACATTGCCCGGGCCGTCAAAGCGGTCACCGGCGGCGGCACCTTCCTCGGCGGCGACTTCGCCGGCGGCAAGCCCTCCGAGGTGGAGAAACTGCTCGAGCTCTCACCCCGCGAGCGCCAGATCCTCGAGCTGCTCGCCGAGGGGCTGCGGGTGAAAGAGATCGCCGAGCGACTGGCGCTCAGCCCGGCGACCGTCCACACCCACGTCCGCAACGCGATCGGCAAGCTCGAGGTCGACACCCGCACCGAGGCGGTGGCGCTGGCGGTGCGCTTCAACTACCTCGGCGCCGGCGGCGCGGTCCAGTAGCGGACGCCCCAGGACGTCCCCGGGCCGCTACTTCTCCTCGAGCTTAAGAGCGCAGCCGTTGATGCAGTAGCGCTGCCCGTTCGGCCCCGGCCCGTCGTCGAAGACGTGTCCGAGGTGGGCGTCGCAGTGCTTGCAGACGACCTCGGTCCGCTTCATGAAGAGGCTGTTGTCGGGGCGTAGCTCGACGTGCTCCAGATTGGCGGGCTCGGTGAAGCTGGGCCAGCCGGTGCCGGAGTCGAACTTGGTCTCCGAGGAGAACAGCTCGGTGCCGCAGCCGACGCAGCGATACATGCCCTCCTTCTTCTCGTCCACGTAGGGACCGGTGAAGGCGCGCTCGGTACCGCCCTTGCGGGTCACCTCGAACTGCTCCGGCGTCAGCTGCTGACGCCACTCCTGCTCGGTTTTCTCGACCTTCGTCGCCATCTTTCTCCTTTCGTCTCGTGAGCCAAGGGTACGCCCACTTCCTTACGTGGCTATGACGCGCTGGGCGTGTCTGACTTTCTCCGCCACATGTGGCAGGAAAGCTCAGGCACGTGTGAACCCTCTTAGGATGCGCCGCGTGCCCGCTGCGTTCTACGAGCCCGACGGCGATCGCTTCGTCGCGACCGAGCTGACCCGCGGGCCCTGGGACCCGGGCGCCCAGCACGCCGGGCCGCCGGCGGCGCTGCTCGGTCGGGCCATCGAGCGGCTGCCGGAGACGGACGAGTTCCAGGTCGGCCGGGTCACCTGCGAGATCCTCGGGTCGGTGCCGATCGCGCCGCTGTTCGTCAGCGCCCGCGTCGTCCGGCCGGGGCGTCGGGTGCAGCTGGTCGAGGCCGAGCTGAGCGACGGCAAGCGGGCCCTGATGCGGGCCAGCGCCTGGCGCATCCGCACCGCGCCGGTCGAGATCCCGCCCGAGGCGATGGCGCCGGCCGAGCCGCCACCCGGTCCCGAGCAGGGCTCTGAAGTCGAGTTCTTCCCAACCGGGCAGGAGCTCGGCTACCACACGGCGATGGAGTGTCGGTTCGTCGAGGGCGGCTTCGTCGAGGCCGGGCCGGCGATCGTCTGGCTGCGGATGCGCCAGCCGCTGGTCGCCGGCGAGGCACCCACGCCGCTGCAGCGGGTGCTGGTTGCCGCCGACATCGGCAACGGCGTCAGCGCCAGCCTCGACTACCGCCGCTACCTCTTCATCAACGTCGATCTGACCGTGCACCTCGAGCGCATGCCCGAGGGCGAGTGGATCTGCGTCGATGCCAGGACGCTGCCCCAGCCCAACGGCCTCGGCACCGCCGAGTCAGTGCTCTCGGACGGGCGGGGCCGCATCGGCCGCGCCCTGCAGACGCTGCTGATCGCCGCCCGCTAGATGTTGATGGGCCGATTTCCCTCTATAGGCGTATTTTCGGCTCATCAACCAAGGAGTCAGCGCGCCGCGACTAGCGCCCGGCTCTGCGGCCCGATCGCCAGCGCGATCAAGATGGCGGAGCCGAGGGCGATCGCGGCGGCGAGCAGGTAGGAGCCCTCGTAGCTGCTCAGCGCCGCGGCGGCGCCGGCCAGCGGCGCGCCGAAGCCGACGCCGGCGTCGAAGAAGGCGGTGAAGGTGCCGAGCGCGGCGCCGCGGCGAGCTGCGGAGACCTGGTCGACGACGATCAGCGAGAGCGAGGGGTAGAGCAGCGAGAAGGCGGCCCCCATCGCCAGCGCGCCGGCGATCGCGACCGGCAGGCTGTAGGCGAAGGCGATCGTGGTCAGGCCGACCGCCTCGACCAGGGCGGCGGCGGTTGCCACCCGGGCCGGGCCAACCCGGTCGGGCAGGTCGCCGCCGATCAGCCGGGTCAGCACGACCATCGTCGCGAAGGCGCCGAAGACGAGGGCGCCGTGGCCGACACCGCGGTCGTCGAGGTGGAGGACGACGAAGGTGGCGACCGCGGCGTAGCCGATCGATCCCAGGGCCAGGGCGGCGCCCGGCAGGACCGCCTCGCGGGCGATCAGCGAGTGGTGTTCGTGCTCGAGCCACTTGCCGGGGCGGAAGGGGTCCGGCACACGAATCGCGATCAGGGCGCCGATCAACGGCATCACGCCGGCGAAGATCCAGACCGGCGTGTAGCCGGCGTTGTGCTGGATCAGCTCGCCGAACAGCGGCCCGATGCTGAGCCCGGCCCAGACCGCGAGCCCGTAGAGGCCGATCACCCGGCCACGACGCTCGGGCGGCGCCAGGTCGACGATCCAGGCCGAGCCGGCGGTGAAGACCGTGCCCTCGCCGGCGCCCAACACCAGCCGCGCCGCGATCAGCCCGTCGACCCCGAACGGCAGCAGGTAGAGGAAGCCGCCCGCCGCCATCAGCAGCGAGCCGATCAGGACCGCCGGCTTGCGACCGCGGCGGTCGGCGAAGCGGCCAGCGAAGGGACGCAGCATCAGGCCGGTTATCGCATAGGCGCCGATCACGATGCCGACCGCGATCTTGCTGGCGCCGAGCGGGCCGTCGACGTAGCGCGGCAGCACCGGCAGGACCGCGCCGACCGCGACCAGGCCACAGAAGGTGACCGCGAAGATGCCGGCGAAGGCGGCGCCGGGGCGCGGAATCGCCGGCGCCGCTGGCTCCGCACTCACAGCAGCAGGGCGGCGAGATCGTCGACGACGTGGTCGGGCGGCGGCTCGGCCGCCTCCGCGTCCGCGCGGCTGCTGGTTCCGCTCAGCACCAGGATCGTCGCCAGCCCGGCCTCTCGTCCACCATCGATGTCGGAGCTGATCCGGTCGCCGACCATCGCCACTCGTAGATCGCGTGGTTCCTTTTGCACGCTGTCCGTGCGTAAGGAACCACGGTCGAGGGCGGCGAGCGCCATCTCGAAGAGATGTCCCTCTGGCTTGCCGCCGATCTCGGCCACGCGCCCCGAGGCGGTCTCGACCGCGGCCAGAACCGCGCCGGTGCCAGGCCACTCGCCGCCCGGCATCGGCATCGTCGGGTCGCGACTGGTGGCGACGAGCGCGGCGCCGCCGTCGAGGGCCAGCTTCGCGCTCAGCAGCTCGCCGTAGTCGAAGCCGCGGTGGCCGGAGACGACGACGACGTCGGCCTCGCGGCCATCCTCTGCCCCCAGCAGCCTTGCACCGCTTGCGGCGACCATCTCCTGTAGGGGTGCACCGCCGATCACGAAAGCGCTGCCGCCGGTTCCCGCCGCCTCGCCGGCCAGGCGGGCGGCAACCATCCCGGCGGTGACGATCTGCCCGGCGCCGACCTCGACTCCCATGCTCCGCAGCCGCTCCGCGTAGGCGGCCGGCGGTTTGCCCGGGTTGTTGGTGACGAAGACGATCTGCTTGCCGGCGGCCAGCAGCGTCGCGAGCGCCTCCGGCGCGCCCGGTACCGGCTCGCGGCCGATCCAGACCACCCCGTCGAGGTCGATCAGAAATCCGTCGAAGTCGTCAGCCAGGGCCAAGGGACGCAGGCTATTCGCCCAGTAGGCGATACGGTGCCAACCAGTGAGTGCGAACGGACAGGTTGTGGTCGCCACCGACCTGACCCGCCGCTACGGCGAGGGCGATGCCGCCGTAGACGCGCTGGCCGGGGTCAGCACCTCCTTCGAGCGCGACCGTTTCACCGCGATCATGGGCCCCTCGGGCTCCGGCAAGTCGACCCTGATGCACATCCTCGCCGGGCTCGACAAGCCGACTGGCGGCACGGTCGAGCTCGACGGGGTCGAGATCACCGGCCTCGACGACGGCGAGCTGACCAAGCTGCGCCGCGACAAGCTCGGCTTCGTCTTCCAGTTCTTCAACCTGCTGCCGGTCCTCACGGCCGAGGAGAACCTGGTGCTGCCGCTCTCGATCGCCGGCCGCAAGCCCGACAAGGAGTGGGTCGAGCAGCTGATCCGCACCGTCGGACTCGAGGACCGCCGCACCCACCGGCCCTCCGAGCTCTCCGGCGGCCAGCAGCAGCGGGTCGCCGTGGCCCGCGCCCTGGTCTCCAAACCGGCCGTCATCTTCGCCGACGAGCCGACCGGCAACCTCGACTCCAAGGCCAGCGCCGACGTCCTCAACCTGCTGCGCCAGGCGGTCGACGAGTTCGGCCAGACGGTGATCATGGTCACCCACGATCCCGTCGCCGCGGCCCACGCCGACCGGCTGATCACCCTCCGCGACGGAAAGCTCGTCCAGGACGGCGCGCCCGGCTCCGCCGACGACGTGATCGAGCTGATGAAGCAGCTTGACTAGCCTCGCCCTCAAGAGCCTTTGGGCCCGCAAGGTCCGGGCTCTCGGGACCACCTTCGCGGTCGTCATCGGCGTCGCCTTCGTCGCCGGCAGCTTCATCCTCACCGACACGATCTTCGCCGCCTTCGACGAAATCTTCAGCGAGTCGCTGAGCGGGACCAGCGTCGTCATCACCGCCGAGAACCCGGTCGAACAGGACAACGGCGAAGTGCCGACGATCAGCGCCTCGCTGCTGCCCCGGGTGCAGAAGACGCACGGCGTAAAGCTGGCGGCGGGGGCGATCTTCACGCCGGGCGGCTTCTTCGATGCCCAGGGCGAGAAGATCGGCAACAAATTCGCCCCCAAGTTCATCTCCTCGACGCTGCCAGGCGAACTCGAGTCCCTCACCTACATCGATGGTCACCGGCCGCGCGGCCCGACCGAAACCTCGATCGACAAGGCCGCCGCCGATAGCGCCGGCCTCGAACTCGGCGAAAAGATCGAGCTGATCGGCCAGGGCAGCGCCAGGAAGTTCCGCCTGGTCGGCTTCACGCAGCTCGGCAGCGCCTCCTTCGGCGGCGCCAGCATCGCCCAGGTGACGCTGCCGGTCGCGCAGGCGCTGACCCACAAGGTCGGCCGCTTCGACCAGATCTCCGTGGCCGCCGCCGATGGTGTCTCGCCGGCGGCGCTGAAACGCCGGATCGCCCGCCAGATGCCGGCCGGGGTGCGGGTCGAGACCGGCAAGGAAAGCGCCGACCGCAGCTCCGAAGAAATCCGCGACAACCTCAGCTTCCTGCAGACCTTCCTGCTGGTCTTCGGCTTCATCGCCGTCTTCGTCGGCTCCTTCCTGATCTTCAACACCTTCTCGATCACGGTCGCCCAGCGGGTCACCGAGTTCGGGATGCTGCGCACCCTCGGCGCCTCGCGGCGCCAGATCCTCAGCGGGGTGATCGTCGAGGCGCTGGCGATCGGCGCGATCGGAGCCGCGATCGGCGTCGCCGGCGGATTCCTGATCGCGCTCCTGCTACAAGCGCTGCTGGAAGCGTTCGAAATCGACCTGCCGACCACCAGCTTGGTGATGAAGTCCCGCACGATCGTCGTCTCGCTGCTGGTCGGCGTCGTCGTCACCTTCGTCTCCTCGCTGATTCCGGCCCTGCGCTCGACCCGGGTGCCGCCGATCGCCGCCCTCCATGCCTTCGTTCCGACGCCGAGCCGACGCCGGCGGCTGGTCTACCTGGCGTTCTCGATCCTGCTCGGCGTGCTCGGCTTGGCGATGGTCCTGATCGGCCTGCTCGGCAACGCCGACGCCGGCGCGGCGGCCGGGCTGATGGGCGGTGGCGCGGTCGTGATCGTGATCGCGGTCTCGCTCTTCAGTCCGCGCCTGGTGCCGCCGCTGGCCGCCGTCGCCGGCTGGCCGCTGGAGCGCCTACGCCGTCTGCTCGGCAGGCTCGCGCGCGAGAACGCCCAGCGCAACCCCAGCCGCACCGCCGTCACCGCCGCGGCGCTGATGATCGGCCTGGCGCTGGTCGCCTTCGTCACCGTCTTCTCGGCGGGGCTGAAGAGCTCGGTCGCCCAGGTCGTCGACGAAAACTTCGCCGGCGGGCTGGTGATCCAGAACAGCGACGGCTTCTCGCCGATCCCCAACGGCACCGCGACTGCCGCCCGCAAAGTCCCCGGTGTCGACCTGGTCGCGACGATTCGCTCCGCCCAGGCAAAGCTGGTCGGCAGCGGCGCCGGCGCCCGCCTCTCGGCGCCGACCCCCGACATCGAACAGGCCGTCAAAGTCGAATGGGAAGAGGGCGGCCCCTCCGACCTGCGCAACCTGGCCGACGATCAAGCGATCCTCTCCGACTCGTTCGCATCGGAAAACGATCTCGAAGCGGGGGATCGCTTCCGCCTGCTGAGCCAGACCCGCAAGCGGCCCAGCTTCGAGGTGGTCGGCGAGTTCTCCTCCAAGCTCGGCGTCTTTGGCAGCGTGCTGATCACCCAGGCGGCGCTGGCGCGCGAATTCAGCCAGACCCAGGACACGACCGACTTCGTTAAGACCGCGCCGGGGGCCGATGCGGCGAAGGTCCAGGCATTGCTGACGAAAGGTGTGGAAATCGCCTTCCCCACCGCCGAAGTCCTCAACCAACAGGAACTGAAGGAAAGCCGCGAAAAGCAGGTCGATCAGCTCGTCAACCTGATCTTCGCTCTGCTGATTCTCGCCATCGTGATCTCCCTCTTCGGGATCGCCAACACGCTGGCGCTCTCGATCCACGAACGCACCCGCGAGCTGGGGATGCTGCGGGCGATCGGGATGTCGCGCCGCCAGGTGCGGACGATGATCCGCTACGAGGCGGTGATCACCGCTCTGATCGGGGCGATCCTCGGCATGGCACTCGGAATCGTCTTCGCGGCCCTGATCGCCCAGCCCCTCAAGGACGAAGGCTTCACCCTCTCCTACCCGGTCGGTTCGCTGATCGTGCTGCTGGTGCTGGCCGGGTTCGCCGGTGTGCTCGCCGCGATCTTTCCGGCCCGGCGCGCCTCCAGGCTCGACGTGCTCGAATCCCTCCAGTACGAGTAGGGAGCCGCGCCGCCTCAGCGGGTCGCCGCCGCCAAACCCATCCTCAACGCCCCCGCCGCCTCGAGCATCGCCCCGCGCGCGGTGCGGCTGATCGCCGTCTGATTGACGAAGCTGTGGATCAGGCCGGGGTGGCGGCGCAGGGCCACCTTGACCCCGGCCTCGCGCATCCGCAGCGCGTAGGCCTCGGCCTCGTCGCGCAGCGGGTCGAAGCCGGCCGTGGCGACGTAGGCGGGCGGCAGCCCAGTCAGGTCCGGCGCCAACAGGATCGAGACCCGCGGGTCGGTGGGGTCGCTGCCGGGCGGCAGGTAAGCCCGCTCGAAGGCGTCCATGTCGCCCTTGGTGAGCAGGAAGCCCTCGGCGAACAGACGCCGCGAGGGCAGGTCACCGGCCGAGTCGGTAGGCGGGTAGATCAGCAGCTGCATCGCCGGCATCGCGCCGCCACCGGCCCGCGCCAGCAGGCTGACCACGGCGGCCAGGTTGCCACCGGCGCTGTCGCCGCCGACGGCGATCCGGGCCGGGTCGATGCCCAGCTCGGCGGCGTTCGTAGCGGCCCAGGCGAAGCCCGCCCAGGCGTCTTCGACCGCGGCGGGGAAGGGATGCTCGGGGGCCAGCCGGTAGTCGATTGAGAGCACCGCCGTTCCGGCCGCCGCGGCCAGGAAGCGGCAGACGCCGTCGTGGGTGTCGAGGTCGCCGATCACCCAGCCGCCGCCGTGGAAGTAGACGAGCAGGGGCGCCGGGACGGCCGCCGGCGGACCGGCGGGGACGTAGAAGCGGGCCGGGATCGGCCCGGCCTGCCCGGGGATCTCCAGTGCCTCGACCCGCGCCATCGGGATCGGCGGCCGACTGCCGACTACCTCGGCCTCGAGCCGGGCCGAGGCTCGCGCCTCCTCGACGCTCATCCCGCTCAGGAACGAATCGCCACCAGCCAGCTCCGCCATCTTGATCAGCGCGTGGGTGTCGCTGGCCAGCGTCTGCCCATCGATGGTCGGCGGTGGCCCGAACAGCCGCCGCTGCACTCGCGGCGACAGGGAGAGGACCCGCTTCAGGGCCCAGTGCTCAGCGCGCGGTGGGAGGCGTGGGAGATCGGCCATCGGCGGGAGCAGGCTATGCCAATTTGGGCGTGGCGGGGGGAGAGTCCATCCACGCCCCGCCCTTGACCGCGCATGCTCAGAGCGCTTGTACTCCTTCTCGCCGCCTCCCTGCTCACCCTGGTGCTCTCCCTCGCCCCGGCGGGAGCCCACCCGACTTTCCGAGTCGAGTGCGACCAACCCCATCTCCTCCATCTGCATCGCTTCGAGGACGGCTCGGCGCGTGTCGAGTGCGGCGATCGCACCCTGGTCCGCATCTCCGTTCCCGGCTGAACCGGCACTGTCGGGATCACAGTAGGTATGTTCAGGAACCCATCGAGTACTCGACCCTCCTGGAGGCCTGAATGCAGCTGCTTCGATACCGCCGTATCGCAGTGCCGACGTTCGCTCTCGCCCTGATCGCGGCCGCGGCAATGGCCCAACCCGCCGCCGCCTTCCGCGATCGCGACTGCTCCGACTTCAATTCCCAGGCGCAGGCCCAGCACTTCTACAAGAACCACAATCCCCACCGCGACCCGCACGGCCTCGATGCCGACCACGACGGCCTCGCCTGCGAGGACCTTCCTTAGCCAGCCGCCCAAGGGGCGGAGGAACGTCACACCGAAACGGTGCAGTCAACGGCTGCGGTGACCTGAGCGTTATGGAGGCGATCGCCACACAGGCGGCTGCGACTGAGCTAGCGGCCCTGAGGTCGTAAGACCAAGCGGAGCCGTGGACGCGCGGAGCGCAGTGCTCTGCACGACGCGCAGCCGCGGGTGCGGCAACGCGCCGTGTCTTACGACCTCAGCCGCAGCCGGTGTTGTTGCCGCAGGAGGAGCAGGTGTAGCAACTGCCGGTCCGCTGCATCATGCCGCCGCACTGCTCGCAGGCGGGACCGAGATCGAGGCCCTGCATCTTCGCCGGGACCACCGGAGGGGTTTCGGTCATCGCCGCCGCCGCGGGAACGGGAGCCCCGCCAGCCTTGGTGCCGCCGTTGCCATTGCCGCCGCCGTTGGCCGGACCGGCGGTGTCCGTGGGGATCCCGAGTCCGAGCTGGGAGGTCTCCGCGTCCTTCTTGGCGCGGACCTCCTGGGTGAGGATGCCGAGGTCCTCCAGCGTGTCGGTGTCCTCGATGAAGCGGCTCGCCAGCCAGCGCATGATGTAGTCGGGCAGCGATTTGGCGAAGGGGATCTCCGGGTTGCCGGTGATGCCCTCCGGCTCGAAGCGCATGTAGCTGAACTTGCGCACGAAGACCTCGAGCGGGACGCCGTACTGGAGGCCGATCGAGATCGCCGTCGCGAAGGCGTTCATCAGCCCCCGCATCGTCGAGCCCTCCTTGCCGATGTCGGTGAGGAAGATCTCGCCGACCGAGCCGTCCTCGTATTTGCCGGCGGTGATGTAGCCCTCGTGGCCGGCGATCGAGAACTTGTGGGTGCGCGACTCGCGCTCGCGCGGCATCTTCTTGCGGACCGGTCCGACTGGGGGCGCCTCGGCCGCGGCGCCCTTTTCGTCCTGGGCGTCGGTGCGCAGCGCCTGCGCCGTCTTCGAGCCGTCCCGGTAGATCGCCAGCGCCTTGAGGCCGCCCTGCCAGCCCCGCGTGTAGGCGTCGGCGATGTCCTCGATCGTCGCCGACTGCGGCAGGTTGACCGTCTTCGAGATCGCCCCGGAGATGAACGGCTGCGTCGCCGCCATCATGTCGATGTGGCCGGTGTGGGTGATCGCCCGCTCGCCGACCGCGACGTCGAAGACCGGCAGGTGCTCGTCCTTTAGCCCCGGCGCCCCGACGATCGTGTTCGTCTCGGCGATGTGGGCGTTGATCTGGTCGATCTCGGCCTCGGAATAGCCCATCGCCTCCAGCGCCATCGGCACCGACTGGTTGACGATCGTCATCTGCCCGCCGCCGACCAGCTCCTTGAACTTGATCAGCGAGAAGTCCGGCTCGATCCCGGTCGTGTCGCAGTCCATCAGGAAGCTGATCGTCCCGGTCGGGGCCAGCACCGTCGCCTGCGCGTTGCGGTAGCCGTTCTCGTCGCCGAGCTCGACCGCCTCGTCCCAGGCCCGCTGCGCGGCCGCCAGCAGATCGCCCTTGATCCCCGACGGGTCGACGTCGTAGGAGGCGTCGCGGTGCATCCGCATGACGCCGTTGTGGGCCTCGTGGTTCTTCTCATAGGCCTCGTAGGGCCCGGTTGCGCCGCCGGCGATCAACGCCGACTGCCGGTAGGCGCGGCCGGTCATCAGCGCCGTGATCGCGGCGGCGACGTTGCGGCCGCTGTCGGAGTCGTAGGGGAGCCCGTCCGACATCAGCAGGGCGCCGAGGTTGGCGTAGCCGAGGCCGAGCTGGCGGAAGGAGTTGGCGTTGGCGGTGATCTCCTCGGTCGGGTAGGACGAGAAGCCGACGACGATCTCCTGGGCCAGGAAGACGATGTCGACCGCGTGCTCGAAGGGCTCGACGTCGAAGCTGCCGTCCTCGCGGCGGAATTTCATCAGGTTGAGCGAGGCCAGGTTGCAGGCCGAGTCGTCGACGTGCATGTACTCGCTGCAGGGGTTGGAGGCATTGATCCGGCCCGACTCCGGGCAGGTGTGCCAGCGGTTGATCGTCGTGTCGTACTGGATGCCGGGGTCGGCGCAGCGCCAGGCGGCGTCGGCGATCTGGTTCATCAGCTCGCGCGCGTCGAGGGTCTTGACCGGCTCGCCGGTGGTGCGAGCGGTCAGGTGCCACTCCTCGCCGGCCGCGACCGCCTCCATGAAGTCGTCGGTGACCCGCACCGAGTTGTTGGCGTTCTGGTACTGGATCGAGGTGAAGCCCTCGCCGTCGATCGACATGTCGAAGCCGGCGTCGCGCAGCGCCTCGGCCTTCTTCTCCTCGTCGGCCTTGCACCAGACGAAGTGCTCGATGTCCGGATGGTCGACGTCGAGCACGACCATCTTCGCCGCCCGCCGCGTCTTGCCGCCGGACTTGATCGTCCCCGCCCAGGCGTCGGCGCCGCGCATGAAGCTGACCGGCCCGCTGGCGGTGCCGCCCTTCTTGAGCGGCTCCATCGAGCCGCGGATGTTGGAGAGGTTGATGCCGGAGCCGGAGCCGCCGCGGAAGATGTTGCCCTCTTTGGTGTTCCAGCCGAGGATGCTCTCCATGGTGTCCTCGACGCTGAGGATGAAGCAGGCCGAGCACTGCGGGGTCTCCTCGAAGCCGACGTTGAACCAGACCGGCGAGTTGAAGGCCGCCTTCTGGTTGAGCAGGATCGAGGTCAGCTCCATCTCGAAGGCGTCGGCGTCCTCCTCGGAGGCGAAGTAGCCGCCCTCGCGGCCCCAGTTGGAGATCGTCCCGGCGACCCGGCCGATCATCTGTTTGACCGAGTTCTCGCGCTCGGGGCTGCCGAGCTGGCCGCGGAAGTACTTCTGGGCGACGATGTTGGTCGCGTTCTGCGACCAGCTCTTGGGGAACTCGACCCCGCGCTGCTCGAAGGCCGGGCTCTCCGGATTGCCGATCACCGCGTCGCGGATCTCCCACTCGATCTGGTCGAAAGGGTGCACGCCGGCAGTCGAAAACCGCCGCTCTATAGAGAGGCCCTGCAGACCGTTTTTGGGAGTGCGTATGGCGGTCTTGGACATCGAACTTCTCCTCTCGAAGCGACTTTTAGGGGTAACTCCGCAGGATCGTCCTCGAATCGGACAGAACCCGTGACGTTTGAATCCGCAAACGCCGGGGATTTCGCTTTAACGAGTCTCTCTATGGTGACAATGTGAGGATGCGGGGAAAGGCTGCAAGAGACACGATGGGCGACCGGGCCACGGCGGCGCGCGGCGCGGTCGGCGAGCGGGCGATGGCGGCCAAAGAGGCGACCGCCGACGCGATCGCGCTGGTCAAGCCGAAGCTGCGCGGCGTCTCCCACGAGTGGGCTTTCTTCCTCTCGCTCGGCTTCGGGGTCGCCCTGATCGTCCTCGCCAAGACGCCCAAGGCGACCCTTGCGGTCGGCATCTACGCGGTCAGCCTCTCGGCCCTGTTCGGCACCAGCGCCCTCTACCACCGGGTCAACTGGACCCGGCCCCAGGCCCGCCAGTGGATGCGCCGCCTGGATCACTCGATGATCTTCCTCCTCATTGCCGGCACCTACACGCCCTTCGCGCTCCTGGTCCTGCACGGGGCGCTGGCCAGCGCGATCCTCGTCGTCGTCTGGATCGGCGCCGTCGCCGGCGCGATCGTCGAGATGATCTGGATCGACCACCCGAAATGGGTGGCGGCGATCATCTACCTGGCCCTCGGCTGGGTCGCCGTCGCCGCCTTCCCGGAGCTCTGGTCGGAGATGGGCGTCGTCGGCACCATGCTGGTCGCCGCCGGCGGGCTCCTCTACACGGCGGGCGCCGTCGTCTACGCGACCCAGCGCCCCAATCCCAGCCCGGCGGTCTTCGGCTACCACGAGGTCTTCCACCTGCTCGTGATCGCCGCCGCCGTGGCCCACTTCTCCGCGATCGCCTTCTTCGCCCTGCCGCGCGCCTGAGATTTCGCGGGGGGCTCGTGAGTGCTGGCTAGGCAGCCACCCGCTCGCGGGCGAATTCCTCGGCCTCCTCGGCGGCGGCGATCAGCTCGGCCAGCAGCTCCCCGAGCTGCTCGGACTGCGGCGGCTCCAGCTCCAGGCGGCCGTCGACGA
Source organism: Solirubrobacterales bacterium (assembly GCA_036269775.1). GTDB lineage: Bacteria > Actinomycetota > Thermoleophilia > Solirubrobacterales > 70-9 > VAYN01. Next base: position 13,897 of record DATBDU010000025.1, read on the forward strand.
GCAGGGTGTCCGCTCGCGCCACCGGCAGCTCGGTCTCGATCACGCGGCCGCCGAGGGCGCTGAGCACCTTGCGGGTCTCGGCCTGCGCCCAGACGGCGCCGAACATCCCGGTCGAGGCGCCGATCGCCGCCGCCGGCTTGCCGTTGAGGGCGCTTTTGCCGGCCGGGCGCGAGGCCCAGTCGAGCGCGTTCTTCAGCACGCCGGGAATCGAGTGGTTATACTCCGGCGTCGCGATCAGGACCGCGTCCGCCTCGCGCATCGCCCCGCGCAGCTCGCGCACGGCGTCCGGCGTCGCCACCGCTTCCGCGTCGGCGTCGTAGGGCGGTATTCCGCGCAGATTCCCGAACTCGACCAGCTCCACCCCCGCGGGCAGCCGCTCGGCGGCCGCCCGCAGCAGGGCGCTGTTGAGCGAGCCCCGGCGCAGGCTGCCGGATATGCCCAGGACCCGCATGATTACTCGCCCTCCGCCGCGACGAACTCCAGCTCGACGTTGATCGCGACGTCGTACTCGAGCGCCTGGCCGCCGTTGGGGAGGTCGGCGTTCCAGTTGAGGCCGAACTCGCGTCGGTCGACCCCGGTCTCGATCGAGAGGCCGATCCGCTCGCGGCCGTCGAGGTAGGCGGGAACGCTGGCGAAGCGGCCAACCGCGTTGACCTCGTGGGTCTGGCCATGGATCTCGAGCTCGCCGGCGAGCCGGACCTGGCCCTCGTCGTCGACGCTGAGCTCGGTCGAGCTGAACTTCAACCGCGGGTTGTTCTCCACGTCGAAGAACTCGGGGCTGAGCAGGTGGCCCTTGAGCTGCTCCTCCTCGATGTCGATGCTGGCGACCTCGACGGAGCCCGTCAGCTGCGGGGCCTCGCCGCCGGTCAGGGTGGCCTCGTACTTCTTGAAGCCGCTGCGGAAGGTCGCGACCCCGCTGTGGGTGATCGCGAAGTGGATCGTCGAGTGAACCGGGTCGACGGCCCAGGTCCCGGCGGGAATCTGCTGGTTAACGGTCTCGGTGCTCATCTCTTTACCTTTCTTTTAGGTGCTTGTCCCTACAAAGATTGACGCAGAAACAATCTTAGCAAGAGAAGCTTGTAGATACAACTATTGTCTCGACAAGCGTCATCTGCGACAATCCATGCGATGAGCACCGAAGCGACCGCCACCAGCCCTGCCCCCAGTAACAACGCCTGTCCGGCCAACACCCCTCATGGCGAGGCCTGGGGGGCGCTCTCCCGCACCCACGCGGCGGTCAGCCAGCGGCTGCAGGAGGCGCTCGCCCAGGGGGACTTCCCGCCGCTGCCCTGGTACGAGGTGCTCGCCGCCGTCGCTGAGGCGCCCGAGCAGCGGATGCGCATGGGCGACCTCGCCGAGGCGCTGGTCATCACCCGCGGCGGCCTCACCAAGCTGGTCGACCGCCTGGTCAAAGCGGGCCTGCTGGAGCGGACCTTCTGCGAGGCGGACCGCAGGGTCAGCTATGCGACCCTGCTGCCCGCCGGCAGCAGCCTGCTCGCGGAGATGCGTCCGGTGATCGTCGGCGAGCTCGAGATCGCCTTCTCGGCCAACCTCAGCGTCGAGCAGGCGAACGAACTGCGCGAGACGCTCGACGGCGTTCGCACCACCGCCTGCAGCGGCGTCGCCTGACTAAGCCAGCGCCGCCGCTGCCCGCTCTTTGGCGGACTCGACGATCGCCAGCACCGCCGGCTCCTGGCCGTCGCGCAGCAGCTCGATCGGGTCGGGGTCGCCGTTGACGATCCCCTCGAAGAACTCCTTGCGGTCCTGGTAGGTCGGCAGCGTCCCCTTCGCCCAGCCGCGGGCGTCGTTGAGGATCACCGCCAGGCGCGCGTACTCCTCGCCGAACAGCTCCGCGACCTCCCGCTTCATCCGCTTCGCCAGGGCGGGGGAGGCCCCGGCGGTGGAAATCGCGATCGCCAGCGGCCCGGTGCGGACGATCGCCGGCAGGATGAAGTTGCAGAGCGGTGGCACGTCGACGATGTTGACCAGCATCGCCCGCTTCTCGGCGTCGTCGAAGACCGCGATGTTGACGTCGGTGTCGTCGGTCGAGGCGATCACCATGAAGACGCCCTCGAGGTCGGCGGCGCCGGCGTACTCGCGTTGCTCCCATTCGATCGAGCCCTCCCTCGCCAGGTCCTCCAGCTCGGGATGGGCGACCGGGGCGATCAGGGTCACGTCGGCGTCGCAGGCGAGCAGCCCCTCGACCTTCTCGAGGCCGATGTCGCCGCCGCCGACGACCAGGCAGCGCCGCCCTTTCAGTTTCAGGCAGGCGATGTAGAAGGGCGTCTCCAACATGTCCCGCACGCAGGACTGGTCGCAGATCCCCTTGCGGAGCTGGCAGACGCACTCCTTGCCGGCATAGGCCTGAGCGGGCATGGAGCGAAGGTTAGTGATCAGGGGCCGATGGGCCTCAAACGTCCATATTGCGGACGTTTCAGACCCGTCGGCGGGCGGTTCGCGGCTAGATCGATTCGAGGGTTTGGCGCAGGCCGTCTTCGAGGTTGGTCGCGGGACGCCAGCCGAGCTCGCGTTCGGCGCGGCCGGCGTCGATCGAGATCCGCTGCACCTCGCCGGCCCGCGGCGGTGCGAACTCGGGCTCGAAGTTCTCGGCTCCGCCGAGCCGCCCCAGCGCCTCCGCCAGCTGCAGGACGCTGGTCTCGATACCGGTGCCGAGGTTGACGGGACCGGCGACCGGCGACTGCGCCGCCGCCAGCGCCGCCGCGACTACGTCGCCCACGTATATGTAGTCGCGGGTCTGGGTGCCGTCGCCGAAGATCGTCGGCCGGCGGCCGGACTGCAGCAGGCCGCAGAAGATCGCGATCACGCCCGCCTCGCCGAGCGGGTCCTGGCGGGGCCCGTAGACGTTGCCCAGCCGCAGGGCGATGCTGGACAGCCCGTAGAGCCGCTCGTACAGGGCCAGGTAGCCCTCGGCGGCGAACTTGCTCTGGCCGTAGGCGGAGAACGGCGCGATCGCGGTCGACTCGTCCAGCGGCAGATGCTGCCCCTCGCCCTCGCCGTAGATGGCGCCGCCGGTGGAGACGAAGACGAACCGCTTCGCGTCCGCACCGCGCGCCGCGTCGAGCACGTTGGCGGTGCCGCCGACGTTGATGGCGGCGTCGAAGGCCGGGTCCTCGAGCGACTTGCGGACGTCGATCTGCGCCGCCAGGTGGAAGACCGTCTCGGGCCGGCGCTCGGCCGCCAGTGCCGCCAGCGCGGCGGCGTCGCGGATGTCGAGCTCGACCAGCTCGGCGCCCGCCGCCAGAGCTCCGTCGAGGTTGCCGCGGCGGCCGGTTGAGAGGTCGTCGACCACAGTCACCTCGTCGCCGCGCGCGAGCAGTGCATCGACCAGGTTCGAGCCGATGAACCCCGCGCCGCCGGTAACCAGAGTCTTCATCAGGTCGCCGATCCTAAGGGGATCGGCGGGGGAGAGGCACGCGGGAGCGGCCGAGCGCCCCTGCTACCTTGCTGCCCCATGCGACTGATCGTCACCGAGAAGAACAACAGCGCCAAAAAGATCGCCGAGGCCCTGAGCAACGGCAGCAACGGCGCCGACAAAAGCTTCAAAGTCCCCTTTTACACCTGGAGCGACGCCGACGGCGACCACATGACGATCGGCCTCAAGGGCCACGTGCTCGGCCCCGCCTTCCCCGAGGGCTACTCGAACTGGCAGAAGACGGACCTGCACGATCTGATCGACGCCGAGCTGATCAAGGAGCCGACCGACAAAAACGTCGTCAAAGCGATCAAGAAAGTCGCCAAAGAGGCCGACGAGCTGGTGATCGCGACCGACTTCGACCGCGAGGGGGAGCTGATCGGGCTCGAGGCGCTGGAGGAGATGCTCGACTCCAACCCCGACCTCGGCTCCCGCGAGGGCACCGCCGACGGCAGCCTGGTGATCCAGCGCGCCCGCTACTCGGCCCTGACCAAGGAAGAGATCGAGCGCGCCTTCAACGAGCTCGACACGCTCTCCTATCCGCTCGCCAACGCCGGCGCCGCCCGCCAGGACATCGACCTGCTGTGGGGCGCGACCCTGACCCGCGCCGTCTCCCTCGCCAGCCGCCGCTTCGGCTCCAACTTCCTCTCGGTCGGCCGCGTCCAGTCACCGACCCTGGGCCTGATCGTCGAGCGCGAGATGGAGCGCCGCGCCCACGTCGCCAAACCCTTCTGGGAGCTGTTCGCCAAGTTCGAGCATCCCGACGGGACCTTCGAGACCCACCACAGCGTCGACAAATTCTGGGACAAAGCCGAGGCCGACGCGGCCTTCGCCGGCACCAAGGCGCCCGGCGTCGTCAAGTCGGTCACGGCCCGCAAGAACACGCGCCGGCCGCCGACGCCGTATAACACCACCGCCTTCAGCACCGACGCCTCCAGCCGCCTCGGCATCACCCCCGCCAGCGCGATGCGGATCGCCGAGGACCTCTACATGGACGGCTTCATCTCCTACCCGCGCACCGACAACACGGTCTACCCGTCCTCGCTGCCGCTGCGCGAGCTGGTCAGCTCGCTGGTCAAGGTCAAGGAGTTCTCGGCCGCCTCCGGCCTGCTCGACGGCGAGCTGAAACCGACCCGCGGCAAAAAAGAGACGACCGACCACCCGCCGATCTACCCGACCCAGGCGATCCACCCGGGCGCCCTCGACGGCTCCAAGAAACGCGTCTACGAACTGGTCGTGCGCCGCTTCCTCGCCACCTTCAGCCCGCCGATGATCACCGAGTCGACCCGGGCCGACATCGAGGCCGGCTCGGAGACCTACTTCGTGCGCGGCTCGGTCGTCGTCGACCCCGGCTACGCCGGCATCTACACCTACGCCCGCTCCTCCGACGAGGAGATCCCGGCGCTGAAAGAGGGCCAGCAGCTCGACCTCGACGGTGCCCCCTGGATCGTCGACAAGGAGACGCAGCCGCCCTCGCGGATCTCGCAGGCGAAACTGATCGAGATGATGGAGGAGCGCGGCCTCGGCACCAAGGCGACCCGCGCCGACATCATCCAGAAGCTGTTCGACCGCGGCTACGTCTTCGGCAACCCGCCGGTCCCGTCGGAGACGGGAATCGCGCTGTACGAGGCCTTCAAGAACTACGTGCCGGCGATGGCGACCCCGGAGATGACCGCCCAGCTGGAGGCGGAGATGGACCGGATCGCCGCCGGCGACATGACCAAGAGCGCCGTCGTCGGCGACAGCCGCGAACTCCTCCACAAGACCTGGTCGGAGATCGACGAGAGCCGCGAAGACCTGGCGAAAGTCGTCTGGAAAGGGATGGACGAGGATCGCATCCTCGGCCCCTGCAAGGTCTGCGAGGAAGCCGGCCGCACCAAGGAGGACGGCTCGCCCAACATGCTGCGGATCATCCGCGCCAAAAAATCGGGCAAACGCTTCGTCGGCTGCCAGGGCTGGAGCCCTGACGGCGGCCCGGACTCCTGCGACCAGACCTTCCCGCTGCCCCAGCGCGGCGACGTCTTCCGGCTGGAGGAACGCTGCTCGATCTGCGGCGAGACGCCGCGCCTCAAAGTCGTGCCCTTCCGTGGCCGGCCCTGGAACCTCT
>DATBDU010000026.1:0-50026 GCA_036269775.1 Solirubrobacterales bacterium
GAAGTGGAAGGTGCTCGCTTTGCCGTTGGGGTTGACTTCGCCCAGCAGGGTGGCCTTGGTGTTGCCGAGGCCACCTGCTTTGACCCTGCAGGGCTCGGGGACCACGGCCGGGCCTTGGGGCAGGGAGAGGTATTCGACGCCGGTGGCTTGGCGGGCGGCATAGAGGTCGCCGCTGAGGGTGGAGTCGGCGGCCAGGCCCGGAACGATGCGCAGGGACGAGGCAGCGGGAAAGTCGCCGAGACCAATGTAGTTGAAGCGCTTGAAGACTGCGCCGGCCGAGTCGTACTCGGTGATGAAGCTGACGACCGTCGGTTTGGTCTTCTGTGCGCCGTTCTGTTTGACGAAGAGGCGGTCGGCGCTGTCGACCGCGATGCCTTCGGCTTCGCCGTCTTTGGTGGTTCCGCCGAGCTGATAAAGCAGGGTTCCACTCGGTGAGTACTTGCGGACGACGCCGCCGGCGCCGGCAACGGTGACGTAGAAGTTGGCGACCGAGTCGACGGCGAAGCTGCGGATCGTTTCGAACTGGCCCGCAAAGAGCGGATCGACTTCTTTCCCTCCCAGGCATTTGCCCGTAGCGTCGAAGGCGACGATGCGGTTGACGAAGTGGTTGGGCGCGTCTTCATAGCTGTCGGCGACGTAGAGGTTGCCTTCGGGGCCGACGGCGATCGGGTCGGCGGTGCGTTCGAACTGACAGGGGCCTTTGCCTTTTTCGCCGAGGGCTTCGATGAAGGCGCCCGTGGGGGCGAACTTCTGCACGTGGAAGTTGTCGGTGCCGACGTAGACGTCGTGCTGGGAGGGGCTCGAGGGATTGTTGTCGACCGCGACCCACTGGGGTTTGTCGAACTGACCGGCTCCCGAGCCGGCAGTGCCGGTGTTACAGGTCGAGGCGGTGGTGCAGGTTTGGAGTTCTGCGGCTTTGGTGTCGACGCCCCAGCCGAAGGCGATGACGAAGGTACCGTCGGACTCGAAGACGTCGATGCGGTTGTTGGCGGAGTCGGCGACGTAGAGGCGGCCGGTTTCGTTGTCGGCCGCGACGCCCTGGGGGCTTTCGCATTTGCCGGCGGCGCTGCCGGGGGTGCAGATGTTGAGGTCGGCCGAGGCGGCGGGGGCGAAGGCAAGGAAGAGTCCCAGCGCAAGCAGCGCGAATAGGCCGAGCTGACCCCGGACGGCTTGATCAGCCGTCCGGGGGCGCTGTGCCTGCGGGATTCGGATCCCGTACATGAGCTGCCTCGGCTCCTGGATACCTTGATCAGGGAGCCGTGACGGCGAAGGAGCCGCCGGTGTGTTCAGAGTTAGCCAGCCCTTCGATGTAGAGAAGGACGCCACTGGTGCCGATCCCCGTCGCTTCGATCGTTTCTTCGAAGAGATCGGATGCGGGCCGGTAGACGAGGGGGGGAAGACCGCGGCTTCCCGGACTCAGGTAGAAGCAGAGTGCGCCCGGTTCGGCTTTCGGCTCGTTGATCGTGCCGTGGCATTCCTGGGCGAATTCCGCTTCTGAGGAGAAGTGAGCCACCGTGATGCCAGCCGCATCGGCGGCGGCAAGTGGGATCGGAAAGCTGACCGGCGAGAACTGTTCGCTGGCGCCGTTGCCCTGGAACCAGAAGGTCCCGGTCTCGGTCGCTTCGGTGGGAAGCGTTTTGGTGAAGCCGGTGGTTCCATCTTTGCCGGCGGGCCCGGTCGGTCCGGTGGCGCCATCTTTGCCGTTGATCCCATTCGTGCCGTTGGCCCCGGCGGTGCCGGTGTCGCCCTTGGCGCCGGCGGGTCCTGCGGGTCCGGTTGGCCCGGCGGGTCCGGTTGGCCCGGCCGGTCCTGCGGGTCCCCGGGGTCCGGTCTTGCCCGTCTTGCCCCTCGGCCCTTGCTTGCCCTTGGCGCTGGCGGTGGCCTTGCCGCCACCCGAACTACCCGTGGCGGCGTAGGCGCCACCACCGAGGGCTGCTACTAGCGCGACGATCGCTACTACGAGTCCGGCGGTGCCGAAGTGCTCGCGGAGTCTTGAGAACATCGAATGTCTCTCCTTGTCCCGTGAGCCCCTCTGCCGGCCGCTTCCCTTAGCGGCGCTCCCTCGAGGCTCGTTGTTTGTCCCTGTACTTCGGATTTCCCTAAGTCACTTGCGAGGTGTGGCTAGTTCCTAGAAGGTGATAGCCGTACCGGCAGGTGGGGCAAGTGAAGCACCGCGTGACAGGGTTGTCAAGGAAGAGTTCCCAAAAGAAAAACATCGTTCCTAGATGCGTTCCCGGGGATGGACGCGGGGGTACCGAAGCGCTTACGCGCTGGTACGAGCGAGGCGCGTGGCCTCGGCCGGGCCCAGGTACGGCGAGAGGATGAATTCGGTGAAGTCGGGGAGGAGATCCGCAAGGCGCTCGGCTTCGCCGGGGGCGACCTTGCGGGCGGCGAGGGAGACGAGGGCGCCGACGGTCGAGTCCTCGGTGTTGGGGGGCAGCTCGCGCTCGCCGACCCGCTCCCTTCTCCCCCGCTGCAGCGGCGGCACCAGCTCGCGGACCGCATCGTGGAAGCGCTTGGCGACGACCGGGCCGGCGCTCTGGGACTCGACCAGGCAGAGGCGCGCGAGCTCGGGCTCGGCGGAGAGGAAGGCCAACGCCTCGCGCGCCGCCGCGATCGCCTGGTGCGGCCAGTCCGGCGCCGACTCGACCGCCTCGGCGACCAGCTCGTGGATGTGCGCCACAACCGCGTCGAAAGCGGCCAGAAAGCAGGCCTCCTTGCTCTCGAAATTGGCGTAGAAGACGCGCCGCGAGACCTTCGCCTCCTTGGTGACGTGGGCGATCGTGACCTCGTTGTAGCCGTGCTCGGCGACGGCGCTGGCGAAGCCGGCGATCAATCGCTCGTACTGATTGTGGGCGACCTGCTCGCGGCTGAAACCGTGGCGGCCGGCGGGAAGCGGGCCGAGCTCTTCCTCGGCCACGATCAGCTCGAGGCCGCCAGCTGCGCCTCTTGCGCCGCCCGGTCCTCACCCACGTAGGGACGCAGCACGAACTCGATCGTCTCCGGCAGCAGGCCCCGCAGCGCCTCGGCTTCGTCGGCGATCAGACGCTGGTTGATCACCCAGAGGACGCCGCCGGTGAGCGTGTCCTCAAGCGTGTTCGGCAGCTCGGCCCGGCGCGGGTTCAGCTGCCGCCCTGGCTTCAACAGCGGGGTGAACCGTTTCAACAGAGCCTCATGGCGGGCGACCGCCTCGGGCCCGGCGGTCAGCGCCTCGACCAGGCAGGCCCGGCCGATGTTGGGGTGGGCGACGATGTTCTCGAAGAGCGCGCCCAGGCCGGCCGCCACCTGGTCGGGCCACTCGTCCTCACGGTCGTAGGCCCGTTGCACGCGGTGGAAGGTGACCCCATAAGCCGCGTCGAGCAGCTCCAGGTAGCACTGCTCCTTGTCGTCGAAGTTCTTGTAGAAGGTCGCGTAGCCGACCTTGGCCCGGCGCACGATCGTCTCGATCGTCGCCCCCTGGTAACCGTGCTCGGCAACCAGGTCAGCGGTCGCCTCGAGGATGCGGCGGCGCTGGTCGGCGGCAGCGGCGGTGCGGCTCACCGGCTGGGGGCCGGGAGGCTGCCGAGACGCCTTTCCGGGCAAGGCACGCACCCTGCCAGGATAGCGCGGGTTCCCATAGGTACGATCTCAGTACATAAAGTGATGTGAGTTCCCAAATATGGGCTAAAGTACCTCGGGTGGAAGGAACGCGCACACTCCGCGCCGTTCGGTCTTGGCAAGAGGCTGTTCCAGACCGCGGCGGCGATGGCGGTGTCCACGAAGCGATGCTCCTCACCGTCGGCGCCCTCGGCTATGAGAAGGCGACCGTGCAGGAGGTCGCCGAGCGCGCGGGCATCAGCCGCGACCAGTTCCACCGCCGCTTCGGCGGCAAGGACGAGTGCTTCGGGCAGGCATACGAGGAGGCGGCAGAGCGGCTCTGCGAGGACCTGCTGGAGGCGGGGCGCAAGGCGAGCAGCTGGCGCCTCGGCTTCCGCGCCGCGCTCGCCGAGCTGCTCCGCTTCGTCGCCGAGCAGCCGCTGCTGGCGAAGGCGCTGCTGCTCGAGGTTCGCGCCGCCCGCGGCCAGGCCTGGGCCAAGCACCAGCAGGTGGTCGAGAAGTTGATCGCCGCCGTCGACACGGCCCGCTCCGAGGAGGGCGCCCTCTCGTCGGTCTCGCGGATGACCGCCGGCTTCATGGTCGGCGCGATCGAGGAATCGATCGGCCTCGAGATCGGCGCCGGCCGTGCCGCGGCGGTGGAGCGGCTGCTGCCGGACCTCTCCCACCTCGTCGCTCTCAACTACTTCGGCGAGGACGAGGCCTGGCTGGAGCTGCGCTCCGACGACGCTCCCGCCCAGGCGCGCTAGGCCGTTTTCATACTTCACCGTTTATTCAGGAAGTCTTGCGTCAATGGCCCAGGTGTGTAAGTCTGCACCGAGATGTTGGCCAAACATCGGCGAGGCGCGGGCGAGTGCGGCGGCGCCAGCGGTGACAGCCGCGACCCAGGTGGCGCTACGCCATCGCCGCAACGCCCGACGCCTCAGCCAAGCCAACCCCGCCGCCTCAGCCCTCGCGGGCAACCTGGGCGGCCTCGTCGCTGCCGAGGTAGGGCGTCAACGTGAACTCGACGAGGTCCGGGAGGAGCGTCTCCAGCTCGGCTGTCTTGCCGGCGATGATGCGGCGGGAGATCAGCGACATCATGCCGCCGACCAGCGCCTCCTCTGTGGTCGGGTTGAGACGGGCGAGGACTTCGGGCGAGCGACCTTCGCGGCCACTCTCAAAGTAGGGGACGAAGCTCTGGATCGCGCTGTCGTAGCGCTCGACCACGACCGGGCCCGCGACCAGCGCCTCGACCATGCTGAGGCGGGCCAGGTTGGGCTCCGCGGCGAGAAAGCGCAGCATCGCGCCGATGCCGGCCTTCGCCGCGTGGGGCCAGTCCGCCTCGTCCTCAAAGGCCTGACCGACCCGCTCGCGCAACTCGGCCATAACCGTGTCGTAGGCCGCGACGAAACACTCATCCTTGCTGGCGAAGTGCTCGTAGAAGGTGCGACGCGAGACAGCCGCGTGGCTGGTGATGTGGGCGATGGTTGTTCCCGCGTAACCGTTTTCGGCGATCGCCTCGGCCAAACCGGCGATCAGCCGCTCGCGCTGGTTGTGGGCGACGAACTCGCGCGGCAGGCCGTGCCTCCCCGGCGGTAGGCGGGCAAGCTCCGGCGGATAGTCGCCCGCTTGCTCGGCCGGAGTGTCGGCGGGTTCGGCGGCCACAGGGCGACGATACCGGTCGGAAGAATTCGAGCTTCTATTCAGCTCCTCGAGGGCCGCCTCCACCCCCAAATAAGGCATCACCGCGGCCGACATCAACTGCGGGATCAGCTTCGGCAGCTCGTCGGCGTCGCCGCGCACAACCTTGGCGTAGACCTGCCCGTAGGCGGAGCCGGCGAGCGCCTCGGCGGTGGTGTGGGGCACCGACTCGGGATCGTCCATCTCCTTGCGCCCGGCGTCGATCAGCGAGGCGATTACCCGCATCGTCATGTCGCGGCGGGCGCGGGCGGCGTCGCCGGCGGCCAGCACCTCGACCGCGAAACCGGCGCGGTCGGGCTCGCGGCTGAGCGAGCCGACCACCTCGTGCGCCACTGCGCGCAGCCGGTCGGGCCAGTCCCGCTCGCTGTTGTAGGCGCGCATTACCGAGTGCATGCACTCCTCGTTCATCTCCTGCCAGGCGCTGAGGAAGCTGTCGTACTTGCCGCGGAAGTGGCGGTCGAAGGCCGGGCGGTCGAGCCCAGCGCGGGCGACCACCATCTCGATCGACGTGTCCATATAACCCCGCTCCGCGGCGACCTCGATCAGGGCCTCGATCAGCTGGGCCCGCTCCGAGGAGGCGGAGGTGCGAGTCTCGGTCTCCAGCACTAGGTCACGGGACCGCCGATCCCTGCCTTCTCGAACTCAGCCGCTGGCGGCTTGAGGTTGCTCGGCCGCCGCCCGCTTTGCTGCCTCGGCGCCGAGGTATGGGGTGAGGGAGAACTCGACCAGCTCCGGCAGCAGCTCCTCGATCTGCTCCGTCTGTCCCATGATGATGCGCTGGTAGAGGATCCAGAAGATGCCGCCGATGATCGTCTCCTCGAGGGTGCCCGGCAGCTCCTCGCCGTGCGGGGAGACCTTGCGGCCCATGCGGAAGAGCGGTACGAAAGCCTGGATCGAGCGCTCGTAGCGCTCGACCGCGGCGGGGCCGGCGGAGAGCGCCTCGACGATGCAGGTGCGGGCCAGCGCCGGCTCGCTGGCGACGTAGTGGAGGAAGGCCGAGAGCCCGGAGTTGACCCGTAGCGGCCAGCTGTCGACCTTGCTGGCGGCGTCGACGACGCGGCGCAAAGCCTCCTTGACGGCGAACTCCGAGGCGGCGAGGAAGCAGTCCTCCTTGGAGGAGAAGTTCTCGTAAAAGGTGTTGCGGGCGATGCCGGCGCGGCGGACGATGTCGGCGACGGTCACGGCCCGGTAGCCCTTGTCCACCGTCTCCTCCGCCAGGGCCGAAATTATGCGTGCCCGCTGGTGCTGGGCGATGAACTCTTTGGGGAGGGGATGCCGACCGGGCGGCGGTCGCATCGTCGATGCGTTTTCGGCCACGAACGCCAGAGTACCTTGACCCTGACTGGCTTACAAGCTAGACGCAGGCGCTACATACCGCTAAGGTACCGGAAACCAGACAAGCGGTTCCCTTGATCGAAAAAGGAAGGGCAGATGGGAAAGCGCGCCGACACCAGGGCCCTGGCAGGGGCCGCGAGGGCCGGCGTTTCGGGGGCTCAGAGCCCCCGGATGGACAACAACGTTCCCGAACTCAAACTCGTGACCTCCTCGAAGCGACAGGTGATCCTGGACGGGATGCTCGAAGCGGTCGGGGCGGAGGGTTATGAGCGAACCTCGGTCCGCACCGTGCTCGACCGCACCGGGGTCTACCGGCAGGCCTTCTACGACAACTTCGCCGACAAGGACGACTGCTACCTACAGGCCTACGACGCAGGCGTGGAGCGGGTTGAAGCGCTGATGGTCGCAGCCGCCGCGGGCGAGCCGGGCTGGACAGGCAGGCTGCGCGCCGGGCTGGGGGCGCTGCTCGATTTCCTCGACGCCGAGCCCGACGTCGGCCGCGCCCTGCTGGTCGAGGTCCACGCCGCCGGGCCGGAGGCACTGGCGAAGCGAAGCGCGGCGATGCAGCGCGTCAACTCCTTCCTCGATCAGGCGCGCGAGGTCGCCGGCGAGACCGAGTCGCCGCCGGCGATCGCGGGCGAGGGCATCGCCGCGGGCATCCACGCGGTGATCCACTCGCGACTGGCTACCGGCAGCAGCGACGGCTTCCGCCAGCTGCTCCCAGAGTTCATGTACTTCGCGGTTCTGCCGTACTTCGGGGCCGAGCTGGCGAGCGCCGAGATGCAGGCCGCAAGCGCGAGGTCCTAGAGGCGTTCCAGGCTCGCGGAGTCGATGTCGCGGGTGACGCCGCGAAAGTCCAGCGTTCGCGGCGCTCTTGCGACCACCTCGGCATAGTCGATGCCCGGGTGGGCGGTGACTATGGCGGCGAGGTCGGTGGCGGCGAGGCCCTCAGTCAGATCGACCGAAGAAAGCCCGAACTCGGACAGCTCCGGGACGAAGGGGTCGTGGTAGGAGACGTCGGCTTCCAGCGCTCTCAACAGGCGCAGGATCGTCAGCGCCGGCGACTCGCGGGTGTCGCCGCTTCCCCCCTTGTAGCTGGCGCCGAGGAGAAGGATCCGCGAGCCCTTGACCGACTTCGCAGCCCCGTTGAGGATCCGCTCGATCCGCTCCACGCAGAAGGCCGGCTGGGCCTGGTTGACCTTGCCAGCGAGCTCGATGAACTCGGGGTAGAAGTTCTGTTCCCTCGCCCTGAAGGCGAGGTAGAAGGGGTCGACCGGGAGGCAGTGGCCGCCCATTCCCGGCCCCGGCTCGAAGCGCATGAAGCCGAAGGGCTTGGTCGAGGCGGCGTCGATCACCTCCCAGACGTCGATGCCGAGGCGGTCGCAGAGCTGGGCCAGCTCGTTGACGAAGGCGATGTTGACCGAGCGGAAGACGTTCTCGAGCAGCTTCGAGAGCTCGGCCGCCTCCGGGGTGGAGACGAGCACGACCTCGTCGCAGACCAGCGAGTAGAGCTGGCGGGCTCGCTCAGTGCAGGCCGCGGTCATGCCGCCGACCAGCTTCGGCGTGGTCCTGATCGTGTAGTCGGTCCGGCCCGGGTCGATCCGCTCGGGGGAGAAGGCGACGAAGACATCGCTGCCGACCGCCAGGCCGGATTCCTCGAGGATCGGGGTCAGCCGCTCGCGGGTGGTGCCGGGGTAGGTCGTCGACTCGAGGACGACGAGCTGGCCGCGCCGCAGGACGGCGGCGAGGGCGCCCGCCGCTTCGAGCAGGTAGGTGAGGTCGGGCTCGCGGGAGCTGGTCAGCGGCGTCGGCACGCAGACGATCACGGCCTCGCAGACGGCCAGGTCGGCGTAGTCGGCGCTCGCCCGCAGGCGCCCGCCGAGTGGTGCCAGGGCGCTGTCGGGAACGTCCTCGACGTAGCTGCGGCCGGCGTTCAGCGCCTCGACCTTGGCCGGGTCGAGGTCGAGTCCGACCACCTCCTGGCCGGCCTCGGCGAAGGCGACCGCCAGGGGCAGTCCGACGTAGCCGAGTCCGACGATCCCGATCTTCATCGGCGAAGCATAGGCGCGGTTGGACAGGCCGCTGCTGCTGCCCTAGGCTGGTTGGGATGGATTCATCGGCATCGAATCCACGGTCCGGGCCCGCCACGAGCCAGGCGCTGCCCAGGGCTTACGCGGCTCGCTCCGAGCGCGAGCGGCTGCTGGAGGCGATGGTCCGGGTCGCGGCGGCGAAGGGCTATGAGACGACCACCGTCGCCGACGTGGTCGAGGCGGCAGCGGTCAGCCGCGAGACCTTCGACGCGATGTTCATCAGCCGGGAGGTCTGCTTCCTGGAGGCCTACGACGCCGTCATCAACGTCCTCGTCGCCCACGTCTCGACCGCCTTTGAGAGCACCGTCGGCCAGCCTTGGCCGGACCGGATCGTCGCCGGCCTTCGCGCCCTGGTCGACCTGCTGGCGACCGAGCACGACATCGCCCGGATGGCGATGGTCGAGGTGACGGCGGTCGGCGAGGACGCGAGGATCCGCTACCGCGCGGCGCTGGGCCGATTCACCTATTTCCTCGAGGAAGGGCGCAGCGCCTCTCCGCAAGGAGACGAGCTGCCGGCCGACACCGCCCGCTTCGCGATCGGCGGCGCCACCTCGATGATCTTCGATGAGATTCGCGCCGGCCGCGGGCCGGAATTGCGGCGACTCCTGCCCGACCTGCTGTTCGCGGTGCTGATGCCCTACATCGGCCCGGAAGCGGCTGAGGACGAGATGCGCCGCGTGTCCCGCGCGGCCTGAGGTGCGGGCACCCGGTCAGACGCCGGCGCCGGCGCGGCCCTCTCCTGAGGAGAAGCGGGCAGCCCCTTCGACCGCTATGTGAAGCGTCTCGCGGCCGAGCCGGTGCTCGAGGGCGAGGCCCTCGGCAAGGGGCAGGCCGGCACCCTCGATCGCGGCGCGACGGTCGGCCAGCATCGTCTCCTGGGGGAAAGCGGCGATCTTCTCGGCCAGCTCGAGGGCGCGCTCGAGGTGGGCGCCCGGGACGACGACCTCGGTGACGAGGCCGATCCGCAGCGCCTCCTCGGCGTCGACAGGGCGGCCGGTGAGGATCAGCTCCAGCGCCCGGCCCATGCCGACGACGCGGGGCAGGCGCTGGGTGCCGCCGTCGACGAGCGGCACTCCCCAGCGGCGCTCGAAGAAGCCGAAGGTCGCGCCGGGGGTGGCGATGCGCAGGTCACACCAGAGCGCCAGCTCGAGGCCGCCGGCCAGGCACCAGCCATCGACGGCGGCGATCGCCGGCTTCGAGGGGGTAAGGCGGGTGAAGCCCTCGGGACCGCCGGGATCGTCGACGTCGAGGTCGAGCGCCTTGAGGTCGGCGCCGGCGCAGAACGCCTCGCCACCGGCGCCGGTGAGGACGAGCACGCGGGCCTCGCCGTCGGCCTCGAAGTCGTCAAAGCCCTGACGCAGCAGCGCCGCGGTGGCGGCGTCGACGGCGTTGCGGCGCTCGGGCCGATCGATCGTCAACAGCGCCGCTGCCCCCACCCGCTCGTAGCGAACCTCGGCGCTCATCGCCGCCAATCCTCGCACAGGCTGTTTGGTGCGAGCGGTTGCAGCAAAAGACCCTGATTAAATGCCCCGTCCTCTATGTCAGAAGCTTCAAGCCAACCGCCGAGGTCCAGCGTGCAGCCGACCCTCGGGCGGCTCGGCGGCCTGGCGCCCGGGGAGGCCGATCGCGGTGAGAAGGCCCTCTGGCTCTCCGGCAGCGGCTACCGCGCCTCGCTCTTCCACCTCGGCGCCCTGACCAGGCTCAATGAGCTGGGGATCCTCGCTCGAACCGGCACCGTCGGCGCGGTCGCCGGCGGCAGCATCATCGCGGCGCTGCTGGCGACGCGGGTGCCGTGGCCGCTGGACGGGGGCTACCGCGAGTGGCCCGAGCGGGTGGCGGAGCCGATGCGCGCAATCGCCCGCCGCAATGCCCGCGCCCGCGCCTTCCTGCGCAAGCCCTTTCCCGCCGGCCGCGGAGGGGCGCTGGAGGAGCGCTACGCCCGGGAGCTGGTCGACTCACTCGGCGGTGAACCGGAGCGCGGGCCGCGCTTCGTCTTCGGCGCCTCCGGCCTGATCCTCAGCGGCCTCGCCGCGGGCTGGGAGGAATGCGTCGAGTGGGACATCGGCGGCGGCGCCCATCCACCCGGATACGAGCCGGCCCTGGTCGCGGAAGTGATCGCTGCGGTTCGCACCGACCTGGATGCTTTCGGCGAGGCTGAGCAGGCGGTGCTGGAGAACCACGGCTACCTGCTAGCCGACGCCGCAATGCGCGAGCGAGGGCTGGTCGCGACGGGCGGGATCGAACCCTCCCCGCCGCAGCCGCCGCATCCCCGCTGGATGAGCGAGCGGCGGGTCCGCGAAGCGCTTGTCGCTAGCGCTCGCCGGACGCCGGTGGGACGGCTGCGACCGCGGCGAGTGGACCGGGTCGAGCGCGCTCCGCAGCCGGGATCGTCGCAGCTGACGGCGTTGCTGCGGCGACACCGGCCGGTGCTGCAGTACGACTCACTGGAGAGCTTCCGCGCCGACTCGGTGGCGACGATCTGCGAGCTGGTCGCGAGGGGCCGCTGCAACAGCCTGCATCGCGCCGACGGGACGCTGATCGCGGCGGCGGCGCCGAGTGGCGAGGAGGCGCGGCTGCAGCTCGGCTTCCTGCGCGGCCAGTCCTACCCGAACGGCGAGCCGGTCCGCGCCGGCGACTACCTCGACGAGTGCGGCGGCTCGCACGCGGGCGACGCGCTGGCGGTGCGGAAGCTGCCGGGGCATGCCGACGTCGTCTATGGACGCGGCCGCCAGGACGGCGAAGGGAGGCTCTGGCTCCAGTACTGGTTCTTCTACTACTTCGACGACAAGGGGCTGCTGGGGCTCGAGCAGCATGAGGGGGACTGGGAGATGGTGCAGCTGCGCCTTGGCGAGGGGATGGCACCGGATGCGGCGACGTTCGCCCGGCACGCCGGTGCCGAACGATTGAGCTGGGAGGAGGTCGAGCTCGTCGACAGCGGCGAGGGCCCGGCGCTGGTCGTCCATCCCGCCCGCGGCTCGCACGCCTCGCTGCCGCGGGCCGGCAGCTTCGAGGCGCCGCTGGTGCCCGACCACAACGACGGGCTCGGCCCGAGGCTGCGGCCGGAGCTGGCGGCGATCGCCGACGACGGTCCGGCCTGGGTGCTGTGGCCAGGGCGGTGGGGATCGACCAGGCGCCGCGAGTTCTTCGAGGCCGACAGCCCGCGGGGCCCACGCGAGCAGCCGCAGTGGTGGGATCCGGCGGAGCTGCACCGGGAAGCGTGGCCGAGCGGCGGGACAGCGTCCGGGCCTCGGCCGCCCAGACCGCAGTTGGAGGCTCGCCGCGAAGGCGACCTGGCGGTCGTCTCCTATCGCTTCGAGGACCTCGGCGGGGGCGAAGGTGAGCCGGCGCGGGTCGTCGTCGCGCCCTTTGCCGCCGGCGATGGCAGCCCCAGCGGCTCGCACTCGCTGGCTATCGAGGGCCGGGAGGGATCCCTGGCGCTGCAGCTGGCGGGCGAGCGGGAGTGGACCGGCGTGCGGGCCAGCGTCGCCTCCGATCGCGGCGTCCCCGGCGAGACCGTCGCGGTGGCATTCGGATAGATGGGAGCGGGCGGGCTAGTCGCCACGAACGGCACTCACGGGGTTCGCCGGCGACGCCCAACTCCCGGAGATGCGCCCCGGTCGCGAGCCAGGGAAGGGCAGGTCTCCCAAGGCCAGCGCCAACGGTAGGCGGCGGCCCGGACAACCCCAGGCACGAAAACGCGACCGGTAGTGGCGCTCGTCGCCTGCCTCGCGCGTAGCCTTCGCGCTTAGAAGCTCGGTTGCGCCACCTTCGAGGCCGCTCCCCGCTTGGCTTCCGCGGGGACCGGTCTCTCCCGGTCGCAGGGCGAACTTAGCGGCTGCGACAGCGTCGGTCCAGGGGTGCGCGGGCGACGTTCCCGCAAAGTCCGCATAGAAGGCCGCGCGGTGGGTGGGACGCCACGTGATCTCACCCTCCCGAGCCTGCGTAGCTACCCTGCGCGGATGCGGATCGACGAGATCATTGCGACGCGGCGGCCGACCTTCTCGGTCGAGTTCTTCCCGCCCAAGACCGAGGAGGCGCGGGAGCAGCTCTATGCGGGGGCGCGCGAGCTGGTCCAGCTGGAGCCCGACTTCGTCTCCGTCACCTACGGGGCGGGCGGGTCGACCCGCGACGGCACGGTCGAGATAACCACTGCGCTGAAGGACGAGCTCGGCTACGAGACGATGGCCCACCTCAGCTGTGTCGGCGAGACCACCGAGGGGCTGGCGACGACGCTGGACCGGATCGAGGCGGCGGGGATCGAGAACGTCTTCGCGTTGCGCGGCGACCCGCCCCGCGGCGAGGGCGACTTCGTCCAGCCCGAGGGTGGCCTCGGCAGCGCCGCCGAGTTGGCCGCTTTCATCTCCGCCGGCTGGGACTTCGCGATCGGCGGTGCCTGCTTCCCCGAGGTCCATCCTGAGGCGCCCGACCTCGAGACCGACCTCGCCTACCTGAAGACCAAGGTCGACTCCGGCGCCGGCTTCCTGGTCACCCAGCTCTTCTTCGACAACCAGGTCTACTTCGATTTCGTGCGGGCGGCGCGGGCGCGGGGGATTGAGGTGCCGATCCTGGCCGGCGTGATTCCAGTCGCCAGCTTCGCCCAGACGAAGCGGATCTGCGACCTCTGCGACGCCTCGATCCCGGCGCCGCTGGAAGCCGCCTTCGAAGCGGCGGGCGGCGACCCCGAGCGCGAGTTCGAGCTGGGCGTCGCCTTCGCGGCGCAGCAGTGCGCGGAGCTGCTGATCGCCGGCGCGCCCGGCATCCACTTCTACGCGCTCAACAAGGCACCGGCGTCGCGGGCCGTGCTCGGCGCGCTGCGGGCCTCGAAGCCATGGGAGCGAGTCCGCGGCGACGCGGCGACCCTGACCCGCAGCGCTGACCAGCCTGGCGGCAGCTGATGGCCGAGCAGGGGGACGAGCGCGAGAAGCGGCGCCAGGAGCGCATCGAAGCCGAAAGCGGCGATGCCAGCTCCAACCGCAACCGCCTGATCATCGGCTACGCGATCGCGGCGACCGTGGTCTTGGTGGTAGCGGTGGTGATCTTCGTCCTCGCCAGCGGCGGTGACGGCGACAGTGGCCCCGAAGGCGACGCCCACATCAACCTCAACGCCTCGATCGGCTCCACCAACGGGGTCGAACCGGACAGCCGGGCGGGGACCGCGCCGCCGCCGGTCAAGGTCGCCGATCTTGCGGCGGCGGCCAAGCAGGCCGGCTGCGTACTGCACCTGCATCTGAAGGACGAGGGCCACGAACACATCCCAGCCGGCTCGCCGCCGCCCGACTACAAGACCAACCCGCCGACCTCCGGCAACCATGTCGAACCGCCCTACCAGCAGGCCGATGGTGCCTACGTCGAAACGCCGGCCGAAATCGACTACGTCCACTCGCTCGAGCACGGCCGGATGGAGATTCAGTACGCGCCGGACCTGTCCGAAGCCGACCAGCTGGCGCTGAAGGGCCTCTACGACACGATGTACGGGGCGACGCTGCTCTTCCCCAACGAAAAGATGCCCTACGAGGTCGCCGCGACCACCTGGACCAACTTGCTCGGCTGCCCGACCTACAAGGGCGCGGCGACGCTCGACGCGATCCGCGCCTTCGGCAAGGCGACCTGGGGCAGGTACGGGGGCGAGCCGGTGCAGGCGTTCACGTTCACCGGCCCGACTCCACTCGAACCTCAGTAGGGACGAAAGGCTTCCGACCGGCGGGTCCTGTCGGGGCGGCATCCCCCACGGTGCTCGGCGCTCCGCGCCTCCGCGCCGCGGGGGACCCCCGCCACCCCGCCACCCGCCGGAGGAAGCGTTGCGTCGAGCTACGGGGCTCGGTAGGCGGGGAAGAAGGGCCCGGGAGGGTGGCCTGCACTTAGTTGGGCGTATTTCGTGGGGTCGCAGATGATCTCGGAGGTGTGCCAGGTTTCCTGGCGGTTGGCGAAGCCTCGCTTGAATTCCTCCAAGGCGTCTCCGGCAGAGATGCCGCCGCCTAAGTTGAGCGGCAGGTCGAGCTCGTTGGCGTGTTCGACGAGGCGGGTGACGATGTTCTTCATTGGCGAGTCGCGGAGGTGGGAGTCGGCGCTGCCGGAGAGGTAGTAGTGGAGGAAGCCGTCGCTGACCGCGGCGAGCGAGGCGGCGGCGAGCTCGCCGCCGGGGGCGGTGGCGAGAGCGAGCCAGGTGCGGTCGGCTTCGAGCACGCGGTCGAAGTAGGCGGCCGGAAAGAAATAGTGGTCGGCGGCGGCGGTGCGGCGCATCGTCTGCTGGTAGACGTCGAGGAAGCCGGCGCGCTGGGCCGGCGTCGTGTCGGCGCCGGGAACGAGCTCCAGCGTGTAGCCGGCCTCGAGGTTCTTGCGGACCTGACGGCGATCGCTGGGACGGCTCTTCGGCGGCAGGGCCGGATCGGCGATCTGGACGACGTTGCGCTCGGTCGACCCGGACAGCGGCGGTGGGCCGAGCCGGTGGCGGATGAAGAGGCTGACCAGCCCGGTGGCGGAGAGGTCAATCGACCCCACCTCGATCTCCCCGCCCCCGTCAATCGTGCTGTAGGCGGTTTTCTCCGGATACCGGGGAGAAGTGCCTACAGCATCGGCGGGGACGAGGCCGGGGTAGGCGTAGGGGGAGGCCGCGTCGCGCTCGGGACCGTCGCCGATCGTTCGCACGATCAGGGGTGCCAGGAGAGCGGCGGCGTTTGACTCGATCCGCAGGGTGTGGGTGACGCCCTCGGCGTCGAGGAAGGGGCGGGAGCGGAAGAACTCGGTGGAGGCCGCGGCCTCGCCGCGGTCCGCAATCAGCCCCGCAACCGCGGGGCTCACTCGAAGAGGTCCGCGGCTGCGGCCCGGAACTCGGCGGGGAGCACGCCCCAGACCTCGCAGTCGTCGGGCGGGGCGCCCTCGCGGGCGAGGTGCGCCCGCATCGTCCCCTCGTAAACCCAGCCAAGGCTGGCGACCGTCTTCTTGGCGATCTCGTTGCGGGCGGGGATGCGACCGTAGACGCGGTGGGCGCCGTACTCGCCGAAGGCCTTGGCGATCGTCAGCGCCTCGGCGCGGCGGCCGACGCCCTTGCCGCGCACGGCGTCGCCGATCAGCGCCCCCAGCTCCGGCGCGGTCTGGCGGAAGAGCCCATAGAGGGCGGTGAAACCGACGGGCTCCGCGTAGCCCTCGACGACGATCGCGAACTTGCGGTCCTCGCCCGAGTCGTCCATCGCCCTTCGCGCCCAGCCCTCGGCTTGCTCCAGCGAGAAGCCGTCACGCTGCTCCATCAGCGACGCCGTCGCCGCCGGGTTGTTGAACCAGCGATGCACCGCGGGGGCATCGCTGGGTTCGAACCTGCGCAGACTGACCTCGGGCCTCTCGGTCACGGGCAAACCCTACGTCCTCGATGTTGATGGGCCGATTTTCTTCATATAGGCGTATTTTCGGCCCATCAACGATCAGTCTGGGGCGAGGCCCTGGCCGCTGATTACGAGCCAGATGGTGCGGAGGAGGATGCGGGCGTCGAGGGCGGCGGAGCGGCGGTCGACGTACTCGACGTCGAGCTCGATTCGCTCCTCCCAGGGGATGCCGGCGCGGCCCTGGACCTGGGCCCAGCCGGTGATCCCGGGCAGGACCTCGTGGCGGCGGTTCTGGTGCGGCGTGTAGTCGTCGACCTGGGCGGGGATCGTCGGGCGCGGGCCGACGATCGCCATCTCGCCGCGCAGGACGTTGACCAGGTTGGGGACCTCGTCGAGCGAGGTGCGGCGCAGGAAGCGGCCGGCGGCGGTGACCCGGGGGTCGTCGCGGCTGACGATCGTGCCGACGCCGACCGGGTCCGAGCCCGGCACCATCGTCCGCAGCTTCCACATCTCGAACTCGGTGCCGCCGCGCCCGACCCGGCGCTGGCGGTAGATGACCGGGCCGCGGCTGCCGAGCTTGATCGCGATCGCGGCGATCGCCAAAAAGGGCGCGAGCAGAACCAGAGCGATGGCCGCGAGCAGGATGTCGACGATTCTTGGCATTCGCTACCTGGTCCCCTCGGCCTTCTCCCAGCGGCCCGAGGCCCCGTGGCGCCAGCGGTCCCAGAGGCCGGCGGCGATCGAGGCGGTCGTCATCACGTAGTAGCGGGCGATCCGCAGCGGCGCCAGCGGCAGCCTCGGCGCCAACAGGGCCGCCGCGATCAGCGCCAGCTGGGCGATCAGGGTCACGGTGTAGATCCAGCCCCGCCCGAGCAGGGCGACGTTGGCGGCGAGGACGACCAGGTGGAGGACCGGGCTGAGGTAGCGCAGCAGCCGGTGCGAGGCGAGCTCGAAGGCAAAGAGGGGCGAGTAGCCGCGCGGGTCGAGCATGCCTTCGCCGACGACGATGTCCCAGAGCCCGACCATCATCCGCCGTTTGCGGGCGAACTCGCCCTCGAGGGTGGGGACCATCTTCTCCTCCGCCCGCGCCGCCGGCGCGTAGAGCGAGCGCAGCCCGCGCTTGGCCAGCTCGAAGGGGAAGGAGAGGTCGTGGCTGCCGGACGGGGCGAGCGGCAGGTAGGCGTCGCGGCGGACCGCGTAGATGGCGCCGTTGCCGGCGGTGATGCCGCCCAGGGCCGACTCCATCCCCCGCACCGCCATCTCATAGCGCCAGTAGGCGCCCTCGAGGTTGTCGCCGCCCGCGTCGACGAAGCGCACCTGGCCACAGACGTAGCCGACGTAGGGATCGGCGAAGGGCTCGATCAGGCGGGCCAGCGCGTCCGAGGCCCAGGCGCTGTTGGCGTCGGAGAAGGCGAGCAGCTCGCCGCTGGCTCGCTCGGCGGCGGCGTTGAGGGCGGCGACCTTGCCGCCGGGCGGCAGCTCGAGGACGAGGTCGGCACCGGCGGCCCGGGCGCGCTCGGCGGTGGCGTCGGAGGAGCCGTCGGAGGCGACGACGATCTGCAGCCGCTCGCGCGGGAAATCGAGGGCGAGGGCGTTGGCGACCTTGGCGGCGATCACCGCCTCCTCGTCATAGGCGGGGACGATCAGCGACACCGAGCGCGGCCGGTCGGCGGGAGCTGGCGCTGCTTGCGGCCGCCGTCGCAGCGTGACCAGCGCCCGCAGCACCAGCGGGTAGCCGGCGTGCGTGTAGACGATCAGGGCGGCGCAGAGCCAGAAGAGGATCCCGGCGACGATCACGCCTGGGCCTCGAGCAGCTCGCGGTAGAGGTCGAGGGTGAGGCGGGCCGCCTCGTCCCAGGAGAAGGGGCCGGCGGCGGCGCGGGTCGCGGCTGCGGCCAGCGCGGCGCGGACGGACTCATCACCCACCAGCTCGGAGAGAGCCGCGCCGAGCGCGCTCATGTCGCCGGGCGGCACCAGCCGGGCGGCACCGGCCGCGGCCACCTCGGGGAAGCCACCGACGGCGCTGAGGAGCAGCGGCTTGCCGAAGGCGAGGGCGGTGTAGAGGACGCCGGAATGCTCGGCGTCGAGGTAGGGGAGGACGACGACGTCGGCGCGGCGGAAGATCGCCGGGATCTCGGCGTCGTCGACGAAGCGGGTGACGAAGCGGACCCGGCCGCCGGCTTCGGCGGCGAGGGCGCGCAGCGGCCCGACGTCCATGCGGGGATTGCCGACGATCCACAGCTCGGCGCCCTCCACCTGACGGAAGGCCTCGAGCAGGTTCTCGATCCCCTTGTAGGGACGCAGCAGGCCGAAGAAGAGGATCACCGGGCCTTCGGCTCCCTCCAGCTCGGCCGGCAGCGGCCTCTCCTCGGGCAGGCGGGTGAGGTAGTCGAAGGCCCCGTGGGGGACGACGCGGACCTTGCCGGGGTCGAGCCCGACCTCGTCGCGCAGCCGGCCGGCGCCGTGCTCAGAGTGGGCGACGACGGCGTCCATGTGTCCGTAGACATGGCCGGCGGCGGCGACCTGGCGGCGACTCGGGCGCGGCGGCAGGATGTAGTGGGCGGTCATCACTCGCGGCCCTCGCTTCGGCAGCAGGTGAACGTCGAGGGCCGGGACAGTCAGCCACTGGAAGTGGACGACGTCGGCGTCGGTGGCGCGGCGAAAGCGCAGCATGTCGGGAATGTGCTCGGCCGCCTTGAAGGGGACGCGGGCAGGGGCATCGAGCCCGCGGGCGGCGCTGCGGCGGTAGAAGCGCTCGTCGACCCGGTAGCCCTCGGCGGGAGGGACCGCTCCGTAGAGGAAGCGGCTGGTGACCAGCTCGGCCTCGGCGCCGCCGCGGGCCAGCGCCGCGGCCAGGGCACGGTCGTAGGGCGGCGTGAACGCCGAGGGGTCGACAAGCTGCACCTTCATCGGCGCCGATTATCGTGACCCTCTTGCCGCCCACGCTCTCCTACTGCGTCGTGAACACGAACGGCCGCGAGTTCCTGCTCGCCTGCTTGGCCTCGATCGAGCGCACCCATCCGGCCGGAGTTGAGCGCGAGGTGCTGGTCCTCGACAACGCTTCCGAGGACGGCTCGGCCGAGGCGGTGCGGGCACTGGGTGGCGAGATCCGCCTGATCGCCCTGAAGCGGCGGACCGGCAAGGCTGAGAACGACTCGACCCTGATGCGCGAGGCCAACGGCCGCTACTGCCTGCTGCTCAACGAGGACTCCGAGCTGCGGCCGGGAGCGAGCGCGGCGCTGATCGCGGCGCTCGACGCTGATCCCAGGGCGGCTGCGGCGGGCCCGCGGCTGCTCGACTCCGCCGGCGAGCCGGTGCCCTGCGCCTGGCGCTTCCCGGGCGTCGGGACCGCCCTTGCCGGCGCGCTCTTCCTCCACCGTTGGCTGACCGTGCAAAGCAAGGGAGACGCGACGCGCCGGGTCGATTGGGCCCAGTCGAGTGCCCTGATGGTGCGCCGCGAGGCGGCCGCCGAGGTCGACTACATGGACCCGGCCTTCTTCGTCTACTACGACGAGTGCGATTTCGCCAAGCGCCTCGCCGAGGCTGGCTGGCACTCGCTCTTCGTCCCCAGCGCCGAGGCCGTCCACCACGACCAGCTCTCTACCGACCTCGCCAAGGGCTTGCCTCGGATCGTCGAATTCCACCGCAACCGAGATCGTTATATGCGCGTGCACCACTCGGCGCTGGCGGCGCTGGCCGTGCGAGCGCTTACCGCCTGGTCCTATGCCCTTCGCTCCGTCGCCGCCGTCGTCCTCCCCGGCCAGCCCGCCCGCATCTACCGCGTCCACGCCCGCCAAGCGCTGCTGCCTGGCGGGGGCAGGGGCCTCCGTCCCGAAGCTCCGGAGGCAGCAAGGGAACGGTGACCGGCCTCGCCGACTCCTGTCTGCTCGCGGCGGCGTTCGACTCGCTGCCGGGCGACCCGAACGCGGACGAGCGAGCCCGCCTGCGCGGCTCCTACCTCGCCTTCAAGGAACGCGCCACGCTTCTTGCCGGCGAGATCAGCCGCGACTTGCCCCACTTCACGGTCCACGACGGCAGCCACCTCGACGCGCTCTGGGAGCTGGCGGACACCGTGACCAAACCGGGCGCGACCCTGAACCCGCTCGAGGCTTACGTCCTTGGCGGAGCCATCCTCCTGCACGACCTCGGCCTGGCTCTGGCCAGCTACCCGGGCGGGGGCAGCGACCTGCGCGCCCTGCCCGAGTGGGGGGACGCCCTGGTGGCAGCGTTGGAACAGCAGCTCGATCGACCACCGCTGAAAGCAGAGCTCGACGCGCCTCCCAGAGAGGCGGAGAAAGAGGCGGAAAAGTGGGTGCTGCGCCAGCGTCATGCGGCCCACGCCGAGGAGCTGGCATTGCTGAGCTGGGACACTCGGGGCCGGGAGCTGTTCTTGATCGAAGACTCGGAGCTCCGCTACTCCTACGGCCCCCTGATGGGGCTGATCGCCCACAGCCACTGGTGGCCAACAGCGTCGCTGCCGGCTGCTTTCACGCAGTCGCTGGGAGCGCCGACCTGGTGCCCGGCGGACTGGGCTGTCGACCCGCTGCGGCTCGCTTGCCTGCTGCGGGTATGCGACGCGCTACACCTCGACGCCCGCCGCGCGCCGTTATTCCTGCGGGCGCTGCGTGAACCGCTTCCCGCCTCCTCGGCCGACCACTGGACTTACCAGCAGCGCCTGGCCCGCCCCTACCTGAACGGGGCCTACATGGAGTTCACCGCGGGGGAGCCATTCGGTCCGGAGGACGCCAACGCATGGTGGCTTTGCCACGACACGCTGCGCAGTGCCAACCGCTGGATCAGCGAGACCCAGGCGACGCTGGCCGGCTCCAACAGGGAAGGGCTTGCGGTCCAGGGGGTCGCGGGCGTCGAGGATCCATCTCGGCTGGCCGAGCTGATCCCTACACGCGGCTGGATTCCCGTCGACACCGACGTCCAGGTGAGCAACGTCGCCAACCTCGTCGTCAAGCTCGGTGGTGGCACCCTCTACGGTCCCGAGAATCTCTACGTGGCTCTTCGCGAGTTGATCCAGAACGGCGTCGACGCAGTCCGCGCCCGGCGTCTGATGGAGGGGCGCGACGAAACCTGGGGCCGCGTCTCGGTCAGCTTGAGCCGCGATCTGGACAAGTGGTGCCTTGAGGTGGCCGACACTGGCGTCGGCATGTCGCGGGACCGGCTCAGCGGTGCCCTCCTGGACTTCGGTAGCTCCTTCTGGAGCAGCGGCGCCGTGGCCCGAGAGCTCCCCGGCCTGCTCTCGCAGGGGTTCAAGTCCACAGGCCGTTATGGCATCGGCTTCTTCTCCGCATTCATGCTCGGGTCCAGGGTCGAGGTCGTAAGCCGGCCCTTTGCCGAGGCCCTCGAGGAAACGCACGCGCTGACTTTTCGAAGCGGAGTTGCGGCGCGACCGCTGCTGAGCAAGGCCGCCCCTTCCGAGCTGCCGCCCGGCGGGGGGACCCGGGTCCGGGTCTGGCTGGACGAGGATATGCCGGAGAAGCTGGTCCGCTCCGGGCGACAAAAACAACTGTCCCTCGCTGCCCTCTGCAGCTGGCTCTGTCCGGCGCTCGAGGTCGACCTTTTCGTCGACGGAGACAGCGACGGCCCGGTGGTGCGAGCCAACGACTGGCTCGATCTGGACGGCGGGGACCTGCTCGCCAGAGTCGCCGGCACTACTGAGATCCTCGACGATCCACTCGTCGAGCTCGCCGCCGCAAGCCTCGGCCTCCTGCGCGAACGGGACGGGACCGTCGTCGGCCGGGCCGCTTTCCTGCCCCTCGACGAGCGCGGTCTGATCGGGTCCGTGCGTAAAGACGCCATGGTCACGGTGGGGGGACTGAGGTCGGTCAGCGTCAGGGGCTTCAGCGGTGTCCTGGTCGGCGAGTCGACCACCGCTGCCCGCGACTCGGCGACGCCAATCGTCGAGCGCGACGCGCTCGCCGCCTGGGCCACGACGCAGGCGAAGCTGGCTGCCGAGGCCGACGTGTCGGCGCAAGCCCAGGCGGAAATCTCAGATCTAGTCGTCGCCTGCGGCGGCAACCCCGGGTCGCTGCCGGTTGCCCTCTCGGCGCAAGGCTGGCTGCGGCAGTGCGATCTGGAGCTGTGGTTGGCACGACGGCAGCTGGTCATCGTCGTCGAGCACACTTTCACGCGGTTCGAAGAGATCAACGAGGGTGAGATCGAGCTCTACGAGACCACGCTGCGCGTCAACAACCCGTACGGCATCTCCATCCACAATGACGATTCCGACGTGACGGCGGATCACTGGCCCTACCGGGCGTGGCACGACGAGAGCGCGCCCTATTCCGGCAGCGTTCAGAGTCTGATTGTTGAGCAGGCCGCCCGGGCATGGGACCACACCATCGAGGAAATCTTGGCCAGCTCGAGAATCTCCTTTGGCGAGAAACGCCAGTTTTCGGGCCCGATCGGAACTCGGGACGGTAAGCCCGTGCACTGCCCCAGCATCGATTACCTGATCTCCCCGAGCGCGAAACAGGGCTAAAGGCGGGCGTCCTCATCCATGCGCTCGGCCTCGTAAGTCTCGGGGATGCGGCCATCGACGGCGCTGGGTTCGTCCCTTAGGCGCTGGAAGGAGGTCACCAGCTCGCCGGGGTGGCGCAGGCGCGCCAGCCAGACCCGCTCCCCCGGCGTGAAGAAGCCGCTGGCGAAGAGCGCGACGGGGTAGGCGGCGAAGAGGGCGGCGCGGCCGAGTAGGCCGGCGAAGCCCGAGGTCTCCACCAGCAGCTCGCCGGCGCCGACCAGGACAGCCGAGATGAGGACGATCCGGGCCAGGCGGCCCCACTGGTAGGGGACGGGAAAGAGCCGCTGGGTGAAGACGTACATCAGGGTCAGCACGACGACGTAGGACGCGACCAGGGCGAGGCCGGCGCCGACGATCCCCAGCGGTGGCACCAGGAGCAGGTTGAGGACGACGTTGGTGATGAGGGCGGCGATCGCGGCCGGGAAGTTGAACTCGGTGCGGCCGGTGCGGCCGAGGATCACGACCAGCACCATGTAGAGCGCGTAGAGGGTGACCGCGGTGGCGATCAGGCCGACCGCTTCGTAGGAGTGGAAGAACTCGGGTGCGGCGAGGGCGCGGACGATCCAGCGCGCGAACAGCCAGATCCCGGTGACAACGAAGGCGCAGCCGGCGACGAAGAGCGTGACGACGGTGGCGTAAGCGCGGCGGGCCTCGTCGTCGTCGCGGATCGAGTAGGCCAAGGGCGGCCAGGCGAGCTGGAAGCCGCGGACCAGCACGTTGACCGCCTGGGCGAACTTGACCGCCAACGAGTAGAGCCCGGCCTCGGCGAGCCCGACGCTGCGGACGATGATGATCCGGTCGACGAAGTTGAGCAGGTAGAGGGAGGCCTCGGCCGGCATCGTCGGCAGCCCGAAGCGCAGCAGCCGCCGCAGCAGCGCCTGGTCGAAGAGGAGCGAGAGGCGGCGGCGCTGGAGGACGATCAGGCCGAGCACGAAGACGGCGCCGCTGGCGTAGCTGCCGACCAGCAGCCCGCGGGCGCCCTCGCCGGCGCCGACAACGAGGACGACGGTGAGGCCGATCGTGACCAAGACGTTGACGATCGTCGTCACGAAGTAGGCGCGGGCGCGCTCCTCGAGCCGGAACAGGGTGAGCATGAACTCGAACATCGTCAGCACCCAGAGGCCGCCGATCGAGATCCGTGCCAGGTCAGGGGCAGGGCGGTCGAGCAGGGCTTCGGAGATCGGCCTCGCGAAGGGCAGCGCGATCAGGGCGCCGATCGTCGCGAACCAGAACAGCCCGGCGAAGCTACTGGCGACGACCCGGTCGGGATCCTCGTCGTCCTTGTAATAAAAACGCAGCACGGCCTCGATCAGGCCGAAGCGGACGACGATGCTGGCGGAGACGATCGCCGCGAACATCACCTCGGCGGCGCCGTAGTCGGCCGGGGTCAGGTAGCGCGTGTAGAGCGGCAGCAGGGCGACCGCGATGACCTTCGAGAGGATGCTCGCCGCGGTGTAGGCGGCTCCGGTCGTCGCCAGGCGGCGCAGGTATCCCGACACGTCAGGAGCCTAAGCGGAGTCGCGGACCGCCGGGGCGGCCGCCAGCGAAGCGCCGACCGCTAACAGCACCCACGTGATCGGATCCTCGAAGAAGCCGGCATAGGCCATCGTGTGAACCAAGAGCGCGATAAAGGCAGCCAAGACGGCCGCGCGGGCGGCGACGGATGGGGAGTCCTGCGGGCGGGGCAAACTGGCTCCGTTCTCGGACTCCCCATCCGTCGCCGTCGTCGGAGGCCCTCGGATGCCCGAGGTCATCGTCCAGAGCGCAACCACGATCAGAGCGACGTAGAGGGCCAAGCCCAGGAGGCCTTGCTCGGCGGCGATAGTGACGGGCTCGGTGTGGGAGACAGAGACCGGGATGTCCTTGTTGGCGCGGTGGTCGCGGTAGGCGTTTTGGAAGGAGCCGGAGCCGTAGCCTTGGATCGGTCGTTCTGAGAAGAGTTCGAGGCCGCCGGAGACGAGGTTGGCGCGACCGCTGGTCTCGACGTTGGCGCGGTCGAAGAGGTGGGCGATGTCGACCTTGCCACCCACCAAGGTGACTACGAGCAGCCCGCCGACCAAGCCGACGACGACGGCTCCCAGCGTCCATTTCCAGCTCCACCTGATCGCGGCGAGCACCGCCAACCCAGCCAGCACGGCGATGAAGCTGGACTGCGAAAAGGTTTGCGCCAGGCCGATCCAGAGCATGCCCACCAGCACGGTCAGCAACGCGAAAGCGCGCCGTTCCTTGATCCAGAGCAGCGCCGCCGTCGCCACCACGATCACCAGTGCCAGGTAGCGCCCGTAGACATTCGGGTCCCAGAAGACGGAGTTGACCCGAAAGTAGGTGTGGAATTCGTTCGACCTGATCACCTGGTCGTTCCAGAAGAGACTCCGGGTCAGGTACTCGACTGAGCCGATCAGGACGAACGCCGCGGCCTCGACCCCGACCACTACCAGCACCAGCGTCAACAGTCGTCGGTCCCACTCGACCTCGCGCAGCAGCCGGTAGGCCACCGTGAAGGGGACGAGGAAGAAGCAGACGTTCTGCAACCCCTTGGAGAAGTCGCCCGAGTAGAGGGTCTGGATCGCGTAGAGGACGACGAAGGCGGCCAGCAGCCAGGCCAGCGGTCGCGGGGTCCAGGTGCTGGGGGGAGAGGACCAGTCCCGCGCCAAGGTGAAGAGGACTCCCGCGGCGATGACCAGGTAGAGCGGGACCAGCAGGTTGGCGGTGTCGCCGCCGGCGTGCAGAGGCACCCTGAAGGGGAGCGCGGCGACGATCGCCAGCGGCAGCAGGAGCGGCCAGCGACGGAAGAGGTAGGTGAGCAACCCGACCGCGACCACGGCGGCGACCAACAGCGCCGCGATGCGGGCGTCGTCGTGGCGCAGGTCGACGATCTGGGTGGTGTGCCACTGGTCGCCGAGGATCAGAACCGGGAAGAGGCCGATCGCCAGCAGCATCGCCAGCGAACGGGGGCGGCCCGGGGGAAGCAGGATCGAGGCGGCGCAGGCCCCGGCCGCGACGAGGACGCCGGCGCCAGCCAGGAAGTCGCTCAAGGCTTCCGCCCCGCCGCGGCCTTCCCGGGCGCGGTCGCGTACACGCAGATCCGGCCCGGGTGCTGTGGCGCCCGGTGCAGGCGGATCACCCCTGGCGGAACCAGATTGCGTTCCTGGTCAAGCAACTTGACCCGCAACTTGTAACGGCCGGGCGCGACGATGCCACCGCCGCGCTGGCGCCCGTCCCAGTGGAAGGCGAAGTAGTGGTAGCGCTTGAGGAAGCGGTTGCGGGCGAGGGTGACGACGACGTGGCCGCCGGGCTTGACCACCTGGACGGTGGCATGGTCGGACTGGGTGACACGGAACTTGATCCGGAGCCGGTCGTAGCGGCAGTCGCCGTTTGGCGTGAAGCTGTGGACGGGATTCTTCGGGTGCAGCGTCGGCGCCCCGACAAGGGTCACCCGGTCCAGCACCAGCGGGTCGCGCTTGAGCCGCTGCGCCCAGGCGAAGGCGGCAACCGTTACGAGGACGAGAAGCGCGAAGACCAGGGCGGCGGGACTAACCCGCCGCCGCGGCATTGTCCTCGCCGACCACGACCGCGACGTTGGCCCCCGCCGAGGCGGACCCGACTTCCGAGCTCATCAGCTGCAGCTTCGATATCCCCAGCTGTCTGGCGACCGTCCGAGCTTCCGGCGCATGGCCGCGTTCGAACATGACGACGCTCGTTTCGAAGCTCTGTTCGGTGTTGGAGACAGCGCCGAGGCGGAAGCCCTTGTTCTCGACTTTGTCGCCGTAGGTGCCGGCGAGGCCGTCGGTGGCGGTGCCGTTGAGGACGGTCACCTCGATTTCGCTGGGCTGCGTCTTCGCCGCGGCCTGCTTGCCGTTCCTGCCGCTGGTGCTGTCGTCGGAGCCCTTCAGCAGCGTGTAGGCAATGCCACCGACGACGACGACCAGGACGATGAAGATGAGGACCAGCCAGCGCGGTTCGGCCAGCCGAGCGCCGATCGCCGAGGTCCGCTCGCTGAAGCGTTCGCGGCGGGTCAGTTCGGGCAGCCCAGCGTCGCGCCGGCGTCGTCGCTCCTCGCGGTGGCTAACCGCCTCGTGCTCGGCGGTGCGGGCCTGCTCGAGCTGGCGCAGCTCCTCGGCCCGCTGGGCGGCGATCGTCGAGGTCGTCTCCTTGCGCTCGGCGTCGCGCTCCGGCGCCGAGCCGGCCCAGTCGCGCAGGCGGCGGATGTCGCGCCCATGGGTGAACGAGAGCAGCGCGAGGATGCCGAGCCCGAGGAATGCGGCGAGGCCGGCGAACGCGCCGATTTGTTCGATAACCCGGACCAAAGTGGCTGCGGGAGGTTATTCGCCGGAGACGACTCTCGCCGTGTCGCCACCCGGCGCGGCGATCAACTCGACCACCCGCTCGGCCAGATTGGCCTCGTCGCCGGCCATCACCAGGCTTTCGAGCGAGCTCAGGGTGGACTCCACCCACTCGGAGTCCAGGGGCGCGCCACGGACCGCGCGGTTGATCC
The DNA here is from genome assembly GCA_036269775.1 of Solirubrobacterales bacterium. Lineage (GTDB taxonomy): Bacteria > Actinomycetota > Thermoleophilia > Solirubrobacterales > 70-9 > VAYN01. The sequence goes on from DATBDU010000026.1 coordinate 27,045, forward strand.
GTTTCGCCGCCGTCGGCTGCACCTGCTCGGCGGCGCCGAAGAGCTCCTCGTGCAGCTTCTCGCCCGGCCGCGGCTGGGTGAACTCGACGGCGATGTCCTGCTCCGGCTCGTAGCCGGCGAGGCGGATCATGTTGTGGGCGAGGTCGACGATCTTCACCGGCTCGCCCATGTCGAGGACGAAGACCTCGCCCCTGCCGGCACCGATGTCGCCGGCGCGGATCACCAGCTGCACCGCCTCTGGGATCGTCATGAAGTAACGCGTCATCTCCGGGTGGGTGACGGTGACCGGGCCGCCGCGCTCGATCTGGTTGCGGAAGATCGGCACGACGCTGCCCGAGGAGGCGAGCACGTTGCCGAAGCGGACCGAGGCGAAGCGGGTGCCGGGGTGGGTATTGCCGGCGTTCTCGACGATCCACTCGGCCATCGCCTTCGAGGCGCCCATCACCGTCTTCGGGTTGACCGCCTTGTCGGTCGAGATCAGGACGAAGCGCTCGACCTTGGAGGCGGCCGCCGTTTCGGCGGTGATGTGGGTCGCGATCGCGTTGTTGCGGACGGCCTCCAGCGGGTTGGCCTCCATCAGCGGCACGTGCTTGTAGGCGGCCGCATGGAAGACGACGCTCGGTTTGAAGCGCTGCATCACCTCCAGCATCCGGTGCGGCTCCTTGCAGTCCGCAAGCACCGACTCGACGTTGGTGAAGTGGCGCAGCTCGACCATCTCGCGGTCGATCTCGAAGAGGTTGTCCTCGGCGTGGTCGAGCATCACCAGCAGCCGCGGCTCGACCCGGGCGATCTGGCGGCAGAGCTCGGAGCCGATCGAGCCGCCGGCGCCGGTGACGAGGACGATGCGGTCGCGCAGGTAGGCGCCGACCCGGTCCAGCTCGACGACGATCGGCTCGCGGCCGAGCACGTCCTCGACCTGGACCTCGCGCAGCTGCTTGTTGAGCTGGACGCCCCCGCGCAGCAGCTCGAACACGGTCGGCAGGGTGCGGACGCGGATCTCGCGGTCGCGGCAGGCGGCGACGACCTGGCCGCGCAGCGTCCCCGGCGCCGAGGGGATCGCGATCACGACCTCGTCGGGCTCGGTCTCGTCGAGAATCTTGGCGATCTGCTGGGTCGAGCCGAGCACCTTCAGCCCCAGCATCCGCATCCCCCGCTTGCGCGGGTCGTCGTCGACGAAGCCGATCGCGGTGGCGCCGAGGTTGGGGTTGAGCTGCAGCTCACGGACGACCATCTGGCCGCCGGAGCCGGCGCCGATCACCAGCACCTCGTGCTTGGGCACGCGGGCGCCGCGCGAGGGGCGCTCGACGATCAGCCGCACCGCCAGACGGGCGCCGGCGATCAGCATCATCGTCAGCACGAAGTCGGTCACCTCGACCGAGCGCGGCAGCGTGTGGGCGAAGGGCTGGGCGACGGCGAAGAAGACGACGAGGATCGCGCTGGCGACGGCGACGGCGCGGAAGATCAGCAGGAAGTCGCGGCCGCTGACGTAGCGCCACCACTTCTGGTAGAGCCCGAAGCCGGCGAACACGATCAGCTTGCCGACGATCACGAAGCCGACCGATTGCGCAAAGAGCACCTCGTAGCGATGCGGCAGCCCGTGCGGGTCGTCGAGGAAACGCAGCTGGAAGGCGAGGAAGTAGGCCAGCGCGACAAGCGCCGCATCAGCCGCCACCTGCAGGACCCGGTTGCGGTAGACGGGGTGGTTCAACCGGCTCATCAGAGGGGTTCAGTTTAGGGCTAGACGGTGCGAACAGGGGCCGCTTCCCTACGATGTGCCGCTCCATGCACCTGCTCCTGCTCGCCAGCGTCACCGACAAGGTCGTCGAACCGATCGTCGACGTGGCCACCGAATTCATCGGCTCGGCCGGGGTCGTGGCGGTCTTCTTGCTGATGACCCTGGAGTCGGCCTGCATCCCGATTCCCAGCGAGGCGATCATGCTTTTTGCCGGCTTCAGCGTCTCCAACGGGGAACTGACCCTGTTTGGGATCGTCGCCGCGGGGGTGCTCGGCAACCTGGCCGGCTCCTGGATCGCCTACGCGGTCGGCTACTACGGGCGCCTCGACCTGCTCGAGAAAAACAAGCTGATCCACATCAGCCCCAAGCACCTCAAATGGGCCGATGACTGGTTTGAGCGATACGGCACCGCGACGGTCTTCTTCTCGCGGATGCTGCCGATCATCCGCACCTTCATCTCGCTGCCGGCCGGGGTGGCGAAGATGCCCTTCTGGCGCTTCACCGCCTTCACCCTGCTCGGCTCGATCCCCTGGGTGCTGGCGCTGGCAATCGTCGGCGAAAAGGTCGGCGACAATTGGGAAGACTGGCGCCACAAGCTCGGCTACCTCGACTACCTGGTGGCGGTGGCGATCGTGGTTGGAGTCGTCTACCTGATCGTGAAGCGGCGCCGCGGTGGCGGGCCTGGCGCGGGTGGCGACGCCAGTGAGGCCGCCACGAGGCCCGCGCGGGCGGGCACGGGCGGCGCTTGAGCGAGGGGCGGCTGCCGACCCGGCGCGCGCTTGCGCTGGGCATCGTCCAGGGACCGGCGGAGCTGCTGCCGGTCTCCAGCTCGGCCCACATCGTCCTCGTCCCCTGGCTGGCCGGCTGGGATTGGGACTCGATCGACCCCGAGCTGCGCAAGAGCTTCGAGGTGGCGCTGCACACGGGTGCGGCGCTGGCCCTGTTGATCGGCCAGCGGCGGGTAATCCGCGAGGAGCTGCGCGAGCTCGACGGCCGTCGAGTCCTCTTCCTCGGCCTCTCCTTCCTGCCGGCGGCGATCGTCGGCTACACGCTCGAGCGGCCGATCGAGCGTCGCCTGGGCGGGCCGCGAGCGACTGCCTACGGCCTGCTCGCCGGCGCCGCGGCGATGCTCGCCGCCGACACCAGGCCGCAGCGGCGCGGGCGCGGCGATGCCACCCCGGCGGATGGCCTCGCCCTCGGCGTCGCCCAGGCCGCCGCCCTGGCGCCCGGCGTCTCCCGCAATGGCGTCACCCTCGCCGCCGCCCGCTGGCGGCGCTTCTCACGCGATCAGGCCAACCTGCTCTCGCGCACGATCGCGCTGCCGATCATCGTCGGCGCCACCGGCCTCAAGGGCGCCCGCCTAGCCCGCCGCGGCACCACACCCGAGCTGCGCCGCACGCTCGCCATCGGCGTCGCCGCCTCCTTCGCCTCGACCCTCGCCTCCCAGCGCCTGATCGGCCTGGTCGAGCGCGACCGGACGCTGTGGCCATACGCGGCTTACCGAGCGGTCCTGGCCGCCGCAGTTCTTGCAAAGCTGCATCGCTAATTACCAATTCCAAATCTTGGACAAACTTGGAATTGACTGGGAGTTAGCTACAATTCCAAATCTTGGACAAACTTGGAATTGACTGGGAGCTGGGATGTTCGTAGAGAAAGCGCCTTCCTTCGCAGAGCTCGTGGCGAAGCTCGGGACCGAGGCGTCGACCAAGGTCATGATGAACCAAGTCAGCGTGGTCGAACATGAGCGCTATCTGCACTGGGACAAACTTCAGCGACTAGATCCGCCGGCGGGTTTGACCAACGAGGAGTGGTGGCTGAAGGTAAAGGTCTCGCGAAGCTCGGACAACCGTCCCCTGCCGCTGAGCGACGGCGAGGGCAGGGCCTTTGGCTACACGCTTCCGGACATGGTGCTGCAGCACCTTCACCACATTGACCAGCGCTGCAGCGGCGAGGTCGCGATGGACGAGGTCGTCACTTCCGAGCAGGAGGCCGGACAACGTTTCCTGGTGAACTCCTTGATGGAGGAGGCGATTCGATCCAGCCAGCTCGAGGGGGCCACCACTTCGCGAGCGGCGGCAAAGGAGCTGCTCCGCAGCGGACGAGAGCCAAAAGACCGGAGCGAGCGAATGATCGCCAACAACTACCGCGCTCTTCAATTCATGCGCGACGAGATGGGCCAGACGCTGAGCCCGGACTCGGTCCTGGAGCTGCATCGGATCCTCACCGAGGGCACCCTTGACAATCCGGACGCCGCCGGCCGCCTGCAGCGCCCCGAAGATGGGCGGGTAGCGGTTTACGACCGGGACGACGGCAAGCCGATTCACATTCCCCCACCGGCCGATCAGCTGCCGGAGCGGATGCGGCTGCTCTGCGACTTCGCGAACGGAGGCGGAGAGAGGGGCCAGTTCGTCCATCCCGTGCTGCGGGCGATTCTTCTGCATTTCTGGCTGGCATACGACCATCCATTCGAAGACGGCAATGGCCGCACCGCCCGGATTCTCTTCTTCTGGTCCATGCACAAGCAGGGCTACTGGCTGGCCGAGTACCTACCGATCTCGAGACGGATCAGGAAAGCACCCGCGCAATATGCACGTGCCTTTATGGAGGCGGAGACGGACGGCGGCGACACGACCTACTTCCTGATCCATCAACTCAGGATCATCGAGGCGGCGATCGACGACCTGCACGTCTACCTGCGTCGCAAGATCGCGGAAAAGCGCGACATCGAGTCGCTTCTTCAAGACGACGAGGGACTCAATGGCAGACAGCTCGCGCTTCTGACCGATGCCGTGCGACATCCCGATGGATCTTTCGCGTTCGAGAGCCACGCGAGGAGCCACCGGGTATCGCACGAGACCGCTCGCACCGACCTGCGGCAGCTGGAGGAGCGGGGCCTGCTCGTCAGGCGCGGCAAAAGCCGGCGTCATCGCTTCGAGCCGGCGCCCAACCTACCGGAGCGCCTGAGAGAATCGGACGCGTGAGTGACGCCTACGCCAAAGCCGGGGTCGACCAGGGGGCGGCCGACTCCGCTGTCGCCGGCCTGGTTCGCGCCCTGGGCGCGATCAAGCTGGGCCGGCCCTCGTTGCAGGTGCCGTTGCCCGGGCACTACGCGAGTGTGATCGAGATCGGCGAGAACGCGGGGATCGCGCTCTCCACCGACGGGGTCGGCACCAAGCTGCTCGTCGCCGAGGAGCTGGGACGCTTTGACACGGTCGGGATCGACTGCGTAGCGATGAACGTCAACGACGTGATCTGCGTCGGCGCAGAGCCGCTGGCAATGCTCGACTACATCGCCGTGCAGAAGGCCGACCCGGCGGTCTGCGAGGAAATCGGAGTCGGGCTGGCCCGTGGGGCGGAGCTGGCCGGGGTCGAGATCCCCGGCGGCGAGCTGGCCCAGCTCGGCGACTTGGTTTCCAGCGTCGACGTCTCCGGTGCCTGCTTTGGCACCGTGGCCCTCGACGCGATCGTCGACGGTGCGGCGGTGCGGCCGGGCGACGTGGTGATCGGCCTGCCTTCGTCGGGGATCCACTCCAACGGCTACACCCTCGCCCGTTCGGCCCTGCGGGGAATCGATCTCGCGGACGACCGGATCGGCCGGCCGCTCGGCGACGTGCTGCTGGAGCCGACCGAGATCTACGTCAAGCCGATCGTCGAGCTGCTGCGCTCCGAGGTCGACGTCCGCGGCCTCGCCCACATCACCTCCGGCGGCACCGCCAACCTGCTCCGGCTTGCGGCCGAGGTCGGCTACGAAATCGACGAGCCGCTGCCGGTTCCGCCGATCTTCGACCTGATCCGGGAGCAGGGCAACGTCGCCGAGGAGGAGATGTACGACGTCTTCAACATGGGCTGCGGCTTCTGCGTGGTCGTCTCACCGGGCGACGAAGCGGCGGCCCTGGAGCTGCTGTGCGCGCACTATCCCGGCGCCAAACGGATCGGGGGCGCCACCGAGGGTGAAAAGGTCGTTCGCCGCCAGTAGGGCTGAAGAGGAAGTTCAGGTCTCCGCTCGGCGGCCGTTCGGGAGCCCGCGCCCAGGAGCAGGCGGGGTCAGGGTCGCAGCGAACCTCTATTCACCCCGCCGCATCGACACCTTGGGAAATTTCAACATTGAGACCCTTTGCCTTGCCGCATAACGTTCGCTCCGACCAATGAACTCCCGCCCGACCAGCTCGCAGATGATCGGCACCGTGCTCTCCGGCCGCTACAAGCTGGAGGCCAAGCTCGGCAGCGGCGGCATGTCGACCGTCTACCTGGCCAACGACGGCACGCTCGACCGCGCCGTCGCGGTCAAGGTGATGCACCGGGAGATGTCCGAGCAGCCCGACCAGCTGGAGCGCTTCCGCCAGGAGGCCCGCGCGGTGGCGAAGCTCTCCCACCCCAACGTGGTCGCGGTGATCGACGCCGGCGAGGACGGCGGCCACCCCTACATCGTCTTCGAGTACGTCGAAGGGGAGACGCTGAAGCAGCGGATCGCCCGGCTCGGCGCCCTCGATACCCAGGAGGCGCTGGCCTACGCGATCGAGATCGCCCGCGGGTTGACCGTCGCCCATGCCCGCAACATGGTCCACCGCGACATCAAGCCGCAGAACGTCCTGATCGACGCCGAGGGGCGGGCCAAGCTGACCGACTTCGGGATCTCGCGCCAGCTCGAGCAGGACGGGATGACCGCCACCGGCCGCGTCCTCGGCACCACCGACTACGTCGCCCCCGAGCAGGCGATGGGCCACCCGGTCGACCCGCGCTCGGACATCTACTCGCTCGGCGTAGTCCTTTACGAGATGCTGATCGGCCAGGTCCCCTTCCACGCCGACAGCCAGGTCGGCGTGGCGATGAAACACGTCAACGAGGAGCTGCCGGACGTCCAGCAGCGCCGACCCGAGGTCTCCGCGGCGGCGGCCCTGGTCGTCGAGCGGGCGACCGACAAGGACCCGGCCCAGCGCTACCAGGAGGTCGGCGAGATGATCGACGACCTCTCGACCGCGCTCGAGGTCGAGGCGGCGCGGGCGGGCTCGACCACCGGCGAGGCGACCAGCGTGCTCGAAGCGGTGCCGGCGCCGAACCGCAAGCTCGCCGGTCGCGGCCGCTGGTCCTGGGCGGCGATCGCGCTGCTGGTCCTGGTCGTCGCCGGGGCGCTGGCGGCCGTGCTGTTCATCAGCGAAGGCGGTGGCGGTGGCGGCGCGCTCAAGGACAAGGGCTCGACCGTGGCGATCTCCTCGGCCACCGACTACGACCCCCAGGGGGACGAAGAAGAGGACCCGACCACCGTCAACCTCACCGTCGACGGCAACCCGACTGGGACCGCCTGGAGCACCGAGCACTACGACAGCGACACCTTCGCCGGGACCAAGACCGGGCCTGACCCGGGCGTCGGCCTCTACGTGACCACGAAGTCGCCGGCGTCGCCGAAGAAGATGGCGATCCGCACCCCGACCCCCGGCTGGGACGCGGAGATCTTCGCGGCCGCCTCGGGCCCGCCCGGCGAGCTCTCCGAATGGGGGGAACCGGTCGGAGAGGTGACCGACGCCGCCGCCAGCGACGAAGTCGATCTCAACCTGCCCGCACCTGCCAAGTACTTCCTGATCTGGTTCAACAAGGCGGCGCCGGCGCGCGACCAGGAGGGCCGCTTCCAGGTCGAGATCAGCGACGTCAAGCTGCTGAACTGAACCCCGGGCTCATAACCCGAAGGTCGCAGGTTCGAATCCTGCTTCGCGATGACTCGTTGTCGTACGCGAGCTAGCGTTTTTTACGCGACCACGATCCGCTCGGCCAAGCTGATGGTTGCCGTAGCGGCTTCGAGCGCACTATCTCGATTCAACGAGACAGCCGGATCGTCGTCGTAGCGGAAGAGGACGCCCCATGGCATTAGCCAGTCGGACGATGCGATCGCCTCAGGTATCTCAATCTCAAGATTGCCGAGCAGCTCGATGAGATAGCCGAGATCGTGAGTTCGCGGTGCTCAGGCGTCGACAAGGACGCGGCCCTCGCGAAGTGCTCGCTCGACCATCGTGCCGGCGACGGCTGAGCGGCGGCGAGCGAGATCCTCGTCCACCACGACAACATCGGTCGGTACGCCCAGGCCTCGCAGAGTTCGGTGAAGTCGTACCGACTCCATGGCTGCGTTCTCGACCTCGGGCTCGATCACGAGAAGGTCGAGGTCGCTCTGGGGGTCTGCTTCGTCGCGTGCATGCGACCCAAATAGGATTACCCGCGCCTTCGGCGCGGCCGCAGAGATCCTTCGTCCCGCCTCGATGATGGTGGCCTCGTCAATCACCGGCAAGAAGTTAGCGCGAAGACCTGTCGCCGGGGCAAACTGCCAGCCAGGCTGCAGCAACACACCCCACGCTCAGAACTCGTGGGAGCGGGCGTGCTCGTGGCGCTCGACCGCCAGCGCGACGAGGCGATCGCAGAGGTCCGCATAGCCGATCCCGCTCGCCTCGAGCAGCTTCGCGTAGACGCTGGTCTCGGTGAAGCCGGGCATCGTGTTGATCTCGTTGACCAGCACCTCGCCGCCGGCCTCGACGAAGAAGTCGCAGCGAGCCAGGCCGGAGCAGCCGGCGAGGGAAAAGGTCGCGGCGGCCAGCTCGCGGACCCGGGCGGTCTCCTCTGCGGAGATCGGCGCCGGTACCCGCAGCTCCATGCCGCCCTTCCCGTACTTGGCCTCGAAGTCGTACCACTCGGCGTTGGCGACGATCTCGCCCGGCAGCGAGGTCAACGGTGACTCGTTGCCGAGCACCGAGCACTCGACCTCGCGACCGTGGGCCGAGGCCTCAACGATGATCCGTGGGTCGTGGCGCCGGGCCAGCTCCACTGCGGCCTCAAGGTCCGCTAGATCTTCGACCTTACTTATGCCGACGCTGGAGCCCATCCGCGACGGCTTCACCCAGAGTGGCAGGCCGATCGCCTCGCAGCGCCGGCGCCAATCCCGCTCGCCGACGGCGACGAACTCGACCTGGGGGATGCCACCCGCGGCGAAGAGCCGCTTCAGGGTCAGCTTGTCGATGCAGGTCGCCGAGGCGAGGACGTCGGAGCCGACGTAGGGGACGTCGAGCAGCTCCAGCAGGCCCTGGACGCTGCCGTCCTCGCCGAAGGCGCCATGCAGGGCCGGGAAGACCGCAGCGACGCCGAGCAGGCCGCCGGCCGGGGTCAGCTGGAGCGCGGCGCCGTCGCTGAGCCAGCGACCGTCCCGCTCGATCGTCACCGCGGCGACCTCGTGGCCCGCCTCCGCCAGCCCGCGGGCGACGGAGGCGCCGGAGCGCAGCGAGACGTCGTGCTCGGAGGAGCGCCCGCCCGAGAGCACCGCCACCCTCACGGTTCTTCTTCTTCCGGTTCGGCGCTGGCCTGCTTGCCGACGACGATCGTCACCGTGTCGCCGGGTTCGAGTTCCGACCCTGGAGGCGGGAACTGGTCGATCGCCCGGCCGACTTTGCCGGCGACTTCCGTTTCTTCTTCTTCGACGGTCGGGCTAAGACCAGCGTCGCGGACGGCCTGCACCGCTTCGGCGCGCAGCTTGCCGATCACGTTGGGGACCTCTGCCTGTTCCTTTCCGGAGGAGATGACGATCGAGACCGCCGAGCCGGCTTCAACCTCGCTGCCGGCGCTCGGCGACTGGCTGATCACCTCGCCGGCCGGCGAGTCGCTTTCTTCTTCGGAGACGCTGGGGGTGAGGCCGCGGCCGCGGATCTGCTGCACCGCCAGACGCCGCTGACTGCCGACCAAGATGGGCACCTTGGCCAGCTTCGGCCCGGCCGAGACGAACAGGGTGACGTCGGAGCCATGGGTCGCAGTCGTGCCGGCCGACGGTTCGGAGTGGATCACCAGTTCCTCTTCGACCGAGTCGGAATTGACCGTTTCCACCTTGACGCCGAAGCCGGTCGCTTCCAGCTTTTCGGCCGCCTCGTCGCGTGGCAGCCCAGCGGTCGCCGGCACCTTGCCGCTGCCCGGCCCAGCGCTGACAGTCAGCGTCACCTCCGGCTTCGAGCAGAAGAAGGTCAGGAAGGAGCAGTCGAGCGAGGCCCTGTCGCCGGGCGGTGAGGCCGACGGTTCCTGCTCCAGCACTTCGTTCGAGGGAGCTTCGCGCTCCACCCGTTTGACTTCGCCGACCGAGAAGCCGTCCTGCTGGAGCAGGGCGATGGCGACGTTGAGCTGGTTGCCGGTCACCTTGGGCACTTCGGTGCTGGTCTCGCGGGTCAGCGCCAGGCCGACGAGAATGCCGACGAGGACAGCAACAACCGCGGCGGCGATCCAGCGGCGGCGGCGCTTGCGCGCCTCCTCCTCGGGGTCGGGCTCGTCCGCGGCCTCCACAGGGGTCGCGATGACAGGGGGCAGCGCCGCAAAGGCGGCGGTGCCCCCGGCACCGGCCCCCGGCTCCTTCAGGGCGGTATCGAGCGCGGCGATAAAGGCGTCGGCGCTCTGGAAGCGCTGGCCCGGGTCCTTCTCCAGCGCCCGCATCACCACCGCGTCGAGGGCCGGGGTGAGGCGGTGGTTGATCGAGCTGGGCCGCTGCGGCGTCTGCGAGACCTGTTTCATCGCTACCGCGACGGCGGAGTCGGCCTCGAACGGGACCCGCCCGGTCAGCGCCTCGTAGAGGATCACCCCGATCGAGTAGAGGTCGGAGACGGCGGTGACGTCGAAGCCCTGCGCCTGCTCGGGTGAGAGGTAGTGCGGCGTCCCCATCACCGAGCCGGTCTGGGTGATCTCGGAGACGCCGGCGCGGGCGATCCCGAAGTCGGTGACCACCGCCTTGCCCTCGCCGTCGACGATCACGTTCTGCGGCTTCAGGTCACGATGGACGATGCTATTGCGGTGGGCAAAGCGGGCCGCCTCGAGCACCTGTCGGATCAGCGCCACCGCCTCCTCCGGCGTCAGGCCGCGGTCGATCAGCTCCTTCAGCGTCGGCCCCTCGATGTACTGCATGGCGATGTAGTAGGTGCCCGCGAACTCGCCGCGGTCGAAGACGGAGACGATGTTGGGGTGCTGCAGGCCCGCTGCCGCTTCCGCCTCGCGCCGGAAGCGCTCGACGAACTCGCGGTCCTGGGCGAAGCGCCGGTGCAGGACCTTCAGCGCGACCTGGCGCTGGAGGTGCGTGTCCTCGGCCAGCCAGACATCGGCCATGCCGCCGCTGCCGAGGCGGCGCAGGACCCGGTAGCGCCCGTCGACGACGCTTCCCTCGTTCACCTCAGGCACACCAGGCTCCTCTTTTAGATGTCTGGCTCACGTCATTCGCCGTTCAGGATCGCTTCGGCGACGTCGCGGAAGATCGGTGCGGCGACGTCGTTTCCGAACTGTTCCGTGCACTCGACTGAGGCGGCGATCGCGATCTTCGGATCTTCCGCCGGTGCGAAGCCGATGAACCAGGCCTGGTTCTCTTCTTCGCCGCCGCCACAGGCTTCGTTGCCGGGAGTTTCCGCGGTGCCGGTCTTGCCGGCGACCTGGACGCCGGAGATCGCCGCGTTGGTGCCGGTACCTTCAGAGACGACGCCTTCCATCGCCGTGGTCAGCTCCGCGGCGGTCTCGGCGCTGATCGGCTGGCTGTACTCGGAGGGATCGAGGCGGTCGGTAACGCGGCCATCGGGGTCGACCACCCGATTCCAGATCTGCGGCTTCATCAGCTTGCCGCCGTTGGCGACGGCGGCCGCAACCATCGCCATCTGCAGCGGCGTCGCCAGTAGCCGCTCCTGGCCGATTGCGACCCGGGCCAGGTCGACCGGATCCCTGGCGGTCAGCAGCTTGCCTTCCTCGAAGACGCCGCTCTTTTCGACCTGGCCTTCTGGAAGGTCGATCGGCGGCGTCGAGTTGAAGCCGAACTTTTCCATCGTTTCGAAGAGTTTGTCGTTGCCGAGCTGCTGGCCGAGCTGGGCGAACCAGGTATTGACCGAGTTGGTCAGCGCGGTGTCGAGGGCAATCGGCCCGAAGTTCTCGTTGAAGTCGTTGGCCAGTTCGTGCCCTTCGTCGTCGATCGAGCCCGGCGCGTTGATCGTCGTTTCGGGGGTGATGACCCCGCTTTCGAGGCCGGCGGCGGCGGTCACGACCTTGAAGGTCGAGCCTGGTGGGTACTGGCCCTGCGTGGCCCGGTCGTACAGCGGGCGTTCGACTCCGTTGGTGCTCAGCTGCCCGAACTCCTCGGGCACGCGGTTGGGGTCATAGGGCTTGTTCGAGACCATCGCCTTGACCGCTCCGGTGCTCGGCTCGATCGCCACTACGGCGCCGAAGCCTGCGGCTTCGAGGTCTTCCAGCGCGGTCCGCTGCGCCACCGGGTCGAGGTTGGTGACGATGTCGTTGCCTTCTTGGTTGCGCCCGGTCAGCTCGTCGAGGATCGAGCTGAATTCGGAGCCTTCGCCGACCAGCTCATCGTTGTGGAACTGCTCGAACTCGGAGTCGCCGTAGCGCACGAAGCTGTAGCCGATCGGATGGCCGTAGAACTTGCCTTCCGGGTAGCGCCGCACAAAGCGCAGCGCCCCACCCTTGCCCTTCGCCACCGACTTGGCGATCACCGTGCCGTCGGCGGCGAGGATGCGCCCGCGGCGGATCTGCTGCTGCTCCAGCAGCGGCCGGGCGTTGGCGTCCTCTTCCTTCAGCGACTTGGCGTCGAAGACCGACCAGTAGGACGTGAAGCCGACCAGGACAGCGAAGAGGACGACGATGAAGCCGAACAATTTGACGATCTGGCGGTTCACGTTCCCCCCAGTGCCAGGGCCCGGCCGCCGGGCTCAACCGCCTCGCGGCGCGCGCGGTCGGAGATCAGCAGCAGCAGCGCCAGCAGCACGAAGTTGGCGACGATCGAGCTGCCGCCGTAGCTGATGAAGGGCAGGGTGACGCCGGTCAGCGGAATCACCCGGGTGACGCCGCCGATGATCACGAAGGCCTGGATCGAAAAGACCGCGGTCAGCCCGGTGGCGAGCAGCTTCGAGAAGCCGTCGCTGGCCAGCAGCGCGATCTTAAAGCCACGGGCGGCGATCAGCAGGTAGATGAGGACGACCGCGCAGGCGCCGAACAGGCCCAGCTCGTTGACGATCAGCGAGTAGATCGTGTCGGTCTGGGCAGCCGGCAGCAGGGCGGAGTGGGTACCGGGGATCGTAATCAGCCCCTGCCCGAAGCCCTTGCCGAAGAGGCCGCCGTCGGCCTGGGCGAAGATCGATTGGAGGATCTGGTAGCCGGTGCCGGTGGGGTCGCCGTAGGGGTCGAGCCAGATTTCGACCCGGTCACCGACATGAGGCACGGTCGAGGCGAAGAACCAGGCGCCGACCGTGAACATCGCCATGCCGATGGCGACGAACGAAAAGCGCCCGGTGGCGACGTAGAGCAGGGCCAGGAAGGCGGCGAAGAACATCAGCGAGCTGCCGAGGTCGCGGATGAAGACGAGCATGAACATCGAGGCGCCCCAGACGACCAGCATCGGCCCGAAGTGCTTCAGCGGCGGCAGCGTCACCCCGAGCACGCGCCGCGCGCCGACGATCAGCACCTCGCGGTGCTCGCGCAGGTAGCTGGCCAGGAAGACGACGATGGCGATCTTCGAGAACTCGGCCGGCTGGAAGGCGAGCGGCCCGATCTTGACCCCGAGGTAAGCGCCGTTGACCTGCTGGCCAACCCCGGGCAGGCGCGGCGCCAGCAGCAGCAGCAGGCCCACCGCGGCGATCGTGTAGCGATAGCGCTCCAGCACCTCGTAGTCGCGCAGGAACTGGATCGTCAGCGCGAAGAGCACCAGACCGAGCACGAACCAGTTGGCCTGGTCGCGGGCTAGGGCGTCGTCGATCCGGTAGATCATCACCAGCCCGAAGGCGGTCAGCAGCGCGACCAGCGGGAAGAGGTAGGGGTCGGCGTCGGGCAGGCGGATCCGCAGGTAGAGGTGGGTCGCCACGCAGACCGCCAGGAAGTAGGCCCCGTAGATGAGGCTGAGGTTGTCGAGGCGGGTTTCCTCCTGGGCGAAAACAGCGGCGAAGCCGGCCGTGAGGAGGATGGCGACGGGAACCAGGGCGGTCAGCTCCCGGTTCCTGGCGGAGCTCAAGGAACCCCCTGGCTCTTCTGGATGTCTTCGATCAGGGAGACGGCGTCCTCGCGCGAGCGCAGGTCGTGGCCGGTGACGGCGTCGCGGCGCTTGGGCGGCAGCGAGGCGGTCTGGATCGGGCTCGCGTAGCGCTCGTCGTAGAGCTCGATCCCGAAGGGCAGTTCGTAAGGAGCGCCGCGGTAGAGGGCGACGCGGCCGGCGTCGTCGGTTCCGAGGAACCAGATCTGGCGGTTGCCGTACCAGGCGCCGACGGCGATCGCGCCGACTACGACAAGTCCGGCCAGCACCTTCGCGGCGGTGCGCAGCCCCCGGTGGCGGGGCTTCGCGGCGAGCTCCTGGCGACGCTGCTTCGCCGCCTCCGCGGCGGCGCGGCGCCGCACCTCGGTCGCGGTTAGCCCGGCCTCCTCGGCCGAACTGCCGATCAGAGTCGCGCCCTCGGACCTGGCGCTGGCCGGCGAGGCAGCGTCGCCGAGGCGGAAGGCGATCACGGTGATGTTGTCGCGACCGCCGGCCCGGTTGGCTTCGTCGACCAGGGCGCGGACCGCCGACTGCATCGAGGTCGCCCGAGCCAGCAGCCGGCCAATCTGCTCGTCGCCGAGCATCGTCGTCAGGCCATCGGAGCAGATCAGGAAGACGTCACCGGCCTGGGCGGGCACAGTCTGCAGGTCGACCTCGACCTGCGGTTCCGGACCGAGGGCGCGGGTGATGATCGAGCGCTGCGGATGGTCCTCCGCCTGGGCGTCGGTGAGCTGCCCTTTGCGCCGCATCTCCTCGACCAGCGAGTGGTCGCGGGTGAGGCGCTCGAACCTGCCGCCGCGCAGGCGGTAGGCGCGGCTGTCGCCGACGTGACCGATCGCCACCTCGTCGGCCTCGAGGTCGACGATCGCGGCGGTGATCGTCGTCCCCATCCCGGCCAGGTCGGGATCCTTCGCGGCGTGCTCGTGGATCGTCCGGTTTGCCGCCTCGATCGTCTCGCGCAGGACCTGCTCCGGCGGCCCCTGCGGTAGCTCGCGGTCGAAGGACTCGGCAGCCGTTTTCGAGGCGACCTCGCCGGCCTGGGCGCCGCCCATCCCGTCGGCGACGACGAACAACGGCGAGCTGGTGAACAGCGAGTCCTCGTTGGCGTTGCGCTGGCGCCCGGTGTCGGTGCGGAAGGCTTGGTCGTCTATCCGCAGGGTCATTGCGCCTCGAGTCTGAACACCGTGTCGCCGATCTGCACCGTGTCGCCGTCGATCAGCTCCGCCTCTCCCTTCAAGGTGGCGCCGTTGAGCAGGGTGCCGTTGGTGGAGTTCATGTCCTCGACGAAATAACGCCCACCCCGTTCGAAGAGCCTGGCGTGGATGCTGGACGCGTAACGGTCCTCGATCCGCACGTCGGCGTCCTTCGAGCGCCCAATCGAGAGGCCCCCGATCAGGTCGAAGCGCTGGTCGATTTCGAGGCCGCCGCCGCGCTCGGCGACCAGCCAGGCATCGGCGCCGCGGGTCGCCTCCGCAAAGGCCGGTGCGGCGTGGAAGCCGGTTGCGTCAGGAGCCGGCGAGACGGTCCGCCGCAGGTCCTTCATCGCACTGCGGGCGATCACGAGCAGGAACAGATAGAGGACGGCCAGGAAGCCGAACTTGAGGGCTACGGATATGGGGTCGTAGGCCACGCGCCCAGCAGATTACGGCCAGCGGCCGTCACTGCTCGATGTCGAAGAGGAAGGTGGTCGTGCCGACGGTCACCTGGTCCCCCGGCGAGAGGCGCGTCGAGGCGACCCGACGACCGTTCACCTTGATCCCATTGGTCGAGCCGAGGTCGACGATCTGCCAGTCGCCGGACTCCGCCCGGCGCAGCTCGGCGTGACGGCGGGAGACGTTGGGGTCCGAGAGCACGCACTCGACCGCCTTCGAGCGGCCGATCGTCGCCCGCGGCCCGTCGAGCACATAGCGGCGGTCGTCGAGCGAGACCACGGCGCGGGTGGAGACGAGCGCGCCGACCGCCTGCTCCGGTCGTTTGGGGCGGCTGCGGTCGCGCTCGCGCACCGCCGAGTAGACCATCGTGTGCCCCTCTTCGCCCTGCTTCGGACTCTCGCCCTCGTGGGCCGGCGGCTTGACCAGGCGGGCCTGGATCCCGAACTCGCCGAGACGCAGGCGCTCGTCGGTGTCGAACTCGACCGCCGGGCGGGTCAGCAGGTCGTAGCCGCGCCGTCGCGCGTGCTCCAAGAGGTAGCCGGAGAGCTCCTGCTCCAGCGAGCGCTCGTAGCCCTCGAGCTTGGCCCGGTCTTTGGTCGAGAGATAGACCGTGTACTCGTTCGGCACGTAGACCCGTTCCACCGACGCCGTCTTGTGGGCGTCCATTTCCTTGGCCAGTTTGCGGGCGAGTTCGACCGGCTGCACCTCGGAGCTGAAGGCGCGGCTGAAGACTCCCTCGACAAGGCCTTCGATCCGGGACTCGAGATTGCGCAGGACGCCGATCGGAAAATCCTAGATGAGCGGCTTCGTCATCAGGGAAGAAGGATGCCGTGGCCGAGGGCGAGCCAGGCGCCCAGGGCCGCGGCGAGGGAGAGAGCGCCGAGCCGGAGACCGAGATGACCGCCCCTGGACGAGGTCTGGTCGGCGAGCAGGTCGAGCGAATCCTCGATCGCGGTGCCCAGCTGTTCCAGCGAGGGGCGGTGGTTGGGGCGGGCGGCGAGGCAGGCGTCTATCTCGGCGCTCAGGTCGCGCGGCAGGTCGGGGCGCAGCCGTCGCAGCGGCCTGGTGCGAGCGCCGATCGCCCGCGCCGTCGCCGCCGGGCTCGAGCGGCGGTGCGGGTTCTCGCCGCTCCAACACTCGTAGAGCATCAGGGCCAGGGAGTAGACGTCGGCCTCCGGGCCGGCCGGGCGGCCCTCGGCCTGCTCGGGCGACATGTAGGCGAGCGTGCCGACGACGTCCCCCGGGGCGGTCAGCGAAGCGCCGTCGGCGAGGTGGGCGACGCCGAAATCCATCAGCTTGGCCCGCGACTCCCCCTCGCACTCCCCCTCGGTCACCTGGACGTTCTGCGGCTTGATGTCGCGGTGGACGACGCCGCGCGAGTGGGCGTGGTCGAGCGCCTCACAGAGATCGGCGCCGATCTCGCCGATCTCGTGGTCCGAGAGCTCGCCGGCGTGGGCGAGACGGGCCAGGGTCGAGCCCTCGACCAGCTCGCTGACCAGCAGAGCGTTGCCGTCCTCCTCGCCCAGCTCGTAGAGGGTGACGATGCCGGGATGGTTGAGCCGGGCGGCGGCCTGGGCCTCGCGCAGGACGCGGCGACCGGCCTCGCCCCGCTGCTCGATCGCCTTGACCGCGACCGGCCGCTCGAGGCGGCCGTCCCAGGCCTCGTAGACGACGCCGAAGCCGCCGCTGCCGATGCGGCGCTCGATCAGGAAGCGGTTGAGGACGAGGGAACCGACCAAAGCTCCTTCAATTTCGCCTCCAGAGCCGTTTCTCCTGCGCCGCGGCATTTGGGAAAAACGCACCGTTTGCTGGCCGTCTTGACGTGCCGACCCCCCCAGGCTTCATACTCTCCGGCCAGCCAACCAGCTTGGAGAGCCGCTTCTTGGAGGATTCGCCAGCACGCGGGGCGCGACGCCGCGAGCGCCCACAACGCCGACCCGAACGCCAGCAGATCATGCTGCGGCGTGGCCTCGCCCTGGGCGGCGGCCTGATCGTCCTGATCCTGATCGTGCTCGGGGTTAAGGGCTGTCTCGACGCCCGCGCCCACCGCGCGCTCAGCGACTACTCCCGCAACGTCGCCCAGATCGTCGAAGAGACCGACCAGACCAGCAAAGCCTTCTTCAGCAAGCTTGGCGATCCCGGCAGCCTCTCGGTCACCGAGTTCGTGGCCGAGGTCAACGCCGACCGCAGCGCGATGGACAACTACGCCTCGCGGGTCGACGGCCTCAGTGCCCCAGGCGACATGGGCCGGGCCCAGAACGCGCTAGAGCTGACCTATGAGCTGCGGGCCAGCGCGATGACCGAGATCGCCGACAAGATGCCCACCGCGCTCGGCGACGCCGGTGCCGCCAAGGCGACCGCGGCGATCGCCAGGCAGATGCAGAAGCTGCTCGCCGCCGACGCCCTCTACGCCGCCATCGTCCGCCCCGAAATCGACGGCGTCCTCGCCAGCAACGGGATCGAAGGGAGCGACGTGCCGCCGAGCGTCTTCCTCCCCGAAGGCACCAAGTGGCTGGAAGAAAGCTCGGTCAGCTCAGCGCTCGGCAGCGTCAGTGGTTCGAGCAGCGAATCCAGCACCCCCGGCGTGCACGGGCTCGGCCTGCTCGGGGTCAGCATCAACGGGACCGAACTGGGCGAAGAAGCAGCCGGCGTCTCCGCCGAAGAAACGCCCGAAGTCGAAGTCGAAGTGCAGAACCAGGGCGACTCGACCGAGAACGGCGTCAACGTCACGGTCTCGGTCGGCGGCACCGAACTGCAGGGGAGCATCGAAACGATCGCGGCCGGCGAAACGGCCACGGCGACGATCCCGCTGACGCCGACGCCGAGCGGCGAAGTGACGCTCGAAGTCAACGTCGAAACCGTCCCCGGCGAGCAGGTCTCCGAAAACAACGAAGCCAGTTACACCGTCGTCTTCGAATAGGTGCCGGTCCGGCACCGGTAGGGACTACTAGGCTCAGCGGCATGCGAATCGCCTACCTCGGCCCTGCCGGCACCTTTACCGAGGACGCCCTGAGCGAAGCGGCGGCCGCCGGCGAGTTCGAGCCATTGCGGACGGCGACGATCCACGACGCGATCCTCGCCGTCGAACAGGGCGAGGCGGACCGCGCCCTGGTCCCCTTCGAGAACTCGATCGAGGGCTCGGTCCGCGGCACCCTCGACACCCTCGCCTTCGAGGCCGAGGCGGTGACGATCGTCGGCGAGCACGACTACGCGGTGCGCGCCCACCTGATCGGCCGCGAGGCGATCGGGCTCGGTGAGATCGAGGCGGTGCTCTCCCACCAGCAGCCGCTCGCCCAGTGCGCCCGCTTCCTCCGCGAACAGCTGGCCGGAGTCGAATTGCGCAGCGTCAGCAGCACCGCGGCGGCGGTGCGGATGGTCGCCGAGTCGGTCCGTCCCTGGGCGGCGATCGGCTCCCGCGCCGCGGCCCGGCTCTACGGCTGCGAGATCCTTCGCGAGGGGATCCAGGACGAGACCGACAACGTCACCCGCTTCGTCTGGATCGCGCCAGCGGCGACCGAGCCGACCGGCGAGGGGCCCTGGAAGACGTCCCTGGTCTTCTCCGAGCTCGGCGAAGACCACCCCGGCGCCCTGGTCAACGCCCTGCGCGAGTTCTCCGACCGCGAGATCAATCTCTCCCGCATCGAGTCGAGGCCGCTGCGCAGCGGCCTCGGCCGCTACATGTTCTTCTGCGACCTCGAGGGAGCCGCCGCGGACCCCGTCGTCGCGGAGGCGATCGCCTCTCTCCGCACCAAAGCCGAGTCGGTTCGCCTGCTCGGTTCCTACCCGGTCGGTTAGCCCTCTCAGCCGCGCCAGGCGACGACCCCCCTACAATTCCCGGGCATGGCACGGGTCCTGGTGCTAAACGCCACCTACGAGCCGATCAACGTATGCACGTTGAGACGTGCCGCCGTGCTGCTGCTGAAGGAGAAGGCCGAGCTGCTCGAGCAGCGCGCCGGCGCCCTCCATTCCGAGCACATGACGATGGAGCGACCCGACGTGATCCGCCTCGTCAACTACGTGCGGATCCCCCGCCAGGCCCACCGCCGCAAGATCACCCGCCGCGCCGTCCTCGCCCGCGACTCCTGGACCTGCCAATACTGCGGCTCGACCAAATCCGGCCTCACCGTCGACCACGTAATCCCCCGCAGCCGCGGCGGCAAGTCGGTCTGGGAGAACATCGTCGCCGCCTGCGCCACGTGCAACCGGAGAAAGGGCAACCGGCTTCCGAGAGAGATTCATATGCACCCGAAGAACTCCCCGAAGGCGCCGCCGGCGACGGTCTTCATCCAAGTGGCGAGCCCGAAGATCCCAGAAGCCTGGCAGCAGTACTTACCGCAGGCCGCATGAGTCGCCTGGGTATTTTCTTTCGACGGCTGGCGTAAGCCAGTGGTAGCGTTAAAGAACTTGCTCTAGCTGCTTCGGGAGCTAGAGAGGAGGCCGTCCTTCGGGGCGGCCTCTCCATTTTCAAGGGAGTCGCTCCAAGCCGAGGGACGGAAGACCTCCCGGCCTTCGTCGTCTACGACCATCTCCGGCAATTGGCATTCGCGGAGGAGCGACTCGTGGATCGTCTTGGTGAAATTGGCCCCCACTGCCCTGGCCAAGTCCTTCCTGCAGCGCGGACTCGCAACGATTACGGTGAGGCCGCACTCCTGCCCAACTATCGTCAGCGCGCCCTCCTGATCGAAGTCGTCGGTGACCACCAGCGCAGCGTCCATCTTGCCATCGCAGGCATCTGAAACCAGCCGCGCAGCGAGATTGACGTCCGACCCCTTCTCTTGCGTAAGCCGCACCTGGACCAGCTCACTCGACCCGACCCTTGGGAGCCGTAGGGTCCGGGTCTGAAATCGTCCGTCCGTCAGCAGTCCCACATCGCCTCGACCCCCGAGAAGTTCGACATGGCAGTCGCCGCGCTCGTCTCTCTCGTGGTTGCCGGTGATCGCCGCCCCGAGAGTTGAGACGAATCAGCGTCGGGTAAACCGGTGGGCGAGGCTCAGGATGACGGGGCTACCCGCCGTCCCCATCCACAGGGCCACCGTCAATCTCCGGAAGTTCATCCGCAGGCGGCTCCTCGGTCGGCTCACTCTCGCTGCTGTCGGACTCGACCACCAGCGCCACGGCGCTGACCACGTCGTCGTCCTTGATGTTCATCACCTTCACCCCCTGCGTGGACCGGCCCATCTGTGAGATTCCGCCGACGGAGGTGCGCTGGACCATCCCGTTCTGGGAGATGAAGAGCAGCTCTTGGTGCTCGCCGACGATCAGGGCACCGGCCAGGCCGCCCTTCTTCTCGGTCAGCTTCGCGGTCAGCACGCCTTTGGTCCCGCGCCCCTTGACGGGGTACTCGGAGACCGGCGTGCGCTTGCCGTAGCCGTTCTCGGTGACGACGAAGAGTTCGGTGTCGTTGCGAGCGATGTCCATCGCCAGCACCCGGTTGTCCTTGCCGGAAACGTTCATGCCTTTGATGCCGCTGGTGTCGCGGCCCATCGACCGCACCAGCTGCTCGGAGAAGCGCGAAGCATGGCCGGAATGGGAGACGATCAGGATGTCGTCCTCGCCTGAGGTGAGCCGGACCTGAACCAGCTCGTCGCCGTCGCGGACCTTGATGGCGATGATTCCGTCGGCGCGGATCGGCGTGTTGTAGGCGAGGAACTCGGTCTTCTTGACCAGCCCTTTGGCGGTCGCGAAGGCGAGGTACTTGTTCTCCTTGAAGTCCCGGGTCGGGATCACCGCCATCACCTTCTCGCCTTCGCGCAGCGGCAGCAGGTTGTTGAGCGAGCTGCCTTTGGCGTTGCGCGAGCCCTCTGGCAGCTCGTAGACCTTGAGCCGGTAGACCTTGCCGCGGTTGGTGAAGAAGAGCAGGAAGTCGTGGGTCGAGCAGATGTGCAGGTGGGCGATGTAGTCGTCCTCCTTGAGGTTCATCCCCATCACCCCGACGCCGCCGCGATGCTGCTGGCGGTAGGTGGCCAGCGGCAGCCGCTTGACGTAGCCGGAGGCGGTCAGTGAGATCACCATCTGCTGGTCGGCGATCATGTCCTCGATGCCGACGTCGCCCTCGAAGTGGGCCAGTTCGGTGCGGCGCTCGTCGCCGTAGGACTCGACGACTTCGGCCAGCTCCTCCTTGACGATCGCCATCACCTTGGCCTCGTCGCCGAGGATCTCGCGCAGCTCGCCGATCCGCTCCATCAGGTCGGCGTGCTCGGCCCTGACTTTGTCGGCCTCGAGCGCGGTGAGGCGCTGCAGGCGCATGTCGAGGATCGCCTGCGCCTGCTCGCGGGAGAGCTCGAACTGCGAGATCAGGCCCTCGCGGGCGGCGTCGGGATCGCTCGAGGCGCGGATCAGTTTGATCACCGCGTCGAGGTTGTCGAGCGCGACCAGCAGTCCCTCGAGGATGTGCGCGCGGGCCTCGGCGCGGCGCAGTTCGTACTGGGTGCGGCGGGTGACGACCTCGCGCTGGTGGTCGACGTAGTGGTGGATCAGCTCGCGCAGGCTCAGCGTTTTCGGCACGCCGTCGACCAGGGCCACCATGTTGGCCCCGAAGGTCGTCTGCATCGAGGTTTTCTTGTAGAGGTTGTTGAGCACGACCTTGGCCGGCGGGCCGCCGCGCTTGAGCTCGATCACGAGCCGCATGCCCGAGCCGTCGGACTCATCGCGGAGGTCGGAGATGCCCTCCAGTTTTTTGTCCCGGACGAGGTCGGCGATCTTGGTGACCAGGCCGCCGTCGCCGAGCTTCTTCACCGTGAACGGCAGCTCGGTGACGATGATCGCCTCCTTGCCCCCCTTCAGCGGCTCGACGTGGGCGCGGGCGCGGACCTTGATGCTGCCGCGGCCGGAGGCGTAGGCGTCGCGGATCCCCTCGCGGCTCATGATCCCGCCGCCCGGGAAGTCGGGCCCCTTGACGTGCTCCATCAGCCCGGCCATGTCGATCTCGGGGTCGTCGATGTAGGCGGCGACAGCGCCGGCGACCTCGCGCAGGTTGTGCGGCGGGATGTTGGTCGCCATCCCGACCGCGATCCCCGAGGTGCCGTTGACCAGCAGGTTCGGGAAGCGGGCCGGCAAGACCAGCGGCTCCTGGGTCGATTCGTCGTAGTTGGGACCGAAGTCGACGGTGTCGGCGTCGATGTCGCGCAGCAGCTCGGTGGCGAGGCGGGTCAGCCGCGCCTCGGTGTACCTCATCGCCGCCGCCGGGTCGTCGTCGATCGAGCCGAAGTTGCCCTGGCCGTCGACGAGCAGGTAACGCAGGGAGAAGTCCTGCGCCATTCGCACCAACGTGTCGTAGATCGCCGAGTCGCCGTGGGGGTGGTACTTGCCCATCACCTCGCCGACGATGAAGGCGCACTTACGGTAGGCGCGGGTCGGCTGCAGGCCGACGTCGTGCATCGCGTAGAGCACCCGGCGATGCACCGGCTTCAGCCCGTCGCGGACGTCGGGCAGCGCCCGTCCCACGATCACGCTCATCGCGTAATCGAGATAGGACGAGCGCATCTCCTTCTCGAGCGCGCGCTCCTCGATCCGCCCGGTCAGGGCTTCCAGTGCCACTAGATCGTCACCCCCTTAGACGTCAAGATTTGTGACCTCCTTG
>DATBDU010000027.1:0-12298 GCA_036269775.1 Solirubrobacterales bacterium
CCGTGTCGGCGACGAAGAGCTGGCCGGTTTCGAAGTCGACGGCGAGACCCTGGGGATTGTGCGTCTGGCCGACGCCTTTGCCGGGTTCGCTGATGACTTTGAGGGCTGAGGCGCCGGGGGCGAAGGCGAGCAGGGACAGCAGGCTGAGCGCTAGTGCTGCCAATCCCCTCTTTGTGTTACCGGCGCTCATCGTTGCTCTCCTCGGTGGTGGTTAGTCTCGGCATCCACTCAGGCGATCGATCGCCTGAGTGGATGGGCTTGGGCTTCTTGCCGGACGCGGGCGCTATTCCGCGGTGGCCGCCCAGACTCCGATCCCTTCGCAGCCGGGGCTCGTGCAGACCATTTCGAGGCTGGTCCCGACGGGGCTGGCGCCGGCTTCTTTGCCGCTGCCGCCGGCGACCGGAATGATGCCCCCGCCCGCGAAGACCTGTGCGGGTCCGGCCGACAGTTTGGTCCGGGTAAACGCGGAGCCGGTGGGTGAGAGCTGCCTCAGGTAGTCCCCGTACACACAGAGCTTGCCGGGGTCGGCGAGCGGCACGCCTTCTTCGATCCCGGGGCAACCGTGTTCGGCCCCTTCTTCTTGGAGCTGTTCCAGTTCGGTCGCGTCAGTAAAGAGTTCGGCGCTGAGGCCTTCCGTCATCTGCACGAAGATCAGTTCTGGCGCTTCGGGAAGCGGGATCGGGAAGGAGATCGGTACGAACTGCCGGGCCACCGGCGTGGTTCCTTCCGTTGCAAAGTTGACCCCCCCCACACCGCCATAGCCCGTCGCCCAGGTCCCGGTCTCGGTCTTTTCGCTGGGCAGCGTTTCGGTGAAGCCGGTCTGGCCGTTGCAGGCGGTGGTCGGGGTGCCGGTGCCGACTTTGAATTCGGCGCCGCCGAGGTGGTTGCAGGTGGCGCTTGAGGTCGGGACCGAGGTGTTGGTGACGCTGGTGCCCGGCGCTCCAGCGCCGCCCGGTGCTCCAGCGCTGCCGGGGGCTCCGGGATCGCCCTTGGCGCCGGCGTCTCCCTTGGGCCCAGCGGGTCCGGTCGCGCCCGCCGGGCCCGCTGGCCCTGCGGGACCGGTCTTGCCGGTCTTGCCTCTCGGTCCCTGCTTGGCCTTGGCGCTGGCGGTGGCCTTGCCGCCGCCGGAGCTACCGGTGGCGGCGTAGGCGCCGCCACCCAATGCGGCTACCAGCGCGACGACCGCTACTACGAGTCCGGCGCTGCCGAAGTGCTCGCGGATTCTCGAGAACATCGAATATCTCTCCTTGTCCCGTGAGCCCCTCTGCCGGCCGCTCCCTGTTGCGGCTCCCGCGAGGCTCGGTTGTCCCTGTGAGCTGCCTTCGTCGCACTCCCTTGTGAACGAAGCTGCGCACACCGTAAACGTTAGCTTTCATAAAGTCAAGGACCTGTTTCTTGACAGATGGAGCGCGTTTGTGGCGAGGTGCCCGGTACCGTTGGCAGGAGCCGATGGTCGTCTCGATCCACCTCGCCGATCTGGGGCCGCGTGCGGCGGCGGAGGTCCTGCTGAGGCCGCCGAAGCCGGCGCGGGTTGCGGGGCTCGTCTATGCCGAGACGACGACCACGGCGGCGCTCGGCGAGCCGCTGCTACCGCCGACGCAGTTGGGGCGAGTCGGGATGATCGCCGCCTGGGACGACGACGCCGCCCTCGATCGCTTCCTCGGCGGCCATCCCCTCGCCCGCCACTTCGCCGGCGGCTGGCAGGTGCGCCTGCGGCCGCTGCGGGTCTTCGGCTCCTGGGCCGGGTTGGCGGGGCTACCGGCGCAGGAGCTGCCGGTCGACGATGCGGAGCCGGTCGGCGTCCTCACCCTGGGCCGCCTGCGGTTGCTGCGCACCGGCGCCTTCCGCCGCAGCGCCGGGCCTGCCGAGCGCGATGCGATCGACAGCCCGGCGCTGCTGGCCGGGACCGGGCTCGCCCGGCCGCCGCGGCTGGTCGCGACCTTCTCGCTCTGGCGCAGCGCCGCCAAGATGCGCGACTACGCGACCCGCCTGGACGGCGACCACCGGGCCGCCGTGCAGGCCGACCGGGCCCGCGCCTTCCACCACGAATCGGCCTTCATCCGCTTTCGTCCCTATGCCTCGCAGGGCGAGTGGGACGGACGCGACCCGCTCGCCGGCTTGGCCGGCGCGGCCGCCGCCGGCGCCTGAGCCTCAGCGGGCCTTGCAGCTGCGATTCAGCGTCGAGGTCATCGTCCGGTTCGCAAAGGCGAAGCTGGCGCGGACGAGGGGGAAGACCGCGCCCGGGAAGCCCTTCGGGGCGGGGCAGCCGGCGCTGAGGTAGCTGTGGGCCTTGCCGCCGGCGCTGAAGCGGCGCTTGAGGTCGAGTTCGAGGCCGGTGACGAAGCCCCAGTCGGAGGTGACCTGGGGCAGCGAGGCCTGCAGGAGGGTGCCGTAGGTGCCCTTGGTGCTCTTGATCGTGAAGGGCAGCGTGTAGGAGGTGGGGACGGGGTCGGTGCCGTAGACGTGGGCGAGCAGGACCGGGCGGCCCTTCAGGGTGCCGTTGAAGGCGAGGACCTTGCCCTCGGACGGGAAGGGGGCCTGCTGGCCGAGCTTGACGTTGGCTGAGAAGCTGCCTTCGCCGACCAGCGAGGCCTGGCAGGCCTCGAGGGCGCCCTTGTTGGTGGAGGGCTGGATCTGCTCCAGTTCGCAGGCGGGAAGGCCGCTGTAGTCGAGGTGCCCGTTGCGGTTGATCGCCAGCAGGACCCGGCGCAGCTGCGGCGGGGCGCTGCCGTCCGTGGTGGTGATCTGGCCGCCGACGGAGACGGCGATCGGGGCCGCGCCCTCCCGCGGCAGGGCGGTGGGGCTGAGCTTGCCCGAGAAGGAGACGCGCAGGGTCCCTTTCTGGACGACCTCGGCCCGCGCCATGCCCGCCGCGAGCGCCGCCAGCAGGAGGGCGCAGAGAACCGCGGCGGCTCGCCTGCCGCCGGCCCCACCACGCCTCTGTCCGTCGCTCATCTCTTCCTGCCCCCTTGCTTGAAGGTCACGGCCTTGGCGGCGCGCAGCGTCGCGCCTTCGTCGAAGGGCGCGAAGGCGACCGTCACCTTCACCGCCAGCTTGTGGCGTTTGGCCCGGGCGAGCGCCCGGCGGCCGGCGCCGGTCAGCCGCAGCGACAGCGTCGTCTCGCCGGCGCGGAACGTCGTCACCGCCGCGGAGCGCAGGCCCCTGCCCGAGGCGGAGAGCTGGCCGGGCCGGGGGACGGTGACCCGCAGCGTCGCGGTCGCCCCTTTGACGGTCGCCCGACCGATCCGCAGCCCCGCTGGAGGCGTGGGGGCGGGAAGGCCGACGGTCGGGATCGGCGCTCGCCCGGGCCCGGGATTGACGACGACTTCTTCTTCTCCCGGCAGCGCTTCGAACCGCGCCGTCACCCCGCGTGCCGCGGCCATCGTCACCTTGCAGCTGTTCGCGGTCGGCTGCGAATCGCAGCCGCTCCAGGCGGCAAGGCGGCTGCCGGCGGCGGCGGTCGCGGTCAGGGTGACGGTCGACCCTTCGTCGAAGTCGTCGCTGCAGGAGCCGCCGCATTCGATCCCGGTCGGCAGGCTGGCGACGGTGCCCGCGCCGGGGCCGGCCTTGGCGACGGTCAGCGTCTCCTGCGGCGCCGGTTCGAATTCGGCCGTCACCGCATGGTCGACCCCCATCGCCACCGTGCAGCTGTTCGGGGTCAGTTTCTGGTCGCAGCCGCTGAAGCCGGCGAGGCGGCTGCCGCGGTCGGGGGTCGCGAAGAGGGTCACGTTCGCGGTCTGCTCGAATTCCCCCTCGCAGGCGCTGCCGCAGCGCAGCCCCGGCGGCGAGCTGGCGACGCTGCCCGTGCCGGGGCCGGTCTTGGTTACCGAGAGCGCGTGCGTGGGCACCGCCGGGGCCGGCCCGAAGACGAAGACCGCGGCATTTTCGAAGTTGCCGCTGGTTATATAGATCCGGCCGCCGGCGCCGACCGCGATCCCGGACGGTTCGCCGTCGCGCAGGAAGGAGGGTTCGCCTTCGGCCGCGGGATTCGGCAGCTGGCCGCGGTAGTTGCCTTTGGAGGAGAACTCGTAGACGATCGCTTCCGGCGATTCGAAGTGGGGATGGAGGTTGTCGGCCAGGTAGAGGTGGCCGTCGCCGGGATCGATCGCCAGGTCGGTGTCGACGAGCGACTTGAAGCCCGCCCGCGGCGTCGCTTCGCCTTCGATGACGTCGACCGGGTTGACGAGGTCGCCGGCGGGGTTGTAGACCTTGACCGAGTTGGTCGCTGCGTCGGCGACGTAGACGAAACCGGCCGTGCTGGGGTATTCCCCGGCGCCGGGGAAGCTGGAGACCGCGACTCCGTAACCGTCGACGAGGTTGCCGACGCCGATCCGCTGCGCCGGCACGTCGCCGGGAAGGACGGGTGCTTTATAGAGAGCGACCGAGGTCCGCTCGTCGACGTAGACGTCGCCGCTGGCGGGGTCGACCGCGACGCCGGTGGGGTGAGCGGTGTCGATCGTCTCCTTGGGTCCGTAGGCGGTCCCTTTGGCAGGCGGGTAGACGGCGGGGACAAACCTGACCACGTCGCGGTGGTAGTCGTTGACGTAGAGGTTGCCGGCGGAGTCGACGGCGAGGTCGCAGGGGCCGTCGATCGCGGCAACGCCACCGGAGTCGAGCGGACTGATGCCGGTGATCATCGTCAGGAATTCCTCTTTGGAATTGAAGACGGCGACGCGGTTCTGGTAGTAGTCGGCGACGTAGATGTCCCCGGCGGAGTCGGTGGTCACCCCGCAGGCGTCTTTGAACTGCTCGAAGAGGCCGATCTTTTCGCCGGTGATCGTTCCCTGGAAGGGATGGTTGGTCGCCGCCACGCCGGTGCCGGGCGCGGCGCTCAGGAAGAGAGCCGCGAGCACCAGGCAGAGCATCCAGCGCAGCGACGCCAGCGGTCCAGCCGCCTCGATCCCGCCGCCTCGCCTCATCGTCTCCTCCCCCCCGCTCGCCCGCGCTTGCCCTTGCCGTGTCCGCCCTTGCCGCGCTTGCCCTTGGGCTTGCGGCAGTTGGCGCGCACCGGCGGCGCCAGCTTCTCCCCCCGGTTGGCGTGGCCGATGAAGCGGCCGCTGGCGAGCTGGGGAGAGGAGCAGATGTTTTCGGCGTTGACGAGGAGCCCTCGCTTGCCCGCCTTGAGGATCAGCTCGAAGGCGCTGACCGGAGCGTCCGGCAGGCCTTCGAAGCGGGCGCGGAGGCCGCCGTTGCGGGAGTCGATCCGCCCGACCAGGTCGATCGCGATGCCGTTGCCGCGCAGCGCCACCACCAGGTCCGGCAGCGGGTTGTCGGAGGAGCGCAGGTAGACAGGACCTTCCAGCGGCTCGGCGAGGAGCGGCGTCACCGCGGTCGCCTGGCCGTAGATAGCCCCCGCCGGACAGGCGTCGCGCTCGGACTGGGGCCGGGTGCAGATCGTCTGGATGTGGTCTTGGGCGAGGAACAGCGAGGGCGGCAGGGTGACCGCGGCGCTGGCGATGTTGGCGTCGCCGGGGCGGGAGCGGTAGATCGCCCGCAGCGACGGGTAGTCGCCGCGCTTGGTCCCGCCCCGCAGCTTCAGCCGCAGGCCGGGCTTGAAGCCGAGCGCCGAGCAGTTGAAGACCTGGAAGCGGCTGGGGACCGCGACGGCGACATCGTCGGCGGGGTTGGCGAAGCTGGCGCCGGAGCCGGTCACGGTCGAGGTCAGCGTCGACGGATCGCAGCTGGTCGGGTTGACGGTGACGTGGGGTCGGTCTATATACACGCGGATGTCGCGCAGGTGGATCGGGATGCCGCCGAGGATGTGGGGGATCGGGTCCGAGACGGCCGAGTCGATCGAGACCTGGGCGCTGCGACGGTCCACTCTGATCGCCGAGCGGACGATGATCACGCCGAGATCGAAGGGCCCGACCTTGGCCGAGTCGACTGCCACCACCGAGAAGGTCGAGCCGCGGTAGGGGCCGGCGAGGTAGAGCTTGCCGGGGGCGTAGGCGAGCACCGAGCCGACCCCGTATCCCGCCGTGGTGTGGCCGATCTCACTGGCCGCCGGGCAGGAGGGGTTGCGTTCCTCTTCTCCGCCGGTTTTGCGCTGCGCGGCGGCGATCGCCGCCTCCGGGCAGTAGGGGACGTTGGCGATCGAGCCAAGCAGCCCGGGCGGCAGGGTCGCCGAGTAGGAGGTGAACTCCTGTTCGGCGTCGCCGCGGGTCAGGTGCAGGTAGAAGGGGGTGTAGGAGCCGGCATTGGCGTTGAGGGTGCCGCCGACGGCGCCGGGGTTGAACGGCGGCGCACCCGTTCCGGGACAGGCGTCGTTCGGGCCCAGGCCCTTGGCGACCTGGAAGGGGAAGCTCGAGTGGACGCTCGTCTGCGGCGCGTTCCAGGGCGTCATGTCGATCTCGGTCGAGAAGCTGCCGCAGGCCGCCGCGGTGACCAGCGGCGCCCGCTGGCCTTCGCGGAAGTGCATCTTCAGGTTCGAGTAGGGCAGCTGCGGCAGGCGATCGAAGCTGGCGGTGAGGCGGCCGCTGGCCGGGTCGGCACTGACCTTGCCGGCGACCTTGACGAGGACGCCGCGCCCGGGGGCCTTGGCGACAAGGTAGAGGGCGAGCAAGGAGTCGAAGGGGTTCTCGGCCCCCGGCGTCCCGGTCGCCGGGTCGTCGGGCTCGGCGAGGAAGATCGCCCCTTCGATCGTCTCTTCGAAGAGCGGGCTCTGGACGGTGAAGCTGCCGATCTTCGATTGGTTTGGGCAGGCCGCGTCCGGCGGCGAGCTGGCGCTCTCGGCCGCGTACTGGGCGGGCGTGCAGGAGCCGAGCCCTGCGGCGAGGGAGGGGTTCAACGTCATCCCTTCGGGCAGCGCCACCACCGCTTTTCGCACCTGCGAGGCGACGTTTTTCTTCGGACTCGTCAGCGCTTCTTCGTTGGCCGTGAGGTTGAAGTCGAAGCCGGTCGGCGAGGAGGCCCGCGGGTTGGTGACCTGGGCCAGGGATTTCGGTTCGAATTTGATCGCCGCGCAGCCTTCCAGCGGCGGCGTCACCTGGTCGGCGCGGACGGGGCCCGCGCCCTGCCAGGAGCTGGCCACCGCCGCGAAGGAGAAGGCGGGGACGCAGGAGGCCGGCAGGGTCAGGTAGGCGAAGGGCACGTGGTCGGGCTGGGGCGGGGAGATCGCGCATTTGGCGAACGGGAAGCCGGGCTCCTGCTCGTTGAGGCAGTCGCCGCGCTGGCCGTTGTGGGCGATCGCCCAGGGGACGCCCCAGAGCGTCAGCGTCATTCCGTAGAGGTCGAACCGCTGCGAGAGACCGCGCAGCTGCTCGGTGAGCCCGTATTCGCCGCCGAGGTCGCGGATGTGCGGGGTGAGGACGATCGGCACCCCGTAGGGACTGAAGCCGATCTGGGAGGGAAAGCCCGGCGGCGGCACCAGGTTGAAGACGCCGAAGCTGCGGGGGACGCCGCCGTTGGCGCTGGAGCGGATCTCGACCACGCCGACCTGGCTCACCGCCGGGCAGCTCTCGCCGGACTCGCTTGCTTCGAAGGGAGAAACCCGCGCGGTGTGGAACCGCGTCTGGCTGCACTTGTTGACGGCGCTGGGGTTTTCGATCAGCCCCGGCGGAAGTTCGAGGTCGAGGTCGCGCAGGTCCCCGTCGCTGAACTGGACCCCCGGCTGGTCCGGCGATTCAGGCGCCATCTGCAGGTTGACGTCGGTGGTGATCGAGTACGGGTGGGCGCCGGCCTGGTTGACGAACGACGCTTCGCCTTCGCCGTTCACGGTCACCTCGTAGCCGGCGGAGCCGGGCTGAAAGCCGAACCCCTGAGCGGCCCCAGGGGCGAGCAGGAGCAGCGCCAGCGCGGCGGTCGCAAGGAGCACCGCGGTTAAACTGGCGTTCATGAGAGCGAAGGAGCTCAGCGGAGAGGCCGAGGAACTGAAGCGGGCGCGAACGCTCCGGATCGAAGCGGATCGCAACGCCCCGATGAGCGAGCGACTAGCCCGAGTGCATGCCCTCTGCAAACAGATGAGTGCGATCAAGGGCGCGGCCGGGGCGCGGTGAGGGAGTTCGATCTCCGCTCGCTGCTCGAGATCCTGACCGAGCAGGGGGTTCGCTTCGTTGTGATCGGCGGAGTGGCGGTCGGTGCGCACGGGTACGTAAGGGGCACTGAGGATCTCGACCTCGTTCCTGATCCGGATCCGGGAAATCTGAAGCGACTGACTGTTGCCCTCGAGGAGCTGGAATCGACCCTCCCGACTGTCGAAGGCAGGGCGTTTGATCCTGAGACCGACGCCAGGGTGATTCGACGCGGCGGCAACGTCACTGCCCTGACCAGGTTCGGCGAACTCGATGTGGTGCAACGAGCGCGGGGCGTGCCCAGCTACTCGCAGCTTGCCGAAGACGCGGTCGAGAGCGAACTGCTCGGGATCCCGGTGCGCGTATGCTCGCTCGCTCGTCTGCGCGAGATGAAGCAAGCGCAGGGCAGGGAGCAGGACCGCGCAGATCTGGCGAACCTGCCTGAGGGCTGAGCGAAGCCAACAGCTGTGGCCAGTCACCGGCGGCCGGCCTTGCGGTGGGACCTCTTGGCGCCCTTGCCGTGCTTCTTCTTATGGTGAGCCTTCTTGGCGCCCTTCTTCTTGTGGGTCTTCTTCTTCGGGGTTTCCGGAAAGCTGAGCGGCGGGTTGGGAGCGGCGGGGACGAGCGTGCCCGGGGTCGGATCTTCAGGCGGCGAGGGCAGCGGCTGGCAGGCATCGCCTTCGCAGGGGATCGGCGTCGGCGGAATCGGGAAGCCGCCGCCGACGCGAGCGTCGTAGAGGTCGATCGAGCCGGGGTCGGAGGGGACCAGCGAGCTATCGGTGAGGAAGAAGGCGTCGCTGCCGTCGACCGAGGCGTCGGCGAAGGAGGCGCCACGGGAGTCGGAGTCGGGACTGCGGCCGCTGGAGATCAGGTTGACGCAGCCGCCCGCGCGCACGCAGCTGCCGACCCCCTGCGCCTCCCACTCGTAGGCGTCGGGACGGTTACTGGTGTCCTGGAGGACGAGCGCGTCGGCGGAGTCGAAGAAGAGGCGACGGCCGTCGGCGGAGAGGGCGCGGGGCTTGTAGGCCGGGACGAGTTCGGAACCTTCGCCGCCGCCGATCGCGCCGGGGAGGGTCGAGGGGCCGAGCGGACGCTCGAGGGTGCGATTGCAGGAGACGCAGGCGAGGCTGCCGGCGCCGCCGTTGGCGGTCGCGTCGTAGAGGAAGACCTCGCTGACCGGTGCGCCGCTGGCCTGGCCGACGTTGTCGTATTCGGTCAGGCTGGCTTTGGAGACGAAGGCGAGGCGGCTGCCGTCGGCGCTGAGCCGGGACGTGCCGGTGGCCGGAGGGTAGGTGCTGGGGTCGGCCGCGGGCGCAGCCCCGCTGGGCGCGACTTCGGTAGTCATGGCGCCGTGGCGGGCGAAGAGCCCGGCCGCGGTGAGGTAGTAGAGGTAGGAGCCGTCCTGGGAGGCGCCGAGGACGCCTTCGATCCCGCCGCCGGGAGTCAGGTCGGTGCTCGCTTCGCTCGCGGCTTCGTAGCGGAAGAGGTGCCCGCCTTTGCTGAAGAACGCAACGGAGCCGTCGGGGGTCGCGGTCTGGAAGCTGCCCCCGCCCCCCTCGGCTTCGTCGACCTGCTTGCTGACCCCCGCTTCGCGCAGGTAGAGGTTGCCGCCCTGGCTCCAGTAGACGCGTGAGCCGTCGATGGAGACGGCGCCGGCCGGCGCGGCGAGTGCCGCCCCGGTGGCGCCCGTCGTCGCGCCCGGCAGCAGGTTGAGGAGGGTGAGGCCGCCACCCTGGGACCACTCGTAGAGGTTGGTCGCGGCGGGATCGCAGCCTTCGCCGCTGGGTACTTCAGTCGCTGCCGAGCTCAGCGCAGCGCAGGTGGAGAGGATGACGTGGGCCAGGTCCGGTGAGGAACCGACGAAGCGAAGTTCGAAGTGCTGTGGCCCCAGCGCGAGGCCGCCGATGTCGGCACCGGTCAGCAGCGCCTGATAGCCGCCGGCGCCGTTGCGCAGGTAGTAGTTGCGGTAGCCGGCGGGGGCGCCGCTCCCGGCCAGCGGCGGGTTCGCCACCGCGCATTCGCCGGCGACCCCGCGGCAGCGCTGCCCGTTGGAGAGCAGGGAGCTGGCGAGGTCGGGGGTGAAGAGCCGGTAGGGATTGGCGTCGGGCCCTTCGCCGTAACCGGCGGAGAGCTGCGGGACGGTGATGTTCTGGGTCGTCCAGCTACCGGCGCCGCGGCGCGAGAGGTACTGGCTGACGCCGGGCGCGCCCTGCCCTCCTCCGGCGAAGGAGGACGTCGACCCGAAGCTGGCGGCCTCCCCAGCGGCGGCGGCCTGCAGCACGTTGCCGCCGCCCCCGAACCCCTGCACCTCCCCCCCGTTCTTGTCGACCGGGGAAACCATCTCCCAGCCGCGCCCGTCGAGCAGCGCCAGCGGCCCGCCCGCGCCCTGGGTGACGAAGGTGTGTTCAGGCCCCGGCGTCGTCCCCGCCGTGTTCGAGGCGACGACGCGGTAGCGGTAGGCGGTTTCGGCTTTGAGCGCGCTCAACGACTGCGCCGGGGAGAGCGTCGCCGAGCCCGAGCCGATGGCGGGATCCGCCCCCACCGGCGCCTTGGCGGCACCCGTGAAGCCCGTTTTTTCGAAGGCGGCCAGGGTGATGTAGTTGAAGTGATAGGTCGTGGCAAAGCCGTTCGGGTTGATTTCGGCATTGAGCCGCGCCGAGGTGGAGCCGACTTCGGTTGCCCAGGCGGCTGGGACCTGCGGCGGGCCGGCGGCTTGGGCGGCCGCGGCCGCGAATGCGGGAATCAGAGCGCAGAGCCCGAGCAGGCCGAAGCGCACGGCCGCTCCCGGCCATTCACGCGTCCCAAACCACCAGAACATCCAGTCCCTCTCCCTGTTCCAATCGGTCCCGCAGCCCCTGTCCCTCGCGGCTGTCCCTCGGGCTTCGTTTGCTCGCCCCTCTTTCGCAAGCGCTGGAGATTATAAACGATCAATTCTCCAAAACGACAAAGAAAAGGCGGTGGGGCCACGATCGCTCCTGGCCCCACCGTCGTTCTATGCTCCGCTTCTTAAATCAGGTGAACTCGCTATCGAACGGATCTATTCGACCCAGATACCCCGCGTTTCTCCTTTTGAGTTTTTAGCAGTGACACTGATCCCCGTTGGCTTGTATTGACCGTCGCTAAACGTGCCGGGTACGGGACAGTGCGGGCCAGTAGCCGTATATGTGAGATTCGCTACCAGCTGATTGGCGTTCATTTTAACTTTGCGAGCCGCTTCCAAGCCTTCGTTAGTGACGGTGAATATCGCTAGCGGACCCTGCGGCCCGATCGTGATGGTGCATTCTTCCCCCACATGGGTGTTATCAACGATGGTAAAAGGATTACTCGCACAGGTGGCGCCAACGATTTCGAAGGCACCCGATGCGTAGTGTTTAAAGCTGCAGCCACCGTAGCTGGTGCTGAATCCGCTGGTTTCTCCCCTGAACGAGCATCCACTGAGAATTGGGGTGACGGTGATGCTGTCCGCTTCTCCGGTCGGCAATTCAGTGGCCCATTTGGATTTACACTGCAGTGCACCCTCGCGCGTGCTGATGAATTTGGCGTTTATTGCTTCCGCCGAAATACTCGCCGCTGCTTCCTGGGCGACGAACTTACTCGGGGGCGGCGGGGGCGTTGCATTTACCGCGATATTTACTTTCGTGCCAGTGGAGTCGGAGCCTTTGATGGTCCATTCTCCGGTATAGGTGCCGTTCGTGTAGGTGCCAGGCCCGCCGTTGCAAGATCCCTGGCGGGTATAGGTGATGCCGGTGAGAAGGGCGCTTGCCGCAATCGTCCCGTATTTTTCGGTTTCCGTGTTTTTGTATGACACCGTGCCGATGCCGTTCTGGTTGCCGATTTCTATTTTGCAGCCAAAGCCGGTCCAGCTCATCGGCTGTGTGCAGCCGGCGATGTCCACGGAGCCACTGACATGTAAGCGATACTTGCAGGTGCCGATCGACCAGCTGGTCGCGTATCCAAGCCAGCTGCACCCGAGTTCCGGCGTGACCGAGGCCTGTTCCGCACTCGGCCCCGTCATCTGCCCCGAGAAGGCGACTCCGCTGCATGAGAACGAGTCGGCGCCCAGCCCCAAGTTGTGGTTTTTGAGGCCAACGCGGGTGCCGCTCAGTGTCGTCGGTTGTCCCGCTCCCGCTCCGGGCCTTACGAATTCGGACGCCGAAGCCTGTGCCACCCCCATAACCGCCGTCAACGCCAACGCCATCGCCACGGCGATGCCCATTGTTCTGGTGCGTTTCACTATGTACCTCCCCTGTCCCGGCGGCCTTTGCCGCCGGATTCGTTTTGACTGGTTC
>DATBDU010000028.1:0-50494 GCA_036269775.1 Solirubrobacterales bacterium
GACGGCGAGCAGGCAGGCAGAAGCACAGGCGAGGCGGGGGGCGGCGCGCATCGGCGGCATGTTATTGAGGCAGGTGGCCCCACCGGTCTGCCGCAACGCCCTCACGATATGGCCGATAGGGTGCGCGATGGCGTCGAAAAAGAGGAGAGTGAGATGGCGGAGCGAGCGGCACTGGTTACCGGAGCATCGAGTGGGATCGGCCTGGCGATCGCACGTGTCCTGGCCGCGGAGGGACACGCGCTGACGGTCTCCGCCCGCCGGCCGGAGAAGCTCGAGCAGGCCGCGGCGGGCCTGCGCGCCGACGGCTTCGAGGTGCAGACGGTCGCCGCCAACATGACCGACGAGGACGACGTCGTCTCGGTCTTCGGCGCCCACAAGGAGAAGTACGGCCGCCTTGACGCCCTGGTCAACAACGCCGGCGTCGGCATCGGCGCGCCGATGGAGGAAATCCAGACCAAGCACCTCGACATGCAGCTCGCGGTCAACCTGCGAGCGCTGATCCTCGGCACCCGCGAGGGGTTGCCGCTGCTGCGCGAGGCCGGGGCCGAGCACGGCAAGGCGCTGATCGTCAACACCGCCTCGATCGCCGGCAAGGGCGGCCAGGCCTGGCTCTCCATCTACGCGGCGACCAAGGCCGCGGTGATCAACTTCACGCAGTCAACCCACCGCGAGGCGGGCGGCGCCGGGATCCAGTGCACGGCGCTGGCGCCGGGCTTCGTCGACACGGCGATGACCGAGTTCGCCAAGGGCCAGGTGCCAGCCGAGGCGATGATCCAGCCCACCGACCTCGGTGAGGCGGTGCGCTTCCTGTTGCATACCTCCCCCAACTGCCACGTGCCGGAGATTGTGTTCACTCGGCCGGGCGAGGGACTAGACACGCCGTGACGGCCTCCGGCGCCGCCATGCGGCGTCCTCGCTCGCCCGAATGGCTCTGCCATTAGGGCTCCCTGCGTCCTTGCCTGACAACGCCGGAGCCTCGTCACTGCGTGTCCTGGTAGCGGCTTTTGGCGATCCCGGACACGTCTTCCCAGCCATATCGCTGGGGCGGGCGCTGGCGGGGCGCGGGCACGAGGTCGTGGTCGAGACGTGGGAGGAGCGGCGGGCAGCGGTAGAGGGCGCCGGGCTGGGCTTCGCCGCGGCCGAGGAATACCGGATGTTCCCGCCGCCGCGGCCCGACTCCGTCGACGGCCAGCACGCGGCCGAGGCGGCGCGGGCGCTGCTACCGCTGCTGGAGGAGATGCGGCCGCACGTCGCCGTTAGCGACATCCTCACCCTGGCCCCAGCGCTGGCGGCCGAGCGCGCCGGGGTGCCGCTGGCGACCCTGATCCCCCACATCTACCCGGTGGTCGAGCCGGGCCTGCCGTTCTTCGCGATCGGGCTGCGGCCTCCGCGTACCCCGCTCGGGCGGGCGATCTGGAGGACCGGACAGCGGGCGCTCAACGTCGGCCTCGAGCACGGCCGCCGCGACCTCAACCTGCAGCGCCGGCGGCTCGACCTGCCGCCGGTCGAGCGCTTCCACGGCGGCATCAGCACCGAGCTGGCGCTGGTCGCCACCTATCCCCAGCTCGAGTATCCGCGCCAGTGGCCGGCCGGAGTCGAGGTGACCGGACCGATGATCTTCGAGGTGCCGCACCCGGAGATCGAGCTGCCGCCCGGCGACCGCCCGCTGGTCCTGGTCGCCCCCAGCACCGCCCACGACTCCGAGAACCACCTGGTCCGCGCCGCCCTGAAGGCGCTTGCGACAGAGCCGGTGCGGGTGGTGGCGACGACCAACCGCGTCGTCCCCCAGCGCCCGATCGGGGTGCCACCCAATGCCGTCCTCGTCGACTGGCTCAGTTACAGCCAGTTGATGCCGGCCGCCTCGCTAGTGATCTCCCACGGCGGCCACGGCACCGTCGCCCGCGCCCTCGGCGCAGGCACCCCGGTCCTGATCTGCCCGATCATCGGCGACATGAGCGAGACCGCGATGCGGGTCTCCTGGGCCGGGGCGGGTCTCTCGCTGCCCTGGCGCCTGTGCCGCCCGGAGCCGCTGCGCTGGGCAGCTCGCCGCATCCTCCACGAGCCGTCCTTCGCCGCGCGGGCCGGGGAGATCGCCGCCTGGGGCCGCGCCAACGACGGCGCCCAGCGCGGCGCCGAGCTGGTCGAGGCGCTCGCCTCCTCGGGCAATTGAAGCTCCGGGGGTGGGACTCGAACCCACAACCCTTCGATTAACAGTCGAATGCTCTGCCGATTGAGCTACCCCGGAACGCCTGGCCCGGAAGCCGAACCGGACCGCTCGGAATTTACCGACTCAGCTCTCGACCCGTTGGGTGCGGGCGATCCGCTCGACCAGGGTGGCGCGTTCGCGGCTGAGCGAGGCGCGGCGCTCGGCCTCGCCGCGTTCGCCGGCGGCGGCGATCTCGTCCTCGAGGCGACGCTGGTCGAGGAGGAGGAAGTTGAGCTCCATCGACTCGTGGGAAGCCGGCTCGTCGTGGGCCAGCATCACCAGCTCGGTGATCAGCCCGGTCAGCTCGCCGTCGTCGTGGGGAAGGTTCGAGGCCGGGTCCTCGGGGTGCTCGCGCAGCCAGCCGGCGGCGCGCAGGCCGGACGGCGAGAGATGGGCGTCGGTGAGGCGGGCCAGGTACTCCCTGCCCTCCGCCGGCAGGGCGACGCACATCGCCAGCAGAGCGCGCTCACGGCGCTCGCGCGAGGTCAGCTCGGCCCCCCGGCGCGGCTGGGGTGCGGGCGCGCCGCCGTCGCGGGCCGGTGCCGCCTCGGGGCCGCCGCTGGCCGGCCGCGCCGCCACCACCCTCCCCATTACCATCGCCGGCTCGAGGTCGAGCCGCTCCGCGACCTGGCGGACCAGGTCGTCGCGGCTCGCGGTCTCCCCCATCGCGGCCAGGACCGGGGCCACCTCGTCCAGCGCCCGATCGCGCTCCAGCGGCGAGGCGACGTCGGTGCGATCGAGTACCAGACCGACCTGGAAGGCGTTGAGCTCGACCGCGGCTTCGATCAGCGCCCGGAAGCGCTCGGCGCCGCCAGCCTCGGCCACCATCTCGGCCGGGTCCTCGCCCGCCGGCATCGCCGCCACCCGCAGCCGCATCTTGCGCCCCGCCGCGACCCGCTGCGCTCGCAACATCGCCTCCTGGCCGGCGGAGTCGGCGTCCAGCGCCAGCACCACCTCCTCGACCATCCCGGAGAGCGCCGCCACCTGCTCGCCGGTGATTGCCGTGCCCATCACCGCGACGGTCTCCTCGACGCCGGCCTGGTGCAGGGCGATGACGTCGGTGTAGCCCTCGACCACAACGGCGCGATTCGCTTTGGCGATCGCGGCTTTTGCCCTGTCGACGCCGTAGAGCAGCTGGCTCTTGTGGAAGAAGTCGGTCTCGGCGGTGTTGACGTACTTGGCGCCCTGGTCGGAGCGCATCGCCCGGCCGCCGAAGCCGAGGGTGCGGCCGCGGCGGTCCCGGATCGGGAACATGATCCGCGAGCGGAAGCGGTCGTACTCCTTCCCTTCCCGTCCGCGCTGGACCAGGCCGACGCCGTGCAGCTCCTGGACGCTGAAGCCGGCCTGCTGGCCGCGGACGAGGATCTTGTCCCAAGCGCTAGGTGCGTAGCCGACGCCAAAGCCGCGCAGCGCCTCCTCCCCCAGCCCGCGCTCGGCCAGATACTCGCGCGCTTTGGCCGCCTCCGGCGACTCCCAGAGGTAGCTGGCGTAGTAGGCGGCGACGCGCTCCAACAGTTGCTCGAGGCGGCGCCGTTGCTGACGCTTGGCCTCCGCCCGCGGGTCCTCCTGCTCGCGCTCCAGCTCGACCCCATAACGGTCGGCCAGCAGCTCCACGGCATCGGCGAATCCCAACCCGTCCTTCTCTTCGACGAACTTGATCACGTCGCCGCCGACCCCGCAGCCGAAGCAGTGGTAGAGCTTCTCCTGGGCATCGACGGAGAACGAAGGGGTGCGCTCATCATGGAACGGGCAGAGGCCGGTCCAGCGGGCGCCGGCCCGGCGCAGGTCGGTGTGGGCGGAGATCACCTCGACGATGTCGGCCGCCTGCTTGACGCGGTCCAGGCTCTCGGGGGAAATCAGCGCCACTAGAACCTGGCCTCCTCGGGGATCGTAAGCTCGGTGAACTTGGCGATGCAGAAGCGGTCGGTCATGCCGGCGATGTAGTCGGCGACGCGCTGGCACTTGCCGGCGCCCGGGTCCCACTGGGGCAGCTCGTCGGGATGCTCGAGGTAGTGGTCGAAGAGCCCGCGCATGGTGCGCTCGACCCGCTCGTGCTCGCGCTGGGCCTGCGGCCCCAGGTAGACGCGGTCGAACATGAACTTGCGCAGGCGCAGCATGGCGCCGCCGATCTCCGGACCCTGGACGATGTCATCAGCGTCTTCGGAGCGCTCGACGATGTCGCGGACGAGGGTGTCGATGCGCAGCGAGCCGGTCGGGCCGAGCAGCTCGATCTCCGCCGCCGGCAGATCCTCCTGGCGCAGGATCCCCGCCCGCAAGGCGTCGTCGATGTCGTGGTTGATGTAGGCGACGCGGTCGACCAGCTTGACGATCTGCCCCTCCAGCGTCGCTGGCTTGGCCGCGCCGTTGTGGTTGAGGATGCCGTCGCGGACCTGCTCGGTGAGGTTGAGGCCCTGGCCGTCGCGCTCGAGCACCTCGACCACCCGCAGCGAGTGCTCGTTGTGCCTGAAGCCGCTGCCACACCGCTCGCGTAGGGCCGCGTCGAGAGCGTCCTCGCCGGCGTGCCCGAAAGGCGGGTGGCCGAGGTCGTGGCCGAGCCCGATTGCCTCGGTCAGGTCCTCGTTGAGGCCCAGCGCCCGGGCGACCGTACGGGCGATCCCGCAGGCCTCCAGCGTGTGGGTGAGGCGGGTCCGGTAATGATCACCCTCGGGGGCGACGAAGACCTGCGTCTTGTGCTTGAGCCGGCGGAAGGACTTGCAGTGGACGATGCGATCGCGATCGCGCTGGAACGGCGTCCGCAGCGGGCTATCGGTCTCCTCGACGGCGCGCCGCGCCGGATAGGACCGCGTCGCGTGCGGCGAGAGGAACTCCTTCTCCCAGGTGAAGATGCGATCGGCGAAGGTGGCGGTGACTGGCACCGGTCGATCATAGGCGCCTCCAGACGCCGAAAACCAAGCAGATCAAGGACGCAGGGAGCGCCGTGTGCTCCGCACACAAGCGAACGCGGACGCCGAGATGCGCCGGTTTGCAGGCGTCTGGCTAAGCGGCGGCGCGGAGCTGGACGTGCGCGTGGTGCTCCAGCGTCTCCCCCACTGCGCGCTCGACTTGGCGCAGGGCGAGTGGTTCGGCTGCGGGCGCTTCGGCCAGCGGCAGCGCCAGCGCCTCGACCATGAAGCGGTGGGCTTCCTCGGAGAGGCCGAAGGAGCCGGCTTCACAGCCGGAGCAGACGACGCCCCCGGCGGCGCCCGAGAACCCGGCCAGGTGCTCGGCCTCGCCGCAGCGCGCGCAGGAGGCCAGCTCGGGAGCGAAGCCGGCCACCAGCGCCAGCTTGAGCCGGAAGGAGAGCGCCACATCCAGCCCGACGCCGCGTGCCTGCTCGGGGTCGTCGAGCAGCGCCAGGTAGCGGCAAAGCAGGTTGTAGGCGGGCAGGTTGGGCTCGGCCGAGTCGAGCAGCCGCAGGAAGGCGTCGCAGGCGCGGGCGGCGGCGGTTAGCGCCGGGCCGGAGGAGCGCAACCGTGGGTAGCCGTCGAGGGTCGCGACATTGGTGACGGTCATCAGGTCACCGCGGCCTTCGTGGAGGATCAGGTCGAGGCGGAAGAACGGCTCCAGGCGACCGCCGAAGCGCGATTTCGGTTTGCGTGCCCCCTTGGCGATCGCGCCGAACCGACCCCGCGTCTTCGAGTAGCAGTGGAGGATGCGGTCCGCCTCGCCGTAGCGAATGCTGCGCAGGACGATTGCCTCCGTCTTGACGGTCTTTCCAGCCACCCTCCTACTTTGCCCGGCGACGCGGACGCCGTCGCAGCTTCACCTGGCAGCTCGGGCAGAAGTAGGTGGAGCGGCCGCCGACGACGATGCGGACGATCTCGCCCTCGCAGGACGGGCAGGGCTGCCCCTCGCGGGTGTGGACGAGGAACTCGTTCTGCATCGTCCCCTTCTCGCCGCGCCCGTCGCGGTAGTCGTCGATCGAGGAGCCGCCGTGGTCGATTCCCGCTTCCAGAGCGGCGACCACGGCGTCGCGCAGGGCCACCAGGTGCTCGGGCTTCATCGAACCGGCGGGAGAGAGCGGATGCAGGCGGGCCCGGTAGAGCGCCTCGTCGGCGTAGATGTTGCCGACGCCGGCGACGCCGGACTGGTCGAGCAGAAACGACTTCAGCGGCACCGTGCGTCCACTCGCCATCGCTCCCAAGGCCTCGGCGGTGAAATCTGGCGAGAGCGGCTCGACCCCGACCTTGCCGGCGAAGCGCGCCTCGAGGTCGACGTCGTCGATCAGGAAGGCCTCGCCGAAGCGCCGCGGGTCGGTGAACCAGACTTCGCGCCCGTCGTCCAGGACGAAGCGGGCGCGCAGGTGCCGGGCCGAGGTGGAGCGCTCGGCCTCGTAGAGCCGCCGCCCCTCCGATGGGTCGAGCACGTCCTCGCCCTCGACCAGGACCAGGTTGCCGGTCATCCGCAGGTGCATGACCAGCGTCTGCCCGCCATCCAACCCCAGCAGCAGGTACTTGCCGCGCCGGCCCAGGCCCTCGATCGTGCGGCCGCTGACGGCGGCAGCGAGCTCGGCGGCCGGAACCGGCCGCGACCAGCGCTCGTCCAATACCTCCAGCGACTCGATCCGGTGCCCTTCCAACTCCGGCTCGAGCTGGCGCGCAACGGTCTCGACCTCTGGCAGCTCGGGCATCCCCCGTTTCTACTCGATGCTGTCGGCAGTTGTCTCCGATATGCGGGGAGAACTGCCTACAGCACGTCAGTCGGTGCTGGCTCGGGGGTGAGCGCTGAAGTAGACCTCCTTGAGGCGTTCGCCGGAGAGGTGCGTGTACATCTGGGTGGTGGAGATGTCGGCGTGGCCGAGCATCTCCTGGACGGCGCGGAGGTCGCAGCCGCCGGCCAGCAGGTGGGTGGCGAAGCTGTGGCGCAGCGTGTGGGGGCTCATCCGACCGGAGAGGCCGGCGTCGCGGGCGTGGCGCTGGACGATCTTGTAGAGGCCCTGGCGGGTCAGCGGACCGCCGCGGAAGTTGACGAACAGCTTCGGCTCATGGCATTCGCCAATCAGCTTCGGGCGGCCGCCGCGCAGGTAGGCGCTGATCGCGGCGATCGCCTGGCGGCCGAGCGGCACCAGCCGCTCCTTCGACCCCTTGCCGCGGGCGCGCAGGAAGCCCTCGCGCATGTCGATGTCCGGCAGCTCGAGCCCGATCGTCTCCGAGGCCCGCAGCCCGCAGGCGTACATAACCTCGAGCAGGGCCCGGTCGCGCAGCGTCGTCGGCTCGCTGCCGCGCGGCGAGGCGAGCAGCTTCTGCACCTCGGAGTAGTTGAGGACCTGCGGCAGCTTCTTCGCGCGGCGCGGGGCGCTCAGCGCCGCCGTCGGGTCGTCGCCGATCAGCTCGTCGCGGCGCAGGTGCTTGTAGAAGGAGCGCAGGCAGGCGGCCTTGCGGTGAATCGTCGAGGCCGAGCAGGCCGGACGGCCCTCGCCGGTCGCGAGCTCGGCGAGGAAGTCGGCGACGTCGGCCGGACGCGCCAGCAGGGCGTCCTTGTCGTGGGCGGCGAGGTATTCGCCGTACTGGAGGAGGTCGGTGCGGTAGGCGTTGAGGGTGTTACGGGAGAGGCCGCGCTCCAGCTCCAGGTAGGAGAGGAAGTCAAGGACAAGGCCCTCGAAGCGGGCCTCGGCTCCCGGGGTGGCGGGTGCAGACGGAGGTACGGGCTTGACTGCGATCGCCATGACGCGGGTTTCTCGGCGGCGGGGTTCACACCTTCAGGCGCAATAGGTGGCCCACGGGAGGCGTCGGCCGCCGACATCGCGGGGAGGGAGGCGCCTGCGGGCGAGGTTTACGTTCTCGGCACCTCCCTCCCCGCGCTGCCGGCGGAGGAGCGCCTACCGGAGGATCGTTACTCGGTGAGCAGGTGGCCCGCCGCGAGGGGGGCCGCGAAGAAGAGGGGGTCCTCCTGGAGCGGGCGGCCCATGGTGGTGGTGGGTAGGCCCGAGGCGCTGTAGGCGTCCAGGTCTACGGGAGCGGCACGGAGGCGATGGGTGCCGGGGGCCTGTTCTAGGGCTGCCTCGATCTCGGGTTCGTCGGTGGGAACGGCTACGTCGACGGGGGCGAGGAGGAGTTCTAGGACGGTGTAGGTGTGGTGGCTGACGTCGAGGTGGCGTTGGCGGGGGTCGCTGCAGGAGAGACGGGGGGAAAGCAGCGTCGGGAGGCGCAGGGAGAGGGCGGCGTGGGCGCTGTCGAGGGCGGCCATGCCACCGTGGCCGAACTCGGTGTTGGAGCCGATGATGCCGGGGCCCGGGCCGACCAGGACCGCGTCCCAGCCGAGGCGGTTGGCGGCGTCGAGGGCACCAACGGTGCTGAGAGCCTCCGCTTCGCCGCCGTAGGCGGGAGCGGCGGTGGTGTGACCGCAGAGCAGGCCGCGCTCGCGCAGCTCGGCAACGTCGCGTGAAAGCGATCCCGGCAGCGCGCCGCCGCCGGTCTGGACATAGCCAACCCGGATGCCGGGCGAGGCCTGGGCGGCCGCCCAGGCCGCTGGGGCGAGGTGGCCGTGCAGAGGCAGGACCAGGACAGACGCCGCCGTCGCCGCACCGGTCTCCGCCGCGTCGGGTGACCTCTTCTCCCCCGGGTCCGCCTCGACCGGTGCGACCGGGTGCTGGAGCGAGGTGTAGTTGAGCTTGATCACGTGCTCGCCGTTCAGCGCCCCTCCGCCCTCCAGCCCCCTGCTGAGGTTGACGTGGACGACGTCGAAGCCACCGGACCCCAGGCCCAGGTCGAGCGCGGCGATGTTGACGATCACCTCATCGCCCTCGCGCATCTCGCCCAGCAGCACCGTGTCGGCCCAGGCCGGCCGGCGCTCGCCGTCGATCTCGACCGTCAGCGGGTCGACGGAGACGACGACGCCGCGGCGCAGCTCCAGGCGGCCGCTCACGCCTCGTCCGAAGCCGTAGGCTCGCCCGCGGCCACGGCCGCGACGATGCCTTCGCAGACCTCCAGCATTTTCGCCAGGCTTGCGGCCGGGACGTGCTCGTCTTCGGTGTGCACGGCGTCGGTGCCGTTGGCGAGCAGGACGGCGTCGAAGCCGTCGAGGCGGAAGACGTTGGCGTCGCTGCCGCCGCCGATCGCGGTGCGCAGCGGCTCCAGGCCGGCCCCTCGCAGTCCCGCCTCGGCCAGCTGCAGCGCCGCCGAGGAGGACG
This sequence comes from Solirubrobacterales bacterium, assembly GCA_036269775.1. GTDB lineage: Bacteria > Actinomycetota > Thermoleophilia > Solirubrobacterales > 70-9 > VAYN01. Next base: position 9,336 of record DATBDU010000028.1, read on the forward strand.
GCACCTGGTAGCCGCGGAAGAGCTCTTCGAGGCGGACGTCGACGTCGCAACCGTGCTCGCTGGCGCCCCAGGCGCAGGCGTCGGAGATCTGCCCGGCGACCTCGGCGGCCCGCCCGGCATCGCGGCTGCGCGCCTCGGCCTGGATCCAGCAGTGCCCGGGGACGACGTTGCCCGAGGTGCCGCCTTCGATCAGGCCGACGTTGGCGGTGGTCTGCTCATCGAGGCGCCCGAGCTCCATCCGGCTGATCGCCGCCGCGGCGGCGGCGATCGCGCTGCTGCCGTCCTCGGGCCTGATCCCGGCATGGGCCTCGACGCCCCTGAAGTCGGCGAGGATCTTCTGCTGGGTCGGGGTGGCGACGATCACCTCGCCGACCGGGCCAGCGTGGTCGAGGACGAAGCCGGTGCGCGAGCGCAGCTGCGAGGCGTCGAAGGCTTTCGCGCCCCGCAGCCCCTGCTCCTCGGCGACGGTCAGGACCAGCTCGATCCCGATCGGCGGGGGCTCGGCGGCGTGGCGGGCGACCAGCTCCATGAAGACCGCGACCGCGGCCTTGTTGTCGGCGCCGAGGATCGTCTCGCCGCGGCTGCGAAAGACGCCTTCGTCGTCGATCACTTCGACCTGTCCCTTATGAGGGACGGTGTCGAGGTGGGCGCAGAACATCACCCACTCGTCGCTAACCCCTGGCAGCCGCGCCAGTAGGTTCCCGGCACCCGCTTCGGCCGGCCCGGCGGCGCCGTCCTCGCTCACCTCGAGCCCCAGCGCCCGCAGCTCGGCGGCGACGGTGTCGGCCACCTCGCGCTCCTCCCCGGTCGGGCTGCGGATCTCGCAGAGACGAGTAAAGGTCTCGGAAAGTCGTGAGCTCACGCCAGCCACGACCGCAAGGCTAGCCGGACCGGGTGCGCTCAGCCCGAGCGGCGGGCGCCAACGTCGCTCTGCTCGACATCCTCGACCGAGTCGGGCTCGGCCTCGGCGGCAGGCTTTTCGCCGGCATGGGTGGAAGCGGCGCCGACGAACTCGCGGAACAGCGGCTCGGGGCGGTTGGGCCGGGAGTTGAACTCCGGGTGGTACTGGGAGGCGACGAAGAAGGGGTGGTCTGGCAGCTCGACCATCTCGACCAGGCGCTCGTCCGGCGAGGTGCCGCCGCAGACCAGGCCCTCGTCTTCGAGTCGCCGCCGCAGCTGGTTGTTGACCTCGTAACGGTGGCGGTGGCGCTTGTAGATGACGGCCTCGCCGAAGATCTCGCGAGCTTTCGTGCCCTCGTGCAGTTTCACCGGGTCGGCGCCAAGCCGCATCGTGCCGCCCATGTCGGAAACCTCCTTCTGCTCCGGCAGCAGGTCGACGACTGGAAACGGCGTCTCGGGATCGAACTCGGCCGAGTTGGCGCCCTCCATGCCGACCACCGTACGGGCGAACTCGACCACCGCGATCTGCATCCCCAGGCAGATCCCCAGATAGGGAATCTGCCGCTCGCGGGCGATTCGGGCCGCCTGGATCTTGCCCTCGATGCCGCGCTCGCCGAAGCCGCCCGGGATAAGGATTCCGTCGCAGCCCTCGAGCAGCTCGGGGTCGAGGTTCTCGGAGTCGACCAGCTCAACCTTGACCTCGACGCCATGGTGGAAGCCACCGTGCTCGAGCGCCTCGATCACCGACTTGTAGGCGTCAGCCAGCTGCACGTACTTGCCGACGACGGCGATCCGCACCTCCCCCTCGGCGGAGTCGGCGCTGCGCACCATCGCCTCCCACTCGCCAAGGTCCGGCGATGGCGCTTCCATCCCGAAGTGGTCGAGGACGAGGTCGTCGACGCCCTCGGCGCGGAAGACGAGCGGCACCTTGTAAATGTTGTCGACGTCGTGGGCGGAGATGACGGCGTCGACGGGAAGGCTGGCGAAAAGGGCGATCTTGCTGCGGATCTCGCGGTCGAGGCGGCCTTCGGAGCGGCAGACCAGCGCGTGCGGCTGGATCCCGATCCGGCGCAGCTCGTTGACCGAGTGCTGAGTCGGCTTCGTCTTCAGCTCGCCGGCGTGCCCGACGTAGGGCACCAGGGTGAGGTGGACGAACATGCTGCGTTTCGGCGTCAGGTCGGTGTAGAGCTGGCGGATCGACTCGAGGAACGGCAGCGACTCGATGTCGCCGACGGTGCCGCCGATCTCGGTGATCACGAAGTCGACCGCCTGCGACTCGGCGACGATCAGGATGCGCTGCTTGATCTCGTTGGTGATGTGGGGGATCACCTGCACGGTGGCGCCGAGATAGTCGCCGCGGCGCTCGCGCCGGATCACCGAGTTGTAGACGGCGCCGGCGGTGACGTTGGAGGCGCGCGAGGTGTTCTCGTCGGTGAAGCGCTCGTAGTGACCGAGGTCGAGGTCGGTCTCCGCCCCGTCCTCGGTGACGAACACCTCGCCGTGCTGGAACGGGCTCATCGTCCCCGGGTCGACGTTGATGTAGGGATCGAACTTCTGCAGCTGAACGCGGTAGCCGCGGGAGACGAGCAGGCGGCCGATCGAGGCGGCGGCGATCCCCTTGCCGAGCGCCGACACCACTCCCCCGGTGACGAAAATGAACCTGGTGTCGCCTTTGTGGGAGGGATTCATGCTCTGCCGAGCGAGTCTAGCCAGCGCAGTGGCGGAACCGAATCGATCGTCGCCGAAATAGAGCGCAACTCGCCGTAAATCGTCAATGCCAGGACCGCCGCGAGGGCGATCAGGCGCCCGTCTCCTCCCAAAATGGTCAACAACCAGACCCCGGCGACCGCGCCGATCAAATTCGACCCGGTGTCGCCCAGCATCGCCCGCTCGCGCAGGGTCAGCCAGGCGCCGACCAGGACCGGCCCGGCGAAGATCCCCAGCAGTTCGATCGGTGCCAGCGTCCAGGCGCCGAGGCAGAGCCCGGCACCGAGCAGCGCCAGGCCCTTCTCGGCCCGGCCCGGCCGCAGGTCGAGCAGGTTGCCGAGGTTGGTGGTGAGGATCAGCAGCGCCACGTCGGCGACGTAGCGCCAGTCCTCCAGCCCGCGCCCGGACACCACATAGGCGGCCAGCGCCAGCGCCCCGATCGCCTTGATCGCCCCGGTCGAGAGGCTGCCCCCGCGCAGCGCCCGCCAGTGGCCGCGCCAGCCGCGCGGAGCCGTGGCGGCCGCGCCCTGCCCGAGAGCGTCGTCGAGGAAGCCGAGGAAGGCGATGCCCAGCAGGTAGGGCAGCCAGCGGCGCAGCTCGGGGTCGAGCAGGTCGAGGTCGGCGCGGTCGTTGAGGAAGGCCAGCGGCGCCAGCGCCACCAGCGCCGCCGTCGCAAGCACCGCGCCCAGCGGGAAGGCGAGCGGGGCGCCACGATAGTTCTCCCGCACCAGGCCGGCGTCGCGCAGCCCCCGCGCGCCCGCCGGCACCAGGGCCAGCGCCAGCGCGATCGCCAGCGGGAAGCCGACCCAGTACACCTCAGCGGCCCTGGGTCAGCAGCTCCGGCAGCAGCCGGTCGGCGCTGCCCTTGACCCCGAAGCTGCCCTCGGCGCCCAGCATCGAGAAGATCAGCGCCACCTGGCCCGCGGTCATCTCGACGTCGTCGACGCTGGAGAGGTCGTTGCCCTGGAAGAAGGAGATCGAGGACGGTTCCGCGCTCGAGGTCTCGACCCCCACCGCCGGCGTCCGCGTCGCGGTGATCCCGCTCATCAGTCCGCTTTCCAGCGTCCCCGCGGTCGTCCGTTGGACCGGGCCGAGATCCTGCGGCTGATTGCGGACGACGATGACCCCGTCGAGGGCGCCGAAGTTGCCGCTGGCGCGCGAGAAGAGGTGGCCACGGACGACTTCGGGCAGGATGCCGCCGCGGACCAGCTGGCGCCCGACGCCGACACCGAGCGCGCTCAGCGTGTCGGGGTTGTCGCCGATGTCGGCGAAGCGCGTCTTCGCGAGATCGCCGGCGAGCCCGTTGAGGTCGACCGGCTCGCGCACCACCCCGACCCCGACCAGCTTCGCCCCGGTCGGTCCCAGCGCCTCCTCGACCGCGGCAGTGTCCTCACTCGGCAGCCCGCCGAGGGCGACGATCGCGATCCGCTTGCCCTCCAGCCGTTCGCGGGTCAGGACCGGATAGACGCGGTCGGCGAACTCGTTGGAGCGCCCCAGCTGGCCGTTCAGTTCGTCGGTCTTGGAGCGGGCATCCTGGAGGTTGTTGACGAGGCTAGCCTCGAGGTTCCTGCGGGTGCTGGTCAGCGCGTCGCCGCCGAACTCGGCGCCGATCAAGATCCCGATCGCCAGCGCCAGGAACACGGCGATCAACGAAGTTGCGTGGTAGCGGCCGCTGTAACCCATCAGCGGCCGAAGGCTAGATGGTCGTCCCGGCGCTCGCTAGGAGGGATTAGACGCCAAGCCAGATGCGGATCTTCAGCCAGAACAGCTCGAAGATGTCGTTGAGCGCCGGCGAGGTGATGATGAGGATCGTCAACAGGATCAGGAAGGCGAGCACGAAGAGGCCGACCGGGGCCAGCGTCGAGCTGGGGTTGTAGAGCCGGCTCACCCCCTTGGCGTCGACCAGCTTCTCGCCGATCCGCAGGCGGGTCAGGAAGGTCGAGGACATGCCGCCGCGCTTGCGGTCGAGGAACTCGATCAGGTTGAAGTGGGCACCGACGCTGACGATCAGCGCCGCCCCCTTCTCATAGGCCATCAGCATCGCCACGTCCTCGCTGGTGCCGGCCGAGGGAACGACGGTGTGCTTGAGGCCGGCCTCGACGAGGCGCTCGCAGCCGGGGGCGCGGCCGTCGGGGTAGGCGTGGACGACCAGCTCGGCGCCACAGGCGAGCGCGGCGTCGCTGGCGGAGTCCATGTCGCCGAGGATCACGTCCGGCTTCAGCCCCGCTTCCAGCACACCGTCGGCGCCGCCGTCAACGGCGACGATCAGCGGACGGACGTCGCGGATGTAGGCGCGCAGCGCCTTCAGGTCGCGGCGGTGGCGGTCGCCGCGGACGACGATCAGGACGTGGCGGTCGCGGAAGGAGGCCTCGGTATGCGGGAACTCGACGCTGCCGGTCAGCAGGTCGGTCTCCTGGCGCACGTGGGCGACGGTGTTCTCGGCGAACTCGGCCAGCGCCTCGTCGATCCGCTCGCGCTGCTCCTCCAGCTGGCGCTCCAGCTCGGCGGCGCCGAGGACCCGGCCGCGCAGCACCTCCTGGTCGCCGATCTTGACCGTGCCGCCGTCGATCCGCAGCGTGTCGCCGTCTTTGAGCAGCTCGAAGAGGCCGGCGCCGGGGGCGTCGACGAGGCGGACGCCCTCCCGCGCCAGCATCAGCGGGCCGGCGTTGGGGTACTGGCCGTCGGAAGATGGGGAAGCGTTGAGGACCGCCGCGACGCCGGCTTCGATCAGCTCCTCGGCGGCGATCCGGTCGATGTTGAGGTGGTCGATGACGGCGACGTCGCCAGGGCGCAGCCGCTTGACCAGGTGCTTGGTCCGCTCGCCCAGCCGAGCGGTGCCTTCGATCGGCGCTTGCGGACGCACACCGTTGCGACGCCCGAGCAGAGCAGGAAGGCGACGGCGGGTGGTGGCAGCCACCCGCTCAGATTAGGCCACGGAACCGGCGCCCGGCAAGGTCTTAGGCAGCGGCGAGCAACTCGCGCGCGTGCCGAGTGGCCGCCTCGTCGGAGCTCTCGCCGCCAAGCATGCGGCGGATCTCCCCGACGACGCCCTCGCCATCCAGCTTCGCCACGGTGGCGAAGGCCTGCCCGTCGACGACGTTCTTCTCGAGTCGGAAGTGGACGTCGGCAAGTGAAGCGACCTGGGGCAGATGGGTGATGCAGACGACCTGGCGCCCCTTGCCGAGCGCCTTCAGCCGCTCACCCACCACCCGCGCCGTGTTGCCGCCGATGCCGGCGTCGATCTCGTCGAAGACGAGGGTCTCCGCCGTCGCGGCCTGGCCGAGCCCGCTCAGTGCCAGCATCACCCGCGAGAGCTCGCCGCCGGAGGCCGCGTCGCGTAGCGGCGCCGCCGCGATGCCGGGGTTGGGAGCGACCCGCAGTTCGACCGTCTCGCGGCCGCTGGGGCCGTAGCCGTCGGGGTGCGGCTCCAGCACGACCTCGAGCGTGGCGCCCGCCATCGAGAGCTTGTCCAGCTCCGCCGCGACCCGCTCTTCCAGCGGCCCCGAGGCGGCGGTCCGCCCGGCACCGAGCCGCTCGCCCAGCTCCCGGCGCCGCTCCTCGGCCTCGGCCAGCGCCGCCGCGGCCTCGGCGCCGCGGACCTCGGCGCCTTCCAGGCGCGCGATCTCCGCCCGGCAGCGGTCGGCGTGCTCGAGCACCGACTCGACGCTGCCGCCGTGCTTGCGCTCCAGCTTGTCGACCGCTTCCAGCCGCTCCTCGATCGCCTGCAGGGCCCCCGGGTCCGCCTCCAGCCCCTCGGCGTAATCGCGCAGCTCCGAGCCGACGTCGCCGAGCTCGACCGCAAGTGCCGCGACCCGCTCGGAGATCGCGTCGAGGCCGGCGTCGAGGCCGGCCGCGCCCTGCAGCAGCGCTTCGGCCTGGGCCAGCGCCGCGGCGGCGCCGCCGCCGTCCTCTTCGGCCCCGGCCAGGCCCGCGTGGGCCCCGGCCGCCGCCTCGCGCAAGCCCTCGGCGTGGCGCAGGCGCTCGCGCTCCGCCGCCATCGCGGCGCGCTCCCCGGGATCGGGCGCCACCTCCTCGATCTCGGCCAGCTCGTAGCGGCAGAGGTCGAGGTCGCGCTCCCGCGAGCCTTCCGCCTCGCGCAGCTCGGCCAGCTCGGCGGCCAGCCGCCCGCACTCCCGGTGCGCCTCCCGATACAGCCGCCGCGTCTCCAGCTGCCCGGCCCCGGCGAAGCCGTCGAGGATCTCCAGCTGCGCGGAGGAGATCGTCAGCTTGCGGTGCTCGTGCTGGCCGAAGAAAGCGAGCAGGCGGCCGCCGAGCAGCTTCAGGTCGGCCGCCGTCGCGGCGCGGCCGGCGACGAAGGCGCTGGTCCGCCCCCCGGAGGAGACGCGCCGCCCCAGCACCACCTCCTCGGCCCCGGCCGGCAGCCGCTCGGCCAGCTCCGCCATCTCCGGCTCGGCGAGCAGCCCCTCGGGTAGGTCGAAGACCCCCTCGACCCAAGCCTCTTCCGCCCCAGGCCGAACGATCTGCGCTTTCGCCTTGCCGCCCATCAACAGGTCGAGCGAGTGAGCCAGGACCGTCTTCCCCGTCCCCGTCTCCCCGGTGATCGCGTTCAGTCCCTTGCCGAGCCGCAGCTCGGCCCGCTCGATGAGGAGCAGGTTCTCGATTCGCAGCTCGCGAAGCATGGGGTCTGTGTAGCAACGGGCGCGGACCGACTCTGCCCCGTTTTTCGCTAGATGCGGGCTCAGCCAGCAGGCTCGGACGGCGCGCCCTGCTGCTGCACGAAGTCCTCGGAGCGGACCAGGGCGAAGCCGAGCGCGGCGCCGACGAACGAGAGGATCGCGGCGATCAGGAGGATCTCGTTGAAGCCGCTGACGAAGGCGACGTCGGAGGCGTGGACGACCTCGGGGCGGATCCGCGCGGGCGTCACGGCCGCCGCGGCTCGCGAGCCGCCGGAGGCGACGATTTCGCCGAGGCCGCTCGGGGCATGCGGCAGCAGCTCGGTGAGCTTCGAGTCGACTCGCGACTGGAAGACGGCGCCGAGGCCGGCGACGCCGGTGGCGATCCCGACCTGACGGAAGGTCGTGTTGATCCCCGATCCCATCCCGGATTTCTCGACCGGCACCACGGCGATCGCCGCCTGGCCGATCCCCGGGTTGGTGATGCCGATGCCGACCCCGGCGAGGAGAAAGCCGACGAGCAGCGTCGTCCAGCCCGAGTCGGCCGAGACGCCATGCATCAGCAACAGGCCGACCCCGACCAAGGCGAGTCCGGTGCCGAGCAGCACGCGGATCGGAATCCTGTTCGAGAGCGCTCCGGAGATCGGCGCGACGACGAAGCCGAGGACGGTCAGCGGCAGGAAGCGCAGTCCCGCCTCCAGTGGCGAGTAGTCGAGCACTCCCTGCATGTAGATGGTCAGGTAGAGGAACATCGCGAACATCCCGGCCGAGAGGCCGAAGGCAACCGCGGAGACGCCGTTGAAGGCGCGTTTGCGAAACAGCGAGAGGTCGAGCATCGGGTGATCGCTGCGCAGCTCGATCGCGATGAACGCCGCCAGCAGTGCCGCGGCGCCGATCAGGCAGGCGAGGATCGGAGCGCTGCCCCAGCCTTCGGGGTTGCCGCGAATCAGGCCGAAGATCAGCAGGAACAGGGCCAGCGAGAAAGTGACGACTCCGGGCACGTCGATCCGCTGCGGGTCTTTGGCGAAGACGTTGACGATCTTGCGCTCGGTCAGGATCATCGCGCCGATCCCGATCGGGACGTTGAGGAAGAAGATCCACTCCCAACCGAGGGTCTCGGTGACGACGCCGCCGACCAGCGGCCCGACCGCGACGGCGCCGCCGACGGTCGCCCCCCAGACGCCGAAGGCCGTCGCCCGGTCTTTGCCATGGAACTCCTGCCCGATCAGGGCCAGCGAGGTGGCGAACATCCCCGCCCCGCCGACGCCCTGCAGGCCGCGCGCCAGGTTGAGCAGGGTCGGGTCGTTGGCGATGCCGCAGAGGAACGAGGCGAAAGTGAAGATCCCGAAGCCGATCGTGAAGACGCGGCGGCGCCCCAGCCGGTCGCCCAGCGAACCGGCGGTGAGCAGGAAGGCAGCGAGAGTCAGCGAGTAGGCGTCGACGACCCACTGCAAACTGGAAAGACTGGCGTGCAGTTCACGCTGGATATCCGGCAGGGCGACGTTGACGACGGTGACGTCCAGCAACAGCATGAACGTCGCGATCGAGACCAGGACGAGGGTCCACCACTTGCGCTCCATGGCGGGCACCCTAAACAACCACTCCCCTCGGCTGAGGCGGTCTCAGACTGCGAGGTGGCCGAACTTCTCGCGAATGCGTTGGTAGAAACTGGTCCCCGGCAGCTGGGCCAGGCGGCCGACCGCGTCGGCGAAGCGGACCTCCAGCGCCGCGCCGGCGTCGAGGTCGGCGAGGTAGACGCCGTCGATGGCGACTTCGACCGGCTCGCGGCCGGCGGCGTTGCCGACATGGAGGACGTCGCCCGGGGCGACGACCAGGGCGCGAGCGGTGAGCGAGTGCGGTGCGATGTAGCTGACCGCGTACCCCTTCACCCCCCAGGCCAGGATCGGTCCCTGGTTGGCGAGGTTGTAGCCGGTGGAGCCGACCGGCGTGGCGGCGACGAGGCCGTCGCAGCGCACGTGGCCGACCTCCTCGCCGGAGAGCCGGTAACTCAGCTCGGCGACCCGGTCGTGCGGGCGGCGGGTCAGGGTGACGTCGTTGAGGCCGACCCCGGCCTCGCCGTCGAGGGCGACCTCGAGGCCAGGCAGCTCGACGGTCTCGATCTCCCCGGCGAGGGCGCGGCGGATCCCCTCCCTGGCGTCCTCGCGCTCGACGGCGGCGAGGAAGCCAACGGTGCCGAAGTTGACGCCGAAGACGGGCACGCCGGTGTGGGCGAAGCGGCGCAGCGCGTGCAGGATCGAGCCGTCGCCGCCCAGCACCAGACAGATGTCGGGGCGCGGCTTGTCACTGGCGACGACTTCGACCCCCCTGGCGGCGTCCCCGTGCTTAGAGAGCTCGTCGGCGGTGCCGACGAGTCGCCAGCCGGCCTCCTTGGCGACCGCAACGGCGACGGCGACGGCTTCGGTGGCGGCGGGCGGATGCGAGTGGGTGATCAGGGCGGCGGTCTTCACTCGTCTTCCTCCACAGCGGCGGCAATCGCGGCGTCGAGATCCGCGACCGCCGGCGCCTCGCCGCCGCACCAGATGAAGGTCTCGCGGTTCCCCTTTGGACCGGGCAGGCCAGAGGAGGCGATGCCACGTACGGGCAGGCCGACCTCACCGGCGGCGCGGGCGACGGTGAGGATCGCCTCGCGGCGGTCGCCGGCGTCACGGACGACGCCGCGGCCGACCCGCTTGCGGCCCAGCTCGAACTGCGGCTTGACCATCGCCAGCGCCTCGCCGCCGGGCGCCAGGCAGCGGGCGACGGCCGGCAGCACCTTGGTCAGGGAGATGAAGGAGACGTCGACCGTCGCCAGCGAGGGCGCGAAGGGCAGGTCGGAGGGCAGCATCTCGCGGCCGTTGAGGCGCTCGATCACGGTCACCCGCGGATCCTCGCGCAGGCGCACGTCGATCTGCCCGTAGGCGACGTCGAGCGCGGCGACCCGGAGCGCGCCCCGTTGCAGCAGGCAGTCGGTGAAACCGCCGGTGGAGGCGCCAACGTCGAGGCAGTCGCGTCCGCAGACGTCGATCCCGAGTGCCTCCAGCGCGTTCTCCAGCTTGATGCCACCGCGCGATGCGTAGCGCCGTCCCTCGTCGACGATCAGCATCGCCTCCGGCTCGACCAGCTGACTCGGTCGCAGCGCCACCGGTCCATCCCGGCCGACCCGGACTTCGCCGGCCCGCACGGCCCCGGCGGCGGCCGTCCGCGAGGGAAACAGCCCCCGCTCCGCCAAAACCGCGTCTATCCGGGACTTCTTCATGCCCGGAACGCTACAGCGAGGCGCCAAATTCGCCGTTTAGCGAGGCCTTAAGCGGGTATGCGATTTTCTGCCGCAGGGAATCGGTCCCCCAATCAGGGGGGCTCTGTGATCCGTCTCACACACAAATCGCACATACGTTCGTACGCTGTTCAAGGATTGAAGTGGAGATGACGATGAAAGGCACCGACCACAAACTTCTTGGCTGATCCCCGCGTCGTAATCATGGCCCCAGTTGCTTCCCACAATTGGCGCCCACGACATCACAGGGCTCACCTACCTCCCACAGATCCACATATATAGAGATACATATCTCTCCTCCCTGTAGTAACCCCAGAAGCGCCCCGCCTCCCCGGTGGGGCGTTTTCTGTTGTGGAGCCAAATTCCGGCTCTTTGGCGTCATTCGCTAAAGAAGACCTGACCATCGGTGCGCCAGTTGGTGCGCCAGTAGCGCGACGATTTTGCGCCTGGCTGCACGGGGGATCACTCCGCGACGGGTACTAGCGGGACTGGCGGTAGAATGCGTTGCATGGCCGCATCTCCGTCAAAAACCGTTGAAGTTGACGCCGAGCTGCTGGAGCGTGCCCGCAGGGTCGCCGACGAGCGCGGCGTAGCCGTCCCGCAGCTCGTCCGCCAGGCGCTTGAGCACGAGCTTGGTCCGGCGGACGGCGAGCAGCCCGCGGTCACTTGCATCGGCATGTTCGAGTCAGGACGCGGCGACCTGAGCGAGTTGGCCAGCCGCGACGCATACGAGCCGCCGCCATTTCGCTGATCTTCGACACCGGCGTCCTCGTCGGGGCATTTGATCGCAGCGACGAAGCCCACCGCGCTTGCGCCGCCCTGATCGAAGGCACGCAGGAACGACGGGTCATCCCCTCCCCCGTCCTCGTGGAGGTCGATCACTTCCTCGGCCGCTTCGCCGGAGAGCAAGCCTTCGTCGCAGTCCTCGATCAAGTGCGCCGAGGAGCCTTCCAGGTTGAGGACTTGACGACCAGCGACTACGAGCGCGCAGTTGATCTACTTCGAACCTACGCAGACTTGAAAGTCGGCTTCGTCGACTGCGCCGTACTGGCCGTTACCGAGCGCCTGGGAGAGCCGAAGCTCGCCACTCTTGACCACCGACACTTCGGCACGATGCGGCCTCGGCACGCCGAGGCCCTTGAGCTACTGCCCTTGATCTCCTAACGGCGCCATCGCGTCGAAGGAATGGCTTGCCCCTGAGCCGACTGGGATTCGAACCCAGACGTGCCATTGGCACAGTGACTTGACAAGCCACCGCGTCTACCAGTTTCGCCATCAGCCGACGTAGTCGGCTCAGGGGCCAGGCCGAATAGGGATGGTACTTCCTTCGGTACACGAGCGGTTCGATAAGGCGCTGCTCTGCTCGGATGGAAATTCTGCCGTGAGTCAAGTTGAGCTTGGCTCGATCCCGAGGCCATCGCCTGCTCAGATTGCTCTGCCAGGCGAGGTCGTCAAAATGCCACGGGCGCAAAACCGCGCTTGAGCGGCACGGGCTACCCCTCGCCGTCGGCGGGCTTCACAGCTCCAAACTCAGCCTCGAACTCCGCGAGCGTCGCCGGCTCGTGGCTCAAGCGCTCCGTGATCGCCTGAGCAGACATATCCGGCGAGATCACGAGTCTGCCGTCGCTGCGAGTCTCCTCGACAACGTAGGAGCCCTCGATATCGCCGCTCAATTTCACGTGAGGCTGATCCACGGGGGCTGATGATTACAAAGGGTTTGGTTGGACAAGTAGCTACGCCGCCGCTGCCAAGTAGGCATCCATCCGGGCTCGGATGTCGTCGTAGCTCCCCGGCAGAAGGTGGCCGTAGACGTCAAAGGTCGTCTGGATCTTCGAGTGGCCCATGACTTCCTGAATCGCTTTCGGATTCGCCCCGGTGTCGATTAGGACCGAAGCGAACGTGTGGCGGCACTCATGCATCGTCAAGAGGGTCTGAACTCGGGCTCTCTTCCCTCCCCGTCGCCGCCTCGCGCTTGGCGGCGTTGTCAGCGCGCCAGGGCCGGGGCGGCCTTCAGGCCAAGCGGCTCCCCGGTAACGGTTGTCGCCGGTCAGTATCGCATCAGCCCGATCCCCCGATCAGGGGGCGGGGCATCGCCTCCTTACGTCAGACGGAGAGCGCAAACGCCCCCGGAAGGAGCCGCGCTTTAGGTATTCACCTTCGCGGCCTGAATAGCGGCATCGATCGTCGCCGCCGCCTCCACCCGCGGCCAGATCACGAATCGCTGCTTCTCGCCGTCGTTCGCCACGACGCGAACGATCTTTATCGGCCCCTTTGACGAAGGTCGTATCGAGGTCGGCGAGCTGGGCGCTCCACGCACGCCCGGCAACCTTTTCCTCGAACTTGTTTGGCGCGAAGACCAGCCGGCGATCCGTCAGGTAGATGCGTCCGCCGATCGCGCGGACCCCATGCTGGAAGCGGTTGGCCCGGGCCTCCCAGCGAACCTCCTCGCCCTCTTCGAAGGGCGGTTCTCTAACTTGCAAACCGAGGGCCTGCCCAGTTACGCCGAAGGGGTTGTCAGGTGAATCAGGCATCGAAGGAATCGTATTCACAGACAGGAGGACGACACTCTTCCGCGTCTTTGGTCAACGGAAGGCTCGGCGCGAAGGGCGCCTAACCTTGCGGTTCTGCGGGCTCATTACGAAGGCGGAGCGATAGGCTCGCAACGGTCATCCTCACCGCGTGGGAGGCGCATCGGAATGGCAGAGCAAGTACCAGCGGTATGCGACGTTCTCGACACGATCGAGCGACGAACCTGGGAGCGCCTGCGGCGCTTGCTTCATCCCGAGGTCCACTGGACTACGGCAGTGGAGGAGCACTTGCTGGGCCCCACCGCTGTGATCGATTGTCTTTGCGGAGATCCACCGCCGGCGCCTCCGGCCTTTCACGAACTACGCGATGGCCGGATCATTCGTTGGATCGACACTCCTGGCTGACCGAGCAGGAACGCCGTCCCGCAGCGCCCTGAAGACGACCCGCATCAGGTGGCGTTTGTGTTCTGGCATTGATTAGGGTCCGGACCATGGCGAGGCGTCAACCGATGGAGGTGCTGCCGGACCTGCTGCGACCGGACCTACGGGTGGTCTTCTGCGGGACGGCGGCGGGAACAGCTTCCGCGAAGGCCAAGGCCTACTACGCGGGCCCCGGCAACGCTTTCTGGAAGGCGCTCCACGCGACCGAGTTGACGCCGGTGCAGCTCGAGCCGGCAGAATTTAGACGCCTGCCGGAGTTCGGGATCGGCCTGACCGACATCTGCAAGGTGCTGCACGGCTCCGACGAGGAGGTCGGCACGGTCGAGTTCGACGTGGACGACCTGGGCGAGAAGATCACGGTGGCGGAACCCGCTCGTCTCGCCTTCAACGGCAAGAACGCCGCGCGCGGGGCGCTTGAACGAGACGTTCGCTTCGGGCCGCAGGAGGAGCAGATCGGCGGCGCCGAGGTCTGGGTACTGCCCTCGACCTCCGGTGCCGCCCGCCGCTACTGGAGCATCGTGCCGTGGCAGGAACTGGCGCTCGCCTGCCGTGACGCTGACGGTTCTATCTAGGCGGCCTCCGTGCAGGCGATCTGGCCGGTCCACGCGCAGTGTTACGATATATCGCGTTAGATACCGATAGAAAGGATCTCAATGCACCACGGACATGAATCACGACATTCCGGCCATCACAAGCGACAGGAGTTCGCCCGCAGTCGCGGTCCTCGTTACGGGCGTGGGCGCGGCGGTCCCCGGGCTCGCCGAGGTGACGTCAGGGCCGCGGTCCTGGCCCTGCTTGCCGAGCGGCCGATGCACGGCTACGAGATGATCAAGGAGATCGAGGAGCGCACCCAGGGGGCCTGGACCCCGAGCGCCGGCTCGATCTACCCGATGCTGCAGCTGCTCGAGGAGGAGGGGCTGATCCAGGGCGAGGAGAGCGACGGTAAGCGCCGCTTCACCCTCACCGAGACCGGCGCCGCCGAGCAAGAGGCGAAGGCCGGCGAGGAAGCGCCGTGGGATGCCGTCCGCGCCGAGGCCGCCCCGGAGGCGATCCACCTGCGCGACAGCGTCGGCAAGCTCCATCACGCGGTCGGCCAGGTCTTCCACGCCGCCGACGAAGGCCAGCAGAAGCGGGTCCGCGAACTGCTCGACGAGACCCGCCGCAAGATCTACGCGATCCTCGCCGAGGAGAGCTGAGTCGCCCCGGTGGCGAGTCGGGTGCCCCTCCACGCGAAACCGGCCGCGCTTGGCGGCCGGTCGCATGAAGGTCCGTCCCCCAACGGACCCACATATACAGAGATGCCTCTCCTCCCTTTGGCGATCCCCAGAAGCGCGGGCCTGACAGCCGTTGCTACGTCAACCATCACCGGAGAGACTCGTGCAATCTATTCGATTGCGACGATTGGATCAATCGTCAAAATTAGTTAGAGACGAATCTGGACTGACTAGCCCAAAACGGGCTGCGCGGAGGGCAGCGCGGCGAGGACCCGCTCGGCCACGGACTCGCCGGTGAGGCCCACCTCGGCGCGCAGCAGCGCCGGCTTCCCGTGAGTGACGTAGCGATCCGGAAGGCCGACACGGAGCAGCCGCGCCCTCTCCCCAGGGGCCGCGGCGAAGGCATCCTCAAGGTGCTCGAGCACCGCCGAGCCGAAGCCGCCGGGTAGGACGTTCTCCTCGACCGTCACCACCAGGTCGTGCTCGCGGGCCAGCCGCTCGGCCAGCTCGCCGTCGATCGGCTTGGCGAAACGGGCATCGGCGACGGTCGCCCTGAGGCCGTGGCCGGCGAGGATCTGCGCCGCCTCCCGGGCGACCGCGACGCCGTAGCCGTAGCCGAGCAGCGCCACCTGCTCGCCCTCGGCCAGTACCTCGCCGCTGCCGATCGGGATCAGCTTCGGCTGCGCCGGCAGATCCACCCCCTCCCCCGCCCCGCGCGGGTAACGCAGCGCCGCCGGCCCCTCGTGGGCGACGGCGGTGTGAAGCATGTGGACCAGCATCGCCTCGTCGCGCGGTGCCATCACGACCACGTGGGGGATCGGCCGGAAGTAGGAGACGTCGAAGGCGCCGTGGTGGGTCGGGCCGTCGTCGCCGACCAGCCCCGCCCGGTCCATCGCGAAGGTCACGTCGAGCTTCTGCAGGCAGACGTCGTGGATGATCTGGTCGTAAGCGCGCTGCAGGAAGGTCGAGTAGATCGCGCAGACCGGCTTGGCCCCCTGCAGCGCCAGTCCCGAGGCGAGCAGGACGGCGTTCTGCTCAGCGATGCCGACGTCGTAGTACTGATCGGGGAGCTCGTCAGCGAGCTTCTGCAGGCCGGTCCCCCCGGCCATCGCCGCGGTTATCCCGATCACCCGCTCGTCGCGCTCGGCCTCGGCGACAATCGCGTCGGCGAAGACCTGCGTGTACTGCGGGGGCGCCCCCGCGGCCGGCGGCTTCTCCAGCATCTCCGGCGCGATCGCGCCGGGCGCATCCGTTTCCGTCACCGGCACCGGCCGATGGGCCTCATCCGTCCGCGATTTGGACGTTTCAGGCCCATCGGCCCCTGCGGGCTGGCCGTTGACGATTGAGTTGGGCTTGGCGGCGTGCCATTTCTCCATGCTCTCCAGGCCGCCCTCTTCGGCCGGCAGGAAACCCTTGCCCTTGACGGTGTGGATGTGGACGACGACCGGACGTTCGGCCTCGAAGGCCTCTTTGAGCGCCTCGCGCAGGGCATGGACGTCGTGGCCGTCGATCACGCCCATGTAGGCGAGGTCGAGCTCCTCGAAGAAGAGGCCGGGCGCCCAGTAGGCCTTGATCGCAGACTTGATCTCCGGGCCGAGCCGCTCGATCCGCCGGCCGAGGCCGAGCGGCAGCTTGGTCAGCCGGTCCTCGACCCCCTCGCGGGCGTGGAAGAGGCGCGGATTGAGGCGGATCCGGTTGAAGTAGCGCGAGAGGGCGCCGACGTTGGGGGAGATCGACATGCCGTTGTCGTTGAGGACGATCACGACCGGGGTCTGCAGGCCGCCGGCCGCGTGCAGGGCCTCATAGGCGACGCCGCCGGTCAGGGCGCCATCGCCGATCACGGCGGCGACCCGGCCGTCCTCGCCGATCCCCTTGCGCATCGCCTCCTTGAGCCCGACCGCGTAGCCGATCGAGGTTGAGGCGTGGCCGGCGCCCATGATGTCGTGCTCGGACTCCTCGATCGAGCAGAACGGGGCCAGGCCCTCGTACTGGCGGATCGTCGGCAGCTGCTCGCGGCGCCCGGTCAGGACCTTGTGGGGGTAGGACTGGTGGCCGACGTCCCAGAGCACCTTGTCGCGGGGCGAGTCGAGCAGGCTGTGCAGCGCGACGGCCAGCTCGCAGGTGCCGAGATTGGCGCCGAAGTGGCCGCCGATCTCGCCGATCGTGTCGATGATGTAGGTGCGCATCTCTTGCGCCACCTGCTGCAGCTGCTCGTCGTCGAGCTCGTGCAGGTCGGCGGGGCCGTCGATGCTCGGCAGCAACAGCTCGGGTTTGTCGTCCTCGTTGCCCTGGGTGGGGGGCTTTTCGCTCATTCGTTCCTCGTGAAGATGTAGTCGGCCACGCGCCTCAAATCGTCCGTCTCGCCCGCCGTCTCGGCCAGCGCCGCGGTCGCCTTGGCGTGGGACTCGGCGGCCAGGTCGCGGGCCCGGTCCAGCCCGAAAAGGCTGACGTAGGTGAGTTTGCCATGTCGCTCGTCGCTTCCATGTGGCTTGCCGAGCTGCTCGTCGCTCTCGGTCACGTCGAGAATGTCGTCGACGATCTGGAAGAGAACCCCCAGCTCGCCAGCGAAACGGCGATAGGCAATTCTCTCAGGTTCGCCCAGCCCCTCGAGTATCAGTACGACGCCGACGCTGGCGGCGATCAACCGGCCGGTCTTGAGGACGTGCAGGGCGCGCAGTCCCTCGGCGTCGTCCTCGGCGCCAATCACGTCGACGTACTGGCCGCCGACCATGCCGTCGACGCCGGTGGCGCCGGCCAGCTCGGCCATCGCCGCCAGCACCCGCCCCGCGTCGCCCGGCTGCTGACAGAAGAGGCGGACCGCCTCGGCGAAGAGGCCATCGCCAGCGAGGATCGCCACGTCCTCACCGAACTTGACGTGGGAGGTGGGCAGGCCACGGCGCAGCTCGTCGTCGTCCATCGCCGGCAGGTCGTCGTGGATCAGCGAGTAGGTGTGGATCAGCTCGATCGCCGCGGCGACCGGGAGGAAACGCTCGGGATCGGCGCCGAGGGCGCGGGCAGTGGCCAGCGCCAGCACCGGGCGTACCCGCTTGCCGCCGGCCAGCAGCGAGTAGCGCATCGCCTCGTCGAGGCCGGCGGTCGGGGCGACGCTGGAGAAGTGAAGGCGGTCCAGTGTGGCGTCGACCAGAGAGCGCAGATCCTCGGGGTACATCGACGGCGGAGCGGCGCTCACCCGGCGCTCGCCGCTTCGCGCGCCTGGCGGTTGGCCTCCTCGACCGCCTCGGCGGCGAGGTCGGCCGCCTCGGCGGCCAGCTCAGCGGCGCGCTCGTCGCTCGCCTCCTCGGCGGCGAGCTCTGTGGAGATCCGACGCAGCCGCTCGGCGATCTCGCCCAGACGTCCAACGCTCACTTGGCCGGCTCCCGCTCGCGGACGATCGCGCCGAGGATGCCGTTGATGAACTTGGGCGCGTCGGCGCCGCAGTACTCCTTGGCGATCTCGACCGCCTCGTCGATCGCCACCTCGAACGGCACCTCGCCGTGCTCGATCTCGTACAGCGCCACCCGCATCACGTTGAGGTCGAGGGGCGCGATCCGGTCGACCGTCCAGCCCTTGGCGTAGGCGGCGATCACCTCGTCGAGTTCTTCGCGCTCGGCGTCGATGCCCTCGGCGAGTTCGCGGGTGAGCGGTTTCGCATCGACGATCAGCTCCTCGAGGGGTCGTCCAGTGACGTCCCGCTGGTAGCTGGCGAAGACGGCGTCGCGGCGTTGGTCGGACCTGCGCATTGGTTCATTCTCTCGCTTTTCAACGCAGGACACCGCAGGCGCCGCGGAGGTCGGCTCAGGCGCGCGAGATGTACTCGCCGGTGCGGGTATCGACTCGGACCGTTTCGCCCTCGTCGATGAAGAGGGGCACCTGGACGACCACGCCGGACTCCAGCGTCGCCGGCTTGGTGCCGCCGCCCGAGGCGGTGTCGCCCTTGACCCCGGGATCGGTCTGGGTCACCTTCATCTCGATCGCGCCGGCCACCTGGACGTCGCTGGCCCGTTCGTCGACGAACAGCACCTCGACCTCGGAGTTCGGGAGCACCCACTGCATCGCCTCACCCAAGGCGCTGGTCGGGATCTCGATCTGCTCGTAGTCGCGGCTGTCCATGAAGACCGCCGCCTCGCCGGAGTCGTAGAGGTACTGCATCTTGCGCGACTCGGTGTGGACCGGGCGGAACTTCTCGCCGGCCCGGAAGGTTTTGTCGATCACCGAGCCGTCCTCGATGCGGCGCAGCTTGGTCCGCACGAAGGCGCCGCCCTTGCCCGGCTTGACGTGCTGGAATTCGATGATCTTCCAGATCTTGCCGTCGATCTCGATGTGGTTGCCGTTCTTGAATTGGTTGGTGGAAATCACGGGCAGGGATCCTAAAGAGCGAGGCCGGCCGGTGCCGATCTCACGTTTCGGGGCCGCCCACCGTTGATGTAGCATGGACCGTGAAGATCTCGAGTTCGATTCGGGTGAGGACAGCTGCGCCGCCTGGCTGTACCCGGCTGCCGGCGACTCGCCGACGGCGCCGGTCATCGTCATGGCTCACGGCCTCTCCGGGACCCGGCGGGACGGGCTGGGGCCGTTCGCGGAGCGGTTCGCGGCGGCAGGGGTCGCGGCGCTTGTGTTCGATCACCGCGGGTTCGGGGACAGCGGCGGCGAGCCCGATCTGTTCGAGCCGAGGCGTCAGCTCGACGACTGGCGGGCGGCGATCTCGTTCGCACGCTCGCTGCCCGGCATGGATCCGGAGCGGGTCGCCACCTTCGGCTCCTCGATGGGTGGAGGCAACGCGCTCGCGGCCGCCGCGGGCGATCCGCGTATAGCCACCGCGATCAGCCAGGTCCCCTTCCTCGACATGTGGCGCCAGGCGCATCGTTCCGCGCCATTGGTGACGGCGCGGATGCTGCTGGCGGCCGCGCGCGGCAGGCATCTGCCGGCGACCGGGCAGCCGCACGAGGCCGCATTCATCAACGCGCCGGGAGGCGAGGGCGGCTGGCGTCACGTAGTCGAAAGCGGCGAGGACTCGCGCTGGCGCAACCGCGTCTCCTCGCGCTGGCTGCTCGGGCCTCCGTTCCGTCCCGCCCGCCTCGCGGCCAAGCTTCACTGCCCCTGGCTGCTCTGCGTCGGCGAGGCCGACCGCGTCGCCAAGCCTGGGCCAGCGATCGCGGCGGGGCGACGTACTCCGCTCGGTGAGCTGCGCACCTACCCCGGCGTCGACCACTTCGACATCTACGACGGGCGCGAGTTCGAGGCGGTCGTCGCCGACGAGGTCGCCTTCCTGCGCCGCCACCTGCTGTGAGCAGTACCGACCGGCGTTCTCAGGCACCGGAGGCCGCGACCGGCGCGGTGCAGGCGCGGGCCAGCTCGGCGAGCTCGCGGCCGATCTGGCCCCAGGCATAGCGGTCGATCACCTCGTCGCGGGCGCGCTCGCCGCGGCGACGGCGATCGGGGGCGTCGTCGACCGCCGCCACCATTGCATCGGCGAGCGGCGCCGGGTCGTCGGGCGGGACGAGCCAACCGGTCTGAGGATCGTCGACGATCGCCGAGGGGCCGCCGCGATCGACCGCGATCACCGGCAGGCCGCAGGCCATCGCCTCAACCAGCACCTGGCCGAATTGCTCGTGGACCGAGGCGTGGACGAGCAGGTCGGAGGCGCGCAGGAAATCGGGCAGATCCGCGTGGGAGTGCCAGCCGGCGAGGAAGACGTCGGGACAGCCGAGCCGCTCGATCGTCTCGATCGGATGCTCTCCCTCCCACTCGCCGACGTGGCCGCCGAGCAGAACCAGGGCGGTCGGCTTGCCGAAACGCCGGCGCGCCCGCGCGTAGGCCTCGATCAGCAGCGGCAGGCGCTTGACCGCGGTGAAGCGGCCCGCGTAGAGCAGCACTGTTCCCTCCAGCGCGGCCAGGTCGGCCTCCGCGTAGGCGACGCTGCCCGGCGGCGACCCCGGCCGCCACCCCCGCGGCCGCTCCACCAGGTGGCGGCGCCAGTGGGCACGGCGGTCGATCGCACCCGGGGCGAAGCCGGTGTCGAAGCCATTGGGGACGCAGGCGAAGCGATCCGGGTCGACCTCGAGCAGCCCGCTGGCCCGCTCCAGGCCCTTGGGGTCGCTGACGACGATCCGCTGGCAGGCCGCCGCCCAGGAGCGGATCCGCTCGGCCCAGGCGTCCGCATAGGCCCAGCCCGCTGGCGCCCCGGCGGCGATCCGCTCAAGCATCAGCAGCTCGGTCCCGTGGACGTGGCCCAAAACCGGGAGCTCAGGAAAGGCACGCGCGGCCGCCTCGTTCAACGGCGTCAGGTGGTGGAGATAGAGGAGGTCGGCGTCGCCGGCTCCCGCCGAGGCCAGCTCCCGCTCCCAGGCCTCGACCTGCAGCTCGAAGGCCTCGTCGCCGATCGCGGCGAGCACCGGGTCCTCGGCTTCGTGGCGGTCCTCGTAGGAGCCCTGGATCGGGGCGGTGCCGGCGGGCCCCTCGAAGTGGAGCGGATCGCCGCTGCGCAGCGCCGGCGCGAAGTCCACCGCCCGCAGGTCGAGGCCCGAGTAGAAGCTCGCCGCCTCGGTGTGCTCATCGAGGTCCGAACGCGACCCGGAGAGCACCGAGACCTCGAAGTCGTTGCGCTCGAACTGCCGTGCCAGGGCTCTGCAGACGTGGGCGGAGCCACCGCGCGGATAGAAGTAGATGCCCATCAACAGCTTGTTCGGAGTAGACGGCATCGACACCGAGGCTACCGGTGTCGCCAAGTCGCCCAGAGCCTCAGCGTTCGACGAATTGAAGCGCGGTGGCGATCTCGCGACCGCCTTCGAGCTCCCTGCCATGCTCCTCGCGCGGGGTATTGAGAAGGGCGCCGCCGGCCACCAGCGAGGCAGAGCCGCCACCGTCGAGGTTGATCGCCTCGGCAGCGCCGAGCCCGCTCATCGCCACGGCCAGCTCGGCCATCGTCAGACCGGCCTCGTCGTCGGCGCGGCCCTCGCTGACGACGGCGATCAGCTCTTCCTCCGCCAGGCCGAGGGCCGCCCGCGGGTAGCGGCCGACGGTGATGTCGGAATCGAACTGCCGCGACCCTGCCGAGAAGCCCTCGAGGTCCTGCTCCGGCTCGATCAGCGAACGTCCGGCGGCGACCAGCATCGGGCCCGCCTGGAGCAGATCGCCGCGCGGCTCGGCGGGAAGGTCGCGGCGGGAGGACAGCGAGACGCTGCCATCGTCGGCGTGGACGCAGGCGCGCAGGGCGCCCCAGGGGGTGTCGAACGGCTCGGTCGGGCGGGCCCGCCCGTCGATCCGCAGATCGCCCAGCGGCGGGCCGCCGGGCCGCAGGTAGAAGCCGCCGACCAGGGCGTGCTCGGCGCGGTTGGCGACGCACCAGCGCAGCAGGGTCGAGCAGGGCTCGATCGCGACCGCCCTGACGCTGAAGCGAGCGCGATCGAAACGGGCGACCCGCAGCGTGGTCCGGGCACCGTCGGCCAGGGTCAGCCTGACGCTCTCGAGCGAAGGACCGGACATCCGGGCCGCGATCCTAGAGGCCGTGGCGGCCAGGGCGAAGCTCAGCTCGCCGGCGTGGCGAGGCGCAGGACGGCCTGCTCGGGGTCCGGGAAGACCTCGCCGCGGACGAAGCGGCCGCCGGCCACCTGCCAGATCCAGGCCACCGGCATGTCGCGTATCCCCAGTTCGCGGCTGCGCGCGTAGACCCGCCCCCGAACCAGCACCGAGCCGCCGCGTCGTTCGATCAGGCTCGGCGTGATCGTCAGCTCTTCCCAGGCTTGCTCGACGTCGCCGAGATAGTCGCGCAGCCCCTGTGGGCCGACATAGGGGGCGGTGCGCCCGATCGCCTCGGCGGTACCGATCGGGAAGAACTCCAGGCGCCGGTCGCAGACGTCGATCATTCCCTCCACATCGCGGCGGTTGAAGGTCTCGAAGAGCCGCGCGACCAGCTTCCGCTCCTCCTCCGCCGCCGGTTCGCCGTCCGGCGAGGCGGGCCCGATCGCGACGATCGCGGTGTCGTCGTCGAGTTCACCGGCGGTGAAGTCGTGCACCGCCCCCTCCAGCTTCGTGGCGGCGAGCGCCGGGCTGGAGACGCCGACCAGCTCGGCATGGAGCCGTTGCTCGCCGAAGCGCTTCCCATTCCTGGCCGCGTCGGTGACGCCGTCGGTGACGACGACGAGCTGCTGCCCGGGACTCATCCGGATCTCTTCGATTCTCCAAGCGACGTCCTCGAAAGCGCCGAGCACCGGCCCCGAGGCACTCGCCTCGGTGACTGAGTCGCCGTCGACCATCAGCGGCGCCGGATGTCCGGCGACGGCCAGGCGCAGCGGTCGCCGCGGGTCTTCCTCGACCGCCATCGCGACGACGCTGCATAGCGCCGCGCCACGACGAACCAGCAGCTCGCGATTTAAGGTCCGCAGGGCGACGACGGGGTCGCCGGTCAGGGCGGCCGCGGTGCGCATCGTGTAGCGGGCGTGGGCGGTCACCGAGGCGGCCTGGGCGCCGCGGCCGGTGACGTCCCCGATCACCACCATCCAGCCGCCGGCGATGCGGAAGGCGTCGTAGAAATCGCCGCCGATCTCGTTCTCGGCGCCGGCCGGTCTGTACATCGCCGCCACCGACCAGCCGGGAATATGGGCGAGCGGCGGCGGCAGCAGCCCGCGCTGCAGCGTTTCGGCGATCTCGGTCCGTTCGCGCTCGCTGCGCTCGAGCTCGGAAAAGAGCCCCGCGTTGTCGAGCGCCAGCGCGACCCGTCCGGCGAGGACGCTGGCGAAGTGGGCGTCGTCCTGGCGGAAACGGCGGCCCGAGTGGCTGACTCCGACCGAGAGTAGGCCGGTCGGCCGCGCCCGCGCCCGCAGCTCGACGGTGACGAACGAGCGGACGCCCATGGCGAGCAGAAACTCCAGGTCGGCCTCGTTCTCGGCAGAGTCGCGCAGGTCCGCTTCGGCGACACGTTCGAAGAACCTCGGTTCCTGTCGGGCCACAGAGGCGGCGTTGGCGATGCGCTGCTGCAGCGCCGGTTTGCGCTCGCCGAGTCCCCTTTCGATCTTCTCCGCTTCGGGGCCGGTGACGCGGACGGCGGCGCGGCGGATTCCGTCGCCCTCGATCACGTCGATCATGCAGAAGTCGCCGAACTCGGGCACGAGGATCGCGGTGATCGCATCGAGGGTCTCCTCCAGGGAGCCGCCGCCGTCGGCGACTCCGGCGATGTCGTCGAGGATCTGAAAGCGGCCGCCGACCCGCTTCGCGCGCGCCAGCGAGATCGCTGCCAGTGCGGCCATCGCCACGAAGGCGGCCACCGCGACTCCGATCGCGAGCTCGATCATCGCCGGTCGCCGGCCGTACTGGTGGTCAGGCTCGAGGCGGCGCCGCCGCTGAGGACGCGCCGGACCAGCCGCGGGGCGACGATGCGGAGAACCGCCGCGAGCGCATAGGGACGCGGGACGTAGCGTTCCGCCTTGCCGCCCGGGCCGGCTTCGTAGATCGCCTCGGCAATCTTCTCGGGCTTGGAGACGATCCAACGGGTGATCGCTTTTTGGCGCAGCTCGGTGGCCGGGAAGCCCTCGGTGGCGACGAATCCGGGAAGGACCATGCCGACGTGGACGCCGTGGGGCAGCTCCTCGGCGTAGAGGGCGTCGGTCCAACCGATCAGGGCGAACTTGCTGGCCGAGTAGGCGCCAGTGCGGGATCGGGAGACGCGGCCGGCGGTGCTGGCGACATTGACGATCGCGCTCGGCGCCGCGTCGCGTAGCAACGGCAGCAGCGCCTCGGTGAGGCGGACGACGGCGTCGAAGTTGAGCTCCATGTGGCGCTTGACGTTGGCGTAGCCGGCCTCGGCGAAGCCGCCACGCCAGGAGGCGCCGGCGTTGTTGACGAGCAGGTCGAGGCCGCCGTGGTTGGCCTCGACATGGGCGCGGATCCGCTGGGGGGCGTCGGCGTCGGTCAGATCGACGGCCAGGTAGGTCGCCCGGCAAGGCAGCGAGTCGGCCAGCTCGCGCAACAGCTCGCCGCGGCGGGCGACCAGGACCAGCTCCGTGCCCGGCTCGCGCGAGAGCCGGATCGCAGTCGCCTCGCCGATCCCCGTTGATGCTCCCGTCACCAGTGCGACGCTCATCGCCGCAGCGTATTCGTCCGCCGAGGGGCGTGTCCGACTTTTTGGGTCCCCCACGCCCCAAAAAGTCGGCCACCCCCTTTGGAGTTGCAAGGATGCGCCGATGCCGGATTCCTCCGAATCGCGTGGCCCGCGCCTTTCCGCGGCTCCGCGCGAGGGCGAGCGGGTGACGCCGTTGGAGCTCTTCTTCGACCTCGTCTTCGTCCTCGCGATCACCCAGTGCACGGCGCTGATGTCCCACCACCCGACCTGGTCGGGGATCGCGCAGGGCTTGCTGGTGCTGGGGATCCTCTGGTGGGGTTGGGTCGGCTACGCCTGGCTGACCAGCGTCATCGACCCCGAGGAGGGGGCGGTGCGGCTGGCCATGTTCGCGGCGATGGCGGCGCTGCTGATCGTCTCGCTCTGCGTACCCGAGGCCTTCGCTCACCTCGGCCTCACCTTCGCCCTCGCCTTCGGCATCTTCCGGGTCGCCCACATCGCCCTCTTCATGCTCGCCGGTCGCGACGACGACGCCCTGCGCCACTCGGTTCAGGGCCTCGCCACCAGCACCGCGCTGGCGGTCGTTCTGCTCGCCGCCGCCTCGCTCTTCGACGGCCTCGCCCAGGGGGCGCTGTGGGCGCTGGCGCTGTTCCTCGACATGGCCGGGCCCTACTTCTTCGGCTCCGACGGCTGGAAACTGGTCCCGGGGCACTTCGCCGAGCGCCACGGCCTGATCGTGATCATCGCCCTCGGCGAGTCGATCGTCGCAATCGGCGTCGGTGCCGCCGGGGCGCTCGACCTCGGAATCGGCACCGTCGCCGTGCTGGGGGTGGCACTGGCAGCGGCGATGTGGTGGATCTACTTCGACGTCGTCGCTCTGGTCTCGGCCCGCCGGCTGGGCGAAGCCGAAGAGGGCCGGGTGCGGAACGAGTTGGCCCGCGACTCCTACTCCTACATCCACCTGGCGATGGTGGCCGGGATCGTCCTCGTCGCCTTCGGACTGAAGACCTCGATCGCCCACTACGACGAGCACCTCCACGCCGTCCCGGCCTTCGGGCTGCTGGGCGGGACCGCTGTCTATCTCTTCGGGCTGGTCGGCTTCCGGTATCGCCATGTCCAGACGATCAACCGCCAGCGGTTGGGCCTCGGAATCGTGTTGCTGATCCTGATCCCGGTCGCCACGGCGCTGCCAGCGATCGTCAGCCTGGCGATCGCCGTGTTGCTGATCTGGGCGATGATCGCCTACGAGCACCGCGGCTACGGCGAGGGGCGCGACCAGCTCCGCCACGAAGCCGCCGTTTCGCATTCCTAGAGCACGTGCGCCCCAATCGCTACGGACATACGTTCGATTTCCGACATACTTCACAGCCTTGAGCGCGACGCCGTCCTTTCTCGACAACCTCCTGCGCGCCGGCGCTCCCTCTGGATACGAGGGCCCGGCGGCGGCCGTCTGGCGTGAGGCCGCTTCCTTCGCCGAGCTGAGCAGCGACGGCATTGGCTCCTCGATCGCCCGCGTCGGCGACGCCGCGCCGCTGCTGGCCGTGGTCGGCCATATCGACGAGATCGGGCTGGTCGTCACCCACGTCGACGAGAAAGGCTTCCTCTGGTTCGCGCCGGTCGGCGGTTGGGACCCGCAGATCCTGGTCGGCCAGCGGGTCGAGATCCGCGGCAAGGACGGCCCCGTGCTCGGTGTCGTCGGCCGCAAGCCGATCCATTTGCTCGAGCCCGACCAGCGCAAGAAGGTCGTCGAGCTGAAGGGCCTGCACATCGACATCGGTGCCACAGACCGTGAGCAGGCCGCCGAGCTGATCCGGGTCGGCGACCCGGTCGTGATCGCCGCCGAGCCGATGCCGGTAATTGGCGAGCGGCTCGTCTCCCGGGCGATGGACAACCGCCTCGGCGCCTATGTGGCGCTGGAGAGTCTGCGCCGCGCCAATGAGCGCGGCGAGATGGCCGGCTCCTTCGCCGCCGTCGCTGCGGTGCAGGAGGAGATCGGCCTGTTCGGCGCCCGCACCGCCGCCTTCGCGGTCCGGCCCGATATCGCCGTCGCCGTCGATGTCACCCACGCCACCGACGCGCCGGGCGTCGACGAGAAGGAGCTCGGCAGCAGCCCGCTCGGCTCCGGCCCGGTAATTGGCCGCGGCTCTACCCTCTCCCCCAAGGTCTTCGAGCTGCTGGTCGAGACGGCTGAGGCGGAGGGGATCGAGCACTCGATCAGCGCCAGCGGCCGCGGCACCAGCACCGACGCCGACGTGCTGCAGATCTCCCGCGCCGGCATCCCCACCGGCCTCGTCTCGATCCCGCTCCGCTACATGCACTCGCCGGTTGAGATGGTCGATCTGCGCGACGTCGAGGCGACCGTCGAGCTGCTGGCGGCCTTCGCGGCGCGGTTGACGGCGGACGTCGACCTCAGCCGCTAGCTGGCCTCAATTAGCGCAGAAGACCGTGTCGCGGCCGCCAGCCTTGGCGGCGTAAAGAGCAGCATCGGCGCGGGCGACGAGGCCGTCGGTGTCGAGCAGGCCCGGATCGGCGACCGCGACGCCGACGCTGATCGTCACCCGTACCCCGACCGGGCGTCGTTCGCGGACCGCTTGGCGCAGGCGCTCGCCGACCTTGATCGCGTCGGCGCGGGCGGCGCCGGGAAGGATGACGAGAATCTCCTCCCCGCCCACCCTGTAGATCGAGTCGCCGGCGCGCAGCACCGAGCGCATCGTGTCGGCGACGTCGCGCAGAACGGAGTCGCCGGCAGCGTGACCGAGCTGGTCGTTTACGCGCTTGAAATGGTCGACGTCGCAGAGCAGCATCGCCTGTGAGGCGCCCTGGCCCGGACCGCGGGCCTGCTCCTCCATCTCCGCCAGCCGCTGCTCGAGCGCGCCGCGGTTGAAGAGGCCGGTGAGCGGATCGAGGGTCGAGCGGCTGCGGTGCGCCCGGTCGGACTCGGCGAGCGCGCCGGAGAGGATCACGGTGCTGAGGATCAGCGCCGCGACGGCGATCAGCGCCTGCCGATCCTGCAGGGCTACAGCGGGATCAGGGAGGACGGCGGTGGCGAGGAAGATCAGCAGGATGAACGCCGTGCCAGCGGTCATGCCGCGTGGCTCGAAGCGGGCGCCGAGGGTGACGGCCGGCAGGGCGAACCAGACCAGGACGGGGCTGGCGGCGGCACCGGTGACGAGCACGGCAGCGCCGAGCAGCAGCGGGGTCAGGCTCCAGGCGGCGGCGATCCAGACGGCGGGATGGCTGCTGCCGCGCATGAAGCGGTCGGCCACCGCGAAACCGGCGAAACCGGCGGCAAGGGGGGCCAGCCACCACCAGCCGGCGTCAGAGCCACCGAGGGCCAGCGCCACGGCGAGGATCGCGAAGCAGGCGAGGCGGTAGCGGCGGACCCGCAGCTCCATGTCGAGCAGGCGCTCGCGGCGCACCTCGTCGCGGATCGAGACCAGCGTCTCAGCCGAACGGTCGGCGCCGGCCAGGGCGCCGTCCCAGCCGCTGCCGAGGGTGTGCGCATTGAAGTTCACGCCGCCTCATCGGCCCGCACCGGAGTCCGGCTTAGAACTGCAGGCGTCCGGTCGTCGGCAGGCCGGCGTGGCCCCTACTCGACGAGCTGAAGATCCTTTGGAAGCCGACTGAGGTTGCGCAGGCCGTCGTCGCCGACGACGACCAGGTCCTCGATCCTCACACCCAGCTTTCCGGGTAGGTAGACGCCGGGCTCGACGGTGACGACTTCGCCGGGCGCCAGCACATCATCAGAGCGCAGCGAGAGCCGCGGGCCCTCATGCACCTCAAGCCCGACTCCGTGGCCGAGCCCGTGGCCGAACCGCTCGCCGTGACCGGCGGCGTCGATCGCCTCGCGGGCGACCTGGTCGACCGTTTCGCCCTTGACGCCAGCTTCGATCGCCCCGAGCGCCGCCAACTGCGCGGCCAACACCACCTCATAGACCTGGCGCGCCTCCTCGCCCGGGTCGCCGGTGGCGTAGGTGCGGGTGCCGTCGGAGCAGTAGCCGTCGAGCTTCGCCCCCATGTCGAAAACGACCAGCTCGCCGCGACCGATCTCTCGCTCGCCGGGCTCGGCGTGCGGCAGGGCGCCGTTGGGACCGGCGGCAACGATCGCCGGGAAGGAGGGGTCGCCGCCGAGCTCGCGGATCCGCGCTTCGGCGGCGCGGGCGACGTCGCGCTCGCGGCGCCCGGCCAGGCCGCGTTCCAGGCTCCAGCGCCAGACCTCGTCGGCCAGCTCCGAGGCGTCCCCGATCGCCGCCAGCTCCTCAGCATCCTTAACCCGACGCAGCCGCTCGACCGTCCCCCCCGCCGCGACTGGCTCGACCCCGTCAGCCAGTTTCTCCCTCAGTTTCTCCAGGCTGCGAACCGGCATCTTGTCGTCTTCGAAACCGACCTTGCCGCGGAGCTGCTCGGCGATACCGGCCAACCAGTCGTTGGTCAAAGTGATCGCCTCCCAACCGCTCACTTCACTTGCCGCGCGCTCGGTATAGCGAAAGTCAGTAAAAAAAAGGCGAATACCAGGCCCACATACACAAGCTCCATTCGAGCCGGTGAAGCCGGTCAAGTAACGGACGTTGGTCAGGTCGGTGACCAGCATCCGGTCCAGCTCGCGCTCGGCGAGCAGCTGCTCCAGGCGGTCGCCGCGCCCGCGCATTAGGCGCTGGCGCCGAGCTCGCCGGCGAGCAGCTCCAACGCCTCGCGGTAGCCGTCCGCGCCTTTGCCGGAGATCTTCGCCAGCACTAGCCCGTCGAAGACCGACAGTCGGCGCCACTCGTCGCGGTTCTCGACATCGGAGAGGTGGACCTCGACCGCCGGCAGGCGGGCGACGTCGAGCGCGTCGGCGATCGCGCGGCTGTAGTGGCTCCAGGCGCCGGCGTTGATCAGCGAGGCGTCGGCGAGGTCGGGCAGGCGGTGCAGGTATTCGACGAACTCGCCCTCGTGGTTGGTCTGGAAGAAGATCGGTTCGAGGCCGAAGCCGTGCGCCCAGTCGCCGATCCGTTGCTCCAGCTGGCTCAGCGAGAGGCCGCCGTAGACGTCTGGGTCGCGTCGGTCGAGGATGTTGAAGTTGACGCCATGCAGGACGGCGACGCGGTTGCGGGCAGTGGTCATCCGAGCAGCTCCTCCACGGCGCTCCTGACCCTAGCGGGGTCGACCAGCTGTCCCACGCGGGGCTCGCCGGGCGCGGAGAGGAGGACGAAGCCGACCCCCGCGATGGTGCGCTTCTTGTCGCGCTGCAGAGCGTCGAGAAGTGCCTCGACGTCGGTCTCCGGATCGAGACGGACGGGCAAACCGAACCTTTTGAGGATCAGCTCGCATTCCTCGCGTAGTCGCGGCGCCTCCGAGAGACGGAGTGCCGCCAGCAGCCCGAGCCCGATCGCCTCCCCGTGGCGGTAACGCTCGTAGCCGCTCGCAGCCTCGATCGCGTGACCGACCGTGTGGCCGAGGTTGAGCTCCTGGCGGCGACCGCTATCGCGCTCGTCCTCGGCGACCACTTCGCACTTGTAGCGCGCACAGGCGAAGATGACATCGCCGAGCCTGGCGGGGTCGATCGTCTCA
The DNA here is from genome assembly GCA_036269775.1 of Solirubrobacterales bacterium. GTDB lineage: Bacteria > Actinomycetota > Thermoleophilia > Solirubrobacterales > 70-9 > VAYN01. The sequence continues at coordinate 39,635 of DATBDU010000028.1, forward strand.
ATCGATCGCACTCGCTCCCAAAGCCGACCGCCGACCAGCAGTCCGGTCTTCAGGGCCTCAACGAACCCGGCGGCAAGATCCTGATCGGGCACGCTTGCCAGCGTGTCGGTGTCGGCGACGACGGCGCTCGGTGGGTGGAAGGCCCCGACGTAGTTCTTTCCCTCCGGCAGGTCGACGCCGGTCTTTCCGCCGTAGGCTGAATCGACCTGAGCGACGAGCGTCGTCGGCACCTGCACAATCCGCACTCCCCGCTGGTAGAGGTGGGCGCAGAGCCCGGCCAGATCGCCGACCACCCCACCGCCGAGCGCGACCACGTGGTCTTCACGAGTCATGCCCGCCAGCGCGAGCTGACGCAGCACCCGCTCTGCCTCGGCCAGGGTCTTCGCCCGCTCACCAGGTGGGACTTCGACCGTCGCAGCCAAGGGGCCGAGCCGCTCGGCGTAGAGCGGCCCGACCGCGCTGTCAGTGATGCAGAAGCGTTTCCGTACGAGCGGCCAGGCGTCGCGCCCCAGCGGCCCGAGCAGGCCCGGGCCCACGTAGACCGGATACTCGCCAGAAGCGCTGGTGGCCCAGAGCAATCTGGTGCCGGCGGGCAAGCCAACGAGAGCGACTAGGTAGGTCATCGCCCGCGCTACGACATCGCGGTCGCCCATCGGGATCACGGCGTCGGCCAGCTCCTCGTAGAGCGGTTCGCGCACCGCCATCAGCTCGGCGACGTCCGCGGCGCTGGTGGCGAGCGGGCGGTCGCTGTGGGCGATCCGGCGCCAGGACTCCCTGGCGTCGACCTGCAGCCAGACGACGACGTGGCGAGCCAACGCGGCGCGGATCCGCTCGCTGAGGACGCTGCCTCCACCGAGGGCGATCGCGCCGCCGTCGGCGCTCGCCAGCAGGGCCCCGACGACCTCGGCCTCGCGGGCACGGAAGCCCTCCTCGCCGAGGCGCTCGAAGGCCGCGACGATCGGCATCCCCAGCTCGGCCTCCATTACGGCGTCGATCTCGGTCGTCTCCAGGCCGGCGTCGCGGGCGGCGGCGAGCGCGGTGCTCTTGCCCGCCCCCATGAAACCGATGAAGACCAGTGCCGGCCTCACTGACTCACCCGCGGAAGTCGATGCGCTGCTTGTACGCCGCGAGCGCGGCGAGGACGTCGTCGATGTGGTCGCCGCCGAACTTCTCGCGGTAGCAGCGGGCGAGGGTCAGCGCCACCATCGCCTCGCCGACGACGGCGGCGGCGGGAACGACGGTCGAGTCGGTGCGCTCGCGCAGCGCCTGGGCGGGCTGCTTGGTCTCGGTGTCGACCGAGCGCAACGGCTTGGTCAGGGTCGAGATCGGCTTGATCGCCGCCCGCACCGAGAGCGGCTGGCCGTTGGTCATGCCGCCCTCGAGACCGCCGGCGTGGTTGGTTTCGCGGAAGTAGCCGTCCTTCTCGGACCAGAAGATCTCGTCGTGGGCCTCGGAGCCGGGGCGGGTGGCGACGTCCCAGGCCTCGCCGATCGAGACGCCCTTGATGGACTGGATCGAGGCGACGGCGCCGGCGAGGCGGCCGTCGAGGCGGTCTTCCCAGGAGACGTGCGAGCCGAGTCCGGGGACGAGGCCGAAGACGCGCACCTCGAAGGTTCCGCCCAGACTCTCGTTGGCCTTGCGCAGGCGGTTGATCTCGGCGACCATCGCGGCGCTCGCCTCGGGGTCGAGGCAGCGAACCGGGTCATCATCGACGGTGGCGAAGTCGGCGGGAGCGATATCCTCGCGCGCGGCGGCCTTGACCGAGGCGATCTGGGTGACGTGGCTGTGGATCTCGACCCCCAGCGCGGTGAGGAAGCCCCGGGCGATCGTGCCGGCGGCGACGCGGGCGGCGGTCTCGCGTGCGCTGGCCCGCTCGAGGACGTTGCGGATGTCCGAGTGGCCGTACTTCTGAGCGCCGACCAGGTCGGCGTGGCCGGGACGCGGCAGGTGCACCTCGTCGGGCTCGAACCCCTCGACCGGCCAGGGGTTCATCCGCTCCTCCCAGTTGGCATAGTCGCGGTTGGCGACGAGGACGGCGATCGGACTGCCGAGCGTGCGGCCGTGACGGACGCCGGAGCGGATCTCGGCGCTGTCGGTCTCGATCCGCATCCGGCCGCCGCGGCCGTGGCCGAGCTGGCGCCGGGCCATGTCGCGGTCCAGCGCCTCGCGGTCGAGCTCGAGCCCGGCCGGCATGCCCTCGACGATCGCCACGAGCCCCGGCCCATGCGACTCGCCCGCGGTGGTGAATCGAAACGTCGTCACGGCGCCAAGGCTATAGGCGCGGCGCTTGGTCAGTTGACCGCGCTATAGCCCTGCAAAGCGACCAAGCGCCGGCTCAGGCGCGGGCGGCGATGCGCATGACCTCGAGCGGCGCCTCGCGGCCGGTCCAGATGCGCAGCGAGAGGGCGCCCTGCTGGACGAGAATCTCGAGGCCGTCAACGACGACTGCGCCGGCGTCCGCGGCGGCGACGAGCAGCGGCGAAGGCGTCTCGCCGTAGACCATGTCGACGACGGTTTGGTCAGAACCGAAACCGTCGCGACTGAGCGGCAGGACGGCGAACGGGTCCTCGCCCTTCAGTCCCGCCATCGAGGTGTTGACGATCAGGTCGTAGGCGGACTGGTCGGGGATCATCGCCGGGGCGCCCGCGGCCGCATCGTCATCGTCGGCACCGCCGATCGCGGTCCCGCCCAGCTCAGCGCAGAGCCGCTCGGCGCGCGCCGCGGTCCGGTTCCAGACCTCTACCGTCGCTCCCTCGCGCTCCAGGGCCCAAACCACCCCCCGGGCGGCGCCGCCCGCACCCAACACCAGCGCTCGCCTGCCGGCGGCCGGCTCGGGCAGCGCCGCCAACAGGCCGCCGGCGTCGGTGTTGTCGGCGACGATCTCGCCAGTCCCGAAGCTGAGCGTGTTGGCGGCACCGATCTCCCCCGCCACCTCGCTCGGGGCATCGGCCAAAGCCAGCGCCGCGTGCTTGTGCGGGACGGTGACATTGGCGCCGGCGAACCCTTCCGCGGCCATCGCCCGGACTCGCTCCTCGAAACCCTCCGGGGCGACGTCGATCGCCTCGTAGCTCCACTCCTCCAGCCCCAGCGCCGCCAGTGCCGCGTTCTGCATCGCCGGCGAGCGCGAGTGGGCGACCGGGTGACCGAGCACTGCCAGCCGCGACATCGTTATTCCCCGCAGGTGGACGGCTCGTTGCCGCCGTTGGCTTCGCGGGCCGCGTTGTACTTGGCGACGTCGCTTTCGAATTCGGCTTCGTCCTTGGCGAAGGCCAGTTCGTTACACGTCCCCGGCTTGTTCACATAGAAGAGGTACTTGGACTTGGCCGGGTGGGCGGCGGCTTCCATCGCATCGATGCCGGGGCTGTTGATCGGTCCGGGAGGCAGACCGGCGTTAGTGCGGGTGTTGTAGGGCGAGTCGACGGCAAGCTCCGATTCGGTCAGCGGCTGTTCGTAGTTGCCGGTAGCGAAGCGGATCGTCGCGTCGATCCCCAGCGGCATTCCTTCGTGGAGGCGGTTGTAGACGACCGAGGCGACGAGCTTGCGCTGGCTCGGCACCCCCGCCTCGCGCTCGATCATCGAGGCGATGATCAGCACGTCGAAGACGGTCAGGTTCTTGGACTCGGCGTAGCCCATGTCGACGCCCTTGATCCGCCGCTTGAAGTCCTGCAGCTGCAGCTGAACCAGGTCGGCCGCCGGCGCGCCCGGCTTCATTTCGAAGGTGTCCGGGAAGAGGAAGCCCTCGAGGTCCTTGGCGCCCTTGCCGCCGTACTTGGCTGGGTTCAGGTACTTCGAGCGCACGGTCTCCTTCGTGTAGTCGCCTTCGAGCCCGTCTTCTTCGACCAACTGCGCGGCCTGCGAGCGGCTGTAGCCCTCGGGGATGGTGACCGTGGTCACCCGTTTTACCGGCGGCTTGGAGAGCGCGTCGATGGCGGCGCCGTAGGACATCCCGTGGGCCAGCGTGAAGTGGCCGGGGTACAGCTCGGAGCGCTTGCCGGCCAGGGTGGCGCGGATCTGGAAGAAGGTCGAGTCGTCGACGACGCCCTTTTCGTCAAGGAGGTCGCCGACTTCGCTGACGCTGGCACCTTTCGGGATCGTGACCGCGACCTGGCCGGAACCATCGCCGTGGAAGGGCTGGAAGAGCGACCAGAGCAACCAGATAACGACCAGCGCGATCACGATGGCGACGATCAGCAGCGGGTGGCGCCGGGCGCGGCCGAAGGCACCGCCTCCTCTCCTCGCCTTCCGCGGAGGCGGCGGCACTTCTTTGCCGACGGGCCCTGCCGCGAACGGCTCCTCGGGCGGCGGCGCCGCCTCCTCATCCCAAAACTCCTTTTCAGAGCCACGAGGCGTCAGCGGCGGCTCGGCGACAGGCGATCCATGGGGAGGCTCGGGAGATGACCCGACGGAGCCTCCCCGCTGTTGCGACGGCGGGTCATCCCCCGAGCCTCCCCTCGCAACCCCCTCCTTCTGCGATCGCTTGGCCTCCCGGGCACGCCGCTTCTCCTCCCGTTCGAGGCGGCGCCGCTCGCGCTCGCGGGCGGCCGGATCGTCCGGATTCGCGAAGGGGTCGTCCCGTGCCCAGTCGTCAGTCATCGGCCCTCTCCTCGATCGCGGCCTGGCCGGCCAGGTAGGCCTGCAGGAGGTGCGCGGCGGCGATCGAGTCGCGCGCGCCCGTCGCCCCGGTCCGCCGGGTTGCGTCCGCCATCTTCGTGGTCAGGCGCTCGTCGTAGGTCTCGACCGGGATCGAGAGCATCGCTTCCAGTTCGGCGCAGAAGCCGCGGGCCAGGCCGGCCTGGCTGCCTTCTTCGCCGCTGAGATGCAGTGGCAGGCCGACGACGACGCGCTCGACCCCATGCTCGGCGACCAGCTCGACGACCGCGCGCGCCTCCGGCGGTTCGATCACCGGCAACGGCGTCGCCAGGGTGCCGCTTGGGTCGGAGAGCGCGCAGCCGATCCGCACGGTGCCGTGATCGAGGGCAAGGACGCGCACGGTCTAGCCGAGCTCCCGCTCAATCGCGCCGCGGGCGGCGGCGAGGGCCTCACCGAGCTTGGCGGAGTCCCGACCTCCCGCCTGGGCCATGCCGTCGCTGCCGCCTCCCCCCCCTCCGATCATCTCGGCCGGTCGCCTGATCAGCTCCGCGGCGGACAGACCCCTGTCCACGGCCGCCTCGGAGAGCAGGATCACGATGCTCGCTTTGGCCCCCGCCCCGCCCAGCGTTATCGCGGTGCCGCCGCCGCCCATGGCGGATTGGATCCGCTTTGCCAGATCGAGTAGCTGCTTCGAGTCGAGCAGAAGGGGGGTGTCTCCAGAGGAGACGAGCTTCAAGCCGCCCATGTCGACCGCCTCGCTCGCCAGTCGTTTCACCTCTTCGCGAAGCACCGTCTGCTCTTCCTTTTTGGCCCCCTCCCCTGCCTCGCGCAGCTGCTCGGCGGCGCGGCGGGCGGCGGCGAGCGGGTGCTGCGGGTTGCCGAGCAGCTCGCCGGCCTCGCGCAGCTGCCCCTCCCGCTCGCGGAACCAGTCGATCGCGGCCGGGCCGCTGAGCGCCTCGATCCGGCGCACGTTGGCGGCGCTCGACCCCTCCGCGGCGATCTTGAAGATGCCGACCTCGGCCGTGTTGGCGACGTGGGTGCCGCCGCAGAGCTCGCGGGAGACGCCGTCGACCTCGACCACCCGCACCCACTCGCCGTATTTCTCGCCGAACAGCGCCATCGCGCCGAGCTTCTCCGCCTCGGGCCGCTCCATATTCATCCAGCGCACCGGCGCGCTCGCCTTGATCCACTCGTTGACTCGGTCCTCGACGTCGCGCAGCTCCGCGGGGCTGAGCGCCTGCCCGTGGGTGAAGTCGAAGCGCAGCTTGTCGGGGCGGACCGCGGAGCCGGCCTGGCGCACGTGGGTGCCGAGCCGCTCGCGCAGCGCCGCGTGCAGCAGGTGGGTGGCGGTGTGGTTGCGCATCGTCGCGTGGCGGGTCTCGCGATCGACCACCGCTTCCACGGCGGTGCCGGGCGTCACCCCACCCTGGGCCTCGACCTCGAGGACCTGGTCTTCGCCAACCCGGTAGACGTCGAGAACCTCGGCCTCCCTGCCGTCCCAGCGCAGCAGACCGGAGTCCGCGACCTGTCCGCCGCCCTCCGCGTAGAAGGGGCTCTCCTCGAGCTTGACCAAAGCACGGCCGTCGTCGCCCTGCATGGCGGCGAGGCCGGTGCTGACGCGCAGCGTCTCGTAGCCGACGAAGCGGGTTGGCGGCGCCGCGGCGGCAAAGGCGATCACCTTCTCGTGGCTGTCCTCGGAGCCGTGCGCGGTGGCGGCGCCGCTGCGGGCGCGCTGGCGCTGTTCCTCCATCAGCTCCTCGAAGCCGGAATCGTCGACGGACAGCCCCCGGTCGGCCAGCAGCTCCTTGGTCAGGTCGTAGGGGAAGCCGTAGGTGTCGTGCAGCTTGAAGGCGTCGGCGGCGTCGATCCACGAAGTCCCGGACTCCTTGGCTTCGACCACCAGGCGCTCCAGCAGCTCAGTGCCGCGCTCGAGGGTGCGGCCGAAGCTCTCCTCCTCGTCGCCGACCCAGCGGGCGATCGTCTCCCGCTCGGCGACCAGTTCCGGATAGGCCTCGCCCATCAGCTCGATCGTGCGCTCGGCGAAGCGGCCCAGCCAGGGGGCCTCGAGACCGAGCGTGTTGCCCTGCTGGATCGCCCGCCGCATGATCCGCCGCAGGATGTAGCCGCGGTCCTCGTTGGAGGGGACGACGCCGTCGGCGATCAGGAAAGCGGCGCCGCGCGAGTGGTCGGCGACGATCCGCATCGCCCGCGTCACCGCGTCGCCCTCCTCGTAACCGTGGCCGCTCATCTCCTCGGCGAGGTCGATCAACGGCCGCACGTGGTCGGTCTCGTAGACCGAGGGCACGTCCTGGAGGATCGCCGCCATCCGGTCCAGGCCCATGCCGGTGTCGATGTTGCGCATCGGCAGCTCGGCCAGGCCGCCGTCCTCGGCGAGGTCGTAGCTCATGAAGACGTGGTTCCAGAACTCGAGGAAGCGGTCGGTGTCGTCGCCGGGGCGCTCGCCGGCGGCGCCGAATGCCTCGCCCCGGTCCAGGTAGAGCTCCGAGCAGGGGCCACATGGCCCGCTCGGCCCCGCCTGCCAGAAGTTGTCCTCGCGGCCGAGCTGGACGATCCGCTCGTCGGGGACCCCGACGGCGCGCCAGATCTCGATCGCCTCCTCATCTGACCCGAGTCCGAGTTCTTCGTCGCCCCCGAAGACCGTGACCCAGATCCGCTCCGGGTCCATCCCGAAGCCCTGCGTGGAGAGCTCCCAGCCCCAGCGGATCGACTCCGCCTTGAAGTAGTCCCCGAAGCTCCAGTTGCCGAGCATCTCGAAGAAGGTGAGGTGGCGGGCGGTGTTGCCGACCTCCTCGATATCGGTCGTGCGGAAGCATTTCTGCACGTCGGTGAGGCGCGGCGCCGGCGGCTTCTCGCGACCCAGGAAGTAGGCCTTGAAGGGCTGCATGCCGGCGGTGGTGAGCAGCACCGATGGGTCGTGCGAGGAGGGCACGAGCGAGGCCGACGGGACGACTTTGTGGCCGCGCTCCGCGAAGAAGGAGAGGTAGGTGTCGCGGATCTCCTGGGCCTTCATGTGAGGGAGCCTAAATATTTCGCAGACAGAAAGGGCTTGGGCCGCGGCAGGTTTTGGTGAAACTCTTCAGGCTGGCGCGGCGATCGTGCCGTGGCCGACGATCGTCTCGCCGTCGAGCAGCACCGCCGTCTGGCCCGGGGAGGCGCCGATGAACTCCTCGCTGAGCGCGACCTCGAGGGCGCCGTGGCGGCCCACCTCCGCGGCCCCGACGGAGGCCGGCAGCGCCCGCGAGTGGTATCGCAGGCGGACGGCGTTGACGCGGGCACCCTCGCGATGCAGGATCGCGTCGCGGATATGTACGTGGCGGGTTTCGAGGTCGGTGCGGGTGCCGACCGTGACCGTGTTGGCGACGGCGTCGGTGGCGACGACGTAGAGCGGCTCCGGCGCCGAGACGCCGATGCCGCGACGCTGGCCGACGGTGAAGTTGTGGTGGCCGCGGTGGCGGCCGACCGTGTGCCCGGTGCGGTCCAGAACGGCGCCGTCGTTGTCGGCGAGCCCGCCGTGACGGCGCAGGAAGCCGCGCTTGCCCTGACCAGCAAGGAAGCAGAGATCCTGGCTCTCGGCCTTGCGGGCGACCGGCAGCCCGTGGCGCGCAGCGATCGCCCGCACCTCCGGCTTGGTCAGCTCGGTGAGCGGGAAGGCGAGCCGGCCGAGCAGTTGTGGCGGCAGCGCCGCCAGCATGTAGCTCTGGTCCTTGGCCTGGTCGGCGGCCGAGGCCAGCAGTGGGCCGTCGGCGTCCTCGACGATCCGGGCGTAGTGGCCGGTGACGAGCCGCTCGGCGCCGAGCCGCTCGGCGAGGTCGACCATCGCCGCGATCCGCACCTCGCCGTTGCAGAGGACGCAGGGGTTGGGCGTGCTCCCGGCCGCGTAGCCGTCGATGAAGCGCCCGACGACGCGGCGGCGGAATTCCTCCTCGAGGTCGAGGGTGAGGTGCGGGATGCCGAGCGAGTGAGCGAGCGCCCGGGCGCCGAGCACCGCCTCCGGCGAGCAACAGGCCTTGGCGCCGTCGGTATCGGGGTCGGCCCAGAGCTTGACGGTGACGCCGACCACGTCCGCGCCGCGCTCCCGCTCAAGCAGCGCCGCGACGGCGCTGTCGACGCCGCCGGACATCGCGACGGCGACGCGCTCGCCGGCAGCGGCCGTCGGGGACGAAGGCGCCGTCGCGGGACTGGCGGCTGCGGAGGAGGCGAAGGGCAGCGAGAGCCGTTGCGAGGAGGCCGCGGCGCTCGCGAGGCCGCGGTGCAGTGCGTCGGCGGCGAGCTGGGCGGCGTGGCGCTTGGCCGGCGTCAGACCCCCGATCGTCGCATCGACCGCGTCGATGTCGACCGCCGCCGCCTCCAATACCGGTGCCCCGTCGACCATCTCAGCGACCGCCGCCGTCGCGGCCACGGTCGCGCCGCAGCCCTCGGCGTCAAAGCTGACCGAGGCGATCCGCTCGTCCTCAACCAGGAACGAGATCCGCGAGAGGTCGCCGCAGGCGGCGCCCCCGGCTGCACCGGTGAAGGCGCCATCACCCGCCGGACCGCGCCGGCTCTGATCGCGCAGGTAGTGCTCGAAAAGCTCTCGGTCCATAGGCCAAGGGTAGGAGGTCCGAGCGAGCATCGCAGCCGCAGAGCGAATCCCGGCCCTGCCGGCGAGCCTCCGACGCTATGCCGCCAGCAGCTCCCGCAGATCGTCGGCGATCGCCTCCGGTTCGTCACGCAGCTGCCGCCAGGTCACCCGCGTCGACCGCCATCCCTCGGCGAGAAGGATCCGGTCCCGCTGACGATCGTTCTCGAAGGCCCGATCGGTGCGGTGCACCGCTCCCCCGTCGAGCTCGACCAGGAGCCGCCGCTCGGCCCACATGCAGTCGGGCTCGAGCAGCCGCCCCCGGATCGGCAGCGTGCCATTGAGCCGTGGTCGCGGCAGGCCGTGGGCGTCGAGAAAGGCGACGAATCGCTCCTCGAAGTCGTTCTTCGTCACCCCCACCGGCATCTTCGACGTCAGCAGCGCCCGCAGATTGGCCGCGCCCCGCCGCCGCGGATACCGCTCCAACAGATCCCATAGCGAGAGCCGATCCCGCAGTTCCCGCACTTCCACCTCATGCAACACCCGCTCCAGCTGCCGCTTCTTCAGCATCCCCGCCAGATCGAACTGCGTCCGCGCCACCGAGGTCACCGGAATGTCCGACACTGCAACGATCTCGTCGGCCGGGATCCGGCCTCTGTGCACGGAGATCGAGTCATGGCCGTGGCACGCGAATGGCCTCGTCACTTCCGGTCGGTGGCTTGCCCTCGGCACGATCTTCCACAGCTGACCCGCGGACCTCCGGCTCAATACTGCTTCCGGTCCGCAAGCGAGAACCGCCGCCATCCATCTCCCCTCCACGTCGAGCAGCCGGTATCCCACCGCGTATACCCCCCGATGTACCCGGTGAAGCTGGCCACGCTCCAGGCGCGCATTATGGCCCCTCTCTCCATTCCGCCGGCAAGAAGCTGCCGTCGAGACACAAGTCCGTGCTGTCCCTCTGCCAGCTCCGCGATCCACCGATCGCCCCCCACTCCCACCTGCGTCCCCCTCTGCATATCCGACTCGGCGGCCGACCACGAGCGATGCCTTTGTCATCCCACAGCTGACAAATGGATCGTTCGTCGATCTCGACAGCGATGATGCCTGCCACCGACGCACGAGGAATGCGCACTTCATCTCAACTCCCAAACAAGCCTGTCGAGAGAGGTGCGCGCTAAAAGAGGCCCCAGCCCGCCGTTGCCGCCTCTGGCTTTGATCCCTTCAAGTGAAGGTGGGTGCCTGCTCCCGACCCCAAGGGGCCAAGAGACTCCCGGCTCCCGCGCCGTTTGTGTTGGGTCAAACGGTGAGACGGCTCTCGTACGGGCTCGAGCCTCGGCCCAACCGTACCACCGGGCGAGCCCGGTGACGAGGGCGAACCGGACTTTCAACGGCACGCGTCCGGCGCCGATCGGTCCTGCGCCGGGCGGCCTCTCAGTCTGCGTCCAGATTCGAGAGCAGGAGCTCGGCCCGGCTCCAATCGTCGGGCTGCACGCAGAGCCAGATTTCGCCGTGGCCGAAACGATCTACCGGCCAGTCCGCGGTCAGCGCGGCCTCGATGCCGGCCTCGACCAGCGCCTGGTGCCAGGTGCGCGCCGTCCGCAGGTCGCCGAACTCGCGAACCGTCTCCCAGGCTTCGAATCGCGGGTCGCCGACATGGACCGGGGTCAGCCCCGGGCCGGGCCGGCGGCGAA
>DATBDU010000029.1:0-40591 GCA_036269775.1 Solirubrobacterales bacterium
ACCGAGCGTCTCGCAAAATTCCGGTGGTGCATAGCGAAAGGGAGACACCTCTTCCCATTCCGAACAGAGCAGTTAAGCCTTTCAGCGCCGATGGTACTTGGGGGGCAACCCCCTGGGAGAGTAGGTCGCCGCCGGTTCTTCGTAGGACACAGAAGCCGTCCCTCGCGGGGCGGCTTCTGTCGTTCCTCGGCCCTTACGGACGAAGAAGGAAGGGGCCTTCGACGCGGTGCCTGCGGCGTGACGGCGACTCGCTTGCCATGACCAGCGTGGGGGCGCCGAGACGACGTTGCCTGTTCGTCACGGGGACGATCGGCCGCCGGTGGCGGGTCTCGCAGCTGGGAGTAGGTCTCTCAGCGGGCTCGAGGCCGTACTCGCCGAGGGTGGCGAAGTCGATCATCAGGTCGGCGGCGTCGGCCAGCCGGGTGCTTATGTTTTTCTTTGAGTCGAACATAGGTTCGTAAGGTACGGAGGCGCTCGGACGGCAAGGCATTGTTGCAACGCAGGTTGCATGCAGGACCAAGAAATGGCTCTGGCAAGCGGTTTGCCTGCCGCAGCGCTACCGGTCGTCAGTAGCGGCCGTCTGGGGTGATTTGGCAAATTCGAGGATCAGGCGTGCGGTCTCGGCCGGCTTCTCGACGTTGGGGGAGTGGCCGGCGCCGGCGATCAGCTTCGTCTGGGCGCCCGGATCCCCCTCCCGGTAGGCGGCGAGCGCTACGCGCGGGTCATTGGCGATCTGCTCCTCGGCGCCCATGATCGCCAGCAAGGGCTTCGCGATCGCGACGGCCCGCTGGGGGAGTGCCTCTGCGCCGGTGTAGTCGTCGAAGGCGTCATGCGAGCCCGTGTAGGCGCTGTAGGTCATCCGCTTGACGTCGTCGACGAAGGCGTCGGGAACTTCGAAGCCCGGGGCGAAGGCGACCCCGAGACCGTCGCGGATCGAGAAGTCGGGCTTGACTCGCCAGAGCAGCTGGCCGATCACCGGCTCGAAGGGCAGTTCGCCGACCAGGCCGACGTCCCCATAGGAGTCGTCGGGGATGCTGTCGATCAGCACCAGCCGGTCGACCAGCCGCGGCGATCGTTCGGCGAGCGCCAGCGAGACCGGGCCGCCGAGGGAGTGTCCGACGACCTCGGCGTCGCGGACTTTAAGCCTGGTCAGGGCCTGGGCGACGAGCCTGGCCTGGCTCTCGATCGAGTAGCCGTCGTCCGGCTTTTCGGAGCCGTCATGGCCGAGCAGGTCGACGGCGACGACGCGGTGGCGGCGTTCCAGCGCCGGCCGCACCCCGTCCCACCAGTCGATCCCGCAGGTGAAGCAGTGAATGAGGACGATCGGGCGGCCGTCGCGGGGGCCGCCGTCGACGACCTGGGTCTCGCCACCGGGCAAGTCGAGAAGCCTGCCTCCGGGCACGGTAACCGCGGCCGACTTGGTTTCGTCGTCGACCAGCAGGGCGTTGACGAGGAGCAGCGCGATCAGCGCCGCGACCACTCCTATCGCGATCTTCCAGCCTCTCCCCATTCCGGCCGTTACCCTAGCCCAGACCATGGAGAAATTCGTCATCCAGGGCGGCGCTCCGCTGTCAGGAGAGCTGACCGTCGCCGGCAACAAGAACGCGGCCCTGCCGATCCTCGCCGCCTGCCTGCTGACCGAGGAGGAGCTGCTGCTGCACCGGGTGCCGCGGATCCGCGACACCGAGGCCCAGATCGCGCTGCTGGAGCAGCTCGGGGTGGAGGTTGCTTGGGTGGCCGACAACAGCGTCCGCCTCTGCGCGCGGGGCGTTACCGACGCGGCCGTCGACGAGGAGCTTTCGAGCCGGATTCGCGCCTCCTTTCTGCTCGCCGGGCCGCTGCTGGCCCGCTTTGGGGAGGCCCGGATGCCGCCTCCGGGAGGGGACTTCATTGGCCGCCGCCGCCTCGACGCCCACCTCGATGCCTTCAAGGACCTCGGCGCCCGCGTCGACGGCAACCGCTGGATCGAGCTGACCGCGCCCGGTGGCCTCTGTCCCTGCGAGATCTTCATGGACGAGCCCTCGGTGATGGGGACCGAGAACGCGCTGATGGCCGCGGCGCTGACCGACGGGGCGACGAAGATCTCCAACGCCGCCTCCGAGCCCCACGTCCAGGACCTCGCCCGCCTGCTGACCAAGATGGGTGCTCGGGTCGACGGCATCGGCTCCAACGTGATGGTGGTCAACGGCAGCGACCGCCTCGGCGGCGCCGAGCACACGATCTCGCCCGACCACATCGAGGTCGGCAGCTTCATGGCGCTGGCCGCCGCGACTGGCGGCGAACTGCGAATCCGCGACGTTGAGTCCGCCGATCTGATGATGGTCCGCCGCCAGTTCCGCCGCCTGGGGCTGCGTTCGGACATCGACGGCGGCGACATGATCGTTCGCGCTGGCCAGAGCCTGGAGGTCGAATCAGACCTCGGTGACGCGATCCCGAAGATCGAGGACGGGCCCTGGCCGGCCTTCCCCGCCGACCTCACCTCGATCGCGCTGGCACTGGCGACCCAGGCCAAGGGCGAGATCCTGATCTTCGAGAAGATGTTCGAGAACCGCCTCTTCTTCGTCGACAAGCTGGTCGCGATGGGCGCTCGGATCACGTTGTGCGATCCCCACCGGGCGATCGTCAGCGGTCCGAGCCGGCTTCACGGCGAGCGCGTCGAGAGCCCCGACATCCGCGCCGGAATGGCGATCCTCATCGCCGCCCTGGCGGCCGATGGGACCTCGGAGATCGGCAACATCCGCCAGATCGATCGTGGCTATGAGCAGATCGACGAGCGCCTGCGCGGGCTCGGCGCCCAGATCGAGCGGGTCTCCGCAGAGGTCCCTGCGTAGCAGGGCTTTTGGCCTCCCTCTCGTAAGGTCAGCCGGATGATCCACCCGATCCCCCCAGGTACCCGTGACGTGCTCCCCGACGAGATGCGGGAGCTGCGACGCCTGCAACGGGCTCTGATCGACGTCTTCGAAGACCGCGGCTACGGCGAGGTCTCGACGCCCGCGATCGAGTACGACGAGGTGCTGGCGCGGGGCGACGGCCGCACCGCCGCCAGCGCCTACCGCTTCTTCGACGAGAGCGGCGACCTGCTGGCGCTGCGCTCTGACATGACCGTGCCGATCGCCCGGCTGGTCGCCGGCCGCCTCGCCGGCGCCGAGCCGCCGCTGCGGCTCAGCTACATGGCCAGCGCCTACCGGGCGGTGCGGCCGCAGCGCGGCCAGATGCGCGAGTTCGTCCAGGCCGGGGTGGAGTTGATCGGGGTTCCGGCCCCTCAGGGCACGGCCGAGGTGATCGAAGTTCTGGAGGCGGCGCTGGACGCCGCCGGGCTCGACCGCGCCGTGATCGGCCTCGGCGACGCCGACCTCTACCGCCAGCTGCTGACCGAGTATGGCGTCGAGGGTGAGGCCCGCGACTCGATCATCGCCCGTTTGGCGAGGCACGACCTGGTCGGCCTCGAGGCCGAGCTCTCGGCGGTGGATGGGATCGGCGAGGAGCAGTGCGCCACCTGCGTCGCCCTCTCCCAGCTGCGTGGCGGCAGCGAGGTGCTGGAGCGAGCCCGCGGCCTCGGCGGTGCCGCGGTCGAGCGAGCGACGGCACGGCTGCAGGAGACCTACGAGGAGCTGGAGCGGCGCGGCGTCGCCGACCGTGTCCAGATCGACCTCGGGCTGTTGCGCGACCTCGGCTATTACAGCGGCGCCATCCTCGAGGTCTACGACCCGGCGCTCGGTTACGTGATCGGCGGCGGCGGCCGCTATGACGGGCTGCTGAAGCGCTTCGGCGTGGACCTGCCGGCGGCGGGCTTCGCCCTCTACCTGGAGCGGGTCCACGTCGCCCAGATGGAGGAGTCGCGGCGAGGGAGGGAGGAGCGATGAGCTTCGAGGTCGCCGGCACGGGCCGGGCCAAGGCCGACGGGCCGCTGAAGCTGGCGGTGCCGCGCGGCGCCCTCTTCGAGGAGACCCTCGACATCCTCGACGGTGCCGGGATCGACACCGCGGAGGCGCGCGGCGATTCGCGCTCGCTGATCTTCGCGACCGCAGGAATCACGCTGGTGACGATGCGCCCGTCCGACGTGCCCACCTACGTCGAGGCCGGCGCCGCCGACGTCGGCATCACGGGCAAGGACGTGCTGCTCGAGCAGTCCGACCGGATGGTCTACGAGCTGCTCGACCTCGGCTTCGGCCGCTGCCGGATGGTCCTCGCCGGTCGTAAGGGCGACGAGCGGCTGGGCGAGTCTCAGCGCCGACTGGGGATGATGCGGATCGCGACCAAGTACCCGCGGATCGCCGAGCACCACTTCGAGGCGACCGGCCGTCAGATCGAACTGATCGAGGTCAAGGGCTCGGTCGAGCTGGCGCCGCTGATCGGCCTCGGGGACGGCATCGTCGACCTGGTCGCCACCGGCCGCACGCTGGAGGAGAACGATCTCGAGGTGCGCGAGGAGATCCTCGAGTGCAGCGCTCGTTTCGTCGCCAATCGGGTCGCCCATAAGCTGCGCGCCGCCGAGGTCGACGAGCTGACGGCGAAATTGAGAGAGGCCGCGGCGGGATGAGGGTGAGCCGCGTCGAGTGGGAGGGGGCGGCGAAGACCGCGCTCTCGATCCGCGAGCTGTTCGAGGGCTTCGCCGAGGCGGTCGACGTGGCGGCGATCGAACGCGAAGTGAGCGCCGAAGGAAACGCCGCGGTGCTTCGCCTGACCGCCGAATTCGACGCCACAGAGCGGCCGCCGGAGTCCCTCCGGGTCGAGCCGGCCGAGGCCGAGGCCGCCCTGGCCGCGGTGGAGCCGCCGCTGCGCGAGGCGATGGAGGTCGCCGTCACCAACATCCGCGCCGTCGCCGAGGCCCAGTTGACCGGCCCGGCCCGGGTCGAGCTTCCCCAGGGGCAGGTGGTGACCGTCCGCGAGGTCCCGGTCCGCGCGGCCGGCATCTACGCCCCGGGCGGCCGCGCCGCCTATCCCTCCAGCGTCCTCATGTGTGCGATCCCGGCTCAGGTCGCCGGAGTCGAGCGGATCTCGCTCGCCTCCCCGCCCGGGCGGGACGGGCGGCTGCACCCGCTGGCGCTCGCCGCGGCGGCGCTCTGCGGCATCGAGGAGATCTACGCGATGGGCGGCGCCCAGGCGATCTTCGCGCTCGCCTACGGCACCGAGACGATCGCCGCCGTCGACGTCGTTGCCGGGCCCGGCAACGCCTGGGTGCGCGAGGCGAAGCGGGCCATCGCCGGCCGGGTCGGGATCGACTCGCTGGCGGGGCCTTCGGAGCTGATGCTCGTCGCCGGTCACGACACCGACCCCCGCTGGGCGGCGCTCGACCTCTGCGCCCAGGCGGAGCACGGCCCCGACAGCCCGCTGGTCGTGGTCGCGGTGGAGCGGGCGGTGCTGGACGCGATCGAGGCAGCCACGGCGTCCCTCGCGGAGCGGCCGAGCGTCGCCAACGCGCCGCTGGCGCTGGTTCAGGTGCCCGATCTAAGCGATGCGATCGAGTTCGCCAACGCCTTCGCCCCGGAGCATCTGGAGCTGCTCGAGGAGGACGCCGCGCTGCTGGCCGACCGGGTGCGGACGGCGGGTTGTGTCTTCGCCGGCCGCCACGCCGCCACCGCCTTCGGCGATTACGTCGCCGGCTCCAACCACGTGCTGCCGACCGGTGGCGCCGGCCGCTTCGCCGGCCCACTTGGTCCGGGAACCTTCATGCGCAAGATCGCCGAGGTGGAGGTCGCCGCCGCCGCCGCCGCGGCCCTGGCGCCGCACGTCGACGCCCTGGCCCGTGCCGAGGGCTTCCCTGTCCACGGCGAGTCAGCGATGATTAGGCGATGAGCAGCAGAGCGGCAAGCAGAGAGCGCGACACGGCCGAGACGCGAATCCGGCTCTCCCTGGATCTAGACGGGGGGGAGGCCAGTGCCGCAACCGGGGTCGGCTTCCTCGACCACATGCTCGATCTGCTGGCCCGTCACGGCCGGCTGGGCCTGCGGATTGAGGCCGACGGCGATCTCGAGACCGGCGCCCACCACACGGTGGAGGACGTCGGCATCGTCCTCGGGCAGGCGCTCGACGAGGCTCTCGGCGATCGGTCCGGGATCCGTCGCTACGGCTCCGCCGTGGTGCCGATGGACGAGTCGCTGGCCGAGTGCGCGATCGACATTTCCGGCCGCCCCTTCTGCCATTTCGACGCCGACCTGCCGACCACGTCGATCGCCGGCTTCGACACCGAGCTGGCCGAGGAGTTCTTCCGCGCCGTCGCCAACAGCGCCAAGCTGACCCTGCACGTCTCGGTCCGCTGCGGCAGCAACGCCCACCACATGATCGAGGCCTGCTTCAAGGCCTTCGCGCGCGCCCTGCGCGTCGCCGTCTCGATCGACCCCGAGGAGAGCGGCGTGCCCTCGACCAAGGGTACCCTGAGCCAATGAGCGCGACAACGACCGAACGTGCATATCTGACTCTTCGCGAGGGAGCGAAGCGCGAGGATTTGCCATGACGACCCGGATCGCGATCCTCAACTACGGGATGGGCAACCTGCGCTCGGTCGAGAAGGCACTCGAGCACGTCGGCGTCACCGCGACGATCACTGCCGACGCGGCGGAGGTCCGCGCCGCCGATGGCGTCATCCTGCCCGGCGTCGGCGCCTTCCCGCGGGCGATGGAACGGGTCCGCGAGCTCGGCCTCGACGAGCTGATCGCCGAGCGCCGCGACGCCGGTGTGCCGATCCTCGGCATCTGCCTCGGCCTGCAGCTGCTCTTCGACTCGACCACCGAGCTGGGCGGAGCCAGCGGGCTGGGCCTGTTCGACGGGCCGGTCGCCGAGCTGGACGCCGACGGCCTCAAGGTCCCGCACATCGGCTGGTCGCCGCTGCGCTGGGAGCGCGACTCGCGCTTGGCCGACGGCATTCCCACCGAGACGCCCTTCTACTTCGTCCACTCCTTCGCGCCGCGGCCGGCGGCCGGCGAGCTGCTCGGCAGCGCCGCCTACGGCGCCCGCTTCGCCTGTGCGGCCGAGCGCGACAATGTCTTCGGCGTCCAGTTCCACCCCGAGAAGTCGAGCGCCGCCGGGTTGCGGCTGCTCGCCAACTTCGCCGGGGTCTGCGCCGCCGTGCCGGCGTGACCGTAGCCGCACCGTGATCCTCTACCCGGCAATCGACATCCGCGGCGGTCAGGCGGTGCGGCTGCTGCGGGGCGACTACGAGCGCGAGACCGCCTACGACGCCGACCCGGTCGACGCCGCCAGCCGCTGGGCCGGCGAAGGAGCCGAGTTCCTCCACGTCGTCGACCTCGACGGCGCCAAGGCGGGGGAGCCGCGCAACCTGCAGGCGGTACGGCGAATCGCCGCCGCGGTCGAGTGCCCGATCCAGGTCGGCGGCGGGTTGCGCGATGCCGATTCCGTCGACGCCGCGCTGGAGGCCGGCGCCGAGCGGGTCGTGATCGGTACCGCCGCGCTGCGGGACCCGGCTTTCCTCGCGGCGGCGCTGGAGAAGCACGGCGAGCGCGTCGTCGTCTCGGTCGACGCCAAGGAGGGACGCGTCGCCCTGCAGGGATGGACTGAAGCGGGTGAGGAGGAGGTGGTCGATGCCGTCAGGGAGCTGCGCTCCCGGGGCGTCGCCCGCTTTCTCTGCACCGCGATCGAGGTCGACGGGACGATGGAGGGCCCGGCGCTCGGCGAGTTGAGTCGGATTGCCGCCGCAACCGACGCCCAGGTAATCGCCTCGGGTGGCGTCGGAACCCTCGCTCATCTCAAGGCCCTAGCCGACGAGGCGGCCCCCAACATCGAAGGCGCCATCGTCGGCCGCGCGCTCTATGAGCGTCGCTTCACTGTGGCCGAGGGCCGGGACGCCCTCTCTCGGAGGCTCTAGGGCTACGGCTTGAAGGACGCGAGACGACCCAGCTGCGCGACGGCCTCCGGGAGAGGGTGTCCCGGCCCTCCCTCTACGCTTCACCGATGGTCTTAAAGCGCGTCATACCCTGCCTCGACGTCGACGCCGGCCGCGTCGTCAAGGGCACGAACTTTGTCGGCCTCCGCGACGCCGGCGATCCGGTCGAGCTGGCCGAGCGCTACGACGCCGAGGGCGCCGACGAGCTGGTCTTCCTCGACATCACCGCCTCGCACGAGAAGCGCGGGACGATCGTCGAGCTGGCCCGGCGCACCGCCGACAACGTTTTCATCCCCTTCACGATCGGCGGCGGCATCCGTTCGATCGAGGACGCCCAGGCGGTGCTCGACGCCGGCGCCGACAAGGTCTCGGTCAACTCCGCGGCGCTGGCCCGGCCGCAGCTGCTGACCGAGCTGGCCGACCACTTCGGCGCCCAGTGCGTGGTGATCGCGATCGACGCCAAGCGCGAGGAGGAGGCCGCCGGCGTCTCGCCGACCTGCGCGGCGCCCCCCGGCTGGTTCGGTGGCGGCTGGGGCGTCTACGTCAACGGCGGCCGCCAGCGGGTCGAGGGCCGCGACGCGGTCGGCTGGGCCGAAGAGGCGGTCGAGCGGGGGGCGGGGGAGGTACTCCTGACCAGCATGGATCGCGACGGCACCAATGCCGGCTACGACATCGAGCTGACCCGGGCAGTCGCCGACGCGGTGCCGGTCCCGGTGATCGCCTCCGGCGGCGCCGGCGAGCTGGCACACCTCAGCGAGGCGATCGCCGAGGGCGGCGCCGACGCGGTCCTCTGCGCCTCGATCTTCCACTACGGCCAGTACCGCGTGCGCGAGGCCAAGGAGCGCCTCGCCGCCGACGGCATCCCGGTCCGTCTCTGATCGTGCTGTACGCATTTCTCTCCGCTATGCGGGGAGAAATGAGGGTGGGGGATCAAGCGCCGAGATCAGCCGCCAGGCCGGCGACGCCGCTGGAGCCGAGGATCTCGAAGCGGGCCAGTTCAAAAGGCGCCTTGCGGCTGGCGTAGCCGGGGATCTCGGTGGTGGCGCTGACGTAGCCGGCGGCTTCGACGGCGGCGATCACAGTCGAGTCAAAGCGCCCGGCCGGGTAGCAGAAGTCCTTCACCGGGACACCGTACTCCTGCCGCAGGATCGCCCTGGCACCGGCCGTTTCCCGTTTCAGCGCCCCGGCGTCGAGGGTGGTCAGGTCGGAGTGGTCGATCGTGTGCGCGGCCAGCTCCCAGCCGGCGTCGATCATCGCCCTGACGTTGCTTTCGTAGAGGTCCGAGCCTTCGGCCTTGAGGTTGAGGACGCCGGGCCAGCCGTGCTTGCGCAGCTCCGGCAGGGCATAGGTGAACTGCGGCCGGTAGCCGTCGTCGAAGGAGACGACGACGGGCTTGGCGGGCAGGGTGCCGCCGTCGTACCAGGCGCTCTCGACCGCTTCCAGGGTCACCGCCTGGTAGCCGTGCCGGTCGAGCCAGTTCATCTGCTGGTGGAAGTCGGGACGAGTCACGTAGAGCTCCGGGTAGGGCGCGTCCGCCGGAGCGGCGCCGAGCACGTGGTACTCGAGGATCGGCACCGGGCCAGCGTGGGGTTCCCAGCCGGGCTGGGGGGTGGCGTTGCGGACGAGGCCGGCGGCCTCTTCGCGGGCGCCGCCTTGTCCCGTGTCGCCCTGTGCGGTCGTCTTTTCAACCGTTATCCGATTGAAATGGCTACCGCGCTCGGAGCTGCCGCCGGCGCTGAGGGCGATTGCCGCCACGATGCCGACCACGGCGGCGGTGAGAGCGACGCCCAGGAGCCGGCGTCGCCCTCGGGCGCGGTTGCGTCGCTGCGCCTCGCGCCGCGCCAGCAGCTGCTCGCGCCGCGGGTCTGGCCCGGAGGGCCCCTCTGTGTCTTGGCTGGCCATCCGCGGAGCCGATCATGGTAGGGAAGGGAGTTATGCAGAGCGCCGGAAAGCCGACCGAGGACCTCGCCGAGGCGCTGCGACGCGCCTATCCGGAGCTCGACGCGATCGGGGCGGCCGCAACCGAGCCGGTCTACGTCGTCGGTGGCGCCGTCCGCGACCTGCTGCTCGGCCGCGGCCGCGCCGACCTGGACATCGTGGTCGAGGGCGACGCCGCGGCGCTGGCGGCGCGGCTCGGGGCGGAGCCGGTCTCCCACGAGCGCTTCGCCACCGCCAAGGTCGTGCTCGACGGCCATGAGCTGGACATCGCCAGCGCCCGCTCGGAGTCCTACCCGGAGCCGGGTGCCCTGCCGGAGGTTGTGCCGGCGAGCGGGATCGAGGCCGACCTGGGACGGCGCGACTTCACGATCAACGCGATGGCGATCCCGCTGCGAGGGGAGGCGCGCCTGATCGACCCGTGCGATGGCCAAGCCGACCTCGGTGCCGGCCTGCTGCGAATCCTCCACCCGGACTCCTTTCGTGACGATCCGACCCGGGCAATTCGCGCCGCTCGCTACGGGGCGCGGTTCGGCTTCGCGCCCGAGCCGCAGACCGCGGCCCTGCTGCGTACCGCTGACCTCGGGGCCGTCTCCGCCGATCGGCGCGAGGCGGAGCTGCTTCGCCTCGCCGCCGAACCCACGGCGGTGGCGGGCTTCGCGCTTCTGGTCGAGTGGGGCCTGTTCGAGCCGCGCGCGGGTGGGCTGGAGTTGGCCGCCCGGGTTGAGGAGCTGCTTGCCTCGCCGCTCTGGCGGTCGGCCGCGCCGCGGCCCGAAGTGCTGCTCGCGGCTGCCTTCGGTTCGCCGGCGGCGGAGGTCGCCCTGGCGGCCGAGGCTCCCGAGCGGCCTTCGCAGGCGATGGAGTCGGCCCGTGGGCGCAGTCCCGTCGAGCTGGTCCTGGCCCGCGCCCTCGGGGCAGCCTGGCTCGACGAGTACATGGCCAGCTGGCGCACGGTCGCGCTCGAGATCGACGGCGCCGACCTGATCGCCGCCGGCATCCCCCAGGGCCCGGCCCTGGGTCGCGGCCTGCAGGCGGCGCTGCGAGCCAAGCTCGACGGCGAGATCGAGGGGCGCGAGCAGGAGCTCGCCACGGCGCTGGCGGCGGCCAGGGCCGAGTAGGCGGCGCATCTGCTTAGTTAGGCGGATGGAGTGGCGCGAGAGCGAGGGGGTGCGGTGGCTACAGGCGGACCTGGGCGGGGCCCGCGCCGCTTTCGCCGCTCGCACCGGGGGCGTCAGCGAGCCCCCCTTCGGCAGTCTCAACCTCGGCGTCCTCACCGACGACGCCGACGACGCGGTGGTGGAGAACCGCGGCCGGCTGGCGGCGGCGCTGGGACTGGAGCGGACGCGGATCCCGATCGGGCGCCAGGTCCACGGCGCCGACCTTGCCTTCCACGCGGCCCCGCAGGAGCCGAGCCCGTTTGCCGAGCCCGGTAGCGAGATCCCTGAGGTCGACGGGCACGTGGTCACCAAGCCGGGCCTGGCGCCGCTTGTCTTCACCGCCGACTGCCTTCCCGTCGCCCTCTCCGGCCCGGGGGGAGTGGCGATGCTGCACTGCGGCTGGCGCGGCCTGGCGGCTGGGATCGCCGCCGCCGGTGCCACCGCGGTCGGTGCCACCGATGCGGCGATCGGCCCCGGGATCGGCCCCTGCTGCTACGACGTCGGCGACGAGGTCCTCGAAGCCTTTTCCCATCTCGGCCCCGGCATCGCCGCCGTCGATGGGTCGGAAAGTGGAACTGGAGACGACATTCCAGTCCGTCGGCAGCTTGATTTGCCGGAGGTCGCCTGTCGACTGCTGCGGGAGGCGGGCGTGGCGCGGGTCCAGTCCGCCGGCCTCTGCACGAGCTGTGAGGAGGAGCTGTTCTTCTCCCACCGCCGTGACGCCGGTCGCACCGGTCGCCAGGGCGGGCTGGTCTGGATCGAGCCGGGGGAGGCCTGAGTTGGCCGGGCTGATCCACGGCATCGAGCCGGAGAAGGTGCGGGCGAATCTGCAGCGGGTGCGCGAGACCGCGGGTCCGGAGGTCGAAATCCTCGTCGCCGCCAAGTACGTGCCGCTCGAGGAGATGGGAGCGCTGGCCGAGGCGGGGGTGACCCTGGTCGGGGAGAACCGCCAGCAGGACCTCGTCGCCAAGCAGGAACGCTGGGGCGCCAATCAGTTCGAGTGGGACTTCATCGGCAACCTGCAGAGCCGCAAGGTCAAGCAGGTGCTGCCGCTCTGCCGCCTCGTCCACTCGGTCGCCACCGACTCGGTGCTCGAGCAGCTCGGCCGCCACGGCGGGCCGGACACGGAGGTGCTGGTCGAGGTCAACGTCGCCGGCGAGGAGGGCAAGGGGGGCGTCGCGCCCGCCGACCTGCCCGCCTTCATCGAGCGCTGCCCGGTCAGGGTCGGGGGGTTGATGACGATGCCGCCCTTCAGCCAGGATCCCCGCGCCTCGCGGCCCCATTTCGCCCGCCTCGCCGAGCTGGCCGCGGCCAATGGGCTGCGGCGGCTCTCGATGGGGACCTCCCAGGATTGGCCGGTCGCGATCGAGGAGGGGGCGACGATCATCCGGCTCGGCACCGCCCTGTTCGTGTGAATCGGCGCTAACCTCGCAATAATCTGTAAAGGAGTCGGCCCGCTTAGGCCGAAACACCGATACCGATGGCCCTTCGCGACACCTGGCATAAAGCGCTCGTCTACTTCGGCCTCGCCGAGGATCACGACTACGGCCCCGAGTACGAGGAAGATTTCGAGCCCGAGACCGGCTCCGAGGAAGTCTTCGAGGCGCGCCGCGAGCGCGACCAGGGCTCGGTCCGCCGCCTGCCGACCTCCCGCCGCGCCCGCCGCGACGAGATCGACGACATCTTCGCCGACGACGAGCCGATCGCCGCCAGCCGCACCCGCACGCTGCGGCCCGTCGACAACGGCGGCTCCGATATCCAAGTCCACCTGGTCATTCCCCGCAACTTCAACGACGCCCAGCAGGTCGCCGACCAGTTCAAACGGCAGGTCCCGGTGATCCTCAACCTGCAGACCGCCGATCACGAGCTCTCGAAGCGGATGATCGACTTCTGCTCCGGCCTCACCTATGCGCTGGACGGCGGCATGCAGCGAATCGCCGAGAAGATGTTCCTGCTGACGCCGCGCAATGTCGACGTCTCCGCCGAGGAAAAGGCGAGGCTGATCGACAAGGGCTTCTTCAACCAGTCCTAGTCTCCGGTCGGCCACTAGGCTGGCGACATGATCGTTGGATTCATCGGCTCGGGAAGCATGGCCGCGGCGATGGCCCGGGGCTGGAAGGACGAGTTCGAGGGGATGCTCTTCTCGGACTCGGGGTCGGGCCGCGCCGCGGCGCTGGCGAACGAGCTTGGCGGCGAGGCGGTGCCCAGCCGGGAGATCGCCGAGCGGGCGGACGTCGTGGTGGTCGCGGTGAAGCCGGCCGCGCTTGATGTGATCGCGCCGGAGCTCGCGGCGGCGCGCAGGGTGGTCTCGATCCTGGCGGCGGTCTCGGTCGAGCGGCTCGAGGAGGTGTTTCCGCACGCCGAAGTGCTGCGGGTGATGCCGAACGTCGGGGTGGAGGTGGGAAGGGGCGTGCTCTGCGTCGCCGGCGAGGCCGCGGACGACGTGCGGGGCAAGCTCGCCGTGCTCGGACACGTCGTCGGAATCGCCGACGCGGACTTCGACGCGGCGACGGCGGTGATGGGCTGCGCGCCCGCCTACCTGGCGCTGGCGGTCGAGGCGATCGCCGCGGCTGGGGCCGCGGACGGCCTCGACGCCGAGCTGGCCCGGGAGCTGGTGGTCGAGACGACCGCGGGGACCGCCGAGCTGCTGCGCATTCGCCACCCCGCCGACGTGCGCAAGGCCGTCGCCTCGCCCGGGGGCAGTACCGAGGCCGGCCTGGAAGCGCTCGACCGCGAGGGCGCCCGGGCCGCCTTCGAGGCGGCGGTGCGGGCCTCGCTGGAGAGGATGCGCGGATGATCGCGCTGGCGCTCAGCCGCGCTGACGTCGCCGACTATGTCAACGCCCTCTTCATCGTCTACATCGTCCTGATCTTCGCCAACATCCTCATCTCCTACGTGCCGCGGATGCCCTACAACCCGACGCTGCGGTCGGTGCTCGACTTCGTCAAAGACACCACCGATCCTTACCTCAACCTCTTCCGCCGCTTCCTGCCGCCGATCGGCGGTGGCGGCTTCGCGCTCGATCTCAGCCCGGTGATCGGGATCATCGTCCTGTTCGTGGTCCAGGCGGTCGTCGTCGGCCTGATCGCCGGGTGAGCGCCTCCAGCCGTGCCTGGTGCCTGGCCGGCGCCCTCGGCGCCCTCGTCGTCGCCATCGACCAGGCCGCCAAGGCGGCGATCGAGGCCCATCTCGTCCCAGGCGAGGACGTCGACGTGCTCGGGCCGCTTGGCCTCACCCTCTCCCACAACCGCGGTGTCGCCTTCGGGCTCGCGGGTGGGGCGGGGGCGCCGCTGGTCCTGGTCACCCTGGCGGCGCTGGGCGTGGTCGGCTACCTCTTCGCCCGCAACCCGACCCGCCCGGGGATGTGGGTGGCCACCGGCCTGCTGGCCGGCGGAGCGATCGGCAACCTCTCCGACCGGGTCCGTGCCGGCGCCGTCACCGACTTCGTCGACCTGCCGCCCTGGCCACCGTTCAACCTCGCCGACGTCTCGATAACCGCCGGCATGCTGTTGCTGGTCTTCCTCTACCTGCGCGAAGCCGAGCGAAAGCCCGAAAGTGGCTGAGCCGGAGCTGCGCATCGTCTACCTCGACGAGGCCCTGGCCGTGGTCGACAAGCCGGCCGGCCTGGTCGTCCACCCGGCGCCGTCGCACAGCGGCCCGACCCTGGTCGACGAGCTGGGCGACGTCCTCGGTGGCGGCGGCGATCCGGAGCGGCCAGGCATCGTCCACCGACTCGACAAGGGAACCAGCGGCCTGCTCGTGGTCGCCCGCAACGACGAGGCCCACGGCGCCCTGCAGGTGCAGGTCCAGCGGCGCCAGGTGGAACGCGTCTACCTGGCCCTGGCCGGCGGCAGGCTCGGCTCCCGGACCGGCACGATCGACGCGCCGATCGGGCGGGCCTCGCGCCAGCGCCACCGCATGGCGGTCTCCGGTGCCGCCTCGCGCGAGGCGCGCACGCACTTTACGGTCCTGGAGTTGCTGAGTTTGGAGAGCTACCTGGAGGCGCGCCTGGAGACCGGACGCACGCACCAGATCCGCGCCCACTTCGCCGCCATCGACCACCCCCTGACCGGCGACGTCACCTACGGTGGCGCCCGTCGCTACGACCTCCAGCGCCAGTTCCTGCACGCCCACCGGCTCGCCTTCGACCATCCCTTCAGCGGCGAGCGCCTGACCTTCGAATCACCCCTCCCAGTGGACCTGAGCGTGGCCCTCGAAGTGGCACGCTCAGCTCGGAGCCATTGAAGGAGTCGGGGGAGGGCTCGCCGGACACTCCCCGCTTTTGTCCGGCGAGTCCTCCCCCGACTCCTTCAGCGCCGGCCGCTCTCTACAATCGGCCGTCCTAAACCAACCCCCGTTCGACAGCGAACCGGATCCTGCCTGGCGCTCGACGCCAGGTCCGGCCAGGGGAACGGGAGAGCTTCACCAACAGACCAAGGAGATTCAATGCCAGAGGCAGGCCTCACCGAGCTGCTCCAGGCCGGAGTGCACTTCGGCCATCAGACGCGCCGCTGGAACCCGAACATGCGTCGCTTCATCTTCGGCGAGCTGGACGGGATCCACATCATCGACCTGCTGCAGACCGAGGCGCTGCTGGAGAACGCCCGCCGCTTCGCCGGCGAGCTGGCCAGCGGCGGCGGCACGGTGCTCTTCGTCGGCACCAAGAAGCAGGCTCGCGACGTCGTCCAGGAATGGGCCGACCGCTGCAAGATGCCCTATGTCAACAAGCGCTGGCTCGGGGGGCTGCTGACCAACTTCAACACGATGTCGACCCGGATCGCCCGCCTGCACGAGCTCAACGGCTGGAAAGAGGACGGCAAACTCGCCCTGCTGCCGACCAAGGAGCGGATGGGCATGGAGGCCGAACTCGCCAAGCTCGAGTTCAACCTCGGTGGCGTCCGCGACATGGACCGGCTGCCCGACGCGGTCTTCGTCACCGACCTCAAAACCGAGGAGATCGCCGTCCACGAGGCGGCCCGCTTGCGGATCCCGATCATCGGCCTGGTCGACACCAACTGCGACCCAACCCCGGTCGACTTCGTGATCCCCGGCAACGACGACGCGATCCGCTCCTGTCAGCTGATCATCGGCACGATCGGCGGCGCCGTCGACGAGGGGTCCAGCACCTGGCGCGTCCAGGAGGAGAAGCGCATCGCCGAGGAAATGGCACGGCGCAAAAAGGACGAGGAAGAGCGCAAGAAACGCGAGGAGGAAGAGAAGGCGCGGCTCGAGGCCGAGGCGGCGGCGAAAGCGGCGGCCGAGGCCGAGGCACAGGCGAAAGCGACCGCTCAGGCCCAGGCGGCCGCCGCGGCGACTCCGTCACAGCCATCGTCGAAACCGAGCACGCCCGACCCCGGTGCGCCGAAAGCGGCTCCGCAGGCGGCGAAACCAGCGCCTGAGGCAGCCAAACCCGCTCCGGAGGTGCCGAAAGCTCCGGCCGAGGCCGCGCAACCGGCCGAGCCCGCAACCAAAGCCGCGCCGGAGGCGCAGGCCGCCGCCGAGAACAAAGAGGGAGGGGAGTCGTGAGCGTCACCGCCGCCGATGTGAAGGCGCTCCGGGATCGCACCGGAGCCGCGATGATGGACTGCAAAGCCGCCCTGACCGAGGCCGACGGCGACACCGACCGGGCGATCGAGTTGCTGCGGGTGAAGGGCCAGGCCTCCGCCGCCAAGCGCGAGGGCCGCGGCACCGAAGAGGGCGTCGTCTCCTCCTACATCCACGCCAACGACCGGGTTGGGGCGATGGTCGAAGTCCAGTGCGAGACCGACTTCGTCGCCCGCAACGAGGACTTCAAGGCCTTCGCCTACCAAGTCGCCCTGCACGTGGCCGCCACCGCTCCCCGCTACGTCTCCTCGGAGGAGATTCCCGAGGACGAGCGCGAGGCCGAGAAACGGGTCTTCGAAGAGAAGGCGCGCGAGGAAGGCAAGCCCGACAACGTGGTTGAGAAAATCGTCACCGGACAGCTCTCCAAGTGGGCGAGCGAGGTGGCGCTGCTCGATCAGTCGCACGTCAACGCCGAGAAGCACGACTCGAAGACGATCGAGGAGCTGCGCCAGGAGTTGGCCGCGAAGACCGGTGAGAACGTCCGCATCGCCCGCTTTGCCTACTTCCGCGTCGGCGAGGAATAGGGTCACCCGCACGTGACCGACTCCCCCGAGCCGCGCTTCGGGCGCATCCTCCTGAAGCTTTCCGGCGAGGCCCTGATGGGCAGCCTCGAATTCGGCACCGACGGCGCCGAGGTCGACCGCATCGCCAGGCAGGTCTCGGCGATCCGCGACCGCGGCGTCGAGGTGGCGATCGTGGTCGGCGCCGGCAACATCTACCGCGGCCTCGATGGCGCCGCCAGCGGCATGGACCGCGCTACCGGCGACTACATGGGGATGCTGGCGACGGTACTCAACGCGCTCACCCTGCAGGACGCCATGGAGCGGCTCGGGCAGCACACGCGGGTGATGTCGGCGATCGACGTTAAGGAGGTCGCTGAGCCCTACATCCGCCGCCGCGCCATGCGCCATCTCGAGAAGGGCCGCGTCGTCATCTTTGCCGCCGGCACCGGCAACCCGTTCTTCACCACCGACACCGCCGCCGCCCTGCGGGCGCTGGAGATCCACGCCGAGGCGATCCTGATGGCCAAGAACGGGGTGGAGGGGGTCTACGACGCCGACCCGGCGACCCACCCGGAGGCCGTCTTCATCCCCGTCATCACCCACCGCGAAGCGATTGAGCGCGGTCTCAAGGTGATGGACTCGACGGCGCTCTCGCTCTGCATGGACAACGACCTGCCGATCTACGTCTTCAACATGGGCGACGAGAAGAACATAGATAGGATCGTCTCCGGCGAGAAGGTGGGCACCTTGGTCTCCAACGGGCCCGCCGCTTAAGCGAGGACGGGAACCAGTGGAGCTGATCGACGAACTGCTCGAGGACGCCAAGGGGCGGATGGCCAAATCGGTCGATTCGAGCCGTGGCGAACTTGCCACGGTGCGCACCGGCCGCGCCTCACCGCACCTGCTCGACCGCATCGTCGTCGACTACTACGGCAATCCGACGCCGCTCAAGCAGCTGGCCAACATCGCCACTACGGACGCGCGTCTGCTCACCGTCACCCCCTTCGACAAGGGCGCCCTGGGCGGGGTCGAGAAAGCGATCCAGGAGTCCGACGTGGGCCTGATGCCGAGCAACGACGGCAACGTGATCCGCCTGGCGATTCCCGAGCTGACCGAGGAGCGGCGTCGCGAGATGGTCAAGGTGGTGCACGGCGTCGCCGAGGAGGGCCGGATCGCGGTCCGCAACGTCCGCCGCGACATCATGCACGACCTCCGCGAGCTGAAAAAAGAGGGCGACGTCGGCGAGGACGACGAGCGCCGCGCCGAGGCGACGCTGCAGAAGCGGACCGACGACTCGATTGCCGAGATCGACGCTTTGCTCAAAGGCAAGGAAGAGGAAATCCTCGAGGTGTGAGAAGGCTGCAAACCGGCGCATTTCGCGGTCTTCGGTCGACCGGCTCGGTCACGCACAGAGTGCGCTCCCTTCGCCGGTCTCCCTGCATCCCACGAACTGCTTGGTTTTCGCCTTCTCACGGGATCGGGGTCAATCTATGACCGCGCCCAAATACGTAGCGATCATCACCGACGGCAACGGCCGCTGGGCGCGGCAGCGCGGGCTGGCGGTCGTCGAGGGCCACCGGGCCGGCGCCGACGTCGTCAAGGCGCGCCTGCGCGACGCGGTCGAGCTCGGCGTCGAGGAGCTGACCGTCTTCTCGTTCTCGACCGAGAACTGGACCCGGCCCTCGGAGGAGGTCGAGGGACTGATGCGGATGATGGGCGAGCGGATCGCCAACGAGACCCCCGAGCTGGACGCCGAAGGGGTGCGGATGCGCTTCGTAGGCCGCCGCGAGGGGGTGCCGCCGCAGCTGGTCGAGCTGATGGAGTGGGCTGAAGAGACGACCGCCGGCAACGACCGGATCGTCTTCTTCGTCGCCTTCAACTACGGCGGCAGGGCGGAGATCGTCGACGCGGCGCGAAGCTTCCAGGGGGACTCCGAGGAGGAGTTCCGCGCCCACCTGTACGCACCTGAGATGCACGACCCCGACCTCCTGATCCGAACCAGCGGCGAGCGGCGCGTCTCCAACTACCTGCTCTGGCAGTGCGCCTACTCGGAGCTGGTCTTCCGCGACGAGCTATGGCCCGACTTCGGCCGCGCCGCGTTCGAGCAGTCCCTGCGGGAGTACGAGACCCGCCAGCGCCGCTTCGGAGCCCGTTCGTGAGATCCGACCTCTTCGACGACGAGATGTTCGAGGACGATCCGCCGGCGCCGCCGAAACCACCGCGTGAGCCGCGGCGCAAGCGCGGGGCCCGGGGCGAGACCGCCAAGCGGGTGCTGGTGGCGCTGCCCTGGATCGCCTTCACGATCGCGATCGCCGTCGCCGGCGGCATCGTCTTCGCGGTGGCGATGATCGTGATCGGCATCGTCTGCCTGCGCGAGTACGTGGCGATGACGGAGGGCTCGCGGCCGCTGGCGATTCCCGCCTACCTCGCCGTCGCGGCACTGATCCTCGCCGCCCACTTCGGCACCGCCTTCAACGTGCTGCTGATCCTCGCCGCCTCCTTCCCGCTGCTGTTCTTCTTCGCCGCCAGGTCGCACCAGCGCGACAGCGTCACGGTTTCGATGGGGGTGACGCTGCTGGGGATCGTCTGGATCGGAATCCCGCTGGTCCACGCGGTGCTGCTGCGCGACCTGCCCGATCACGGCGCCGGACTCCTGGTTGACGTCCTGGTCGGCACCTTCGTCGCCGACACCGCCGCCTACGCGACCGGCCGCATGTTCGGCAGCCACAAGATCGCCCCCAGCATCAGCCCCAACAAGACGATCGAGGGGCTGATCGGCGGCTTCCTGATCGGCACGATGGGCTTCTGGTTCGCCGGGCTCTACCAGGACTGGCTGTCCGGGGTGGACGCGCTGATCATCGGCGCCGCCGTGGCCGCCGTCGCCCCGGTGGGCGACCTCTTCGAGTCGATGCTGAAGCGCGACCTGGGTACCAAGGACACCGGCACCCTCTTCGGCCCCCACGGCGGCATCCTCGACCGCCTCGACGCCGTCCTCTTCACGATCGTCGTCGGCTACTACCTCTCCGTCGCACTTGTCTATTGACGCGTCTGCATTTACCCGTCCCAGGGGCGGGTAAATGCAGACGCGAGGCCCCTACTACCCTCTGAGCAGATGAAGAAGGTCTTGATACTCGGGTCGACGGGGTCGATCGGGACGCAGGCGCTCGAGGTGATCGGGAGCTCCGATGCGCTGCAAGTCGTTGGCTTGGCGGCCGGTGGCGGCTGGGAGTTGACGGTCGAGCAGGCGCGCCAGCACGGCGTGCCGACGATCGCACTGGCCGATGGCGATGCCGCCGCCCGCGCCGGCGAGAGCTGGAGCGGCCGCGTGCTGGCCGGCGAGGAGGGCGTGACCGAGCTGATCGCCACCTCCGGCGCCGACCTGGTCCTCAACGGCATCGTCGGCGCCGCCGGGCTGGCCTCGACCGTCGTCGCCCTGACCGAGGGGATAGACGTCGCCCTCGCCAACAAGGAGAGCCTGGTGCTCGGCGGCGAGCTTGTGATGGCGCTGGCCGAGGCGACCGGTGCCCGCCTCTTGCCGGTCGACTCCGAGCACTCGGCGCTGCACCAGCTGATCGGCTCCGAGGCGCCGGGAACCGTCGACAAGCTGGTCCTGACCGCCTCCGGCGGCCCTTTTCGCGGCCGCGACGATCTTGCCGGGGTCAGCGTCGAGGACGCGCTCGCCCACCCGACCTGGAAGATGGGCGGCCGGATCACGATCGACTCGGCGACGCTGATGAACAAGGGCTTCGAGGCGATCGAGGCCCACCACCTCTTCGGCGTGCCCTACGAGCGGATCGGCGTCGTCGTCCACCCGCAGTCGCTGGTCCACTCGCTGATCCACCTCAACGACGGCTCCTCGCTGGCCCACCTCGGCTACCCGGACATGCGGGTGCCGATCTCCTACGCGCTCAACTTCCCCGAGCGGGCCGACGTCGACGTGCCGCAGCTGGACCTCGCCGCCGTCGGCGCCCTGACCTTCGAATCCCCCGACCTCGAGACCTTCGCCTGCCTGCGCCTGGCCCTCGAGGCGGGCGCGGCAGGGGGGACGGCGCCCTGCGTGCTCAACGCCGCCGACGAGGTCGCGGTCGCCGCCTTCCTCGAGGGCGGCATTCCCTTCACCGGCATCGCCGCCGTGATCGAGGGAGTGCTGGCTGAAATGCCGGGCCGGCCCGTAACCCACTTCGACGACCTCTTCGCCACCGACGCCGAGGCCCGGCGGCGCAGCGAAGACCAGGTTCGCGGGTTGACTCCAGCATGAACTGGCTCTACATCTTCCTCGGCTTCTCGCTGCTGATCATCCTCCACGAGGGGGGGCATTTCCTCGCCGCCAAGGCGACGGGGATGCGGGTCGAGCGCTTCTTCCTCTTCTTCGGGCCGACGCTCTGGTCGTTCAAACGCGGCGAGACCGAGTACGGGATCAAATCGATCCCGCTCGGCGGCTACGTGAAAATCACCGGCATGAACCCGGAGGAGGACGTTCCTCCAGAGCATCAGCACCGCGCCTACTTCCGCCAACCGATCTGGAAACGGATCGTCGTCGTCGCGGCCGGGCCGGCCGTGAACATCGTCCTCGCCTTCGCGATCCTCTTCGGCGTCTACCTCTTCGCCGCTCAGCAGGACACGCAGTCGGTCGGCGCGATCCGCTCCGGGTCGCCCGCGGCGAAGGCGCTTCAGCCCGGTGACAAGATCCTCGCCGTCGACGGCAGGACCTTCCCCGATCTCGACCTGCATACCCGTCTCGAACGCTTTGGCAAGCAGGTCGCTTCCCACGAATGCGCCGGCGCGCAAGTCCAGGGCTGCAAGGCGGCGACGCCGGTGAAGCTGCGGATCAGCCGCGACGACGAGGTCAGGACGATCTCGGTGATTCCCGAGTACGACAAGGCGGAAAAACGCGCTCTGATCGGTTTCTCCTACGGATCCAAGGCAGTGGGCCTGAGTCCGGCAGCGGCCGTCAGCCAAGCCTGGGACTCGATGTGGATGGTCGCCTCCGGCACCTTCCACGTCTTCGCTCACATCTTCGAATCCGAACAGCGCAAGCAGATCTCGGGCATCGTCGGGACCAGCGACGTCGCCAACCAGGTGATCGACGTCGGAGTCGCCCCGGCACTGCTGCTGCTGGCCCTGGTCAGCCTCTCGCTGGGGCTGATCAACCTGCTGCCGATCCTGCCGCTCGACGGCGGCCACATCTTCTGGGCCCTGGTCGAGAAACTGCGCGGCCGGCCGGCCTCGCTGCGGGTGATGGAGCGGGCGACGGTAATCGGCTTCGCGCTGGTGATGGTGCTGATGGTGATCGGCCTCACCAACGACATCGGCAGGCTCGGCGGCGAAGGCTTCAACGTCCGGTAACCGGCCCGGCGGGCCACCCGGATACGCTGTAGATATGGCTTTAGAGAAGCCCTTCGGAAACTCCACGCGCACGCCTGTCGGCGGCGGACGCTGCGCGGTACAGCGTCCTCGGTCGGCCAAATGGCGCTGCCATTCGGCGCTCCCTGCGTCCTTGTCCCGCTTGGCCCGGCACTCGCCAGCCGCACACGTGGAGTTCCCGAATGGCTTCTAAACGCCAAATATTCGTTGGGGGCGTGCCGATCGGCGGTGGCGCGCCGGTTGCCGTGCAGACGATGACCAAGACCGAGACCGCCAACCTGGCGGCGACGATGGAGCAGATCCACAAGGTCGCCGACGCCGGCGCCGACATCGTCCGCTGCGCGGTGCCGCGCGAGAAGGACGTCGAGGCGCTGAAGACGATCGTCGTGCAGTCGCCGATCCCGATCATCGCCGACATCCACTTCAACCACACCCTGGCGCTGAAAGCGATCGACGCCGGGGCTCACTGCATCCGGCTCAACCCCGGCAACATCGGCGGCCGCGACAAGGTCGCCGAGGTGGCGGTGAAGGCGAACGCGGCCGGGGTGCCGATGCGGATCGGGGTCAACTCCGGCTCGCTGCCCAAACACCTGCACGAGCTGGAGCGCGAAGCGCCGGTCGAGGCCCTGGTCGCCGCCGCGGTCGAGTTCACGGCGCTGATGGAGAGCCTCGATTTCGAGAACTTCAAGATCTCGATCAAGTCGACCAACGTGCCGAACACGATCGCCGCCAACCGGCTGCTGGCCGAGAAGGTGCCCTACCCGCTCCACCTCGGCATCACCGAGGCGGGGACCAAATGGGCGGGCTCGCTGAAATCGGCGGTCGGCCTCGGCACCCTGCTCGCCGACGGCATCGGCGACACGATCCGGATCAGCCTCTCGACCTTCCACGCCGAGGAGGAGGTCAAAGTCGCATGGGAGATCCTCAAGGCGCTGCAGCTGCGCGAGCGCGGCCCGGTCCTGATCGCCTGCCCGACCTGTGGCCGCTTGCAATTCGACATGGACTCGGTCGTGGCCGAAATCGAGCAGCGGCTGGAAAGCTACGCCGAGCCGGTCGAGGTGGCGGTGCTGGGTTGTGCCGTCAACGGGATCGGCGAGGCCAGCCACGCCGACTTCGGCATCGCCGGCGCCAAGAACGAGGGACTGATCTTCGCCCACGGCAAGCCGCTGCGGAAGGTCCCGCAGGAGACGCTGGTCGACACGCTGTTCGAAGAGATCGACAAGTCGCTGGACCGCGGCAAGGTCGAGGTCGATGAGGCCGAGGCCCAGAAAGGGGCTGCCTGGCTGGCCAGGATCGAGGCGGAAAACGAGGGGGAATTGACGCCGGAGAAGATTGCGGCGATGGAGAAGGAAGCGGTGGAGCGGGGGGAGTCGGACAAGGTGCTGCTCGATGAGGAGGCTTCTCCGACGGCTGGTAGGCGGTTTACGAGGGCCTAGGACCGCTGGTGGCGAGCGGGCGTCGCGGGGACAGGCGCCTGCGGGCGAGGTTTACGTTCTCGGCACCTGTCCCCACGCCGCCCGTTCGAGAAGCGGGATAGGTTTCACGGGTGACTCGACTTTCGCAGGCGTTTCTCCCGACGCTCAAGGACGCTCCCGCTGATGCGGAGGCGATTTCTCACAAGTTGATGGTGAGAGCTGGCTTGATCCGGCAGCTGGGAGCCGGACTGTGGACTTACCTGCCCGCCGGTTGGCGGGTCAACCGCAAGGTCGAGGAGATCATTCGGTCCGAGATGGAGGGGATTGGGTGTCAGGAGATGCTGATGCCCGTGTTGCAGCCGGCTGAGAATTGGCAGAAGACTGGGCGGTACGCGATTGACGAGTTGTTCAAGCTCGAGGATCGGAAGGGGTCGCCGATGGTCTTGGCGATGACGAGTGAGGAGGCGGTCACCGACCACGTAGCGCGGGAGGTGCGCTCCTACCGGGACCTGCCGCTGATGCTCTTCCAGATCCAGACCAAGGAGCGGGACGAGCCGCGGCCGCGGGCTGGGGTACTGCGCACCAGGGAGTTCGCGATGAAGGACGCCTACTCCTTCGATCGCGACGAGGAGGGTCTGGCGCGCTCCTATGAGCTGCAGGCCGGCGCCTACGGGCGGATCCTCGATCGCTGCGGCCTGCGCTGGTACAGGGTCGAGTCCGACGTCGGGATGATGGGCGGCTCCGGCGCCGACGAGTACATGGCTCCCTGTCCGGCCGGGGAGGACGAGGTGGCGCTGGCGCCCGGCTACGCCGCCAACGTCGAGGTTGCCTCGGCCACCGCGCAGGCGGTCGAGCTGCCGGCGCCGCTGTCAGCTCCCGAGCGCGTCTCCACGCCCGGTCTGACCACGGTCGAGGAGGTCTCCGGATCGCTGGGGCTACCGGCTGGTGCCCTGATCAAGGCGCTGCCGGTGATCGTCGAGGGCCGCGGCATGGTCCTGGTCCTGCTGCGCGGCGACCACCGCCTCAACGAGATCAAGCTGCGTAACGGGCTCGGCGCCGACTTCCGCCAGGCCGGCGCCGAGGAGATCGCCGCCGAGCTGGGGCCGGTCGGCTTCATCGGCCCGGTCGGGACGAAGATTCCCGTGATCAAGGACGCGGCGATCGCCGGCGACTCCTTCGTCTGCGGCGCCAACGAGCCCGACGGACATCTGCGCGGAGTAATGCCCGGCCGCGACTTCGAGTTCGAGGAGCTCGATGTGCGCACGGTCGAAGCCGGGGACACGGCCCCCGGCGGCGGCACGATCGAGATCGAGGCGGCGATCGAGGTCGGCAATATCTTCAAGCTCGGCAGCCGCTACTCGGAGCCGCTCGGCGCCACCTATTCAGACGAGGACGGGGTGGAGCGCCCGATCGTGATGGGCTGCTACGGGATCGGCCCGGCCCGGATCGTCGCCGCCGCGATCGAGCAGGGCGCCGACGAGCGCGGGATCGTCTGGCCGCCGGCACTCGCACCCTGGGGGGTCCACCTGGTCTCCCTCGCCAAGGCCGGCGAGCCCGAGCGCGAGGCGGCCGACCGCCTCTACGGGGAGCTGCTTGCCGCCGGCGCCGAGGTCCTCTACGACGAGCGCGACGCCGGACCGGGGCAGAAGCTGACCGACGCCGAGCTGCTGGGCTGCCCGCTGCGGATCGTCGCCGGTCGGCGCGGCCTCGCCAAAGGCATCGTCGAGGCCTCCGAGCGTGCCTCCGGCGCCGAACACGAGCTGCCCGTGGAGGAGGCCGCCGAGCGCGCCCTGGCGCTTCTCCAGGGCATCGATGCCTAGCAGGGCCCCCTTCGGCCGCGGCCGCGTGCGCCGCCTCTTCGGCCTCGACCGCAGCGGCCCCAAACCGCAGCGGACCCGCAGGGGGGAGCCGCTCAACCCCTGGACGATTCCCAACCTGGTCGGCTACGTCCGCCTCGCGGCGCTGCCGCTCTTCCTCTACCTCGCCTATTCGAGCGACGACGGCACCTCTTTCGCGGCCGCCATGGTCTTCTGGGCAATCGCCGCCGGCGACTACCTCGATGGCTTTCTGGCCCGCGTCACCGGGCAGTACAGCCGTATGGGGGCGCTGTTGGACCCGCTCGTCGACCGCCTGACGATCCTCTCCGGCGCCGTCGTCTGCTGGAGCTTCGAGCTGCTGCCGCGCTGGCTGCTGATCGTGCTTGCGCTGCGGGAGCTAGCGATGCTCTTCCTCGCCCAGTACGGCCTGCGGCACGGCGTCGACATCGAGGTCAACTGGCCCGGGAGGATCTCGGTCTTCCCGATCATGGGGGGGATCTGGCTGGCGCTTTTCGCGCCCGGTTGGGTGGCCACGGCGCTGGTGATCTGGGGCACGGCGATGGCGATCCTCGCGACGGTCATGTACGCACGTACGGGTATGCGCGCCGTGCGCGCCCAGACTGCAAGCTGAGCGCCAAACACGCGGAACCTTCAACCTTCAGTTGAACCTTTGGGCGCTGCCGACCTATAATCGTCGCCTGCGCAAATGGGGGCGCCCGCGCCTCATCTACCAAGGAGCGAGATGGAGGACACCTTTCCCGATCTGGGATCCCTCAGCGACAAGGAGCTGAAGGACCTGATCGACAAGCTCACGGAGGAGGAGAACGAGATCTCCTACAAGCGGCGCGTCCTGCACGGGAAGATCGACATCCTCCGCGCCGAGCTGGTCAACCGCCTGCGCGACAAACACGAGCGCGGCGACACGATGTTTTCCGGCAACGACGTCCAGCAGCTGACCGAGATCCTCGCTGGCAAGGCGCAGCAGCCGCCGGAGGATGAGCCCGCCGCCTAGCAGCGGGGAACACGAGCCATGGCCGTTCACTGTCCCGAGTGCGGGTTCGCCAACCCCGAGGGCGCCAACTACTGCCAGAAGTGCGGTGCCTACCTGGGTGGGCCGGCGGAGTCCGGCGACGACCCAACGACGATGACCTACACCGTCGACGACACCGGCGATATGCAGCCGGTCGACATCGACGAGGTGGTCGAGGAGGCGGGCGCGGCGCTGGTCATCCGCGCCGGCGGCGGCCGCGCCGGCGAGAGCTTCAGCATCGCCGAGGACCGGGTCAACATCGGCCGCAGCCCCGACGCCGGCGTCTTCCTCGACGACGTCACCGTCTCCCGCAACCACGCCTTGCTGGTGCGCCGCCGCGACGGCCTCTACATCGACGACCTCGGCTCGCTCAACGGCACCTATGTCAACCGCCGCCGGATCGAGTCCCACCGGCTCGGCGACGGGGACGAGATCCAGGTCGGTAAGTACAAGCTGAGTTACCTGGAGCGCTGAGCGATGCCCGTCTCCGACCAGCCGGCGCGACCGCCGGAATCGGCCAGCCGGCCGCGCAAGGCGCTGACGATCGGCGCCGTCTGCAAGATCCTGCAGAGCGAGTTCGACGACGTCTCGATCTCCAAGATCCGCTACCTGGAGGATCAAAAGCTGCTCAACCCGCGCCGCACCTCCGGCGGCTACCGCCTCTACAGCCAGAGCGACGTCGAGCGTCTGCGGACGATCCTGCGCCTGCAGCGCGACGAGTTCCTGCCGCTGCGGGTAATCCGCCAGGAGCTCGCCGGCGGCGGCGATCTGGTCCTCGGCGACGCCGAGCGCAAGCCCAGCAACGGCGGTGCTCGGCGGGCGATCCTGGTCGACACCTCGCGCGCTTACATGACCCTCGAGGAGGTGGTCGAGGAGACCGGCGCCCGCGAGGAGCTGATCGGCGAGCTGGAGAACTTCGGCATCGTCCAGCCGGAGCGGCGCGACGGCAGGACCGTCTACGACGAGACCGACCGCGAGATCGTCCGCGCCGCCAACGAACTGTCGCGGGTCGGCGTCGGCGCGCGCAACCTGCGCGTCTTCCGCTCCTCCGCTGACCGTGAGGCCCAGTTGCTGGAAGCGCTGCTGGGCCCGTCGCTGCGCTCTCGCAATCCCGAGCGGCGCAAGGAGGCGCTGCAGAGCCTGGAAAGCCTGGCGGCGACGGTCAGCCACCTCAAGCACCTGTTGTTGGTACGCGATCTACGCCGCCTCGCCGGAGACTGACGGCTCGCTAGCGTGGCCCGGGTCACCCGCCGACGGACGGTCGCGGCTCCGATCTCGGAGGTCTGGAGCCTCGTCTCCGACCCCTACAGCCTGCCGCGCTGGTGGCCGCGGGTGAGCCGGGTCGAGAACGTCGAGCAGAAGAGCGCCGGCCGGCGCAGCCAGTGGACCAAGGTCCTGGAGACGAGCGAGGGGCGCGGGGTGCGGGCCGACTATCGCTGCCTTAGCTCGGCCGAGAACGAGCGCTACGTCTGGGAGCAGCAGCTCGAAGGCACGCCCTTCGCCCGCCACCTGCGCAGCTCCCGGATCGAGATCGCCCTGCGCGAGGCCGGCGACGGCACCCAGGTCGACCTCAGCTCGGTGCAGGCGCTGAAAGGGATGTCGCGGCTGGGCTCGCCGATGATGCGCCGCGGCCAGGGCGAGATCCTCGACGAAGCCCTGGACGGGATCGAGAGGGCGCTGACGTGAGCCGAGGCGCTTTTGTAACCCCGGAGGTGACAAATGCGCCTCGGCGCGACTCGAACTGGTGGGGATGGGGGGATCCGGCGGTCGCGCCGGAGCTGGACGCGGAGGCGTTGGCGGTGCTGCGCGAGCGGATCGGCGAGCTGGAGCCGTGGCCGCTGGCGAGCCGGCTCGAGGACTTCGCGCTGCCGCCCGCCGAGCCGCTGCCGGCGGCGCTGAGCGAGGCGGTCGGCGACGAGGCGATCTTCGGCTCGAACGAGGACCGTCTGCGTCATTCCAGCGGCCGCGGCTACGCCGACCTGGTGCGGATGCGGGGGGGCAGCCTCGAGGCGGCGCCTGACGCGGTCGTGATGCCGCCTGACGCCGCCGCGCTGCGGCGCGTGCTCGGGGTCTGCGCGAGCGAGGGAATCGCGGTTGTGCCCTTCGGCGGCGGCACCAGCGTCGTCGGCGGGGTCGAGCCGCTGCGCGGCGCCCATCAGCGGCTGATCAGCCTCGATCTCGGCGCCCTGCGCGACGTCGCCGTCGACCGGCGCTCGCTGACCGCCCGTCTCGGCGCCGGCCTGCGCGGGCCGGAGGCGGAGACGGCGCTGGCCCGCGAGGGCCTCACGCTGGGCCACTTCCCGCAATCCTTCGAGTACGCGACGATCGGCGGCTTCGCCGCCACCCGCTCCGCCGGGCAGTCGTCGAGCGGCTACGGGCGTTTCGACGCGCTGGTCAGCTCGATCCGCCTGCAGGCCCCGGCCGGCGACCTGCGGACCCTGGAAACCCCGCACACGGCGGCGGGGCCGGCGCTGCGCGAGCTGATCGTCGGCTCCGAGGGCGTGCTCGGCGTGATTCCCGAGGTGACGGTGCGGGTGCGCCCGGCTCCGGCGGTGCGCCGCTATGAGGCCTGGATGGCGGAGAGCTTCGCGGCCGGCGCCGAGATCGTCCGGGCGATGGCTCAGGGCTCCGGGCTGCCGGACGTCGTTCGCGTCTCCGACGAGGAGGAGACGCAGGGTTCGCTGGCGCTGTCGGGCCCGCGGGGCGCCACCGGCAGGCTCTTCGACGGCTACCTGGGCCTGCGCAGGCGCCGCGGCGGTTGCCTGACGATCGTCGGCTTCGAGGGCGACGAGGAGTCGGTGGCGCGGCGGCGGGCGCTCGCCGTGCGCGAGCTGCGCTCTCGCGGGGCCGCTTACCTCGGTCAGGCCGCCGGGCGCTCCTGGGAGCACGGCCGCTACCAGGGCCCCTACCTGCGCGACACGCTGATGGGGATGGGGGCGATGGTCGAGACGCTCGAGACCTCGCACACCTGGACCCGGCTGGAGGAGCTGCACGGCGCGGTCGCGGCGGCGATCCGCGACTCGCTGGCGGGCCAGGGCACCCCCGGCCTCGTCTTTTGCCACCTCTCGCACGCCTACGCCGACGGCGCCTCGCTCTACTTCACCTTCATCTCCCGGAGCCGCCACGGCGCCGAGCTCGAGCAGTGGCGGCAGGTCAAGCACGCGGCCTCGGAGGCGATCGTCGCCAGCGGCGCCACGATCACCCACCATCACGCCGTCGGCCGCGACCACGCCCCCTGCATGGAGGCCGAGGTGGGGAGGACCGGGCTGGACGTACTGCGCGCCGTGAAGGCTCAGCTGGATCCAACCGGAATCATGAACCCCGGAAAGTTGCTGCCCGACTCCTGAGGGCTATTCGCCCGATTTGGCTTTGTTGGCGGCGCCGATGATCGGGCCGGTGATGGTTCCTCGCAAAACGTCGGTGCCGGTGTAGAGCGGCGCCTTCTTTTCCTTCGTCGCCTTGGCCAGGGAGGCTTTCAGGGCGGCTTCGTCGGTGAGGGAGACGTCGAGCTGGTTGAAGGTTTCCTTGGCGAGGTAGGCGAGCACTTCGGTGGGGACCTGGACCTGGGCGGCGATCTTGCCGCTCTTGGGAACCACGGTCGAGGCCAGCGGCAGCATTTTCTGCGGCGACTCGTAGAGCCAGATCGTGTAGGACTGGCCCTTCGCGGTCGGCGCCAGGCCTTCGGCTTCGATCTGCAGCGCCAGCGAGTTCTTGACCCGTCCGAAGGTAGCCAGACCCTGGGCGTCACCGCCGTCGACCGGGCTGAGGACCGCCTGGGTCAGTTTCGGGTTGGCCGCGGCGTTGGCGGTGTTTTCGGAGGCCGTGGTGCCTTCGCTCGACGCGCTGGTCGTCGTGTCGCCGGAATCGCCGCCGCCGCTGACGGCCAGCACGACGATCAGCGCCACCACGACCGCGATGCCGGCGGCCAATGCCGCCCGGGCGCGCCCGCTGCTGGGCAGTGCGAACCTCGGCCGCGACCTGGCGGGGGGCCCTGGAGAGGCATCGCGGGGAGGCTCGGGTGCTTTTTTGGGCGCGGCTGGCGCGGCTGCCGGCGCTTTTACGGCTTTCGGGGGGACAGGCGGCACGGGCTCCGGCTGCGGTGGCTGGGCGGGCGCCTCTGACTCGGCCGACCCGGGCGCCGGGATCGAAGGCGCCGGGATCCCCTCGGCTTCGAGTTGGGCCGCCGCCGCTTTCGCCCTCTCGTGGACCTCGGCGGCGGTCATCCCCGTCAGGGCGGTGAGGTCGTCGTAGCCAGCCGCGCCGCGTTGCGCGAGCAGCCGAAGGATCGCCTTTTCGTCGTTGCTCAACTCCATCCCGGTCCGGAACCCTACGCGGCGGAGGCGATGCGGTGGATGCCTGGGCCCAGGGGTCTCGAAAGCTTAATCTCGCCCCGAGTAGGGTTCGCCGCAATGGCCGACGACCCGCGCGGGCTGCGATCCCACTTCGACGAGCTGCTCGGCACCGAGTGGCTCGACGACGATCCCGACCACGCCCGGGTCCGGGTGGGGCTGCGCGACGAGCTGCGCCAGCCGGTCGGCCTCCTGCACGGCGGCGTCATGTCGTCCTTGGTCGAGAGCGTCTGCTCGCGC
The DNA here is from genome assembly GCA_036269775.1 of Solirubrobacterales bacterium. Classification (GTDB taxonomy): domain Bacteria; phylum Actinomycetota; class Thermoleophilia; order Solirubrobacterales; family 70-9; genus VAYN01. The sequence continues at coordinate 31,255 of DATBDU010000029.1, forward strand.
GCCACGGCTCTGGCGGTGATGGGCGAGGGGATGATGGCGATGGGTCAGTCGATCAGCGTCAGCTTCATCCGCCCCGTCACCGAGGGCGGCGCCGAAGTCAAGGCCAGAGCCCGCCACCGCGGCCGCACCACCTGGGTCTGGGACGCGGAAGTACTGAACGACGAGGGGAAAATTTGCGCCCTCGCGCAAATGACCATCGCCGTCCGCCCGATCCCGAAGAACTAACCGCCGAAGCGGTTCGTGATCGGCAGCCGCCGGTCCTTCCCGAAGGCTCGTGGCGTGATCCGGATTCCCGGCGCCGCCTGACGCCGCTTGTACTCGGAACGGTCGACCAGGCGGATCACGTCGTCGACCGTCGCCGCCGGCATCCCCGCCGCGATCATCTCCTCGCGACCCTGGTCGCGCTCGACGTAGGCCTCGAGGATGCGGTCGAGCAGGTCGTAGGGGGGGAGGGAGTCGCTGTCGAGCTGGTCGGGCCGCAGCTCGGCCGAGGGCGGCCGCTCGATCACCGCGGCCGGGACCAGCTCGCCCTCGGCGCGTTCGTTGCGGCGCCGGGTCAGTTCGTAGACGAGCGTCTTCGGCACGTCCTTGATCACCGCGAAGCCGCCCGCCATGTCGCCGTAGAGGGTCGCGTAGCCAACCGACATCTCGCTCTTGTTGCCGGTGGTGAGGACCAGCCAGCCGTGGCGGTTGGAGAGCGCCATCATCAGGTTTCCGCGGATCCGCGCCTGGATGTTCTCCGCCGCCAGGTCGGGCTCCGAGGGCCGCGCCGGGTCATGGGGCGGCGCTTCCTCGCCAGGCGCCGGCGCCTGGGCGGGGTTCAGGTGCGCGCCCAGGGCCCGCGCGTAGCCGTCCATCATCGGCTCGATCTCGATCTCGATCAGCTCGCAGCCGAGCTTGGCGGCGATAGTTCGCGCGTCGGCCTGGGTTTCAGGGCTGGAATGAGGCGAAGGCATGACCACGCAGCTGAGCCGCTCCGGCCCGACCGCGTCCGCCGCCAGCATCGCGACGAGGGCGGAGTCGATGCCGCCCGAGAGGGCGACGCCGACGTGCTGGAAGCCGTTCTTGGCGACGTAGTCGCGCAGGCCCAGGACCAGGGCCCCGTAGACCTCGTCGAGGTCGGACAGCGGCTCGGCGATCGGGCCCGGCCCCGCCGGCGGGATCTCGCAGACCAGCAGCTCCTCCTCGAACTGGGCAGCGCGGGCGATCAGCTCGCCGCTGGGGTCGGTGACCAGGCTCTGCCCGTCGAAGACCAGCTCGTCCTGGCCGCCGACCAGGTTGCAGAAGGCGAAGTAGGTCCCGTAGGCGCGCGAGCGCTCGGCGAACATCTCCTCCCGCTCCCGCCCCTTGCCGCGGTGGTAGGGCGAGCCCGAGGGGTTGGCGATCAGCTGCGCCCCCTGTTCAGCCTCGGTCGAGGCCGGCGGCCCGGGCGCCCAGACGTCCTCGCAGACCGTCAAGCCGATCCGCTGGCCGCCGACGTCGATCGTCAGCGGCTCGACGCCGGGGACGAAGTAGCGTTGCTCGTCGAAGACGGCGTAGTTGGGCAGCCTGTTCTTGCGGTAGACCGCCCGCACCTCACCGTCGGCGAGGACGGCGGTCGAGTTGTAGGCGCGCCGGGAGTCACCGCCGTCCGGGGCGGGCTCGGCGAAGCCGACCAGGACGGTCATGCCGGCGTCGACCTCGCGGGCCAGCTCCTCTACCGCCCGGCGATTCGCCTCGACGAAGTGCCGCTTCAGGTAGAGGTCCTCGGCCGGGTAGCCGGGCACGCAGAGCTCCGGGAAGATCGTCAGCTCGGCGCCCGCGGCGCCGGCGCGGCCGATCCACTCGGCGATCTTGGCGGCGTTGCCGTCGACGTCGCCGACGGTCGGGTCGATCTGGGCGAGGGCTATACGCATGATTCGTGCTCGGCGCTCACCGGACAAGTATCGCCGCCGCAGCGGCCGGAGTGGGCCGAAGCGCTCGCTAGGGTCCCGCCGATGCGGGACCGCCGTCGCCATCTGGTCGGTATCTCGGTGGCTGCGCTTTTCGCGGTCGCCGCCATTCCGGTTGCCGCCTCGGCATCGACTGGTCTCGCCGCTGCGGTGCCGAGCCTCGCCTCGCCAAGCCAGAAGCCCTTCATCGCGCCGAAGCCGCGGCCGACCGAAGCCCGCCGGCGGCCGACCGACGACCCGGACCCCAACCGCAACGCCTACACCGTCCCGCAGGCGCCGAAATCGCCCAGGTGCGGGCGCTACTTCTGCGTCCACTGGGTGGCTGAGGGGATCGACGCACCCAACCTCACCGACTCCAACGGCGACGGGATTCCCAACTTCGTACTCCAGGTGCTGAAGATCGCCGAACACGTGCACGAGATCGAGAACGGCAAGCTCGGCTGGCGCGAGCCGAAGAGCGACGGCCGAACGGGCGGCGGGGTCGGCAAGACCGACATCTACCTTTCTCAGATCGGCGGCGAACTGTTCGGTTATGCGGCGCCCGATCGCGGTCAGACCAGCAGGCAGCATCGCATTCGCCGCCGCCTGCACGGCTACCTGGTCCTCGACAACGACTACAGCTCCTTCGAGTTCCCGGGCACGACGCCGACGCACGACCTCGAGGTGACGCTGGCCCACGAGTACAACCACATCCTCCAGTTCGGCTACGACGCCTTCCAGGATCCCTGGTTCGCCGAGTCGACCGCGGTCTGGATGGAGGACCAGGTCTACAACGGCATCGACGACTACCTGCGCTACGTGCGGCGCTGGGTTAAGCGCTGGGACACGCCGCTGACGACCAGCTCGATCAAGGAGTACGGGTCGGCGGTCTGGAACCAGTGGCTGCAGCGGCACTACGGCAGCGCGATCATCCGCCGGGCCTGGGCGCGGGCGATCCACGTCAAGCCGGGAGGCTTCTCGGTCAACGCCTACGAATCGGCGATTCGCGCTGCCGGCCACTCCGATCTCGGCCACGACTTCACCCACTTCGCCGCCGCCGTCGCCGAGTGGCGCACCGGCGAGGGCTTCCGCGAGAGCGGCCTCTATCCGGACATGCCGCGGCAGGGAGCGCTGACCCTGAACGGCCGGCCGCTTTTCCGCCTGCTCAACCACACGACCTTCCAGCTGCTGCGCGTCCACGCCCCCGGCGGCCGGGCCGCCGTCGTCACGGTGACGGCGCCGCGGGGGATCGCCGCCGGCCTGGCGCTGGTCGGGCGCGTCGGCAGCGAACGCCAGGGCCATACCGTGACCCGGCTCGACTACAGCCGCGGCGGCGGCAAGCTCGCCGTGCGCCTCGCCGATCCGCATCGCTACAGCCGCATCACCGCCGTCGTTGTCAACGCCGACGCCAGCGCCAGCGGCTTCAGCGCCCGCCGCCTCGACTGGCGCTACCTGACCGACCGGGTCCCGTTCGAGGTCCGCGGCAAGCTCGTCCGCTAGAGCTGGAGCAGGTCCGGCTAGGAGGGACTCCTAGGAGCGCGACTCGGAGGCGACCGCGCCGGCGCCGTTCGAGGAGGCCGAGGCCTTGGCACGGGGTTTGGCCTTGGCCTTGCCGCGCTTGGCTTTGGCCGGCGCCGAGGCCACTGCCTCGGCCGTCGCCGCTTCGAGATCGAGGGCGAAGCTGTCGAGGTCGGCCATCGCGTCGTAGTCGCCGATCAGGCCGAAGTTGACCTGGCCGTTGTAGGACATGATCCCGACGCAAAGCGCCTGGCGGCGGGCCAGCGGCACCATCGGGAAGATCGACTCCATCCGCCGGCCGAGGACGTAGAGCGGGAACTGCGGCCCCGGCACGTTGGTGACGACGAGGTTGAAGAAGCGCTGCGCCGGCTGCAGGCGAGCCGCCTGGGAGGCGATCGTCGAGGGCGCGAAGTCGGTCAGTTTGGTGAGGATCTCCGCCCCCACCGCCTGGCCGGAGGACTTCAGGTCGCCCATCTGCCCGGTTACGACCGCGAGCCGCTCGACCGGGTCCTCGCACCAGACCGGCAGCGGCGCCATCATCGCCGAGATCCGGTTGCCGAGCGCGCCGTGGTCCTCGTCGGCGCGGACGCTGACCGGGACCAGCGCCCGCAGCTCCAGCCCCTCGGTGTCGTGACCGCGCGCCCGCAGGTACTTGCCGATGCCGCCGGAGACGATCGAGAGGATGACGTCGTTGACGGTGCCGCCGTGGGCGTCCTTGACCCGCTTCAAGTCGGCCAGGTCGGCCTGGGTGATCGCGAAGCGGCGATGCGGTCCGATCTCGACGTTGAAGACGCTGCTGGGGGCGGCCATGCCGGCGCCGAGCACCTTCGAGGTGGCGCCGACGCCGCGCAGGATCTGGCGGGGGCCGCGCAGCGTGGCGCGGACGCCGCGGGCGATCTCCTTGGGGCTGGTGAGGCGCTCCTTCCAGGCGTCGCCGAGCAGTTTCAGATCGGTCGGTTCGGGGCGGGCCAGCCAGGGCGGGGCGGAAGAGGGCGAGCCCTGCGGCTCGGCGTCGAGGTCGAAGAGGACGGTGGTGATGTCGACACCGGAGACGCCGTCGACCAGCGCGTGGTGGCTCTTGCCGACGATCGCGAAGCGCCCGTCGCGCAGGCCCTCGACCAGCCAGAGCTCCCAGAGCGGCTTGCTGCGGTCGAGCTGCTGGGAGAAGACGCGGGCGGCGAGGTTGCGCAGCTGCTCCTCGGAGCCGGGCGCCGGTAGGGCGCTCTGGCGCACGTGGTAGTCGAGGTTGAGGTGCGGGTCGTCGACCCAGACCGGACGCCCCTGGTCGAAGGGGACGAAGCGCAGCTTCTGGCGGAAGCGCGGCACCAGGTGCAGGCGCGAGCCGATGTGGTCGCGGAATTCCTGATGGGAGGGCGCCGGACCCTCGAAGATGATCGTCGAGGCGACGTGCATATGGGCACCCGCCCGCTCCATGTGCAGGAAGGAGCTATCGAGCCCGGTCAGCCTTTCGCTCGCCACCGGTTCATCTTTGCACAGAGCGTCGGGACGCGAAAGGGAGCGCTATCTGGCTTCTGGAGCCATTTCATGCCAGCTGCCGGGCGGTCGCGCCGCGGCTCGGCTTCCCCGGCGTGGGGACGTGCTGGCCAACCGCTAGCCCGGCAGGCTGAGTCGCAGCTGCGGCTCCGGCTCGGCCGCGACCGGCTCGGCGTTCGTCTCGTGCTCGAAGCCGGCGAGGCGGACGCCGATCAGCCGCACCGGCCGCTGCGGATCGTAGGCGCGCAGCAGATCGAGGGCGATCGGGGCGACCACGGCCGGGTCGTTGGTCGGCTGCTCGACGGTCTGCGAGCGGCTGACGTTGGTCCAGTCGTCGAGCCGCACCTTGATCCCGATCGTCCGCCCTTCCAGCTCGCGCTTGCGCAGCCGCCGGCAGAGCTCCTCGGCCTGCTCGGCGAGGATGCCCTCGAGCTCGGCGCGGTCGCGGACGTCGACGTCGAAGGTCGTCTCCACCGACTGCGATTTGGTCTCGCGGGAGACCGTGATCGGCGTCTCGTCCCAGAGCCGCCCGCGGGCGTGCAGCCAGGCGCCCGAGCGCGGGCCGAAGGCGCCTTCCAGCTCCTCCCGCTCGCGCCCTCGCAGGTCGGCGAGGGTGCGGATCCCCATCCCCTGCAGCTTGATCACCGTCTTCGGCCCGATCCCCGGCACCAGGCCGGGGGACTCGCCCGCGAAGCGCTCCAGGGCGGCCTCCCGCGAGAGCACCACCAGCCCCGCCGGCTTGCCCAGCTCGCTGGTGATCTTGGCCAGCATCCGGCTCTCGGAGATGCCGACCGAGCAGGTCAAACCGGTGCTCTCGCGGATCTCCGCGGCGACCCGCCGCATCGTCGCCTTCGGCGAGAAGATCCCGGTCAGGTCGAGATAGGCCTCGTCGAGCCCGACCACCTCGACCGTCTCCACGTTGCCCCGCAGAACCTCCATCACCCGCGCCGAGGCCTCGCGGTAGGCCGGGAAGTCCGGCCGCAGGTAAATGGCGTCGGGGAGTTTGCGCCGCGCCACCGCCGCCGGCATCGCCGAGTGGATCCCGGCCAGCTTCCGCGCCTCGTAGCTGGCCGTCGTCACCACCGCCCGCGGCCCCGACCCGCAGACCACCACCGGCTTCCCCCGCAGCTCCGGTCGCCTGCGCAGCTCCACCGACGCGTAGAAGGCGTCCATGTCGAGATGCGCGATTGTCCGCGAACCGGCCACCCGCCGATGGTAGGAGGGGGGAGGGACGGAGACGCTTGCCTCCCGTCCTAGACTTGTGGGCGTGGCTTCCCCCGAGGCGAAGAACCTGGAGGCGATCTCCAGGGCGATCGACCAGCACAACGCGAACTGCCCGTTCCCGGCGGCCGAGGTGCGGATGAACCCGTTCGAGGTCGAGCGGCTCGGCTGGGAGCACATTCGCGGCTTGCCGGTGATCCCCGACGGTGAGATCGGCACCGGCCGCTTCCGCATCGTCTGCTCCCGCGACGTCGACGACAGCGGCCTCGAGGTCACCGAGGCGGTCGGCAAAGAGCTGGAGACCGTCGCGCCCGGCCAGAACTGAGCCGTTCCCAGAGTTGTCCCTGCTATAGCGGGGTCAACTCTGGGAACGTGATCGTTCAGACGCTGTTCCAGAAGTCGAGGCCGAGTTCCGAGAGCCAGTTCTGGGCTTCGATGTTGAGCTGGACGAAGCCGCCGGTCAGGATCAGGACGCCCATCGCGATCAGGATCACGCCGCCGACGGCGACTATCGCTTGGTAGTGGCGCTTGACGACGGCGAAGGCGGTGGTCATGCGGGAGAAGGCGAGGGCGGTGACGATGAAGGGAATCGCCAGGCCGGCGGAGTAGACCGCCAGCAGCAGTGCCCCCTTCGCGGCCGAGCCCGAGATGGCCGCGGCGGAGAGGATCGCGCCCAGGGTGGGGCCGATGCAGGGCGTCCAGGCGATCGCGAAGGCGGCGCCGGCGACGATCGGGCCGCCCTTGCCGGCTCGTTCGAGCAGCGAGTCGACGTGCCACTCGCGATTGAGCCGGGTGATGAAAAGGGAAGCCACGAAGAGCACCCCCATGGCGATGATCAGGATCCCCGAGATCTTGGTCAGGAGCTGCTTGTTTTCGCTGAGAAACGAACCGAGGCCCGTGGCGGTGAGGCCGAGGAGGATGAAGATCGTCGAGAAGCTGGCGACGAAGACCAGGCTCGGGCCCAGCACGCGGCGCCAGCCGGCGTCGTCGAGCTCCGCGGCGGAGACGCCGGTGACCGCTGACAGGTAACCGGGGACGAGCGGCAGCACGCAGGGCGAGAGGAAGGAGACGACTCCCGCCGCGAGGGCGGCGAAGATGCCTACTCCTGCGGCAGGATCGGAGCTGAGAACGGCCGTGACCAAGACCCCTCAGGATAGCCTCGCGATGGTGCCAGCCGAGCCGACCTCCGGCAGCCTCTACAACGCTTCCGGCCTCGCCCGGCGCCTGCGGGCCTCGCCGCTCTTGGCGATCGGGCCCAGCGCGCCCGGGCCGGCGCTGCGCCGCGGCGCCCTGATCGCGGTGCCGATCGGCCTCTCGCTGATTGTCGAGCTGGGCTTCGACGCGCCGACCAAGGGCGCGATCGCCACCGGTGCCCTGCTGGCCGGGTTCCCGGGGCTCGATGCCCCAGCGCGCCCGCGCGCCGCCTGGCAGGCAGCCGCGGCACCGCTGATCGGAATCGCCGCCGCCCTGGGCGTCCTCAGCAGCCAGTCGGCGCCGCTGGCGGTGCTGGCGATGGGGCTGCTCGGCGCCGCCGCCGGCTACTGCTTCTCGGTCTCGCTGCGCCTGGCGATCGCCGGCCTCTCGGTCTCGCTGGCGCTGATGATCGGCCAGGGCCTTTTCCTCGCCCCCGGCGACGCCTGGCCGGCGCTCCTCTACGCCACCGCGGGCGGCCTCTCCCAGTCGCTTTGGTCCCTCTTGGTCTGGCTCGCCGCCGATCGCGCCGGCGACGACGAGTCGAGCGGCTGGAACGCGCGGGCCGCGCTGGCGGCGCTGCGCTCGAACCTGACGCTGCGCTCGAGCAGCGCCCGCCACGCGATCCGCTTCGGCACCGCGCTCGCCGCCGGCGTCGCCCTCTACCGCCTGTTGGGGATGGAGGTGCACGGCTTCTGGATCCCGCTGACGATCCTCTTCGTGATGCGCCCCGAACGCGATGAGACCTACCACCGCCTGGTGCTGCGAGCGCTGGGAACCGTGCTCGGGCTGATCGTCGCGACCGCGATCGCCGAGGCCTTTCCAGGCAACGACGCCGTGGTCGTGGTCGTGCTGACGCTCGCCGCCGCGCTGACCTTCGGGCTGCTCACGGTCCAGTACGCGCTCTTCACCGCGGCGATCACCACCTACGTCGTCCTGCTCACCGACACCCTCGGCGAGGGTGCCTTCGAAGCCGCCGGGCAGCGCCTCGTCGGCACCGCGCTGGGCATCCTGATCGCCTTTCTCGCTTTCATGCTCTGGCCGAACCCGGGGGAGGGGAGGCGAGCGGACCTCCGCCTCCCGGACCCGGGCCCCAGCCCACCGGAGGCGGCCGCCCGGTAGATTCCTGGCTACGCAGCCAAACCGCGCGAGGAACAGGCGCGGAACTATCTCGAGGAGCCAGAGTTGAGCAACCGCACGTTCGTAATCGGCGTTGGCATGACCAAGTTCGAGAAGCCCGGCACGAAGGAGGGCGACTATCCGGACTGGGCCAAGGAGGCGGGGGAGAAGGCGCTCGCCGATGCCGGCGTTCCCTACACCGACGTCGAGCAGGCCTACGCGGGCTACTGCTACGGCGACTCGACCTACGGCCAGCGGGCGCTCTACCAGCTCGGCCTGACCGGAATCCCGGTCGTCAACGTCAACAACAACTGCTCGACCGGCTCCTCGGCGCTGTTCCTGGCCCGCCAGGCCGTCAAGGGCGGCCTCGTCGACTGCGCCCTGGCGCTGGGCTTCGAGAAGATGGAGCCGGGCAGCCTCGGCGTCAAGTACACCGACCGCACCAACGCGCTCGACAAGCACGCGATGCGGATGTTCGAGATCCGCGAACCGGAGCAGTCGCCGCCGGCGCCGCAGATGTTCGGCAACGCCGGCCGCGATCACATGCAGAAGTACGGCTCCAACCCCGACCACTACGCCTGGATCGGCTGGAAGAACCACAAGCACTCGGTCAACAACCCCTACGCCCAGTTCCAGGACGTCTACAGCCTCGAGGAGATCAAGGGCGCGCGGATGATCCACGACCCGCTGACCAAGCTGCAGTGCTCGCCCACCTCCGACGGCTCGGCCTGCGCGATCGTCGCCTCCGAGCGCTACGTCGAAGAGCACGGCCTTGGCGACCGGGCGATCGAGATCGCCGGCCAGTCGATGGTCACCGACCTCTCCTCGACCTTCGCCGAGGACGCCAACTGCATGACGATCGTCGGCTCCGACATGTCGAAGAA
>DATBDU010000030.1:0-11918 GCA_036269775.1 Solirubrobacterales bacterium
CGTACTGAGCGGGCCGCGCAGGCACTGGCGATGGTGCGACTGCCCGGCGTCGAGAGTCGCCGTCCGGTGCAGCTCTCCGGCGGTCAGCGCCAGCGCGTGGCGCTCGCCCGCGCGATCGTCAACCGGCCCCGCGTGCTGCTCCTCGACGAGCCGCTGGGCGCGCTCGACCTGAAGCTGCGGGAGCAGATGCAGATGGAGTTGAAGACCATCCAATCCGAGGTGGGGATCACCTTCGTCTACGTCACCCACGACCAGGACGAGGCGCTGACGATGAGCGACCGGATCGCCGTCTTCAACAACGGCCGGATCGAGCAGGTGAGCCCACCGGAGGAGCTCTACGAGCGCCCGGTCAACGAGTTCGTCGCCGGCTTCGTCGGCGTCTCCAATCTGATCGAGCGCGACGGCGAGCGGCTGACGATCCGCCCCGAGAAGATCCAGCTGCTCGAACCGGGCGGCGCCGACAACGGTCTCCACAGCGAGCGCGGCAGAGTCACCGAGGTCGCCTACGCGGGGATGGTGACGCGCTACACGGTGGCGCTCGACGCCGGCGGCACACTGCAGCTGGTCAGGCAGAACTTGGAGGGGGCGTCCGCGGGGCCGGGCCCTGAGCAGGGAAACGAGGTTTTGGTGGGATGGCGCCCGGAGCACGCGGCCGCCGTCCGGGGGAAGTCAACTACAGAGGAGGTTGCATCGTGAGGGGGAAAGACGCTCATTCAGCTCGCACGGCGTGGTTCGTCGTAGCCGGCCTGGTCGCATTCATGCTTGTCCTCGCCGGCTGCGGTTCCAGCAGCGACAGCACCAGCGGTGGTGGTGGCGAAGAACTGCAGAAGCTCGGCAAGGGTGAGGGCCAGCTCAACCTGATCTCCTGGGCCGGCTATGTAGAACCGGAATGGGTGAAGCCGTTCGAAGCCGAAACCGGCTGCAAGGTCAACAACAAGACCGGCGGCACCTCCGACGAAATGGTGCAGCTGATGGGAACCGGCGAATACGACGGAGTCTCAGCCTCCGGCAACGCCTCCGCCCGGCTGGTTGCCGCCGGCGACGTCGACCCGGTCAACGTCGACCTCGTCCCCAACTACAAGACGATCTTCAGCGATCTCAAGGACCAGCCGTACAACACCTTCGAAGGCGTCCACTACGGGATCCCGCACGGCCGTGGCGCCAACCTGCTGATGTGGAGCTCCGACGACGTCAAGCCCGCCCCGACCTCCTGGGACGTGATGCTCGATCCGAAAGTCGCGGCTAAGTACAAGGGCAGGATCAGCGTCTACGACGAATCGAGCTACATCGCCGACGCGGCCATGTATCTCAAGTTCCACCAGCCCGACCTGGGGATCGAAAACCCCTACGAGCTGAACGAAGAACAGTTCAACGCGGCGGTCGACCTGCTGAAGGAACAGCGGGCCAACGTCGGCGAATACTGGTCTGAAGCCGCCAAGCAGATCTCGGCTTTCGCCAACGGCGACGTCACGCTCGGCACCACCTGGCAGTACCAGTATTTCGCCCTCCAGGGCGAAGGCGAACCGGTTGCCGCCAGCCCCGCCAGCCAGGGCTTCCTCCCCAAGGAGGGCGCGACCGGATGGTCGGACACTTGGATGATCAGTTCCAAGGCCAAGCACCCGAATTGCATGTACATGTGGATGAACTACATCGTCTCGCCGAAAGCCAACGCCGAAGTCGCCGAATTCTTCGGCGAGGCACCGGCGCAGAGCCTCGCCTGCGACCAGACCGCGGACAAGGAATTCTGCTCCAAATACCACGCCGACAACCCGGCGTTCTGGAAGCGCGTCTACTACTGGGAGACCCCGGTCGCCGATTGCGGCAACGGCGAAGAAAACTGCAAGGACTACAACGACTGGGTCAAAGCTTGGACCGCGATCAAAGGCTAGGAATACCGGTCACGCTCGATGGCGACTGAAGCGGTCGCCGCGAGGAGGTCGGCGGGTCATAGGCTCGCCGGCCTCTTCCAGGGCCGTCCCCGCCTCCAGGTCGGGACGCTGCTGGCCGCCCCGGGAGCCTGGCTGGTCATCCTCTACCTGGGGTCGCTCGCGGTCCTGCTGATCACCGCCTTCTGGACCGTTGACCCGCTCAGCGGCGCGGTGGTCAAGGGGTTCAGCCTCGAGAACTTCGAATCACTCTTCAACGAACCGGTCTACCGGACGATCGTCTGGCGGACCGTGCGAACGGCCGCCCTGGTGACCCTTACCGACGCTGTCATCGCCTTCCCGATCGCCTTCTACATGGCCAAGGTCGCGAGCCGCCGTGGCAAGGCGATCCTCGTCGTCGCGGTGCTGATGCCACTCTGGTCCAGCTACCTGGTCAAGATCCTCTCCTGGCGGACGATGCTCTCCGAAGACGGAGTCATCAACTGGGCGCTGAATCCGATCGGGCTGCACGGTCCCGGCTACGGCCTCACCGCCGTCTGGCTGGTTCTCTCCTACCTCTGGCTGCCGTACATGATCCTGCCGATCTACGCCGGCCTGGAGCGGATCCCCAACTCGCTGATCAGCGCCTCCGAGGACCTCGGCGCCTCACCGTTCACGACCTTCCGCCGGGTGATCTTCCCGCTCGCCTTCCCCGCCGTCGTCGCCGGCTCGATCTTCACCTTCTCGCTCTCGCTCGGCGACTTCATCACGCCCAGGCTCGTCTCCAACAGCCAGTTCATCGGCAACACGATCGCCAGCTCGATCACCAACGATCTGCCCTTCGCCGCAGCGCTAGCGCTGATCCCGATCGTGGTCATGATCGCCTACCTCTCGGTGGCCCGGAAGCTCGGCGCCTTCGAGCACGTCTGATGAGGCTCTCGCGACGGGCAAGAGCGCTGCTGCGGGCTGCCGTCGGGGCCGCCCTCGCCTTCATCTACATCCCGCTGATCGTGATCGGGATCTACGCCTTCAACTCGAGCAAGATCCTCAAATGGCCGCCGCCCGGCCTGACCACCGAATGGTTCAGCAAGGCCTTCGAAAGCGAAACTGCCCGCGAAGCTCTGCTCACCTCAATCGAGGCCGGCGCCGTCGCGACCGCGATCGCGCTCCTGCTTGGCAGTCTGGCCTCCCTCGCCGTGGCGCGCCACCGCTTCTTCGGCCGCGAGACGATCTCCTTCCTGGTTGTCCTGCCGATCGCCCTGCCCGGCATCGTCACCGGCGTCGCCCTCAGCAACACCTTCACCCAGGTTCTGGGCATCAGCCTCAGCCTCTTCACGGTGATCGTTGGCCACGCGACCTTCTGCATCGTCGTCGTCTACAACAACGTCGTCGCCCGCCTGCGACGCACCTCCGGCTCCTTCGAGGAGGCCTCGGCCGACCTCGGCGCCAACACCTGGCAGACCTTCCGCTTCGTCACCTTCCCGAGTATGAAAACGGCCCTCGCCGCTGGCGGCCTACTCGCCTTCGCCCTCTCCTTCGACGAGATCATCGTCACCACGTTCACGATCGGAGCCGGCGAGGAAACCCTGCCGATCTGGATCTACCGCAACCTCTTCCGCCCCAACCAGCTGCCGATCGTCGACGCCGTCGCCGTGATCGTGATCCTGATCTCGATCGTCCCCGTCTACCTCGCGCACCGGCTCTCCAGCGGGGAGGGCGGGGTGACCGGGGGCAAAGGCGGCGGCGGCGTGGTCGAGGCCGAGGTGACCGCGGCGCCCTGAGCGCTGCCGACTTCGACCACAGCCCGCTGGAGCAAAAGTCGGCTACGCCTGGCGGGCGAGGCGCGCAGCCTCCTCGCCCCCGAGATACGGCGCCAGCGTCAGCTCGACCAGGTCCGGCAGCAGGTCCTCCAGCTTCTCGGTGCGACCGGCGTTGATCTCACGCACGACCAGGGAGACGATGCCGCCAACCAGGGTCGCCTCGGTCGCCTCCGGCAGCGGCCGCTCGCCGCGGTGTTCGGGCCGCCCCGCCTTGAGGATCTCGACGAAGCCCTGCATCGAGGCGCGGTGCTTGGCGGCGATCTCCCCACCGGCGGCAATCGGCTCGATCATGCAGACACGGGCCAGCTCCGGCTCGCCGGCAAGGAAGCGCAGCATCGTCCCCAGCGCGGCCCGCACCTTCTGCGCCCATTCCTCGAAGGCTTCGGCCGCGACCTGCATCGAGTCGCGGATGTGGCCGGCAATCATTTCGTAGGCGGCCAGAAAACAGGCTTCCTTGTCGGCGAAGTGCTCGTAGAAGGTGCGGCGCGAGACCGAGGCGGCCTTGGTGATGTGGGCGACCGTGGTGGCGTTGTAGCCACGCTCGGCGACGGTGTCTACGAGTGCGGTGATGATCCGCTCGCGCTGGTTCTGGGCGATGAACTCGCGCGGCAGGCCGTGACGGCCGGCGGGCAGGCGCGGCGCCGAAGAGGGGGTCGTCTCGGCGACTGGGCCGCCAGCCGCCTTTTTCGCCTTGCTCTTCGCCGTCCCCTTGGCCACGCATCGACCATACCCGACGCTCTCCCGAGCGTCCCCCTAGTGCAGCGGCTGGACCAGCAACTCATCCTCGGCGGCGCGGGCACCGAGGTAGGGCATCATCGCCATGTAGACCAGCTCCGAGAGGAATTCCTCACCGCGCTCGATCGCGCCGCCGCGGATCTTGGTCAGGATCGTGCCGTAGATGGCGCCGCTGACCATCTCAGCGGTGCTGCGCGAGACGGACTTCGGTTCCTCGAGCTCGGCGCGGCCGGCGTCAATCATGTCTGCCAGCCCTTGCAGCACTCGGTCGCGGCGAGCCTGGGCTCGACTGCCGGCGCCGTTGACGGCAACGACGAAGAAGCGGGCCCGCGACGCGTCCTCCTGGAGGAAGCGCATCGCCGCCCAGGCTCCCGCCCAGATCCGGTCGTGCCAGGCGCGCGGTCCGGCGTAGGCGGCGGCCACCCGCCGACAGAAATCGACCGTGATCTCGCCGTGAACCCGCAGGAAGCAGTCTTCCTTGCCCGCGAAGCTGGCATCGAAGGCCGCGCGACCGACGCCGGCGCGTTCGCAGACCATCGTCACCGTCGTCGGCTCCAGGCCGTGCTCGCCGGCCAGCTCGATCATCGCCGTCGCTATTCGTCTGCGGACCGGGTCCTCGCTGCTCGCGGTTCCGGTCTCGGTCTCACTACTCACATGCGCCCGGCCCTACCCCTGCGCTCGTGGAACTCAGGCGGCCACCCTCGCCTGAGCCGCGTCGGCCGCCCGGCCCGCCTCGACCTCGCCGACGTACGGGGTAAGCGTCACCTGCAGCATCTCCGGCAGCAGCGTCAGTAGGTCGTCGACGTCGTCCGCGATAAGACGCTGGTGCACCAGCCAGACGATGCCGCCGGCAATCGCCACCTCGAGCCCATCCGGCAACCGGCTCGCACGGGGATTGAACTCGCGTCCCTCCCGCAGCTTCGGTGCCACGCTTTCCAACATCGTCTGGTAGCGCGCCAGCGAGGCACTGCCAGCGGCCTGCGCCTCGACGATGCAGAGCTTCGCCCGGGCCTGCTCCTTGACCACCATTTCGAGAAAGATCTCGAGGCCGGAAGAAATCTGCTCCTGCCACGGATCCTCGCGGTCCAGCAGCTCCGCAAAGACATCCTTGGCGGCCGTGACGCTCTCGTCGAAGGCGGCGAGGAAACACTCCTCCTTGCTCGAGAACTGCTCGTAGAAAGTGACCAAGGCGACTCGGGAGGTTTTCGCGATCAGCTCGATCGTCGTCTTCTGGTAGCCACGCTCCGCGACCAGCTCGGCCGTAGCCAGCAACATTCGCTCGCGCTGGTTCTGGGCGACGAAGTCGCTCGGCATCAGGTGCCGGCCCGGGGGCATCTTCGAAAGCCGCTCCGACAAAGGGCGCTGCTTCGCCATACCGACAAGATACCAGAACGTTCACCTGGTGTCTACTTTCCTTTTCTCTAGAAACTCTGGCGTTCTGACCATTGGTGTCTCTGAAAGCTGCTATATCTAGACAAAAGGAGTTTGTTTTCGAAAGGCACCGGCGATGTCCGATCAGAGCTCTGCAGCCACCGACGAGGGGATGGCCACCCCAGTCGTCCCCTTCCCCGGCCGCCGCGTCCGCCGGGCCCGTGAGCGCCTCCTGGAGGCGGTCCTCCTGGTCAGCGGCGAGCAGGGCTACGAGCACATCTCGGTCCAGGACGTGATCGAGCGTGCCGAAGCGAGCAGGGCGACCTTCTACAAGCACTTTGATGACAAGGAAGACTGTTTCGCTCAGGCCTACGGCGACGCGGCTGGCTGGCTCTACCAGCGGCTTACCGGCATCGCCAAGCGCCAGCCGAGCTGGCGCGAGGGCCTGCGCGCGGGGATGGCCGAGCTGCTCGAGTTCTGCGCCAACCAGCCGTCTCTGGCCCGCGCCCTGCTCGTCGAGGCGCACGCCGCGGGCGGCGCTGCGCTTGCTGAGCACAATCTTTTGATGGAGCGCCTCTCCCGCGCGATCGATAGCGCGCGCCGCGAGATTCCTTCTCGCCAAGCTCCACCTCCAGTGACGGCAACCTTCATGGTAGGGGCAATCGAGACCCTTGTGCGAGCAAAGCTGATGAGCGACGAACCGGAGACCGCCCCGGAGATGCTCCCGGGTCTGCTGCACTTCGTGGTGATGCAGTTCTTCGGCGAGGACGCCGCCTGGGAAGAGATGACCGCGGCGCCGCTGGCGACGTGGGCCTCGCGGCGCGAGGCTGCGACCAGAATGCCCTGAACTGCGGAGCGCCGGGGGAGAGGTGGGTGCCCCTCTCGCTTGCTGGGATTTTCGCCGGGGAGTTCCTGGATTTCTCGCTGAGTTGAAGGGGCGAAAATCAGGATGCCGCGCGCGAGAGGGGCACCCACCTCTCCAACCAAGCGCACTCCTGTTTCGGACATCCACGGAAGCTTCGCGACGTGAGGTCAAGGCGACCAGTGATCTCGACGGTCAGCATCTTCCTGCGAGCGGCGGAGATGCTGCTCCTTGGGAAGCCAGCCCAGGCTCGAGCCTCTCCGCTTCTTGGACTCGCGAAGGAGGGGTCGGGTGCCTCTCGCGCGCGCGGCGTCCTGATTTTCGCCCCCACCCACTCAGCGAGAGAGACGAAAGCTCCCCGGCGAAAATCCCAGCAAGCGCGAGAGGCACCCGACCCCTCCCCCACCCCCGTCCTAAAGCGGAATATTCCCGTGCTTGCGCTTCGGCTGCGCCACCCGCTTCGTCTGCAGCATCCGCAGCGCTTTAATCAGCTTCGGCCGAGTCTGCCGCGGCTCGATCACGTCATCGATGTAGCCACGCTCGGCCGCAGAATATGGATTCGCGAAGTGCGCTTTGTAGTCGTCGATCAGCTTCTGGCGCCGCTCGTCCGGGGTCGGTGAGGAGGCGATGTCTTTGCGGTAGATGATGTTGACGGCGCCCTCCGGCCCCATCACCGCGACCTCGGCGGTCGGCCAGGCGACGTTGAAGTCGGCCAGCATGTGCTTGGAATTCATCACGTCGTAGGCGCCGCCGTAGGCCTTGCGGGTGACGACGGTGAGCTTCGGCACAGTCGCCTCGGTGAAGGCGTAAAGCAGCTTGGCGCCGTGGCGGATGATCCCGTTCCACTCCTGGTCGGTGCCAGGCAGGAAGCCGGGCACGTCCGTGAAGGTCACGATCGGGACGTTGTAGGCGTCGCAGGTGCGGACGAAGCGGGCCGCCTTCTCGGAGGCCTCGATGTTGAGCACCCCGGCCAGGAAGGCCGGCTGGTTGCCGACGATGCCGACCGGGTAGCCGTCGAGGCGGGAGAAGCCGCAGACGATGTTCTTGGCGAAGTGCTCGTGGACCTCGAAGAACTCCTCGTCGTCGACGATGCGGGCGATCACTTCGCGCATGTCGTACGGCTTGGAGGGATCGTCGGGCACCAGGGAATCGAGCGCCTCGTCTTCGCGCTCGGGGTCGTCGCTGGGCTCGAAGCGCGGCGGCGCCTCGAGGTTGTTCGAGGGCAAGAAGCTGAGCAGGTAGCGAGCGTCCTCGAGGCAGCTCTCCTCGTCCTCGGAGGCGAAGTGGGCGACGCCCGACTTCGAGTTGTGGCTCATCGCCCCGCCCAGCTCCTCGAACTCGACTTCCTCGCCGGTCACCGTTTTGATCACTTCGGGGCCGGTGATGAACATGTGCGAGGTCTCTTTGACCATGAAGATGAAGTCGGTCATCGCGGGCGAGTAGACGGCACCGCCGGCGCAGGGGCCCATGATCAAGCTGATCTGCGGGATCACGCCGGAGCATTTGACGTTGCGGGCGAAGACGTCGCCGTAGGCACCGAGCGAGACGACGCCCTCCTGGATTCGGGCGCCGCCCGAATCGTTGATGCCGATCACCGGCGCTCCGACCGCGGCGGCAAGGTCCATCACCTTGCACATCTTCTCCGCCATCACCTCGCCGAGGCTGCCGCCGAAGACGGTGAAGTCCTGCGAGAAGACGAACACGGTGCGGCCGTCGATCGTGCCGTGGCCGGTGACGACGGCGTCGCCCCAGGGCCGTTTCTTCTGCATCTCGAAGTCGTAGGTGCGGTGGCGGACGAAGGTGTCGAGCTCCTCGAAGGAGCCGGGGTCGAGCAGCTTCTCGATCCGCTCGCGGGCGGTCATCTTGCCCTTCGCGTGCTGCTTCTCGACCGCCTCCTCGGAGGCGGAGTTGATCGCCGCCTCGCGCAGCTCGCGCAGGTAGGCGAGCTTCTCGTCGTGGGTGACCGGGTTCTTCTCGCGCATGGCGCGCGATTCTATGGAGCCGGCTCAGGCGCTGCCGAACGGCTGCTTGCTGGGGGTCGCGAGCTCATCCAGGAAGCGCTCGAGGTCGGCCGCTTCGAGGCCGGTGCTCGCCTCGGCGCGGATCTTCACCCGGGTTCCGAAGCCCTTCTCGGCCATCGTCACCTCGACTCCTTCCACCTCGCTGAGGAGCTCAGCCAGCTCCGGCTCCGACTTCATCAGCGTCCGCGATGCCTCGATCATTGAGGCCCGCTTCCACCGAAGCCGGGCGGTTCCTGCCCCTCCCCCGATACTGGGAGAGACCGTTCAGGGGTCCCTAAAAAAACGCTCCACCCTTGTATTCGCCGAAGACGTCGCGCATGGCGCCGCAGACCTCGCCGATCGAGGCGTCGGCGGCGAGCGCGGCGCGGATCGGGTGCAGGAGGTTGCCGTCGCCGCGGGCGACGTCGCGCAGGGCGTCCAGCTTGGCCGTCACGTCGGCCTGGTCGCGGGCCTCCTTGAAGGCCTTGAGCCGGGTCAACTGGCGCTGCTCGGCCTCCGGGTCGACCTTGAGGATGTCGACGTCGTCGACCTGGTCGGTGACGAACTTGTTGACGCCGACGATCACGTCCTGTCCCGACTGGTAGCGCTCGTGGTAGCTCTGCGCGGACTCCTCGATCTCGCGCTGCATGAACTCCAGAGCCTCGACCGAGCCGCCCATCTCGCCGACTTTGTCCATCAGCTCCCAGGAGCGCAGCTCGATCTCGTCGGTCAGCGACTCGACGAAGTAGGAGCCGGCGAAGGGGTCGACGGTGTCGGCGACGCCCGACTCGTAGGCGAGCACCTGCTGGGTGCGCAGGGCGATCCGCGCCGAGCGCTCGGTCGGCAGCGCCAGGGCCTCGTCGAAGCCGTTGGTGTGCAGCGACTGGGTGCCACCGCTGACCGCGGCGAAGCCCTGCAGGGCGACGCGGATGATGTTGACCTCGGGCTGCTGGGCCTGCAGGGTGACGCCGCCGGTCTGGGTATGGAAGCGGATCTTCATCGAATTCGGGTTCTCCGCCCCGAAGCGCTCCTTGACGATTTTGGCCCACATCCGCCGCACCGCGCGGAACTTGGCGATCTCCTGGAAGACGTTGTTGTGGCAGTTGAAGAAGAAGGCGAGGCGGGGGGCGAAATCGTCAATCTTCAGGCCCCGCTCCAGCGCCGCCTCGACATAGGCGATCGCGTTGGAGAGGGTGAAGCCGACCTCCTGCACGGCCGAGCAGCCCTTCTCGCGGATGTGGTAGCCGGAGATCGAGATCGTGTTCCATTTCGGCACGTGGGTCTGGCAGTACTCGAAGATGTCGGTGGTCAGCCGCATGGTCGGCACCGGCGGGTAGATGTAGTTGCCGCGCGCCATGTACTCCTTCAGCACGTCGTTCTGAACGGTGCCGCGCAGCTTCTCGGAGGGGACACCCTGCTCCTCGCCGACCAGCTCGTAGAGCAACAGCAGGATCGCCGCCGGGGCGTTGATCGTCATCGAGGTGGAGACGCTGTCGAGCGGGATCTGGTCGAAGCAGATCCGCATGTCCTCGATCGTGTCGATCGGGACACCGGTGCGGCCGACCTCGCCGTTGCAGAGCGGGTCGTCGGAGTCGCGGCCGAGCTGGGTCGGCAGGTCGAAAGCCATCGAAAGCCCGGTCGAGCCGTGCTCAATCAGGTAGCGGTAGCGCTCGTTGGTGTCCTCCGGCGAGGCGAAGCCGGCGTACTGGCGCATCGTCCAGAGCCGATCGCGGTACATCCCTTCGTGGATGCCGCGGGTGAAGGGCGGCGAGCCGGGAGTGCCGAGGCGCTCCTCCAAGTCGGGGGCGACATCGTCCTCCGTGTAGAGGCCCTCGATCTCGATCCCCGAGTCGGTGAAGATCCGCTCGTCGTCGGGACCGACCACGGGGGCGATCGTGCGGTGGATCTCCTCGGCCGCCGGCCTGTCGGTGTCGCTCGCCATCTGCCGGGGAGGATATTGAGGGGCGGCGGTCTAGGCGCTGGCGAGCCGCGCTCGCCACTCGTCGAGCAGGTCGGCGAGGCTCTGGACCAGGGGAATCTGGGGCACGAAGCCGGTCGCCTCACGCAGGCGACGGGGGTCGCCGACGAGGGCCGGCGGATCGGCCGGGCGCTCGAGGCCGGGCTCGCGGCGTAGCGTGATCGGCACCCGCGCCTGCCCGGACAACTCCTCGACCAGCTGGGCGATCGTCCTCCCCTCTCCCGAGCAGAGGTTGTAGGTGCCGCAGAGCTCCCGCCCCGACAGCTCGACCAGCGCCCTGGCGCCGTCGCGGACGTCGACGAAGTCGCGCCGGGCGGCGGCGTTGCCGAGCGCCAGGTCGACCTGCGCCTCACCCGCCCGCTCGGCTTCCACGATGCGACGAGCAAAGCTCGGGGCGGCGAACCGCGGCGACTGTCCGGGGCCGATCAGGTTGAAGAGGCGGGCGATCCCGATTCGCAATCCGCGGCTGCGGGCGTACTGGCCGCAGAGCATCTCCATTGCCGCCTTGCTGGCACCGTAGGGGGTGACCGGGCGAGGTTCCAGCCTCTCGTCCAGCGGCAGTTCCGACTCGTCGCGCACGCCATAGACGTCGGCCGAGGAGATGCAGAGGACATGCGCGGCCGGCGCCTCCCGCGTCACCGCCTCGAGCAGGTGGAGGACGCCGGTCGCGTTGACGGCGAAGGTCTCGGCGGGGCGCTCCCAGCTGCGCCCGACCGACGCCGCTCCGGCCGCGTTGAGGACGAGGTCCGGCTTCACCACCGCGACGCAGGCCGAAACCGAGGCAGGGTCGAGCAGGTCACAGCTCGGAACCTCACCGACAGGCTGCCGTCCGGTGGCGACCAGCTCGTAGCCCGCCCCTGCCGCCACATCCGCCAGGTGGGCGCCGACGAAGCCGCCGGCGCCGATCAGCAGCAATCTGCGCCGCTGGCTCATCCGCGGATCCACTCCGGTGCGGGGACGACGATAGGGAGCGTCCGAGCGTCGCTCAGACGCTGGCGCCGATCAGCCGCTCGACCCCGGTCTGATCGATCGTCCGGCGCAGGCCCTCGTTGAGCTCGACGGACGGTTCCCACTTGAGCAGGTCGCGGGCGCGGCCGATGTCCGGCCGGCGCTGCTGCGGGTCGTCGACCGGCAGCGCCTCGTAGACGATTTCCGAACGCGACTCGGTCACCTCGATCACGGCCTTGGCCAGTTCCAGCAGCGTGAACTCGTTCGGGTTGCCGATGTTGACCGGCGTGTGCACGTCGGACTCCGCAAGGGAGACGATGCCGCGGATCAAATCGTCGA
>DATBDU010000031.1:0-40543 GCA_036269775.1 Solirubrobacterales bacterium
GTCGCTCGATGTCCCACGGCGTAGACACCTCGATGCAGACGGTTGAGGCCACCGTGCGCGATCCGCGTCTTGATCATTTTCTCGGACAAGCCCAGCTCCTGGAGCTGCCACCGTCCCACCACCCCGTGCTGCCGGCCCGCCAGCCACGCGACCTTCCGGTCAAGGGTCTCCGTGTTTAGTTCTGGTCCCTGAGGGACCAAAAGGCGACGGGCGTCTTGGCGGGGACATGCCATGACGCCGATGCTGCCGGGGAACTGCGCACGGGTGGTGCGCACTTTGTAAGAAAAGGGGCACCAGCCCGCCGGTACCGCCTCTAGCTTTGATCCCTTCAAAAGAAGGTGGGTGCCTACTCAGAATCCCAAGGGGTCCCAAGAAATCGGCTCCCGCGCCGTTTGTGTTGGGTCAAACGGTGAGACGGCTCTCGTACGGGCTCGAGCCTCGGCTCAACCGTACCACCGCGGGCGCTCTTGGAGGCCCTGTCTCGAGCAGGGCCAGGTGACGGTCAGAAATCGTCGGTGTCCAGGTTGGAGAGATGCATCTCGGCTTCGCTCCAGCGATCGGCGGGGACGCGCAGGGCGATGTCGCCGCGGCCGAAGCGGTCGAGCGGCCAGTCGGCGGTGAGGACCGCCGTTATGTCGGCCTCGACCAGGGCCTGGTGCCAGGCCCGCGCCGTCCGCAGGTCGGCGAAATCCCGTACCACCTCCCAGCTGTCGAAACTGGAGTCGTCGACGAAGACGGGCGTCCTGCCGGGTCCGGGAGCCGGGCGCCACCTGCGTGGAAGCCAGTCCCGGAGCGCCATCTCAGTGCCCGGCGAGTTTGCGCTGGTGGACCGAGATGCCGAGATCGCGCAGCTGGATGTCCTCGACCGGAGCGGGGGCGCCGGTCAGCAGGTCGAAGCCCGAGGCGGTCTTGGGGAAGGCGATCACATCGCGGATCGTCTCGGCGCCGCTGAGGCGCTGGACGATGCGGTCGACGCCGTAGGCGATGCCGCCGTGGGGCGGGGCGCCGAAGCGCAGCGCCTCGAGCAGGAAGCCAAAGCGGCTCTCCGCCGTCGCGGCGTCGATCCCCAGCGCGGCGAAGACCTGCTCCTGGACGTCGGCGCGGTTGATGCGGATCGAGCCGCCGCCCAGCTCTTGGCCGTTCCAGACGACGTCGTAGGCGACTGCCCGCGCCGCGCCCGGGTTCTCCGGGTCGAAGTCGCCGGCCGGCGCCGTGAACGGGTGGTGCAGCGGGTCCCAGCGCTGCTCCGGCGCGTTCCACTCCATCAGTGGCCAGTCGACGATCCAGACCAGCCGGTGCTCGTCCTCGTCGATCAGGTCGAAGCGCTCGGCGAGGTCGATCCGCATCTGCCCGAGCACCGCGTCGGTCACCCGACGCTGGTCGGCGACCAGCAGCAGCAGGTCGCCCTCCTCGGCGCCGAGCCGCTGGTTGAGGTCGGCGAGCTCCGCCTCGCTGAGGAACTTCGCCGTCGGCGAGCGCCAGCCGTCGCCCTCGCGGAAGGCCCAGACCAGCCCCTTCGCCCCCAACTCCTGGGCGCGTGAGATCAGCTTGTCGAGCTCGGAGCGCGGCATCTCGCGGCGGCCGGCGTTGATGCCGCGGATCGAGCCGCCGCCATCCAGCACCGATCGGAAGACCTTGAACTCGGTCTCGCGCAGGGCGTCGCCGAGGTCGACCAGCTCCAGGCCGAAGCGCAGGTCGGGCCGGTCGGTGCCGAACCGCCCCATCGCCTCGTCGTAACACATGCGCTGCATCGGCAGCTCTATCTGCGGCCCGCCGGCGCGCTCGAAGACGTGCGCCAGCAGCCGTTCGTTGACGTCGATGATGTCCTCGCCGTCGACGAAGGACATCTCGATGTCGAGCTGGGTGAACTCGGCCTGGCGGTCGGCCCGCGTCGACTCGTCGCGGAAGCAGCGCGCCACCTGGTAGTAGCGCTCGAATCCGGCCACCATCAGCAGCTGCTTGAACAGCTGCGGCGACTGCGGCAGCGCGTAGAAGGAGCCCTGCTGCTGGCGGCTGGGGACGAGGAAGTCGCGGGCGCCCTCCGGCGTAGAACGGGCCAGCATCGGCGTCTCGATGTCGAGAAAGCCCTCGCGGTCGAGGAACTCGCGCATCGCCGCGGTCACCCTGTGGCGCAGCATCAGCGCCTCGCGCATCGGCTCGCGGCGCAGGTCGAGGTAACGGTGGCGCAGGCGGGCGTCCTCGCCGACCTCGCCGGAGAAGCCCTCGATCTGGAAGGGCGGCGTTTCCGCGTCGGCGAGCAGCTCGGCTCTCGCCACCTTCAGCTCGACCGCACCGGTCGGCAGCTCCGGGTTGACGGTCTCGGCCGAGCGCCGCACCACCGTTCCGGCCGCCGTCACCACATCCTCGGCCCGCAGCTTGTGCGCCGTCTCGAACGAGTCACCCGAGCTGTCCGGATGGAAGACGAGCTGGACGATGCCGGTGCGGTCGCGCAGGTCGATGAAGACCAGGCCGCCGTGATCGCGGCGGCGGTGAACCCAGCCGGCGACCCGCGCCTCGGTGTCGACCCGGTCGCCCAGGACCTCGCCACACCAGCTATCGCGGTACTCGTTCGGCCGCAGTGGCAGGCCGACACTCGCAATGCGGCGGCCACTGGGTGGAAAGTCACCGTGCAACGGGTTCGGCGTGGGCTCGCTCACGTCTCTCCTCCGGTCATCTCATCGACAAGGTTGCCGGGGTCGGCTGGGCGCTGCTCTCCGCTGCTCATGTCGCGCAGCTGGGCGGAGCCGTCGGCCTCGAGGATGAGGACGCGGCGAGCGCCGATCCGGTTGGCGTGTTTGAGCTGCCCCTTGAGCCCGCGACCGGCCAGGTCGACCTCGGCCGAGAGCCCGGCGTGGCGCAGCTCCGTGGCCAGCGCCATCGCCCGCTGCCGCTGTCCGTCGTCGGCGATGGCGACAAAGGCGTCGCGCCCCGCCGGCTCCTCCTCCTCGTCCAGGGCCAGCAGGATCCGCTCGATCCCCGCCGCCCAGCCGACCGCCGGCGTCGCCGGACCGCCGAGCTGCTCGATCAGCCCGTCGTAGCGACCGCCGCCGCCGATCTCCGACTGGGCGCCCAGCTCGTCGCAGACGAAGGAGAAGATCGTCCGCGTGTAGTAGTCGAGGCCGCGAACCAGGGTCGGGTCGACCTCGTAGGCGATGCCGGCGGCGTCGAGCAGCTCCCGCACCGCCGCGAAGTGCGCGGCGTCCTCGCCATCGAGCGAGGCGACGATCGTCGGCGCGCTGGCCATCACCACCCGCGTCCCTTCGTCGTCGGAGTCAAAGGCGCGCAGCGGATTGACGTCGATCCGCTCCCGCACGTCCTCGGACAGCTCGTCCTCGTGCGCGTGCAGGTGCGCCTTCAGCTCCTCCAGATAGGCGCGCCGCGCATCGAGGGAGCCGAGGCTGCCCAGCCGCAGCTTCACCCCGGGGACGCCCAGCTCGCCGAGCAGGTCGGAGAGCAGCATGATCGCCTCGGCGTCGGCCAGCGGCGAATCGGTGCCGATGCACTCGGCGCCGAGCTGGTGGAACTGGCGGTAGCGGCCGGCCTGCGGGCGCTCGTGGCGGAAAAAGGGGCCGAGGTAGGAGAGCTTTACCGGCTGCGCCAGCTTGTGCATCCCGTGCTCCAGGTAGGCGCGGCAGATCGGGGCGGTCCCCTCTGGCCGCAGGGTCAAGCTGCGCCCGCCCTTGTCCTCGAAGGTGAACATCTCCTTGCGGACGATGTCGGTGGAGCGGCCGACGCCGCGCTCGAACAGCTCGGTGTCCTCGAAAGCCGGCGTCGCGACCGGTTCGTAACCGGCGCGGGCAAAGATCGCCGCGGCGGCGCGCTCGATCCGCCCCCGCCCGCGGGCCTGCTCGGGGAGCACGTCGAAGGTCCCGCGGGGCGCCTGATACTTGCTGGCCATGGTCGCGGCGACCTTATTGGACCGGCGCCGGCCGCCTACCGCGCCAGCGAGGCGAGGAACGGGTTGGAGGCGCGCTCTGCCCCCAGCGTCGTGATCCCCATGTGGCCGGGGTGGACGACGGTCTCGTCGGGATGGGAGTGGAGCAGGCCGCGGATCGACTCCATCAAGGTCGAGGCGTCGCCGCCGGGCAGGTCGACACGGCCGACCGAGCCCTGGAAGAGCACGTCGCCGGAGAAGATCGCCTCCTCGCCGCGCACCGAGTAGGTGACGTGGCCGGGGCTGTGGCCCGGGGTGAAGATGACGTCCAGTTCGAGACCGGCCAGCTCAAGGGTCTCGCCGCCGACCACGGTCTCGTCGGCGTCGTAGCTCTCATACGGACCGAAGCCCTCCCAGGGGACGAAGGCCATGATGTCGGCGAGCAGCGGCAGCTCCAGCTTGGGGCAGTAGACCGGCGCCCCGGTCGCCGCGGCCACCGGCGCGACGGCGCCGATGTGGTCAAAATGGCAGTGGGTAAGGAGGATCGCCTCGACCTTCCCCATCTCCCCGGCGGCGGCGAGAATCCGCTCCGCCTCCTCTCCGGGATCGACGATCAGGACCCGGTCGGAACCCTGGCGGCGCAGCAGGAAGCAGTTCTCGGCGATCGCCCCGACCGTGAGCATCTCAACGTCGAGGCTCACCGACTTCTAGTCCCCCTGCGAGCGCATTCGCGTCCGCTCGCGACGCCGCCAAAGAGTCATGTCGATGAAGTACCCGGCGGGGATGTAGAAGGCGAGCATGAAAGCGCCAAGCGCGAGCGCGACGCCGACGGGGCGTTTGAAGATCGCCAGCAGGACGACGGCGAAGATGACAGCGGCAACGAAGCCACGGGTGATCGAGCCGCGCCAGGTTGGCGGCAGATCGCCGCGGGTCGGCGCCTTGCGAGTGGAGCGGGCGCGGGCTTTTGCCTCAGCGCGGCTGCGCGGTTTGGCGCGGCGGGTGTTGGTGTCGATGCGGCCGCCCTGGGTGCCGCGGCGCTTGCGACGGCGCTTCTTCTTGGTTTGAGCCATGGCCTGAATCTAATCGGTCGCGGCCGCCAGCCGCCGCTCGATCACGTGCCGATCGGGGTCGAAGCCGCGCATTGGCACGTCCACCGGATAGCCATCCACGGCAGCGGCGGGAACGAGGCCGATCAGCTCGGCCTCGAGCGGACGGGCGCCCAGCGGCGCCGCCAGCTCGCGCACCCGTTCGAGCACCGCGGCGAGAGGGACCGCCAGCGGGTCGTGGACGTTGGTGGAGACCTGGGCGCGGCCGCTGGAGAGCAGCAGCCCGATCGCCCGCACCCCTGGCAGGCCGTCGCCCGACTCGCGCAGGCCGGCGGCGACAGCGCGGGCAAGCTCGAGGTCGCCGCTGTCGAGCTCGACGTTGAAGGCGGCCAGCGGTGGGCGGGCGGTGACCAGCGTCGCACCGGCGCACCGGTGCGGCAGGGAGGGCCCGAAGTCGGGCCGCAGCTCGCCGGACTCCATCCGCAACCAGAGCTCGGCGAGACCGCCGTTGCGGAAGTAGGCGCGCTCAGCCCGTCCCGGGTCCCGCGCCAGCTCCCCATACAGAAAGACCGGGATCCCGAGGCCACCGATCTGCGCCGCGGTGGCGACGGCCTCGGTGCGGGCGGCATCGCGATCGCCGGCGTCGAGCCAGACCAGCGGGCAGACGTCGAGAGCGCCGATCGCCGGGTGCGCGCCCCGGTAGTCCCCCATGTCAATCGTCTCCAGCGCCTCCTCGGCGCCGGCGACGAGCGCCTCCATCAGCGGCCCCGGCTGACCGACGAGGGTGAAGACAGTGCGGTCGTGGTCAGCGTCGGTATGGCGGTCGAGCAAGGACACACCCCGGCCAAACGCGACTTCCAGCGTCGCCAGCCGATCGAGATCGCGGCCCTCTGAAAGATTGGGGACTGCGAGCAGGGGCGGCATGGGTTGAGGCTAGCCGCCGGCCGGCGGGATCGCTCGGCTCAGAGCAGCAGGTCGCCGCCGCTGACGATCGTCTCGCCGTCGACTTCGACCGTGGGTTCGAGGACGATGCAGTCGAGGTGGACCGGGACCTGGACCGTGCCTCCGATCGCGGCCGAGGCCCCGAAGGCGACATGACAGGTACCGAGGATCTTCTCGTCCTCGAGGATGTTGCCGGTGAGCAGCGCCTCTTCGTTGGTGCCGATCCCGAGCTCGGCGACGTTGGTGCCGTCCTCGCCGTGGGCGCTCAGCATCTCGATCAGGGCACTGCCGTCAGAGCCAGTGGTGGCGGCGAGATGGCCGCCGCGAATGGTCAGCGAGGTCGGCGTGTCGAGCAGGCCGATTTCGGCGATCGAGCCGTCGACGACGAGCGTTCCCTCCGCGGTCCCCTCGACCGGCGCGATGAAGGCCTCCCCGCAGGGCAGGTTGCCGAAGGCGCCACGGTTGCCGAGTTCGCCCGCGTCGACGATCGAGAGCCGTCCCTCTAGGCCGAGCCGCAAATCACTGCCGTGTCGGCAGGTGATGCGGGCCTCGGCGCCGCCGTTGAGGATTCCGCTCAGCGCCCAGCCACGACGGCGCACCTCGGAGAGATCGCTAGTCATCAGCCGGGTCAGCATCTCTTCGGTCACGCCCGGCAGGCTGCCGATGCGAACGCCCTCTTCGCTCGCCTTGCGGCGGGCGGCGGTGTGGGAAATCGACTGGATCGTCGGCGCCAGTACCACATCCGCTTTGGCCATCGCCGCGGCGACCACCTCCGGCGGCTCGGCCGCGGCGGATTCGCGCTCCGACATGACGGCCAGCGTCGCGCTGGCGCCGTCGCCCTGAGCCTCGATCCGCATCAACGCCCCGATCTCTTCGGTGGCCGGGTTGCAGATGACCAGCACCTCCTCACCCGGAGAGACGCTCATGCACTCGCGAACCACCGTCCGCACCGCCCTGTCCAGCTCAGCGCTCACCCCCGTCACCCTAACCCCAACGCGGGCCGGCAAGCTGTTTTCCCTGCAAGTGGCGGTCCTGCGAATCCGATTAGAGGAACCTCCTCCACCAAAGAGCGATCGCTACTGATCCTGGAGCCCAACCAGACCCAGTTGCCATGCGAGCAAGGATCGCAGTCCCCCGCGGCCATCGAAACCCCATGCCCCATCGCTACCATGCCCGTCCCCGCCGGAGTAGCTCAGCTGGTTAGAGCAGCGGAATCATAATCCGCGTGTCGGGGGTTCGAGTCCCTCCTCCGGCATCCGGATTCCCCTTTGCAGAGCCAATTTCGCGGCTATCCGTCTGCTCCGCAGGTCTATACGAAAAATCCGCAGGTCGCGGGGTCCTAGTTCTCCCCCAGAGGGCTGAGATTCCCGGTCGCGAAGCCAAATTCTTGAACCCATCGCCTCAACATCTGGCTCTCGGCGGACCAACGGTGGACCAAGTTTCGCTCTAATTGCATCTGACAGGGGCCCGCCAAGTAGAAGACAGTCAAACTGCGGGCAGTCTTCTCAAATGACGAGAGGATTCAGGAGTACTGGCCGGTCTAGCGGTTGAGCAAACGTCGATCTGGCCCGACCTGCTGCCGTAGATCAGTTTTTCGGAACCCGCTCAGGATGGCACTCGGCCAGCGTCTGCAGATCGATCAGCGTTTCCTCCCGGCGGGCGAAAGCGAAGCGCTCAGCCCACCCGTAAGTTCTGAGGTTGATCATCTTGACCTCGGGAGCATCGATGTCGATGAAGTTGATGCCATCTGAGCCTGGCAGCAAGAGAAGGCAGGCATCAGAGGCAAGGGGATTGCGGTTTCGACTCCCTCACCCTCGAGCGGGACGGCGCTGTAGCCGCGATCGGAGACGATGAATTCCCCCTTCTTGGGTCGCAGCAGTAGCCAGCGCATCCGGAGGGGGTGCTCACCGGCCTCGAGAAAGTTGTCGATGATCAGGGCCCAGGCCTCCTCGCGCAGGTTGGCAGCGCGGAGGCGGCCCGCGGCGATCGCTTCGACAAGCTTCAGGCGTTCGGCCTCGAGCTGATCGGGTGACAGGTCGACGCCATGTTCGGCGGCCGCCCTGGCGAAAGCGGCGGGGTCGTAAACGTGTTCTCGGAGCACCTCTCCCGCGTTTGCAGGATCAACTCTTCGGTTCGTTTCAGCGAGGTGGGCGTTCGCTGCACCTGGAGGGCAACGAAGATGGCAATGTCGATCTGATCGAACTCGTCCATCGTCTCGGGGGCCTCGAGCAGGCGGGCAATCGACTCCGCGGCGTGATGCTCGACGAGACTGAGCAGGGACTCGATGCGGTTGTCCTGAGGGGACTCGGTCGACTCAACGGCGTAGAAGCGATGTCGGGTTGCCGCGACCTTGATGGAGACTCGTTGGGTGATGGCGGTCTGGGTGTCCAGCTGGGAAGCTTGGCGTTCCTGGCGCCGGGAGGCTCGCCGAAGCGCGCGAGTAGGAAGCGAGGAACCAGATGGTGACGTTTCGCCTTGGAGGTGGGCATCGTCCGGCGCCCGGCCCCGATCGTGCAACGACTCGGCTAGTGATCCGGCTCGGTATGGGCTGATGCTCATCTGTTGTGTCGAAGCTGACGGAGGCCGCGTTTTGGACGAAGTCGATGCAGCCGACCAGCAGTGCAGACGGTAGACCATGCCTAAATTAGGAGCGTGCCATATCAGGCGATCCATTCACTGGAGCACCTCGACCCACTGGACGTCGCAGCGGGTTGTGCAGCTCTGAGTCTGGTTGCCGCGAACGCCGATGAGACAGACCTGCTCGGCTCGCTGGCCTCGGCCGGGCTGCGGGAAGGTCGGGGCGCCGGCCAGCCTCCGCCCTGGACGGAGCTGATCGACAACATTGGGGACTTTCACGGCGGGCACCGTTGGGATCTGCATGAGACCTCCTGGGTAGAGCCACTCGCCTTCTACGGTGGTCAGTTCCTCCTCTTCACCGGCGGTGATCCCGGCAGCGTTTTTCACCTACGCCAAGTACTGCAGAGCGTCCTGCTCGGCGCCCCGGTGGGCCAGAGCCCCCCGCTACAGAGGGACCTCCTCCGCTTGAGCACGGCCGTCTTGAAGCTCTCCGATTACCTAGTGCAAGCCGCCGGGGCGCGGCGCTATGAACCCGCGGGGCCGCGCTCGGAGACGGGTCCGGCTCTGCCCGAGCCCGACCGCTTCGAGACCCTGAAGGCCGCCGTCGACATGAGCGAGGAGCGCCTGGCGGAGGTGATCGGTACCGACCCGGCGATCCTTGAGCCACTAGTGCGAAACCTGGAAACCGAGGGGCCCCTGCCCACCTCAGCGCAGACCATCGCTCCCGCCTTTGATCGTTTCCCGCTGCTCCGGCGCGAGGACCGCTACGTCGTGATCGGCACGACCAGGCTCGCCACCGCGCTGCGCCATCAGCTGATCTCGATGCTGGTAAAGGCGGGGCATCGGGAGGCACTGGCGCAGCGACTGTGGCAGACCAGCCTGGCAGAGGTCATTCGCTGCGCCACGCGGATGAACTGGGAACTACTAGGGGTGAAGCGCCCTGAGCCCGGCAAGTGCGTCGGAGCAGCAGCCTTTGGATTTGACTCCGACAAGGCGGCAGCGGTGACGATCCTCGGCGATGATTTGCGGAGCTGGGACCACGAGGCGCCGGATGGATTGTGGGACGCGACGGCGCTCTCGGACGAGAGCGAGGCAATCATGGCTGAGGCCGAGGAGGAGATGATGGTCGGCGAGCCCCCGCGCCCTAACGAGCTCCTGCACGTGGTGTTGCTGGCTGGCTGCGGGCGCGCGGCGATCTTCGGGCTTAAAGGCGGGCGGAAACCCCTCGAGGCACCGCGGATCCCGCTGAGTGCCGAGGGCCTTTTCACGATCAGCCTCGCTGGCACCGATGAATGTGAGCTTTGGAAGTTCGCCCGCGCCTCCGGCGCCCTACACGAGAGCGCCGAGGTGATGCCAGCCAGCCCCCTCGATGAGTATGCGGCCTGGCGTAACAACGACAGGTCTTTCTACTACGGCGATGAGGCTCGGCCCAACTTCATCGTCTTCGACTCCTCCTTCGGGCGCGCCCTGCGCGAGCAGGTGGCGGCCAAGCGTGACCCACACCCGGCGCCGCTACGCGGACAGATCAGCGAGGTACTGCGTCTCCACGATGATTCGGAGATCCCAATTTACGTTCGGGCCAACGACCTGAGCGACCAAGAGAAGGCCGGTCCGCGCCAGATGGTCGACGTCGATGGGGTGACGATCTGGGTTACCAGCCCTCCGGTGCAGGGAGCAGAGCGCGCCACGTACTGGCAGCTGGTCGACTGCGTCGCCTACTGGATCTGGCAGCTCTCCCCCGCCCTACCGGCTATTCCGGCAGCGCTGGCGAGCGCCACGATCGAGCTTGAACTGGAGGTGGAGACGCCGGATATCTGGACGGGCGCCTCGACTCCCGGCGGAGAGGGGCCGGTCGCGAGTTTCGCTGTTCACCAAGCAGGGGCAAGGGTCGTAATCCACCCAATCATGGCGACGCGACTTGATCGCCCTGACAACGAGGCCGAGCGCGAGCTGGCACGGATCCTGCTGGAGGGCATCGGCATGCTGGTCGAAGCCTGGGGCGGGGAAGCACCGGACTCCGATCATGTCGACACTGCGATCCAGCGCCACGTCCCGCTCGGTCCCAAGAAGAAGATCAACCTGACCAGTGAGGTGAATGAGATTGCCCTGCTCGGCGGGCCGCTGCCCCCGTACCGACCCCTACAGGATGCCGATGCTGAGCCACTCCTCGACCATGCAGGGGAACTGTTAGCGGCGCGGGGGGACCTTGAGGTCGGCGAGATCCCGGCCGAGCGAGCCGGCGAGATCCTGAACCTGATTGTCGCCGAGCACTTCGATCAATTCGCGGCGATAATCGCGACCCTCTCTCCCGCCGGCCTACTGGAGGCGCTGGTCGCCGTTCACGAGTCCGCGATCCACCAGGAAGCCGTCTCGCGTTTGACCTTCGGCGCCCAGGCCGCCTGTTTTGACGAAACGAAGTTGATCGCCGACCTGGCTCGGGAAATTCCCCAGAGCGCCAACACGGCCATCGCCCTACGCTTCACGATCGAGTATGTGGTCACTTGCCCGCCGAGGGGACTGCGACCGCTCTCGCGCGACTTTCTCGACCAGATCCTGGCCTTAGCCGGGCAGATCGCAAACCGTGGCCTGATTTCGGACGTCGTTATTTACGAGCTTGGCGACCTGCAGCTCGAGCTTCTGCCCTCCGGTCGACTCGGAATCGTGCGCCAGGGCGGCTACCTCGGCGGCCAACAGGCCTACCTGCAGGCACGGATCCCGAGCCAAGCTGAGGCGGCTGTGGAGACCTATCCCGACCTCTGGAAGAAGCCGGCGGTCGGGCGTCCGGCTGGTATCGATGCTATCGACGACGCCGCGGTGGCCGAGTGGGGCGTGTCAATGACCCAGCTGGCCGAACTCCACGGCGAGCTGGTGCAGGCGGCGATGCGGCGCTCGATGACCACCTCGACGGCGCTGCGCGAGGAACTCCGCGACGAGCTTGCCAGAGAACTCGGCTTCGAGGTGGAGCTGATCGAGCGCGGCCTGGAGATGCTGACCCTGGGGCCGCGCCCGGCCTTCCTCAAGCCGCCGAAGCCATACGTGCGACCCGACGTCTACCCGTGGCGCTTCAATCGCGAGCTCTCCTACCTGCGCCGGCCACTGCTGGTGCGAAGCGGCCCCGACGGAGAGGAAATCGTTTGGGGCTCACGTCACATCGATGCCTCCGGTAGGCAACTCCTCAATCTGGTCTTGAGCGAGCGACTGAAGGCGAATTCGCCCGCGATGCAGCGACTAATGACCGAACTGCGCCAGAAGGAGACCGCCCGCTTCGTCGAGGAGGTCGGGCGGCGCTGTGAAGATGCGGGGATGGTCGTCCAAACCAATGTCGAAAAGATCAATGGCAAGAAAATCCTGAAGGAAGACGGTGACATCGCTGGCGACCTCGACCTCCTCGCCGCCAACCCTGAGGCCCGAGTACTCCATGTACGCGAGTGCAAGGACCTAGAAATGGCACGAACCCCGGCCGAGACGCACAACGAGTTAGAGAGGACCTTCGCGGTCGGCGGCAAGAAGCGCTCAGCGGCCGACAAGCACCTCGAGAGGATCGAGTGGGTGAAGGACAACCTGGCCGAGGTGCTCGTCACCCTCGGATTACCCAGCGAGGTGGAGGGCTGGAAAGTCGTCGGCGGCTTCGTCGTCGACACCGAGCTGCTCAGCCCCTATGTCTACGAATGCCCTCTGCCGGTGACCCCGCTCGCGCGGTTGATCGAGGATCTGCGAGCAGCAGAGATTTAGGTCTCGCCGGCGGACAGGGCATCGCCTTGACAGCAGCACAGCGGTTCTGAGAAACAATTTTAAGGCCAGCGTGATCAGATCACGGAGCCGGGTCCGACTCAAACGGCTTCTCAGGCCCCGGCCAATCCTCAGCCAGTCCGAGGACCTCGGAGGGCGAGCCCTTGGGCTCGGTGTAGGTGACCGAGCCGTTGAGCGCCGGCGTGCCAAGGGGGAAGGGGAATTTCTCCTCGAGCGGATGGGTTGCCCAGGGATTTACCCAGAGGCGCGGCCAGGTGCGAGCAGCCATCCATGGCATCAGGCCAACCCCCACCATCACTGCCGAGACCTTCTTGGCGCGCGGCTCGCCATCGCGATACCAGAACCCGTTTTCCTTTCGGACCCAGCGGCCGTCGTCGGGGTTGTCGGGGTCGAACTGCCAGGCGAGACGACCAAGAAGGGCGCTCTCAATGTCCTCGTTCTCGGGCGAGGAGAGACTGAGCACCGCCAGCACGAGAGGCTCGCTCGGCTCACCATACTTGCGAGCCTTCTTCTTCAGGGCGCCTTTGATTTTTTCGACGTCATTGACGTGTCCGCTCGTGGAAGGGCCCATGCCGAGCAACTGCTTGTCGGGGCGTTTCCCACGAGCCTCGGGCTTGACCGGAAGAGGCCGAAAGACAATCTGCCAATCGCGGGGGGCGAGGCGAAGGACCGGGCCATTGAGTAGGTCTTCGGAGCCAACCTGATCCGGATCGAGACCGTCGAGCCACTTTTGCAGCGGCTCCGCAATATCGCTGTCCTTCGGACGTTCCATGCCGACCTTCTCGAACTCGAGGTGGACATAGAAGTCATTGCTCTCGGCCTTCTCGATCGCAGCGAGGATCCACTCCTCACGAGCCCCGTTTCTGCCCTCTTCCACGATTCCCGAAAAGGTCGTCGTCGCCTCAAGGAGAAAGCTGCTCGCCTCTCCCGCCACCCGGAAATCGGGACGGGTGTCGGTGTCACTCAGAGCGGGGTGAACCTCGACCGCATAGCCGAGCCGCGATAGCAGTCGAAACAAATAGAGCTCCCACCAGGCCCCGTAGTGCTGAGCGTCGGCTGGATCGCGAAAGCGCGAGCGCAGGTCGGCTGCGTGCTCAGCCGGGTAGGCAGCGAACCAGCCCTCGAGCTCTTCACGAACCCGTGCCCAGAGAATCTGGTCGACCCGGTTGTGGAAGCTGAAGCTGTCCTCTAGGGGCTGCTTTGGCCGCGGGTCCGTACGGACGATGTCGTCGAAGAGGGTCAATCGAGACTCAGCCGTCATCGGCAAGACAGTAGCGTTGGATCACGTAATGGCAAGGAAGGTTGGGCGAGACCGTGACCGGTCGCCCCTCGCTGAACCAGCCTTCGCGCTCCTAGAGGTCGCAGAGACCCCCGCCACTCTCGCGATTTGTTGACGCGAAACGTTAGAACGACGAGGTGTCGGTCGAGCTTTGGGCGAGGCCCTGAGCGACGACGGACAACCCCGAGTCATCAGCCTGAAGACGAAGCAGGTCACCTACCGTTAAGTAGGTCTGGATTACCGCCTGATTCAGCTCGAACTCGCTTACATCTGCATGCACCCCACGGCTGCTGGCTTCGCCGAGGCCCCTGAATCGCCGAGCGAGATCATCAAGCTGGGTCGTGAGGACTTCACCAGAGACAGCGCTTTCGACCTTTTGCTTGACGAACTCGACGAGCCGATTGCGCCACTTGTCGTCCGTCAAGGAGTGCTCACCCCCCTGCACGTCTTGCACCGGGATATCAGTGGCTGAGTAGAGAACGTCGGCGACGGACTTCAAAGCACGCCGGCAGGAGAGAAGTGCCTGACTCCGCTCCTCCTCACCGCCTTCCTCCGCACGCTTGTACGCCGACGAGACCTGTTCCAGCGCCTGAGGGGCTACCTTGGCGAGCTGCTCGTCCACGTAGCGCCGGTTGCGCTCGAAGATGTCGGCTTGATCTGACCGAACGCGACCTGCTTCTCGGTATTGCTGAGGAAGACGCGGACCCTCCGCTCCACCCTGTCGAGCACACGTTGGTACGCCTGTCTCGATCGGGCGGCGAAGACTGCCAGTCGCTGCTTTTCCTTGAACGCGGCATGAACGTCCAGGGTGTGCATTCCATCCGGAATATCCCCGCCCCCCGTCAGCTCCTCGACGGTCGCCATCTGGGCCTCAATTTCCTTGAGCGAACTCGCAATAGCCTGTTCCTTGTCTTCATTGACGTCGAGCCCCCCGGGAAGGTCGGTGGTTCGGTCCTTGAGCCAGATGAGGCCCACCTGTTTGTTGAGCGTTTCAAGCTCAGCAGAGCTGTAATGCCCGGCGAACTCCCGCTCGAGAGCTTCGAAATCCTCCCTACTGCCGATCGCTCGTTGCTCCAGTTCGAGCCAAAAGAGGTTGTCGAAATCGTTCCTGAGCCGTGCGACGCGCGCAGCTTGGAAGACGACCTCCGACAGCGGAACGTCCTCACGGGCCAAACTTTCGAAGGTGTGATCCAGCAGGGCGATGACGCGGTCGGAGATGGACTCAGGGCCAGCCATGCATGCAGGATAGAAGTCAGGAAGGGCGGCAGTTCGGAGCACCAAGGGCAAGTCGGTCCTATCCCGACTACCCAACGCCGTTCCGCGCAGAATCTATTTCCGCGCCCAATCAGGTGCCCTTGCGCCGCTTGCGCTTGCGCCGCGGTGGACCCGGCGGTGGACCGAACTCAGGAGTTCCAACAGAACCGGGAGCATCCGGGGGAACGGAGCGAGCATCGGAAATCGCACCACCGCCCGTCTGGCGCGAATCATAATCTGCGTGTCGGGGGTTCGAGTCCCTCCTCCGGCATCGCGTTCCTCCCGGAAAGCCCCGCTCGGCGCAGTCCTCCCCGGTTTCCGACCACTGACGTCAGCTACCGTGAGGCTCGGTGCGGATGACGCGGAGAAACCTGGGTGCAGTCGGCTTGCTGCTCGTCGCCTTGGCCATCCTGGCTCCGCTGGCGCTGCCGGCGTGGGGAACCGCGGCGGTGCCGGCGCGGGCGGCCGATTCCTTCGTCGAATCGATCGGGGTCAACGTCCATACCGGGAACGGCGGCACTCCCTATCGGGAACGCTTCGAGGAGGTCGAGCAGCGGCTGCGGGAACTTGGCGTCCACCACGTCCGCGATGACCTGGAGTCGGATAGCCCGGCCCAGCATCAGGAGCTAAGCGACCTGGCGGGGGTGGGAATCAGGTCGACTGTGATCCTCGGCGATCCGACCTTCGGCACCGCCGGGCTCGACGAACTGATCGAAATCGTGAAGACCGACTTGGTGGGCGCGGTGGAGGCCGTCGAGGGGCCGAACGAGTTCAGCGCTTCGGGCGACTCCGAATGGAAGCCCCACCTGATCGCTTATCAACAGCAGCTTTACAACGACGTCAAGGGCGATCCCGCCCTGTCCTCACTGCCGGTGATCGGCCCTTCGATCGTCCATGGCGATCAGGCCGAGCTTGGCGACGTCTCCCCCATGCTCGACTACGGGAACATCCACTCCTACCCTCAGGGTAACCCGCCCGACAAACTGGGCCCGTTCATCGCGAATGCGAAGCTCAACTCGAAATTGAAGCCGATCCTCGCCACCGAGACCGGCTACAACACGGCGCTCAACTGGACCGGGGAAAACAAGCCCGTCTCCGAGGCGGCGATGGCGACCTACATGCCGCGGCTCTTCTTCGAATACTTCCGCTGGGGGATCGTGCGGACCTACTCCTACGAGCTGGTCGACGAGCAGCCGGATCCGGATCTCGAAAACAAGGAGTGGAACTTCGGTCTGCTCCGCAACGACCTCTCGCGGAAGCCGGCCTTCGACGCGCTGCGCAACACGATCGCCATCCTCGAAGACCCCGGGCCAGCCTTCACCCCGGCCTCCCTGAGCTACAGGCTGAGCGACCGGGGCACGGAACTCCCGGGCCCGGAAAGCACGGAACTCCACAAGGTGCTCCTGCAGAAGCGCGACGGGTCGTTCTACCTGACCATGTGGAGGCTGTCCAGTGTCTGGGACCCAGCCACGGGGCAGCCGCTCGTCGCCCCTTCCGAACCGGTCACGGTGAATCTGGAACCCGGGCTCGGAGTCGCCGCGGAGTACCAGCCCAACCTCTCTCCTGAACCCGTCCTGGCGCCGTCCCAGCCGGGCGAATCGCTGACCGTGGACGTCGGCCCTCAGGTCGTGATCCTGAAGATCGTCCCGGTGGAAGACGAATCGTTCCCGCCGCCGCCATCTGACCAGGCGGGGGCGACGGCGCTCGCTCAACTCGATCTGGCCGCACCGCCGGCGCCCACTCCCTGCATCGTTCCCGAGCTCCGAGGCAGGAGGCTGACGGCGGGCCGCACGAAGCTGACGAGGACCGCATGCAGGCTCGGCAAGGTCACCGGCCTGAGGACGAGATCGAGCCGGGTGGTCAAGCAGCATCCGAAGCCGGGCGGGGTCCTCGCGCCGGGCTCCCGGGTGAGCGTCAGGCTGGGGTAACGGCGCCGCTCACGGCCCGGCGCCGTAGCGGAGATAGACCATGCCATTGCCGAAGCGGCGCTGGTCGAGCAGCTCGAGCGACAGGCGGAGGCCGTCGGGAAGAGACCGCTTGCCGCCTCCCACCACGGCCGGCGCGATGAAGAGGTGTAACTCGTCGACCAGGCCGGCCGCGAGCGCCTGGGCGGCGAGGTCGGCGCCGCCGACGCCGATGTCGCGCTCCGCCGACGCCTTCATCCGCCGGATCGCCACGGGGTCGAAGTTCGGCTCGATCCGCGTTTTGGCGCTGGACGCCTCCTCCAGGGTCCTGGAATAGACGATCTTGTCGGCGGCTCGCCAGATCGCCGCGAAATCCCCCATCACGGCCGGCTCATCCTCAGTCCGCATGGTCTCCCAGGCGACCATCGTCTCGTACATCCGGCGCCCGTAGAGGTAGGTGCCGACCGGCCGCTCGAGGTCGTTGACGAAGGCGTGCACTTCCTCATCCGGCATCGCCCAGTCGAAGCCGCCGCCCTCGTCCGCCACGTAGCCGTCGAGTGACGCGATCGCCGAGTAGATCAGCTTGGCCATGGCGAGTCTTCCCTCACGCGACCGAGCTCATTTCCCGGCCTCGACCATCAGCGTCACTGGCCCGTCGTTGACCAGCGCCACGCCCATGCAGACGCCGAAAACACCCTTGCTGGCGCCGAGCCGTTCGCAGAAACGGTCGTAGAGTGGCCCCGCAACCTCGGGCCGCGCCGCCCGGACGTAGCTGGGCCGATTGCCCTTGCGGGCGTCGCCATAGAGGGTGAACTGGCTGACGCAGAGGACCTCCCGCTCGCCGAGCGGCTCGTTCATCTTCCCGTCGGCGTCGTCGAAGATCCGCAGGGCGCGAACCTTGTCGGCCAGCCGATCGGTCTCCTCCTCCCCGTCCCCGACGCCGACCCCGAGCAGAACCAGCATCCCCGGCCCGATCTGGGCGACCCGCTCGCCCTCGACGTCGACCGCGGCCTGACTGACCCGCTGGACGAGCGCTCTCAAGCCGATTCCGCCAACGCTGACCTCATCCAGTTGCGGTGCCGCTGCCGCGCTCCAACTCCTCGACCAGCGACGAAGCGTCATATGCGCCGAAATGGCGGGCGCCGTTGACGAAGAAGCTCGGGGTGCCGGTGGCGCCGCTCCGTGCGGCCGACTCCAGGTCGCGCTCGACGCGGGGGCGGTGGATGCCGGAATCGATCTCGGCGGCCATGCGCTCGGCATCGAGGCCGAGGTCGGCGGCAACCGCGAGCATCGTCTCGCGGGAGAGCTTGGGCTGGGCCGGGAAGAGGGCGTCGTGGTACTCCCAGAACTTGCCCTGGGCGGCGGCTGCCTCGCTGGCCTCGGCGGCCAGCGGCGCCAGCGGGTGGCGCTCGCGGATCGGCAGGTGGCGGAAGGCGAAGACGAGCCGATCGCCGAGCCGCTCGTGGACGCGGCGCAGGACCGACTGGGCGCCGAGGCAGAAGGGGCACTGGAAGTCGCCGAACATGACCAGCTCCAGCGGCCTGCCAAGCTCGCCACGGATGTGGTCGGCGTCGTCCAGCGGCGGGGTCAGCGTCTCGTCCACTCGGCAGGATGTTATGCGGACATGAACCACGTTGAGTCGATCCTCGTTCTGATGCTGGCCGCGGCGCTGCTGGTGCGGCTTGCCGAGTTCGGCAAGGTGCCGGCGCCGATCGTGCTCGTGCTCGGCGGCCTGGCGATCGCCTTCGTCCCCGGCCTGCCGACGATTGAGCTCGACCCGGACACGATCTTCCTCGTCTTCCTGCCGCCGCTGGTCTTCTCGGCCGGCTGGCGGACCTCGCCGCGCGAGTTGCGCACGGTGATGCGGCCACTGGGACTGCTGGCGATCGGCCTCGTCTTCCTCACCGCGGCGGCCGTGGCGGTCATCGCCCACGCCACGGTGCCGGGGCTCGGCTGGGCCGAGGCCGCGGTCCTCGGCGCCATCCTCGCCCCCACCGACGCCGTCGCGGCGATCGCCGTCTTCCGCCGCATCGGCGGGCCCGAGCGAGTGCGGCTGCTGGTCGAAGGGGAGTCGATGATCAACGACGGCACGGCGCTGGTGCTCTATTCGATCGCCCTCGGCGTCGCCACCGGCGGCGCTTTCTCGCTCGGCGACGCGGCGCTCGAATTCGTCGCCGTCTCGCTTGGCGGCATCGCCGTCGGCCTCGTCGTCGGCTTCCTTGCGATCCTCGTCATCCGCCGCCAGGCTGACACCAGCCTCGTCGTCGTGCTCACCCTGCTGACCGCCTACGGCGCCTACATTGGCGCCGAGGAGCTGGGGGTGTCCGGCATCCTCGCCGCCGTCGTCGCCGGCCTCTACGGCGGCTACCAGTCGCCGCGCGCCGTCGACGCCGACACCCGGCTCAGCTCCGTCGCCTTCTGGAACGTCCTCATCTTCAGCTTCGAGATGACCCTCTTCGTCCTGCTCGGCGTGCAGCTGCCCGGCATCGTCGACTCGCTCGAGGCCAGCTCCTCTGGCGTCAACGAGCTGCTCGGCCCGGCAGTGGCGATCGCCGCCGCCTCGATCGCGACCCGGCTGGCTTACGTCTTCGCGATGCGCTCGGACGCCGGCGAGACCCTGGGCGAACGCTTCGCCGTCGGCTGGAGCGGCATGCGTGGCGCCGTCTCCCTCGCCGCCGCGCTGGCGGTCTCGCTCGACGTCGCCGACCGCCCCCAGATCATCTTCCTCACCTTCTCTCTGATCCTGATCACCCTGGTCGGCCAGGGCCTCTCCCTGCCCTTCGTGATCCGCAAGCTGCGCCTCGAGGAGCCCCGCCGCTGGAGCGATGAAGAGGCGGTGGCACGGATGGAGGCAGCCCAGGCCGCGCTCGACCGAATCGACGAGATCGCCGACGAGGAACGCGCCTCGGATTCGCAGCTGAAGCGCCTGCGCGATCTCTACCGCGCGCGCTTCAAGATGTGTCAGCTGGTGCTCGGCGGCGAGGACCCGGAGACGATCGCCCGCGAGCAGCGCCTCGCCGACTACGGCGGACTGCGGCGGGAGCTGATCGGAGTCGAGCGCGAGATCCTCCTCGATCTGCGCGGCGGCGAACGCCTCCGCAACGCAACGATGCGCCAGATCGAGCGCGACCTCGACCTCGAGGAGGCGCGGATCCGCTCGTAAGCGAGCGCGGTAGTCATTTCAGTCGCCTGGCGGTTGAAACGACTACCGCGCCGGCGGGTCGGCGAAAAACTCGCGAGCCCGCTCGGCGACCAGGTCCGGCATCTCGTCGGCGATGAAGTGGCCGCAGCCTGGGACGAGCTCGACCTGCATGTCGTCGGCGTGGCGCTCATAACCGGCGAGGATCTCGGGACGCAGAGCCGCGTCGTCTGTTCCGAAGAGCATCCGGGTGGGCACGGTCAGCCGCTGCCGGGCGTAGCGACCGCGGATGATCGGGGTCGTCTCGCGCAGGTTGAAGATCCGGTACATCTGCACCGCCGCCCGCGCCCGTGGCGGCTCGGCGTAGTTGTCGGCGAAGGCGCGCAACGTCTCCTCATCCCAGGCCTCGCGCCTGCTCGACCCCCCAACCAGCACCTTAGGCACGAACCCGCCACTGCGATGAAGGGAATAGCCGAGGCCCGGCGAGAGGATCAGCCACTGGTACCAGAAGCGCCAGAGGTGTGGAGCCATCGCCCGCGCGCTCGTCCAGGGCGGCAGAATGTTGAGCGCCAGGTAACGCTCGAATCGCTCGGGCGCCCGCAGGCAGAGCAGGAAGCCGATCCAGGCGCCCCAGTCATGCCCGACCAGTTTCACCCGCTCGATCCCGAGCTCGTCGAGTACAGCGAGCACATCGGTCGCCAGGTTCTCCTTCTCGTAGCCGTCGGCGGGAGCGTCGGACCAACCGCAGCCGCGCAGGTCGAGCGCCAGCACCCGGTGGCGGTCGGCCAGTGCCGGCATCAGCTGGCGCCACTCGTACCAGTGCTGTGGCCAGCCGTGCAGGCAGAGCACGACGTCGTCGCCGGAACCGGCTTCGGCGACGTGGAAGTCGATGCCGCGCGCCCGCACGGTGCGGTGGCTGACCCCGTCGACCTGTGGCGGCTCGGTCACCAGCACAGGCTATGCGCTCGC
The DNA here is from genome assembly GCA_036269775.1 of Solirubrobacterales bacterium. Classification (GTDB taxonomy): domain Bacteria; phylum Actinomycetota; class Thermoleophilia; order Solirubrobacterales; family 70-9; genus VAYN01. Next base: position 20,735 of record DATBDU010000031.1, read on the forward strand.
CGAAGCTTTAGCGTGGCGCGGCAGCGGCGGCCTGACGGAAGTCGGCGAGCATCTCGCCCATCGTCTCGACGTCGCAGGCGACCATTTCCGGCCACTGCTTCTCGGGGTGGTCCTGAAGCGTCTTCAGGCCGTTGCCGCTGATCACGGCGACGACGGTCTCCTCGGCACCGACCTTGCCTTCGGCGGCCAGCTTCGCGGTGGCGGCGATCGTGGTGCCGCCCGCGGGCTCGGTGAGGATGCCCTCGGTGGCGCCGAGCAGGTCGATCGCGGCGAAGATCTCCTCGTCGCTGGCCGTCGCCGCCGAGCCGCCGCGGCTGCGGACCGCGTCCAGCACCAGCGCACCGTCGCCGGGCGCGCCGATCGCCAGCGAGTGAGCCGCCGTATCCGGCGTCTGCGGCTCGATCTCGCCGCCCTCGAGGATCGCCGTCGCGATCGGCCCACAGCCGGCCGCCTGGGCGATGTTGATCTTGGTCGCGCCGGTCTCGGCCAGCCCGACCGTCGCCAGCTCGTTGAGACCCTTGTGGACCCGCGAGGAAAGGGTCCCCCCCGCCGCCGGGATCACGAAGTGGTCCGGCGAGTTCCAACCGAGCTGCTCGACGACCTCGAAGGCCATCGTCTTTGCTCCCTCCGCGTAAAAGGGGCGCAGCGTGATGTTGGCGAACTCGATCCCGCTCGCCAGCGAGAGCTCACGGCAGGCGCGGTTGGCCTGGTCGTAGTTGCCGTCGAGCTGGCAGACCTGAGCGCCGAGCGCCCGGCAGGCCTTCGCCTTGCCCTTCTCCATGTTGCCGGGATAGAAGATGTAGGCCGTCGCGCCAGCCTTGGCGGCGAGAGCCGCGACCGCGGTGCCGACGTTGCCGGTCGAGACGCAGCCGATCTCGTCCTTGCCCAAGGCCAGCATTCGCGCGATCGCCATGCTGACGACCCGGTCCTTGTAGGAGAGAGTGGGACGGTTGGTTGAGTCGTCCTTCAGGTAGAGGTTCTTGAGGCCGAGCTCGGCACCGAGCCGGTCGGCGCGGATCAGCGGCGTCTGGCCGGAGAACTGGCCGACCCTGTTCTGAGCGCGCTGGGAGACAATCGGCAGCAGCTCCTCGAAGCGCCAGATGTTGTCGGGACGGTCGGCGAGACCGCGCTCGGCGATCAGCGAAGTGGCCCGCTCGTAGTCGTAGTCGATGTCGAGGCCCTCGCCGCAGGCCGGACACTTGAAGGCGGTGTCGAGCAAGGGGGTGCGATAGCCGCAGTCGCGGCAGACGAGTTCAGTGGCGCAGGAGCTGGTGCGGGGCCCGATGGCCTCTCCCGGATGCGGATCTGCCGCGTCGCTCATAACTCCTCCTTTGCCGCCGTCAAGCGGGCCACGCGGGCCCGAGCCTGCACCGGCGCTCGTCCTTGGTTCGCACGGGTATAACACATGGGCCGCCAGTGCTCAATGCTTTCTGCGTAAATATCCCGATATCCGGCCGCCATCCTGGACTGCAAGGTAGCGAAATGCCCAGCCGCGTCAGGATGGGGAAACCTTCTGTCTGTAGAGTTCCTGTCGTCAGGCCCAAAGAATCGCCCGTCGATGAGCCCCCAGGAGCGCTTCGCCACAAACCTCCGCCAAGCCCGCACCAAGGTGGGCATCTCCCAGGAAGAGCTGGGCTACCGCTGCGAGCTGCACCGGACCGAGATCTCGCTGCTCGAGCGGGCGGGACGTGAGCCGCGGCTGGCGACCCTCGTCAAGCTGGCGGGCGCCCTGGAGACGACGCCGGGAGAGCTCTGCGCCGGGATCGCCTGGCTGCCGTCGAAGCGCCGCTTCGACGTCAAGCGCCCGCCCCGCAACAGCAACTGAAGCGGCGATCGCGATGAAGTGAGCGGGGCCGCGCCGGACGTGCCGGCGTCACCAGGGCCCGTATCCGGTCCTGGCTCACGACTGGTCCTCCTTTGCCACCCCAAGGCGGTTTCCCAGTCGCTGAGAACCCCGCCCCCTTCACCGGTTTGATCGCCCGGCGGGATAATTCATAACACACCGCGGTGTAACAATCAAGCCAGTTTGCTTAATGGAGCGAACTCAAGTTTGAATCCTAGTTGGTCGCCGCGGGAGTCTCGGCACTAACCGGGATCGGCGCCGTCTCGGGCCAACGGACGGGCAGGATGGTGCCCTCCTCCGCACCCGACGCGATCAGCAGCTCCTCGGCGGTGTGTGGCGCGAACGGCGCCAGTGCCCGCGCCAGTAGGGAAAGGGCGGCGATCTGCGCCTCGGCGTCGGCTCGGTCGAGCTGACCGCGGCGCTTGACCACCCGCTTCTCGAAGTCCTGGATCCGCTCGAAGAGGCGGGTGATGTTGCGAACCGCCTTGTGCATCTGCAGCTGCTCGGTGTCGTCGCTGATTCGGGCCAAGCCGTTCTCGCACCATTTGCGCAGGCGATCGCGCATGAACTCGGTATCGGCGGCGGCGGCCTCGTCGTGCGGGGTGTCCTCCAGCGCCGCGAAACGATCGTGCGAGTAGGTCCAGAGGCCGCGTAAGAAACGGTTGGCGAAGCGCAGCGCTCCATCGCTCCAGTTGAGCGTCTTGGCTGGTCCGGCGGCGTAGAGGACCGCGAGGCGCACCGTGTCGGCGCCGTACTGATCGACCAGCTCGTCTGGATTGACGACGTTGCCGAGGTGCTTGCTCATCTTGCGGCCGTCGGCAATCACCATCTCGTGGAAGAGGCAGCCGGCGAAAGGCTCGCCATCCTCGAGAAAGGAGAAGGGACCGATGTCCCGCAGCGCCTTGGTGACGACGCGCTGGTCGAAGACGAAGCCGCCGCTGTCGCCGCCGGCGACGAGCCGCTCCGCGGGCAGCCACTCCCTCAGGTCCGGGTGCTCGAACATCAGCTCGGCACGGTCCTCGGGCGGCACCGCGGCCGGAACCCAGAGCCAGAGCGCATCGAAGTGACAGTCCAGGGTGTCGGTCTCGCGCTTGGCGGGCGCCCCGCACTTCGGACAAGCGACGTCGACGAAGTCCGGCCGCTCGGCGAGCGGATTGCCCTCGCCGGTGGGAGCGATGTCGCGCGGCAAGACCACCGGCAGATCGGCCTCTGGCACCGGCACGGCGCCACAGGCCCCGCAGTGGACGACTGGAATCGGCGTTCCCCAGGAACGCTGGCGGGAGATCGAGAAATCGTTGGCCCGGTAGCGCTTCGCCGCACGGGCGCCGGGAACCGGCGGCGACGGCTCGGCGGCGTCATCGCCCTCACCCTCCGCCGCGGCGGGCAGGCGCTCCATCCGCCGGCCCAGCTCGGCGTCAGCCTCGTCGACCGCGGGAATGCCGAAGGCGGCGGTCGGCCCGTAGCGGGCGTCGACCAGGGGGGAGACGAAAACGGGCAGCTCTCCCCCGGCCGGGCCGGCGATCGAGGCGCCGGTATCGACGATCGGTACCGAACCGGCGTCGCGAGCGCTGCGCTCCCAGCCGCCGGAGCGCATTCGCTCCAGCTCGTTCAGCACACCGGTATCCCCCGCCCAGGCCTCGACCTCAGGGTGGCGGGGTGAGAGCAGCACGAAGCTGGCCCGCGCCACGGCCGCGGGATGGGGGCTGAAGACCGTCAGCGAGCGACCCTCCGACCCCTCGAGATCGACCTCCACCCCGTCGCTGCGACCGAGGATGTAGCGCTGGGTGGAGAGCGCCAGGTCGTCCCAGTTCTCCAGCTTCTCGGTGTTGCGGTCGTTCTCCTCGAGGTAGGGCGTTATTCGCAGGAACCAGGTCGGACGGCGGATCAGGCGGACCTCGTTGTGGCAGCGCCAGCAGCGCCCGTCCTCGACCTGGATCGAGGCCAGCGTGGTCTGACAGGTGTCGCACCAGTCGACCGTGGCGTCCTCGCGGTAGATCAGACCGGCCTCGAGCAGGGTCAGGAACAGCCACTGCGACCAGCGGTACTGGCTCTCGTCGGAGCTGTAGAAGACGCGGTCGTAGTCGAAGGAGAAGCCGAGCCGTTTCATCTGGCCGAGCATGCGCTCGCCGCACTCGGCGACCCAGTCCGCCGGCGGCTCCTGGCGCTCGATCGCCGCCAGCTCGGCGGGCAGGCCGAAGGCATCGAAGCCGAAGCCGAGCAGGACGGCGTCGCCGCGGGCGCGCCGAAAGCGCGCGTAGGCGTCGCCGATCGAGTAATCGCGGACGTGGCCCATGTGCAGGTTGCCCGAGGTGAACGGGCTCGAGGGCTTGACGTAGACCCGCGCCTGCCCCGCGGCCGGCCGCGGCGCCTCAAAGTCGCCCCTCGCCTCCCAGACCTCCTGTCTGGAGCGCTCGATGCGCTCTGCGTCATAGCTCGGCTTCTGCATAGTCATCACCTCAAAAGGCTACTGACGGGCCGTAGAGCCAAGCAGCTCGGCGGACGCAGGGAGCGCCGCGTGCTCCGCACGCAAGCGACCGAGGACTCCGAGATGCGCCGGCTATACGGCCCGTCAGGCGAAGGTCCAGAGCTTGTTGCCCAAAAAATTGAACGGCATCGCGACCGCGACCGCGATCGCCTGCGCGGTCAGCTCGCCAACCGTGCCGCCCGCCACCAACGCCTCGAGGACGATCAGGTTGAGGCCGAGGGAAGCGACGCTGACGGCGAAGAAACGGGCGGCCTGAAAGCCGGCTGAGCCATCGCCGGGGCCGAAGGTCCAGTAGCGGTTCCAGAGGAAGTTGCTGGTCACGGCGACGCAGAAGGCGCCGATCGCGGCGATCGCGTGGTGCACGTTGAGGCTGCCGGCCAGAACCGCGAAGACGGCCAGATTGATCAGGTACCCCGAGCCGCCGACGATCCCGAACTTGAGCAGCTGCCACCAGCTCGCCCGGCGCCGTGCCGCGGCTCCGAGCCGGTCGGTGAAGGAGGAGGAGCTCATCGCTTTGCCTCTCGCTTCGCCTTTGCCGCCGGCGGCTTCGACCGCGGCCCGTCGATCAGCACGGCGTCATCGCCGAAACCGGTTGGCAGGTCGCGCAGGGTGTGGAACATGATTCTCACGGGGTATTTGGAGACGTAGGTGTTGAGGGTGAGCCGATCGGCTCGAACTCTCTGCACCTGGTGGAACGAAGGCGGCAGGTTAATCGGCTGCCCGGTTGCCAGCGGCTTGCGAAGCACGGCGATTTCGTCAATCCGTTCCACCCCACCGTACATGCGCACGGCCTGGTCATGCAGGTAGTAGCGAACCGGGTCAGCGGCCAGCTTCCAGGTGACGATCGCCCGGCGGCCGTTGCGCGGCTGGCCGAGCGCCTCGGTAACAGTGCGAAAGTCGGGCCGCTGCAGGTTCGGCGTCTGGGTGACGTGGACGTCGAAGGCCAGCCAGTAGGCGCAGAGAGCAACCGCGAGGAGAAGTCCGAGGCGGCGAGCGCCCGCCGCGGCGAACCCGATCGCGACGACCGCGAGCAACGGGACCAGAGCCGGCAGCAGGTTGCGCTCGACCACGTAGTCCTTGCCGACCAGTGCGGCGAGCGCCGTCAGGGCCGCCACACCCAACCCGAGCACCAACCCCAGGGCCGCGCCGCGCCGCTCCCGGTGCTCGCCCCGCAAGACGACCAGAATCAGGGCCAGGCCGGCCAGGATCAGCGGCACCACCGCGTAGCGGTCGCGGGGCGCCTCGGCGATCACGTGGCCGGTTTCGCCGACCAGAAAGCTGACCGCGGTCTCCCAGAGCCGTTCCGGCAGCGGGCTGTTTTCGATCCAGCCGATGTGGGTCGGGTTGGTCTGGGAGTTGGCCAGCGGCAACAGCGCCAGGCCGGTTGCGAGGACGCCGCCGAGTGCCGGCAGCAGGAGCCGCCAGCGGGCCCGCAGCGCCACGATCAGCCAGGCCGCCTCGATCGTGACGGCGAAGACGGCGAAGTAATGGCTACATAGCGCCAGGGCCGAGGCCAGCGTCCAGAACGCCAGGTCGCGCCCGCGGCCGCTGTTCAACGCTCGCGCGAAGAAGTACATCGAGAGGGCGCCGAAAAAGACCAGCAGAGCGTAGGAGCGAGCCTCCTGCGAGTACCAGATCAGCATTGGGTTGACGGCGATCAGCGCCGCCAGGAGGAGGCCGGCCCGGCGAGTGGCCAACTGGCGACCGATCAGATATCCGACCGGCACCGTCGCCGCCCCGAACAGGGCCGAGAGCGAGCGCAAGCCGATCTCGCCGGTCCCGAACGCTTTTGCCCAGCCCCAGGCGAGGGTGTAATACAGGGGCGGATTCGACTCGCTCACCCTGACCGAGTGCAGCATGTCGCCGAAGCTGCCCGGGAGAACCCGCAGGGCGGTGATCACCTCGTCATGGTGGTAGCTCTGCACGCCGAGGCTGGCGAAGCGCACGGCGACGCCGAGAGCGGTCAGGCCGGCGAGGGCCCAGAGGACAGCTGCGCGTTGACTCACGGGGCGCAGTCGCTCTTCGGCATCGAGCGCTGGGGACCGAACGAGGGGGGCGCCGCGGCGGCCGAGGCACCCCAGCGGCGGTTGGGATGAGGGCCGAGCCGGTAGGAGAGGGTGGCGCCGCGGGCAAGGGCGCAGTAGGTCGTCCAGGGCTTGGCGTAGGCGTGGCCGTTGAGGCGCAGCGACTGCACGTAGGGGGCAGCGGACGGGCTGAGCGGGCGGACCCGCCGGTGGCGCCCCCTGCCGGTGCCGGTCGTCGTCGTCTCGCCTGCGGTGGCGAGAATCAGCGCCCGGCGGCGGTGGGGCAGGCGGATCTCCGCGCGTTCGAAGAGCGGGCTGCCAATCGCCAGCAGACCGACTCCCGGCACCTCGGGATAGAGCCCCAGCGCCCCGAACACGTACCAGGCGGAGAGCGTGCCGAGATCGTCGTTGCCGGGGTAACCGTCCGGCGCGGTGTCGTAAAGGCCGAGCAGGGCGCGGCGGACGGCGGCCTGAGTGCGGTAGGGCCGCCGCATCCAGTCATAGAGCCAGGGCGTCTGCAGGGTCGGCTCGTTGCCGAGTAGGGCGTGGTCGGTATGGGTCCCCCCCGGTCCGCCGTTGAGCTCGCGCAGGAAGCGGTCGAGGCGCCCCGCCGCCCTGTCCGGGCCTCCCATCCGCTCGATCAGACCGGCGGGATCCTGCGGGACCATCCAGGTGTACTGGGCGGAGTTGCCCTCGACGAAGCCGCCGCCGCGGAGGTTGTCGTAGGGAGTCGGGAAACGGCCGTCGGCGAAGCGCGGCTCGACCATGCCGCTGGCCGGATTGAAGAGTCGGCGCCAGTTGGCGGAGCGGCGCATGAAAGCCCGATAGGTAGCGCGGTCGCCGAGCGAGCGGGCGGCGAGCTGGGCGATCGAGAAATCGTCGACTGCGTACTCGAGGGTCGTCGCCGCCGAGCCCCAGACCGCGTCCGGGTCGCCGTAGATCGAGTTGGCGTTACGGGTGTTGGTATCGAGGTCGAAGGGGACGTAACCGTGCCTCAGGTAATCGTCCAGCCCCTGGCGCTGGAGGTAATCGCCGTTGGCGCTGCGACACGATTCGGTCGCGCCCTTGACCATCGCCTCCAACGCCGCTTGGCGGTCGAAGGCGCCGGCGCCGAAGGCAGCCGCCGAGGCAAGGATCGGGTCGGCGGAGTCGCCGACCATGGTCATGCTCTGGCCGTTGGCGTAGGGCCAGCGCGGCAGGCAGCCGCTCTGCTCGGCGTCGGCCAGCAGCGAGCGCATCATCTCGCTGGCCCGCTGCGGCGCCAGCAGCGAGAGCAGCTGCACCTGGGTGCGGTAGGTGTCCCAGCCGGAGAAGTCGGCGTACTGGGTGCGGCCCTCGACCTGATGGATCTGACCGTCCATGCCGGGGTAGGCACCGCCAACGTCGTTAAAGGTCCGCGGCGCCAAAAGGGCGTGGTAGAGCGCCGTGTAGAAGGTGTCGAGGAGGGGCTTGGGGCCGCCGCTGACGCGAACCCGCCCCAGTGCCTGATTCCAGCGCTTGCGGGCGTCCCTGCCGATCGCGGCGAAGCCCCTGCCCCTGCTTTCGGCGGCGAGGTTGGCGCGAGCGCCTTCGACGCTGACGAAGGAGATGCCGACCCGGGCGGTGACCGTGCGGTTGTGGCGGGTATCGAAGCTGGCATAGGCGCCGGCCTGGGCGGTAGTGCGGGGGTTGGCGGCGGGCCCCTGGGTGTCTTCAGCGGCGCTCCCACCCTGGTCCAGCGAGCCGTCCTTCCAGGTGCCGTAGGTGTCGAAGCGACGGTCGAAGACGGTCGCAAAGTAGACCCGGTAACGGGGGCGCTGGCCGCAGAAGAGGCCGCTGGAGGCGGTGCCGCTGATTTCGCGGCGGCCCGGATCGACTTCGACCGCGGCGAAGTCGTCGGCCTGGGCGCTGCCGCCGGCGTCGATCAGGACGCTGGCGTGCGGGTTTGCAGGGAACTCGAAGCGCGCCATGCCGGTCCGCGTCGTCGCCGTCAGGCCGACGTCGATGTCGGCGCCGCGGACGGGGTTGAGCCGAACCTCGTAGAAGCCCGGCCGGCCGCCCTCCTCGCTATGCGAGAAGCCGGGCTCGAACACGCCGTCGAGGCCGCCGCCGGAAGCGGCTGGCGAGGAGTCGATCGGCTCGGTCGTCGGCAGGAAAGGGAAATCGCCGTAGAGAGCGCAACCGGCGCCGCTGAGGTGGGTGAGGCTGAAGCCGGAGAGGTGGTTGTCGCGGTGGTCGTAACCGCCCGAGTGCGGTGCCGAGGGGGTCGTGTCGGGGCTCCACTGGACCATTCCGAAGGGCAGCGCGGCGCCCGGGAAGTTGTGGCCGCCCCCGAACGTACCGGGCCCGGGGCGGGTGCCGGCGAAGGGGTTGACGTGGCCGGCGAGGTCGACGGCCGAGGCCGCGGGCGCCGCGCAGGCGAGCGCGAGCGCCGCCGCGAGGATCGCGCCGACGGCGCGCCGGATGTGGTTCTGGAAGTTGCGCGTAATGTTCCCGCTCCGATGCGTAGACAGACTGCAACTTTGGCAGCGCTGGCGGCGACCGCGGTCGTCCTGGCGCTGGCCCTGCTCTTCGGGGGTGGCTCCGACTCCAAACCCGCCGATGCGAGCGCGGCAGCGGTGCCGGGTCAGCCCAGCGTAGACATCGTCTCGCCCCGGAACGGCGCTCGTCAAACCAGCCCCGCAGTCGTCGTCAAGGCGACGATCCACAACTTCCGTCTCGCCCCGAGCCAGTTCGGACGCGATCCGCAGCTCGGCGAGGGCCACATCCGCTTCAGCCTCAACCGCGTGCCGGACTGCGTCGACCCGGTCAAATTGCTGCACGCGATCAACAGCCCGATCGGCAACGGCCGCCTGGTTGGCGCCTCCTTCGACTACCCGCGCTACTCGGGGCCCAACGGCGTCCTCGCCGAGCGGATCGACAGCGCCGGCAGCTATTCGCCGGGGACGCGACCGGAGATTTATTACCACGGCCTGCCGCCTGGCTTCTACCGGCTGATCCTCAACCTGGCTCAGAACAGCGGCGCCCCCACGGAATTCCACGCCGTCACCAACTTCCAGATCCTGCCCCGGCCCGGGCACGGCCCGAAACCGTGTGCAAAGGGGAAGGTGCCGAGCGCCAAGGCCGCCGCACGGCTCAACGGCTAGGCGATCGAGCGACCGAATCTCCCCGGCCGACGACGCCTGGGCCAATACTTCACTTTGTATAGTGGATGGGAATGCGTACGTACCGTCGTTTGATGGGCTTCCTACGTCCCTACCGCCGCCAGCTGTGGGGTTCGCTGGCGTTCGCCTGGGCGGCGATGGGGATGACGGTGCTGATTCCATGGCTGATCGGCCGCGCCGTCAACGCGATCGAGAGCGGCGACAAGCCCGACCTGCTGCCGCTGGCGCTGGCGATCTTGGGCGCGGCAATCCTGCGCCTCGGCCTTACCGTGGTCCGTCGTCTGGTCGCCGGCAAGGTCTCCTTGGCCGTCGAATTCGACCTGCGACAACTCTTCTACGCCCACCTGCAGCGCCTCGAGCTTGGCTTTTTCGACAGCCAGCAGACCGGCCAGCTGATGTCGCGGGCGACGGTCGACCTGGGAGCGATCCGCTTCTTCCTCGGCTACGGGCTGATCTTCATCACCCAGAACCTGCTGACGATCGTCCTCGCCAGCGCCGTGATGTTCGCGATCAATCCCTGGCTGGCCTTGATCGCACTGGCCCCCGCTCCCTTCATCGTCTACACCGCCTCGCGCTACAACCGCGTCTCCCGGCCGGCCCAGCAGGAGGTCCAGCAGCGGCTCGCTGAGCTGACCGCCGAGGCCGAGGAGAACATCTCCGGGATCCGCATCGTCAAGGCCTTCGCCCGCGAGGAATACCAGTTGCAGCGCTTCAGCCGCTCGGTCTCACGGGTCTTCGACCAGAGCATCTACTCGACCCGGCTGCAGGCCTTCTTCTCGCCGCTGATCGGGCTGCTGCCCCAGCTCGGCATCGCCCTGGTCCTGCTGATCGGCGGCCGCGAGGTGATCGCCGGCAACCTCAGCCTCGGCAACTTCACCGCCTTCTACACCTACCTGGTGATGTTGGCCGGGCCGCTGCGGATGCTCGGGGTGGCGATGGGGATGGCGCAGCGGGCGATCGCCTCTGGCAACCGGCTCTTCGAAATCCTCGACCGCGAGCCGCGGATCGAGAGCCCGGCCGGGGCGCCGGCCCTGTCGGCGGGCGGCGGCGAAGTTGAGCTGCGTGGGGTCGCCCTCCGCTATGACGGCGACCGCCCGGCCGGAGACGGCGCAGCCGACATTGACCACACCCAGGTGGGGCAAAGGTCGGCCGCGGCGCTGGAAGGGATCGACCTGCGGGTCGAGGCCGGGCGCACGGTGGCGCTGGTCGGTCCCTCGGGCTCCGGCAAGACCAGCCTGGTGGCGCTGATCGCCCGCCTCTACGACCCCAGCTCCGGAACGGTCCTGGTCGACGGCGTCGACGTGCGGGACGTCGAGGTCGCCTCGCTGCGCTCAGAGATCGCCTTCGTCGCCGACGACAGCTTCCTCTTCACCGCCAGCGTCGCCGAGAACATCGCCTACGCGAACTCGGCGGCAACCCTCGAGGAGATCGAAGCGGCGGCCCGGCGGGCGCAAGCCGATGGCTTCATCCGCGAACTTCCCGAGGGCTACGAGACCAAGGTCGGCGAGCGTGGCCTGACCCTCTCCGGCGGCCAGCGCCAGCGGGTCGCGATCGCCCGCGCCCTGTTGGCCGACCCGCGCATCCTGATCCTCGACGACGCCACCTCCTCGGTCGACGCCACCACCGAGGCGGCGATCAAAGCCGGCCTGCAGGAGGCAATGGCCGGCCGCACTACCTTCATCATCGCCCACCGGCTCTCGACCGTCTCCCTGGCCGACGAGATCGTCGTCATCGACGGCGGCAGGATCGTCGACCACGGCACCCACGAGGAGCTGATGAAGGGCTGCGGCTTCTACCGCGAGATCGCCGAGCACGGCCTCGCCGACTCGGTCTTCCTGCAGCGCGACCTCGAGCAGCGAGAGGAGATGGCGCGCCTGTGAGTGACCGCAGCCCCGAGCCCAGTGACAACCGGCTGCGCAACATCTTCCTGCTCTTCGCCGCCCTCTGGCGGTTGATCCGCGGCGAGGATCAGCGCGGCCGCAAGGTGCGCTGGTTGGTCGGGCAGTTGCGGCCCTACCGCGGTCGCGTCGCGCTGATGTTCCTCGGGCTGCTGGCAGCAACCGGTGCCGGGCTGGCGCCGCCGTACCTGGCCGGCCGCGCGATCGACTCCGGCATTCTCACCGGCGACGTCGCCGCTCTGGACCTGATCGTCGTCGCCTTCGTCGCCGTCGCCGTCGTCTACGCAGCCGCCACCTACCTGCAGACCTACATGGTCGGCTGGGTCGGCACCCGGGTGCTGCAGAACCTGCGCCAGCGCGTCTTCGCCCACCTGCAGTCGATGTCGATCGGGTTCTTCACCCGCCGCAGCCCGGGCGTGCTGATCTCGCGCATGACCAACGACATCGAGGCGCTCAACCAGCTCGTCACTGACGGTGTCGTGACGATGTTCTCCAGCACCCTGACCCTGCTCGGCGTGGTCGTGATCATGCTCGCCCTCGATGTCCAGCTGGCCCTGGTCACCTTCCTCACCTTCCCGCTGCTACTGATCGCCAGCGTCGTCTTCCGGATCGTCTCCCAGGGCACCTACCGAATGACCCGGGAGCGGATCGCGGCGATCACCGGCTACCTGCAGGAGACGTTGAGTGGCGTGCGGGTCGTGCGCAGCTTCGGCCAGGAGCCGCGCCACGTCGAGGTGATGACCGACCTCAACGAGCAGAACCGGGCGATCAACATGAAGACGGTCTACCTCAACGCCTCCTACTTCCCAGCGGTCGAACTGCTGGCGGCGCTGGCGACTGCGGTGATCCTCGTCTACGGCGGCTCGCAGGCGATCGACGGGGCGATCCAGATCGGCGTGATCGTCGCCTTCGTCGGTTACCTGACCACCTTCTTCGAACCGATCCAACAGCTCTCCCAGCTCTACACGACCTACCAACAGGGGATGGCCGCCCTCGACAAGATCTTCGACCTACTCGACACCAAGCCGGACATGGTCGACGCCCCGGAGGCGATCGATCCGGGGACGCTGCGCGGCGAGATCGAGATGGAGGGCGTCTGGTTCTCCTACAGCGAAGACGAGCAGCCGGCCGATGGCTCCTGGGCGATGGAGGGGGTCGATCTGCACGTCCCTCCCGGCCAAACGCTGGCCCTGGTCGGCGCCACCGGTGCCGGCAAGTCGACCTTCGCCAAGCTCGTCGCCCGCTTCTACGACCCGCAGAAAGGGCGGGTCCTGGTCGACGGCCACGACCTGCGCGGACTGCGGCAGCGGGCGCTGCGCCGCCAGCTCGGGATCGTCCCCCAGGAGGGCTTCCTCTTCTCCGGCAGCGTCCGCGAGAACATCGCCTTCGGGCGGCCGGAGGCGAGCCTGGAGGAGATCGAGTCCGCCGTCGCCACGGTCGGCGCCACCGAGTTCGTCGCCGCCCTGCCGGACGGGATCGAGACCGAGGTCGGAGAGCGCGGCATCCAGCTCTCGGCCGGCCAGCGCCAGCTCGTCGCCTTCGCGCGCGCCCTGCTCGCCGAGCCCCGCATCCTGATCCTCGACGAGGCAACCTCCAACGTCGACGTCCGCACCGAGAAGACGATCGAGAAAGGCCTCGAGCGCCTGCTTCAAGGCCGCACCGCGATCGTCATCGCCCACCGCCTCTCGACGATCCGCCGCGCCGGCAAGATCGTCGTCTTGGAAGGGGGCAAAATTGCCGAGCAGGGGACGCACGAGGAGCTGATTGCGGCGGGTGGGGTTTACTCGCGGTTGTACGGGGCGTGGGCTGAGAGCTCGGCTGCGTAGGACGAGGCGCGTAGGAGCCCGTCACCCCTCTGGGCGAATTCAGTCGCGCCCGCTTCGCGGGCAGCTCCGGGTGTTGGTGCGCGCCTATGGCGCGCAGATGACAGATTGCATATCGCCGCTTCGCGACATTCGCCCAGAGGGGTGACCGGCTCCCTCACGCTCTGGACAGCGACAACGACTGAGTAACGCGCGGTTCAGCCTCAGCAAAGGGAAACGGCGGTAGTTGGAGTTATTTGAGACGCCTGCGGGAGGGATGGGGATACCCCTCCCCGGGAATGTCGCGAAGCGGCGACATGCAATCTGATTCCTGCCCGCCATAGGCGGGCAGCATCATCCGGAGCCGCCCGCGCAGCGGGCGCGACAAATTCCCGGGGAGGGGTATCCCCATCCCTCCCCCTGACCGCCTTAGAGGAACTCCTCAACCAGGCCCGACGCCGCCGGAGCTACCGCCGCTGCTGCCCCCGCCGGCTTCCGGCGCAGCTTCTTCGACGCCGCCCCCGGCGCCACCCGTTTCCGGCGCGACTTCTTCGGGAGCCACTTCTTCCGGCACCACTTCTTCTTCTATTTCTTCGGGAGCGACTTCGACGCCGCCTTCTTCGCTTTCTTCGACCGGCGCGGTGCCGGTGCCAGTGGCCGTCGGGGCGTTGGGGCCTTCGCTGCAGTCTTCGAAGCCGTATTCGCCGGCCACGCTCTCGAATTCTTCGCGCGCCGCGGTGGCGGCGGTGGCAGCTTCGTCGAGGGCGGCGGTGTCTTCGCGTTCGGCGGCGAGTTTGACTTCGCCCTCGACCGTCGAGAGTTCGTCGGCCGCGGCGCTGAACTCGGCGTAGCCGGTGGCATCGTCGGGGCTGCCGAGGCGCTTGATGCTTTCGACCATGCCGATGTAGAGGCCGGAGACTTTTGCCTTGAGCTCGGCTTCTTCTCCTTCGGCAGCGACTATCTCAGCGGCGCCGGCGGCGGCGTTGACCTCGGCGCAGATCGCGTCGCCCTGGGAGATCAACTCCGCCTTGCTCAGCGCCGGGGTGGTTTCGGTCGCCTGCGTCGAGGCGGTCGTGTCGCCGCCACCGCCACCGCAGCCCGAAATCGCCAGGGCGGCCAGCGGAACCGCGACTATCGAGGTCTTGGAGAGTCTCATCGGGGCGACGCTAGCAAAGCGATTCGACGCCTTTGCAGGGACTTGTCAGCTGCGGCCCAGGGACTCGAACCCCGACTGCCTCTTCCAGAGAGAGGTGTGCTGCCATTACACCAGGCCGCAAAGCGTATTTAGAGGATATCGATGGCGGGGGGAGAGAAACGGTGTCCCCGGCCTTAGGCGACAGCATGCGTGCCTCCGATTTGTGTAGACAGAAATGTAGACTTGCACCATGGCAAGCGTCGAGACGACCACCATCCGGGTGCGGCGCAGCACCCACGAGCGCCTCCACAAGCAAGCAGAGCTCACGGGGCAGAGCGTGACTCAAGTCCTGGAAGAAGCAGCGGACATGCTGGAGGAGGCCAAGATGCTCGAGTCGGCCGAGCGCGCCTGGCAGCGGTACGCCGAGCTACCGACGGAGATCGTGGCTGGCGACGCCACGCGCGATGACGAGTGGGTCCGCGAACTCGAATCGCGACCGCCCTTCGCCGATAGGGACTGAGCTTGCCTCCGCCCCCTCGCCGCGGTGAGGTCTTCCTGGCCAACCTCGAGCCTGTAGTCGGCAGCGAGCAGAGCGGGCGCCGACCGTTCCTGGTTCTCTCGATCAGGCAAATGAACTCGGCGCCCGCAGATCTGGCGATCGGGCTGCCGATGACGACCACCGACTGGTCCAGCAAACTGCACGTGCGGATCGAGCCTGCCGAGAGTGGTCTGTCGCGGGTCAGCTACGCGATGCCGGAGATGATCCGCTTGGTATCTACGCTGCGTTTCCGCGAACAGGTCGGCCGGGTTCCGATCGAAGCCGTAGAAACCGCTTCCGCCCGCGCCGGCCTCCTGCTCGGTCTCGGCCGCACCAGGTTCTAGTCGATCTCGGATAGGTCCGAGCCCACGTCCGCAATCGTCTCGCGGGCACCGGAGACGTCGACGCCGTCAGCCAGCATGCGGCGGGCTTCGGCCAGATCTTCGGAACGGCCGACGCTGAGGGCGCCGGCGACGCGGCCGTCCTTGAGGTACCAGACCGAGAACTCAGCCCGGTCGCGATCGCCGCGCCAGACCTCCTCGTCCCAGTCCTGGGCCGGACCGACGTACTCGAGGCTGGCCCAGTCGGCGAGGTCGCTGAAGAAATAGGGGACGACCTCGTAGTCGCGATCGTCGCCGAGCATGTTGCCGGCGGCGTGGATGCCCTGCTGCATCGCCACGTCCCAGTGCTCGACCCGCAGCCGGCGGCCGTGGACGACGCTGTCGTAGGAGCAGCAATCCCCGGCGGCGTAGATCCCCGCGACGGAGGTCTCCAGCTTCGAGTCGCAGACGAGCCCGTTGTCGACCTCGATCCCGGCTCGCTCGGCCAACATCGTGTCGGCCCGCACCCCGGCGCCGACGACGACCATGTCGCACTCGATGCTGAGCCCGCTCTTGGTAACCACGGCCCTGACGCGGCCGTCGCCCTCGAAGGCCTCCAGCTCCTCGCCGCCGTTGAACTCGACGCCTTTCGATTCGATCAGCTCCTGGAACCAGCGGCCGGCATCGTCGCCGAAGGTCCGCGAGAGCGCCACGTCCTCCATCGCCACGATCGAGCATTTGCTGCCCTGCGCCGTCAGCGAGGCGGCAACCTCGGTGCCGATGTAGCTGCCGCCGATCAGGACCACGTGCTCGGCCGCCTCGGCCTCCTTCCTGATCGCGTCGGAGTTGCCGAAGGCGCGCAGATAGTGGATGCCCTCGTTCTCGGCGCCCTCGACGCGGAGGATGTTGACCACCGCCCCGGTGCCGATCAGCGCCTTGTCGAAGCCGACCTCCTCCCCACCCTGGATCTTCACCGTGCGCGCCGCGGGATCGAGCGACATCACGTTGCGGCCGCTCAGCAGCTCGACATCGTTCTCCTCGTACCAGGAGGGCGGGTTGACGTAGGCGTCAGCCCGCTCGGCTTCGCCGCGCATGTACTCCTTGGAGATCGGCGGGCGTTCGTAGGGCGGCTCCGGCTCGCGGCCGACCAGCAACACCGATCCCTCGGCACCTCGCTTGCGCAGCTCGGCGGCGCAGTGGGCGGAGGCCATGCCGCCGCCGATCAGCAGGAAATCGACCTGGCGATCAGCCATCGTTGCTGCCGTTGCTTTCCGGGCCGAAGAGCGTCTTCAGGTCATCCTCCTTGCCCGGATCCAGCACCGCCAGGATCTCGTCACCTTCCTCCAGCACGGTGTCTGCCGTGGGCACGAAACCTTTGCCTGCCCGCAGGACCGAGATCAGCAGACTGCCCTCGGGCATCTGCAGATCACCGACGCGACGCCCGGTCACGCCGGAGTCGCTGCCGAGCAGCATCTCGATGATCTCCAGCTGCTCCTCCTGAAGATCGAGCAGGTGGACCAGGCCGTACTCGGGGACCTCGTGCTCGAGCAGGCGCAGGATCAGGTCGGTCGCCGAGACCGAGGGCTTGATGTCCAGCAGGTCGAAGTGCTGGCGGTTGCGCGGGTTGTTGACCCTGGCGATGATCCGCTCGACCAGGTACTTCTCGCGCGCCACCTGGCAGATCAGCATGTTGTCCTCGTCGTCGCCGGTGACGGCGATCACCATGTCGGCGCGCTGGATCCCGGCCCGCTCCAGCACCCACAGCTCGGAGGCATCCCCGTAGGAGACGTTGTGCTCGAGCTCCTGCTCGACGGTCAGGTAGCGGCGCCGGTTGTTCTCGATCAGCGTCACCTCGTGGTCTTTCTCGAGCAGCTCGCGAGCCAGGTTCCAGCCGACCTTGCCCGCTCCGACGACGATGATGTACATCCGCCCCCCAGCCCTTCTTAGGCGGCTTCCGCCGCGCCGTCGGGTGGGTTGGCGCCCTCGGCGCCCTTGCGGACCGCGTTCTCGAGCATGTCGATGGCGACGCTGGTCGGACAGACCGTGTTCAGGCCCTGCCGCTGGTACCACTCGGCCCGCAGCGGGTCGAGCACGCGGGCGATCACGGTCGGCACCTCGTAGCGCCGTTGGGCGATCTGGGCGATGACGATGTTGGTGTTGTCGCCGTCGGTGGAGGCGATGAAGGCGTCGGCCCGCTCGATCCCGGCGGCGACCAGCGCCTCCGTCTCGAGGCCGGCGCCGACGGTGAACTGGCCGCCGAGGTCCTCCCAGCTCTTCTCGAGCCCGACCTCGAGCCGCGCGTGGGACTCGGGGTCCTCGTCGAGGCAAGAGACTTCGTGCCCCTCGCGCAGCATCGCGCGGGCGACGGAGGAGCCGACACGGCCGCAGCCGACGATCAGAATCAACATGCCGCGGATACTAGTCCGCGGCGGCTGGCGCGGGAGCCGGCTCTGGCGCGGTTTCCGGCGGGGCCGTCAGCAGGACCCGGCAGGGCGCTTTCTTCAGCACGTACTCGGTGGCGGCACCGATCTCAGCTGGCTTGGCGGCGCCGATCCCGCCGATCATCGCGCCGCCGCGGATCTTCGTCGGCGGCTCGCCACCGATCACGATTGCCTCGGAATCGCCGCGGCGGGCCGCCTCGAGGATGCCGGCGCCGACCTTGCGGGCGCGGATCACCTCGGTGGTGACGCCGACGTCCTCGTACTCTTCGCCGACGTCGCGGGCGCGCTCCAGCGCCCGCCGCGCCTCGGCCTCGCGCTCGGGTGGCAGCGCCGCATCCAGCGGCAGCGTCAGCGGCACCTCGATCACGTAGATGACCTCGAGCCGGGCGTCGTCCTCCTCCCTGCCCGACTCCGCCTGCTCGGCGGCGGCGAGACGGCCGGCGGTGGCGACGATGTCGTCGTCGAGCTCGGTGCCGAAGACAGGCACGAGGATGTTGCGGAATTCGATCTCCGGCACCTGCTTGGTGAGGGCGTGCTCGGGCACCGAGACACGCTTGGTCAGCGTCGTCCCCTCGAAGACCTTGCGGTAGACGATGTAGAAGACCAGGCCGAAGGCCATCCAGCCGCCGCCGACCAGGCGGGCGATGTCGTGGTAGACGAGGACGCTGATGAAGGCGAGGCCGCTGAGGATCGCGGCGACGATCGCCGGCAGCGGCAGCTCGGCGCCGCGCCAGGGGATCCCCAGCGGGATCCGGAACGGCCGCTGCCGCTGCGGGTCCTTGACCCGCAGGCGGATGATCGAGAGGTGGGCGATCGTGATCGCCAGGGTCGCGCCGAAGGCGTAGATCCCCGCGAGCAGCTTGACGTTGGTCGGGATTACCAGGCCGAGGGCGATGACGCCGCTGAGCGTGATCGCCACGTAGGGGGTCGCCCGGCGCCGCTCCAGCTTGCCGAGCCAGCTGGGGATCTGGCGGTTGATCGCCAGCGTGTAGATGTGGCGGGAGACGCCGAGCATCGAGGTGGTGGCGGCCCAGAAGAGGACCGGCGCGGCGATCAGCGCCACCATCCAGCGCATCGAGTCGGCCACCCAGCCCGGGTGGAAGGCCGAGACCACCCCCAGCACCGGCTCCTCGACGAATTTGCCGCCGAGCGCGGTTTCGGGCCCGTGCGGCCCGGCGACGACCGGCACCGCCATCAGCGCGATCGCCGCCATGCCGGCGTAGACGAGCGGCACCGCGATCGCCCCCAACGAGGCGATCCGCCTGAGGTCGCGGCGGTCGACGTCGATGTCGGGCGCCAGGTCGGAGGCCGCCTCGATCCCGGCGTAGGCGAGCATCGCGACGACGGCCGCGTAGACGATGTCCTTGAAGCTCGGGTTGGAGAAGAGGTGGAGCTGTTCGGTCAGCCGCTCGGGATGGAGGACGACGAGGGCGCCGACGACGATCACCGCCAGCTGCAGACCGAGGTCGGCGAGCGCCAGCACCGCCAGCGAGCGGCCGCGCCCGCGGCCGGTGACGTTGAAGATGTTGAGCACGCAGGCCGCGGCGATCACCAGCGCAGCGACGCCGATCTCCCAGCCCGGCCTGGAGAAACCGCCCCAGATCGGCTCCAGGTAGTGGGGCACCGAGATCGCCGCCAGGGCGATCACGATCAGGTAGTCGATCAGGATCGCCCAGCCGGCGATGAAGGCGATCAGCTCGTTGAAGGCGTGCCGGGCGAAGCTGGAGGAGCCGCCGCGCTCGCGGAACATCGCGCCGCCCTCGACGTAGGTGAGCGTCGTCAGCACGAAGAGCAAACCTGCTGCAAGGAAGATCAACGGCGTCAGGCCGAGGCCGCGGTCGGCGACGACGCCGAGGGAGAAGTAGATCGAGAAGCCGACCACCGAGTAGACGGCCACGAACAGCCCGGGGACGCCGAGGCCGCGCTGGATCAGATCATACCCGGAGCGTTTCTCCGGGGCGGGAGGCGGCTCGCTCACCGAGCCGCCCGGGAGATCCACAGCCTGCCCACGCCGATCGCCAGGAAGAGGACACCGAGCAGGACCCCGGTCGAGAGCGGTCCGCCGCCGGCGACGAGCGTGACTATCAGCAGCGCCGCGCCGAGCGCGATGAAGACGAACGAGAAGGCGCGGACCGAGCCGTGGTAGAGGCGGTCAGGCGATGCCATTCACAACCGTTCTC
>DATBDU010000032.1:0-21151 GCA_036269775.1 Solirubrobacterales bacterium
GCGCCGCAGGCCGTAGTGCTCGAGGTAGTTGACGACCTCCAGCAGCGAGAAGCCGATCACGGCCTGGATCAGCAAATAGGGAAGGACGACCGGGCCGAAGACGATCGCCAGCGCCGCGAAGAGGCCGACGGTCATCGCCCAGGCGCCGAGGATGTCGTTGTGGATGCTCCAGTGCGACTTGCCGAGCCGGTCGAGGCGGGCCGCCTCGATCCCCCAGGCCGAGCGCAGGCTGCCGGCGACGGTGCGCGGCAGGAAGGCCCAGAAGCTCTCCCCGAGCCGTGAGCTGGCCGGATCCTCCGGGGTGGCGACGCGAACGTGATGGCCGCGGTTGTGCTCGATGAAGAAGTGGCCGTAGCCGGTCTGGGCGAGCGCGACGCGGCTCAGCCAACGCTCCGAGCTGGCCCGCTTGTGGCCGAGCTCGTGGGCGGTGTTGATCGCGATCCCGCCGACGACGCCGACCGTGAAGGCCAGCCCGAGACTGCTGAGAACCGAGAGGTCGCCGTTGGACCAGAGCCAGCAGGCGAGGACCAGGCCGGCGTACTGGATCGGGATGAAGACGTAGGTGCACCAGCGGTAGTAGCGATCCTGCTCCAGCCACTTGAGGACGCTGTCGGGCGGGTTGCTCGCGTCCATGCCGACGGCGATGTCGAGGATCGGGAAGGCGACGAAGACGAGTAGCGGGCCGAGCAGCCAGAAACCGGCGAAGTCGGTCAGCGCAACCGAGCCCCAGGCCATGAACGGCGCCAGCGGAACGACGATGCCCAGCAGCCATGCGTAGCGCTTGGGATCGCTCCAGGTCGCCGGATTGACCTCGACCTCGTCGTGGTGGTGGTGATGATGATGCGTGTCTGCGGCGGTGGCCTCCATGGCCTCCTCCTTGTCAGAGTTTCAAAGAACGTCTGGAACGTAGACAAACTGGGCAGATTTGTCAACTAGATATACAGAGATGCCTCATATGCCCGGCACGGTTGCCGGATGCACAACAAAAAACGACCCCAGTCGGGGTCGCGGGAGATCGAGGCCTGGCCCTGCTCTAGATCTTCAGCAGGACGAAGGTGTTCAGCGTCCAGAGAAGGGCAATGAAAATCGTGGCGCGCGTGAGGTTCTGCTCGACCATCGAGCCGCCGCCGAGCGAGCTGCCGCCACCGCCGACACCGAAAGCGCCAGAGAGGCCCGCGTCTTTCCCCGAGTGCAGCAGGATCAAGAAGATCAAGACGATGGAGAAGATGACCTGGAGGACGCTGAGAATCGTGTACATGGCGGCAAAGTCTAGATGGTCACGTCACATACAGGAGTGACTAGCCCTGCGGAACCTTCTCGCGGGTCTCCTCCGCCCCACTC
Source organism: Solirubrobacterales bacterium (assembly GCA_036269775.1). Taxonomy (GTDB): domain Bacteria; phylum Actinomycetota; class Thermoleophilia; order Solirubrobacterales; family 70-9; genus VAYN01. The sequence continues at coordinate 1,342 of DATBDU010000032.1, forward strand.
TCGTCCGTCCTGCCGGGCGCCTTCGAGCCGTTGCCGTTCTCCACCCGGTCGAGGATCTCAACCGCTTCGCGGCGCAGCTCGGCGTCGAGCAGGGCAAAGTCCTCGTCGGAGAGCTTGCCGGAGGCGTGGTCGAGCTCGGCGTCGCGAATCTCTCTGTACTTGGCTTCCTTGAGCGCATCGGTCTCGGTGCGGACGAGGGCGCCGCGGCGGCGGCCGCGTGAGGGCCAGAGCGCGAGCAGCGCCCCCATCAGCGCGATCAGGCCGCCGATCCACATCCAGACGACCAGGGGGTTGACGATCACCTTGAAGATCGCCGCCGAGCCATCGCTGAGGTAGCTCTTGGCGATCCGGGTGGCGGCCAGCGACTGCAGCTTGGCGATCTGGCTCAGCGCCGCCGGTGCCAGGCTTGGGTTGGCGGCGGCGGCGCGCATCATCGCCCCCACTGCTTTGCACTGGGGCGGCGTGCCGGGAGCGCCGCTGACGCAGGCCCGGAAGCCCCTGTCGGCCGCACGCACGCGCCGCTGCACGGCGGTGATGTCGGGTTGCACGGCGGTCCAGAGGTCGCCGCCGAGCCCCACCTTCAGCCCCACCTCGCTGGTCGCCTCGCCGTCGAAGAAGCTGCCGATCGTCCCCGTTTCCTGCCCGGTCGGGCGGAAGTAGCGCCGGCTCGGGCGCAGAACCGCCACCACCTTGCCGCCTTCTTCGACCCGCAGCACGGTGCCGAAGGTGAACTTCTCGCTGTCGACCGCCTCGGTCGGCCTTACGTAGGTGATCTTGCGGCCGTCGACGACGGTGCTCTGACCGGGGCGCAGGGTGACGTCGCGGTTGGTCTGGAAGCTCGAGGAGGCGGCGATGCCGATCAGCACCACGGCGACGCCGATGTGGACGATGTAGCCGCCGTAACGACGGCGGTTGCGGGAGACGACGGCGACCAGGGCACCCGCCATCGAGCCGCCCGAGGTCTGGCGCCGCGCCGCCGCGCCGCGCCAGAACTCCTGCGCCAGCCCGGTCAGGGCGAAGGCGGCGAAGACGAAGAGGGCGAAGGCCCAGGGCTTGTGGGCCGCGTCGCTCAGCGCCAGCAGCAGGACCGCGGTCACGGCGCCGACGATCAGCGGCATCCGGAAGACGCGCTTGGCCGAGGCCCAGCTGACCCGGCGCCAGGCCAGCAGCGGCCCGATCCCAGTAAAGAGGACCAAGAGGATCGCCAGCGGCGTCGTGTAGCGGTCGAACCATGGAGCCGCCAGCGAGGCCTTGCTGCCGGTGAACAGTTCCGAGATCAGCGGGAAGAAAGTGCCCCAGAAGATCACCGCGGTGAGCGCCACCAGCAAGAGGTTGTTGACGATGAAAACCGCCTCGCGGGAGACCAGCGAATCGATCCGCTTCTGCGAGCGCAGGTCGTCGAGACGGGAGACGATCAGCGCCGTCGAGCCGATCAGGACCACGGCGATCAGGCCGAGGATGTAGGGGCCGACGGTGTTGTCGCCGAAGGCGTGAATCGACTGCAGGACCCCGGAGCGGACCAGGAAGGTGCCGAGCAACGCCAGCGAGAAGGAGCCGACGATCAGGGTGGCGTTCCAGACTTTCAGCATCCCCCGCTTCTCCTGGACCATGATCGAGTGCAGGAAGGCGGTGATCACCAGCCACGGCATCAGCGCCGCGTTCTCGACCGGGTCCCAAGCCCAGTAGCCCCCCCAACCGAGCTCGGTGTAGGACCAGCGGGCGCCGAGCAGCAGGCCGAAGCCGAGGAAGGCCCAGGCGATCAGCGCGAAGCGGCGGGTCGAGCGGATCCATTCGGCGTCGAGGCGGCGGGTGATCAGGGCGCCGATCGCGAAGGCGAACGGGACCGTCAGCGAGACGTAGCCCGAGTAGAGCATCGGCGGGTGGATCATCATGCTCGGGTGCTGCAGCAGTGGGTTGAGCCCGATGCCGTCGGCCGGCACGGGGCTGAGGGTCGCGAAGGGGTCGACGTCGGGCGCGAACAGCATCAGGCCGGTGAAGAAGGCGGCGACGCCCATCATCACCGCGGTCGCCCAGGGCACGATCTCGCGCAGCTTGTTGCGGGTCGCGTAGAGGGAGGCGCTGGAGACGATCGAGAGCACCCAGGCCCAGAGCAGCAGCGAGCCCTCCTGGCTCGACCACATCGCCGCCAGCTTGTAGAAGGCGGGGGTCTCGATCGAGGAGTGCTGCTGGACGATGTTGAAGGAGAAGTCGTCGCCGGCGAAGGCGATCTCGATGATCGCGACGCAGGCCGTGATCAGCGCGCAGAAGGCGTAGACGGAGCGCCGCGACAGATCCAGCCGCCGGCGGTTGCCGTGGCGGCCGGCAAGCGCGACGATGGCGGCGAAGACGGCGGTGAGGAAGGCGAGCGCCAGCAGCGCGCTGCCGAGGCTAGGCATCGCTCTTGGTCGTGAACTTCGAGGGGCACTTCGTGATCAGGGTTTCCGGCTCGCCGACGAAGGTGCCGCCCTTCATCGCGCCGGTGAGGACGATCTCACGGCCACCGCGGAAGGGGTCGGGGACGGTGCCCGAATAGCTGACCGGGAGGGCCTGGCCCCCGCCTTCTCGATCCGCGACGCGAAAAACGATGCCGCTGCCCTGGTGGTGGATCGAGCCGGGCACGACCTTGCCGGTCATGTCATAGGTGGTTCCGGGCGCCGCCCCGAGCAGCTGTGAGGGTTCTTTGGCATCGGTCGCGGCAGAGAACGAGGTGTAGACCAGTGCCACCGCGAGCAGCACGGCGACGCTGAGCGCCACCACGAGACGGATCTTGCGCTTGCGCTGAGGGTCCACGAGCCCGTCGATTATCGCAAGCTCAGCCCGCGAGCGACTGCGGTAGTCATTTCACTCGCTATGCGGATGAAATGACTACCGCGCCCAGGGGGTTGGCTCACCGAGGGCGCCCGAGTAGCAGCCGTACCGTGCCCCAGTAGCCGCGCAGGGCGAGGCGGACGGGCCAGGACCAGGCGGCATCGGCGATGAAAGCCGAGTCGAGATCTGCGCTCAGCCCGGCGGCGAACTCGGCGGCGCTAATAACTCGATGGGCTTGAACCTGACGGCGCTCCTGCAGCAGCCGCGGTAGCCAGCGCAGGGCTTCCAGATCGGCGGCCAGCTTCTGCCTCCCCCAGCCGCCCGCCAGCGAGACCGCGACGAGGGCCAGCTCGGTCACCAGCAGCGCCGGCGCTAGCAGGACCAGCAGGGGCGCCGGGTAGACGCGGACCAGGAAGGCGAGTCGGTTGCGCTCCAGCCAGCGCCACTTGTGCTCACGAGCACCGAACTCGTAGTCGTGGTCGACCACCGCGGCGGGCTCGATCCCGAGCGTGCCCCCGCGCAGGCGCAGCTGATGAGAGAGGTCGACGTCCTCGTGGTAGAGGAAGTACCGCTCGGGGAAGCCACCGATCTCGCGCCAAGTGGCCAGGGGGATCGCCAGACAGGCTCCGGACAGCCCGGTGACCGCGCCCGCCGGCGGCGCTTCGGCAATCGGCCGGCCGTGGCCCCCAGCCCAGGAGATCCCCGTGAAATGGAGCGGGTTGCCGGCCGAGTTGATGCGCGTCCCCCCCTCCTGGGCGACCAGCGCCTGCCAGGCAGCCCAGCCGCGGCCGCGCAGCCAGGGTCGGCGAATCGCCTCGCCGAAACCGGGCAGCGGCGCTGCGTCCGGGTTGAGGATGACCAGCAGGTCGCCGCTGGCCACGGCGGCGCCGGCGTTGCAGCCAGCGGCGAAGCCGAGGTTGCGGCCGCTGCGCAGGACCCGTGCCCGTGGCGCCAGCTCCAGCACCGCCTCGGGCGTACCGTCGGCGGAGTCGTTGTCGACGACGATCAGCTCGTCGCCCTCGCTCAGCTCCGGCAGTAGGGCCGGCAGGGTCCTGGCCAGCTCCTCGCGGCTGTTCCAGGCGACGATGAGGACGGAGAGCGTCGGGTGCACCGGCGCGGAGGCTATTCGGCCATCCGCGCCGGTGCGAGCGACGTTACTGGCGGGCTACTTCTTCTTCTTGCCGCAGGAGTTGATCCGCAGCGCGTACCTGTTGTTCTTGACCTTCTTGCCGTTCTGAGCCTTGATGTTCAAGACCGCCTTCTGCTTCTTCTCGCAGAGGTTGGTCGAGTTGACCAGGAGGCTCTTCTTGCCACCCTGCATGTTGAGGATGAACTTCTTCACCGGGACGTCCGGCACCGGGTTGAACACGGTCTTGAGACCGCCCCGTTTGGAGCTGATCACGCCGTGCAACTGGATGTTGACCTGGCCGCGCAGGTCGGCCACCAGGTCCGGCAACGGGTTGTCGGAGGACACCAGGTAGACCGGGCCCTTCAACTTCTTGTCGAGCAGTGGCGACTTCGCTTCGGCGTGGCCGTAGATCGCGGCCTTCGGACATGCCTTGGCAGCCAGCTGCACCCGGGTGCAGACCGTCCTGATGTGGCTTTGGTCGAGGAACAGCGAGTGCGGCAGCGTCAACGCCGTGCGGCTGACGTTGGCATCGCCTTGACGCGCTTCCAGAATCGCCCGGATCCGCGGGTTCTTGGCCCGCTTGACCGGCCCGTAGAGGCGGGTGAACAGCTTCGGCTTGAAGGCCAGCTTGCTGCATTCGCTTGCCTGGAACGGAGCGCTGACCCCATAGGAGCTGAACGCCGCCGGGTTGGTCGGGTCACTGCCGCCCCCGTTGAGCACGCCGCTCGTTGCCTGCGCGGCGCAGTTGGTCGGGTTGAGCATGAACTTGCTGCGGTTGACGTCGACGTCGATCGAGCGGACGTCGAGTTTGACCCCACCAAACACGTGTGGGATCGGATCGGAGACCGCGTTGATCTGAGCGGTCTGCGGGTTGACGTTCAGAGCCACCCTGACCACGACGGTGCCGATGTCGTACGGACCGGCGACGCCGGGCGTGATCACCACCATCGAGAGCGGAGCGCCCTTGTAGGGACCGGCGAGGAATGCCTTGCCGGCGATCTTGAACGGCGCCGAACCGGACCCTGCTTCGGTCGAGGTCGTGCCGATCATGCTTTCCGCGGAGCAACTCGAGTTGGCCTGCTGGGCTTTGCCGCTGCTCGCTTCGGCAGCGGCGATGGCCGCCTCAGAGCAGTAGGGAATCCCGGCCAGCTTGCCGGTCAGTCCCTTGGGCAGGGTCACGTTGACGACCTTCAGCTCCTGCTGGCCGTCGGGCCGCCCGATGTGCACCTTGAACGGGCTGTAGGCACCCGCCTTGGGGCTATCCGTCTTTGCCGTGTAGCTCGGCGCGAACGGCCGCTCCGCCAGCGTTTTCGGGCAGTTGCCGCCACCCGGGTAGCTGGTCAGGTTGAACGAGCTCGACGGCGTGTTCTGGTCTGGGTTGCCGGACCAGGGAGTCATTTCCGTGGTCGTTTTGTTTGGCCCACAGGTGCCGGGTGAGGTCAGCGTTCCTTTCGAACCACCGTTGAGATGGAGCCGGAAGTTGCTGAACGTGGCCTGCGGGTTTTCTTCGACGACAGCCGTCAACTGCCCCGTCGTCGGGTTGGGGAACACCTTGCCGATCAGGCGGACGTTGACTCCGTAGCGGACCGACGTCGCGTGGATGAAGATCCGGAACTGTTCACCGGAGGAGGACGCCCCCGGACCGTTTTTGAGCGGTTCGCCAATGTAGACCGTGCCCCCGAGCGAGTTCGGCGGCAGCGACGGCGTCTGCACCTCGACCGTGCCGATCTTGGAGGCCTCGGGGCATTCGATCGCCGAATTGGTGTGGTAGTGGAACTGAGCATCGGTACATGGAACCAAGCCGTTGGCGGAGGACGGGTTGATGCCCATTCCTTCCGGCAGCGTCACCTTGGCCGTTTTCAGATACGAGTTGGCGATCGGTTCTTTCGGGTTGAACGGAATGCCGACGTCGACCGTGGTCGGTTCGGGCGAATCGACCGCACCGCCCTGGGTGCTGACGGCGATCGTCGGTTTGAACGGCACTTTCTCGCAGCCACTGGCGCCGACCGCGGTGGTGAAGGACGCTTCGTCCGATTCGCTTTGGACGGCGAAGGGAGGACCGTAAGAGTCGACGTGGAGAAGCGACGTCTGACCGGGCCCGCAGTTGCTCGGCATCGTCAGGTAGGTGCCGTTGGTGGTTGGGTTGGGGTTGCCTTCGGTGTCGCCGAAGAACACGAGCCGCGAGCCGACGATTGGCGGATGGGCGGCAGTCCCATCCGGCGCATGGATGTCGCTGATCGTGAAGGCGACGTGCTGATCGACGGGACTCAGCGAGCCAACGATCAGGGTCGGTTCTCCCGGGGCGCTGGTCGGGAATCCGACCATCGACGGCACGCCTTCGAACGGCACGAGGTTGTAGACCGGAACCGCGGCGCGCGCCTGCAGGCAGCCCGCCGGGGGTTCGCACGCCGGCCCGGTGGGGCTCGCCGAGACCGTGAAGTAGTTGACGCCGACCAGAGATTCCGCCGGGCATGCCGGCGGGTTCGATTTCAGCTGTTCCACCGTGCACTTCACCGGCGTGGCCTCGGGGTTGACGCTCAGTCCTTCTGGCGTGTCGACGACGATGTCTTTGACGAAGCCTTCGGGAAAGCCCCCGCCAGTGCCCACCGGTTTGGTGTTAAGCGTGAAGTCCGTGATGCCGAAGGGCGGGTGGCCGGCGGCCTGGGTGAACCATTTTTCCGGCGTGTCTTTGGTGCACTGGCCCACAGGTTTGGCGAGAGGGAACACACCCGCAGTGGTTCCGCCGATCGCCGGCGTGTCGGTGTTTTCTTTGCACGTCAGTGCTTCCCAGTTCGCGATGCCGAACGCACCTTGAGCCGAGGGTGCCACCAATACGGCACCAAGGGCCATAACCGCCACTGCGATTAAAAAGCGCTTAGCCATTCAATTCCTCCTTGTCCCGTTGAGCGAAACGCTTCCCCTGCGTAGCGCCCTAGCACTTCTCCCATCAGAGACAGTAGCGGGCGCGGTCCGTGGATCAAGTGCGAAATGCGACAACTTGCACAGGGAGTTCATTTCGGTCCGCCCCGACTATTTCCGATGGTGGCCCTTTTTCCGCTGCGACTTCTTGTTGCAAGGGGTCCTCAGCTTCGAGCGCTTGTTGGCCTTCTTGCCGTTCTGAGCTTTGAGCTGCACGATCGCCCTGACCGGGCCTTTGCAGAGATCCCTCGAGGCGACGAGAAGACCGTGCTTGCCGCCGGGCAGGATCATCGTGAACTTCGAGACCGGCACGTCGGGGACGCGATCGAAGGTGGTGCGAAGGCCGCCCTTGAAGCTGTCGATCCGCCCGACCAGGTCGATGTCGACCTGACCCTGGAGGTGGGCGACCAGGTCCGGCAGCGGATTGTTGGAGGAGCGCAGGTAGACCGGGCCTTCCAGCGGCTTGCCCAGCAGCGGCGTAAAGGCACGGGCACGGCCATAGCGCGATTTCTTCGGGCACTGACTGGCGGCGAACTGAACCCGGGTGCAGATCTTCGCCAGGCTGGCCTGGTCGAGGAAGAGCGCGTGCGGCAGGCCGACCGAGGCGCGGGCGATGTTGGCGTCACCCGGCCGCGCCTTGAGGATCGCCCGCAGCCTGGGGTGCTTGGCCCGCTTGGCGGCGCCGAACAGCCGCAGGTTGAGCTTGGGCCGGAAGTTCAGCGCCGGGCAGCCGTTCAACTGGACCGGGTCCGAGATGGAGAAGGACGAAAAGGCGGCGGGGGTGGTCGGGTCGGCTCCGCCGCCCCTGAGCCAGCCGGCGGTGGCGAATTTCGAGCAGTTGGTCCCGGTCAGGGTGAAGTTGTCTTTGTTGATGTTGACGGCGATCGAGCGGATGTCGAGCTTGGCGCCGCCGAAGACATCGGGGATCGGATCGGAGATGGCGTGGATCTGTGCCGTTTCGGGGTCGACGAAGAGCGGTACCCGGACCACGACGGTGCCGAGGTCGAAGGGGCCGGCCACGGCCGGGGTGATGACCGCCAGCGACAGTGGCGCCCCGTGGTAGGGGCCGGCCAGGTAGGCCTTGCCGCCGATCTGCAGCGGCGAGGAGCCGGAGCCCGCCGCGACCGTGGCGACGCCGATCTGGCTGGCGGCGGGGCAGCTCGAGCTGCCCCGCTCGGCGCTGCCGGCGCGCGCCGCTGCGGCGGCGAGCGCCGCGGGCGGGCAGTAGGGAACGCCGGCCAGCTTGGCGGTCGCTCCGGGCGGCAGGGTGATGTCGACGCCCTTCAGCTCCTGCTGGCCGTCCGGGCGGGTGATGTTGACCGTGAAGGGCGTGAAGGTGGCGGCTTTGTCGCTCTTCGGGCCGGCGTTGAAGCTCGGCGAGAAGGGCCGCTCGGCCATCGTCTTCGCGCAGGCGCCGCCGCCGGGGGCGGAGGTAAGCGTGAAGCCTTTGTCCGGAGCACCAGCATCGGGGCTGCCTGACCAGGCGGTCATCGCGTGCGACGTCGGGTTGGGCCCGCAGGTCGGCGGGCTGGTCAAGGTCGCCTTCTGGCCGCCGTCGAGCTTGACCTGGACGGAGTCGAACGGAACCTGTGGAGCTTCGTTGACGACAGCGGTGAGCTGCCCGGTCTGGCGGTTGGCGATCACGTTGCCGACGAGGCGAACCGAGAGCCCGCGGGCCGTCGACTCGGCGTCGAGGAAGACCCGGTAGAGGTTTCCCGATTCGGGATCGCTGCTCTGCTGCGAGCCGAGGTAGACGTTGCCGGTCAGGGTTCCGGCGGGCAGCACCGGCGTGTCGATCGAGATGGTGCCGATCTTCGACCCGCTCGGGCAGCCGACCGGGTTCCTGGTCCCCTTGCCGAACTGCCCGTCGGTGCAGGCCTGCAGGTCCGGAGCCGCCGACGGATTGACCCCCATGCCGGCCGGCAGAGTGACGCGGGCCACGCGGACGTTCGATTGGTAGATCGGCGCGGTCGGATCAAACGGCACGATCACGTTGACCGTGGCGCCAGACGGGGAGTCGGTCTGAGCCGTGTTCGGGTCGGCCGACGTGGTCGGGCTGAACGGCACGCTGGCGCAGCCGCTGGGAGCCGTGCCTTTGGGTTGGGGCGCCTGCATTTCCTGGGAGCCGGCCAGGAAAGAGGCGGGTGGCGGCGCCGGAGCTGCCACGTCATAGCCGTCGTCAGGCGCTTCTTCCTCGAAGGAATCGGCATGGAGGAAGGTCGTGTACTGGCGCTTGAAGGGTTCGACCTGAGGGTCGTTGCAGGTGCTTGGGTTGGTCAGGAAGCGGCCACCACCGGGCTGGAGTTCCGTCTGTCCGTCGAAGACCAGGCGATTTTTCAGGATCCGCGCCAGTTCGAAGCCAGGGCCGAGTTTGAGCGCCGTGGCGTGGATCGTGAAGTACTCGTGATAGTCGCTCTCCCAGGCCACCCCCGCGTTGAGGAAGATGTCGTTGCCGAGGACGCTGAAGCCGAAGCGAGCCGGTTCGCCCTGCCGCGGGGCGATGTTGTACACGGGTACCGGGGGAACCGTCAGGCCAAGGGTGGTCAGAGGATTGGTGGCGGAGAGGCTGCTGAGCCCGACTATCGAGCTTGGCGGGCAGGTCGTCGGGCTGGCACCTTCCGCCAGCTGGCACTGAGGCGTCGCCTGGGGATTGACGCTGAGCCCCGGTGGCAGATCGACGAGGATCGTCTTCAGGTTCCCGACCGGGACTTCGCTGCCGGGCAGCAGGCCTGGTTCATGCCGGGTGATGATCTGGGTGAACCCTTTCGGCGGGTGGCCGGCCGCCTGCGTGAAGAAGAGACCAGGCGTTTCGGCCGAGCAGGGATCGACGCTGCAGGTCCCGGCCTGCCATCCCGCCGCTGCGGTTTCGGCATTGCCGCCCGGCGCCTGGCTTTCGATGATGTTGACCGCCTGGGCGGCGGGCGCCAGCGCCAGCATCGCCAGGGCCGTGGCCGCGACACAAACTGCCACTGATCTGCGTGTCCTCCGCCCCATCGAAGCTCCTTCCAAATTGAAAACCGGGATCGAACCGGCCTATCCCTCCCGCGACCGGTCTAGTGGGACTTACCCCATAACACCGCTGCTCAATCCCGGTTGTGCTTGCCGCGACCACCATGCCGGTGGCAGGCCGGCACCCGCAGCGGCAGCTTCTTCTTCTTCAGCTTCTTGCCGTTCTGGGCTTTGAAGTTCATGAAGGAGAAGGAGGGGCGGGCGCAGAGGTCGCGCGAGTTGACCAAGAGGCCGCGCTTGCCGCCCTTCATCGTCAGCACGAACTTGCTGACCGGGACGTCGGGCACGGGGTAGAAGACGTTCTTGATCCGCGCCTTGGCGGTGCTGATGACGCCGTGCAGCTGCACGTTCACCTGCCCCCGCAGATCGACGAGCAGGTCGGGCAGCGGGTTGTTGGATGAGAGCAGGTAGACAGGCCCGGCCAGTTCGTCGTCCAGCAGCGGGGTCTTGGCCCGTGCGTATCCGTAGATGGCCGCCTTCGGGCAGTCGTGCGCGGCCAGCTGGACCCGGGTGCAGATGGTGCGGATATGGGACTGGTCGAGGAACTGTGAATGCGGCAGCGTCACCGCGGCGCGACCGATGTTGGCGTCGCCGGGGCGGGCGACGAGGACGGCACGGAATTTCGGGTGCTGGGCCCGCTTGGTGCTCTTCTTCCCCCCGTACAGCCGCGTCGACAGCTTCGGCCGGAAGCCGAGGGCGCCGCAGTCGCTGGTCTGGAAAGGAGTGCTGACCGGGAAGGCGCTGAACGCCGCCAGGTTGGTCGGGTCGGAACCGCCGCCGTTGAGAACGCCCGCGGTGGTCAGCGGTCCGCAGCTGGTCGGGTTGAGCGTGAAGTCCTTGCGATCGATGTTGACGTCGACCGAGCGGATGCTGAGCTGGGCGCCGCCGAAGACATGGGGGATCGGATCCGAGAGGGCGCGGATCTGCGCCGTCACCGGATCGACGAACAGCGCCACCCTCACCACGACCGTGCCCAGGTCATAGGGACCGGCCGTGGCGGGGGTGACGACTGCCAGGGAGAGAGGAGCCCCGCGATAGGGGCCCGAGAGGAAGACCTTGGCGTCGATGCGCAGCGGCGCCGAGCCGGTGCCGGCGGCGACCGAAGCGCTGCCGACCAGGCTCTTGGCAGGACAGCTGGAGGCGGTTCGCTCGGCGGCGCCGCCGTTGGCCGCCGCCGCGGCCAGGGCCGCCTCCGAGCAGTAGGGGATGCCGGCCAGCTTGCCGGTCATCCCCGGCGCCAGGGTGACGTCGACGCCCTTCAGCTCCTGCTGGCCATCGCCGCGGGTGATGTGGAGGGAGACCGGTTTGAAGGCGCCGGCCTTGGTGCCGGTCGGCTTTGCCGAGAAAGCCGGCGCGAAGGGCCGCTCCGCCAGCGTCTTCGCGCAGGCGCCGCCGCCGGGAGCGCTGGTCAGGACGATGTCCTGAGAACGAGTCGCCGGCGCGTTGCCCGACCAGGGCGTCATCAACGCCTTGGCGCTGTTCGGCCCGCAGACCGGCGGGCTGCTCAGGACCGCCCTGGCGCCACCGTCGAAGGAGAGCGTGAAAGAGGTGAACGGGACCTGCGGGTTTTCGGCGAAGGTGGTGGTCAGCTGGCCGGTGCGCGGGTCGGCGCCGACGTTGCCGATCAGCCTGACCGAGATTCCGTAGCGGGGTGACTCGGCGTCGACGAAGATCCGGTACTCGTCGCCCGAGGCGGGATCGCGGCTTTCCTGCTTGCCCGCATAGACGTTCCCGGTCAGCGGACCCTCCGGCAGCGGCGCCGACGCGATCGTCACCGTGCCGATCTTCGCAGCGGCCGGACAGGCGACCGGGTTTTTGGTCCCCTTGCCGAACTGCTCATCGGTGCAGGTCTGGAGGCCGTTGGCGGCCGAGGGATTGAGGCCCATCCCGACCGGCAGGGAGACGTCTGCCGTCCTCGTGTCGGAGCTGTCCTGGGTGCCGGCCGCGGAGATGTGGGGGACGTCGACCGCGACGGTGGCGCCGGCGGGAGAGTCGGTCGCCGCCGTCCCGGGATCAATCCCGAGCGAGGGGTCGTAGGGGATCGTTGCGCATTCTTCGGGTTCCGCGCCCGGCGGAATTGGCGACTCGAAGGCCGGTTCCGCGCTGCGAGGGAAGACGTAGCCGCTTCCGGCTTCTTCTTCTTTCTTCTCTTTCCACGAGTCGGCGAGGAGCCAGGTCGAGTAGACATGGCCCGCGGGGCCCCACGGAAACGCTTCTCCGAGGCAGGTGCTGGGGGTGGTTAAGAAGGTGCCATCGCCAGACGTGCCTTCGAAGACGAGGCGATTCCTCAGAACCAGCCCCCCCAGTCCTTCCGGCAGGGACTCGGGGACATCGATGGTGAAGCCCTCGTGATAGTCGCTGGCCCAGGCGACGTCGCCGCGCAGGAACACTTCCTTCCCCGCCAATTCGAGCCCGAACCGGGCCGCCTCTCCGAATACGGGCACGACGTTGTAGACGGCGACCTGGGTCAGGGGCGGCGTCGGAGGGGTGACCACGCCCGCCAGCGAGGTGGTGACCTCGCTTTCGCCGACCTTGGAGCCCGGGAAAGCCGTGCCGCAGTTTTCGGCGCCGGATTCGAAGACCGGCAATGGGCACTGTTCGGTGGCGCCGGGGTTGACACTCAGCCCGACCGGGAGATCGACTCGGACCGTCGCGACTTCGCCCACCGGCGTTTCGAGCGGCCCGGGTCCGACGCTGTGCTTGACGATGAACTGGGTGAATCCCCATTTGGGGTGCCCAGTCGCCTGCTTGAAGAACTGATCGGGCGTGGCGACCGAGCAGAGGGCGGTGCTTTCCGGCGGTTCTTCCTTACAGGTTCCGGCCTGCCAGCCGGAGTCGACCTGTGGATTCTGAGGGTCGCTGGGGGCGATGATGTCTTCCGTTCTCGCCTGCGCCAACGGCGCGGCGAGGAGCACGATTACGCTCGCGATCCAGGCAACGACCGTCGCTCGACCTCCCATAAATCCCTTTCGTTCCCGATTCATCCCGAAAGCACACTACCCGATTTCGATGACATGAATCAATATTTTTTGGTATTGTCGTCGCTATGGAAAGACGTAACGGTCAGTCAGCCAATGGCCATGACGGCGTCGGCGCCGACGGCAACGGGAAGCCTTCTCTTTCGCTCGACTGGGAGCACCTGGCGCGGGCGACCGCGCATCCGCTGCGGATCTCGATCCTGGAAATCCTCAGCATGGAGGGGGGCCGCACCCTCTCCCCCAGCGAACTCAGCCAAGAGCTACAGATTCCCCTCAGCAACACCAACTACCACGTGACCGAGCTGGCCAAAGCAAAGCTGATCGAGCTCGCCCGCCAGCGTCAGGTGCGCGGCGCCACCGAGCACTTTTATCGGATCCCGGGCAGCGCCAAAGCCGGGCCGAGGAAGCGCGAGAAGCGGACGACGGGTCTCGAACCCGCGACCTCGAGCTTGGGAAGCTCGCGCTCTACCAACTGAGCTACGTCCGCGCCTCGCCGGATTCTATGACCGGCGGACGGTTACCGGAGGCGACCGCGTTCTAACCTTGGCGCTCCGTGAGCGCTCGCTCTGCCATCGCCGTCCTTGCCGTCCTGGCCATAGTCGGCCTGCTCACCTTCGGGCTGCTCAGCAAGGGCTCCTCCGGGGTCGCCCTCGGCGAGATCGCACCCACCTCTTCCCTGCCCCATCTCGAAGGCGGCGGGGAGGGCTCGCTCAGCGACTACCGGGGCCACTGGGTCCTGGTCAACTTCTGGGCCTCCTGGTGCGTCCCCTGCCGCGAGGAGGCCCCGGCCCTGGAGAGCTTCCAGCGCCGCCACCGGGACGGCAGCTTCACCGTCCTCGGCATCGACAGCCGCGACCTCAGCGGCGACGGCCGCGCCTTCGTGCGCCGCTTCGGACTCAGCTATCCGCAGCTGCGCGACGGCGACGGCGCCACCGCCCATGACTTCGGGACGACCGGAGTTCCGGAGAACTACCTCGTCGACCCCCAGGGCAAGGTGCGGGCGCTGGTGCGCGGGCCGGTCGACGAGGGGTACCTCGAAAGCGAAGTGGCCCCGCTGCTGAAGGGCGACGGGCGGTCGTGAAACCGCGGTCGGCATTCGCGGTGTGGCTCGGCGTCGCGCTCGCCGTGCTCGCCGTGGGCGCCCTGAGTGCGCGGGCGGCGGCCCCCCAGACCTCGCTCAGTGAGATCTCCTCCGAAGTGATGTGCCCCGTCTGCGGCACGCTGCTGGAGCTGGCCGAATCCCCCCAGGCCCAACGCGAGAAAGCCTTCATCTCACGGCTGGTCGCGGAAGGCAGGAGCAAGGACCGGATCAAGGACGCGCTCATCGCCGAGTACGGCACCGAGGTCCTGGCACTTCCGCAGGGCTCCGGCTTCGACCTCTCCGCCTACCTAGTGCCGGTGATCGCCTTCGTGATCGCCGTCGTCGCGCTGACCATCGGCGTGCTGCGCTGGCGCCGCGCCGGCGACCCGCCGGGCGGCGACGGTACCCCGACAGCAGAGCGGCCGAGCAGCGCGGACGCTGAACGGCTCGACGCCGACCTGGCCCGCTACGACCTCTGAAGAGTCAGTCGGCCGCGACGACGAGCGCGCCGATGGTCTCGACCGGCAGCTTGCGCAGGGCGGCGCGAAGCTCGCGACCGGGCCGGCCTGAAACGGCGGCGGCCGGGACGGCGGCGATCAGCGCGTCGGCCCGTGTCGCGATCGCCTCCAGCGAGCCGTAGCTGGAATCGAGCGTCGGACCGAGGAGCACGACCAGGTCGTAGGCGCTGCTCAGTTTGCCGACCGCGTGGCGGAAGCTCTCCAGGTTGATCAGGGTCGCCGGGTCGGCTGCCCGCCGCCCGGCGACGATGCAGACCAGGGGATCCGACGCCCCCCGCGCCGCCGGGCCGGCGAGGACCAGCGGCTGCAGGATTTCCGCCGCCGTCGCCTCCCAGCGCAGATATTCGTGCAGCCCCGGCGCCGCAGAGAGGCCCAGATTTGCCGCCAGCCGGGGCTGGGCGAGGTCGCACTCGAGCAGCGCGGTGCGACGTCCGCCGGCGCTGGCGGCCCCCGCCAGAGCGACCGCCCCGGCCAGACTCTGATCGCCGCTGACAAGCACCAGGCGGCGCTCGCTCAATGCCGGGCGCAGCTTGGCGAGAGCCTCGAGATCGGCGCGGCCCAGCGACCAGGCTCGCGCCTCGCCGGGGCCAGGGCCGGCGATCTCGGCCAGGACGGGCAGCTTGCGGCGCCCGCCGCGCATCACATCCGCTCGGGAGCGGAGATCCCGAGCAGACCCAGCGCCGCGGCGATCGTCCGCTTCGTGCAGAGGCAGAGGGCCAGCCGCGAGCGCTCGACCCCCTCCCCCCCGGCGCCGATGACCTGGCAGTCGCGATAGAAGGCGTGGAAGTCAGCGGCGACCGCGGTCGAGTAGGCGCAGATCCGGTGCGGTGCTCGGCGAGCGGCCGCCTCACGCACCTCCTCGGGAAACTCCAGCAGGCGCTTGATCAGCGCCCTCTCGCTGGGCTCTATGGTCGCGGCCGGCGCCTCAGGGTCGAGCCCGGCGGCGGCCTCCTCGGCGGCGGCGCCGGCCTTGCGCAGGATGCTGGCGATCCGCGCGTGGGCGTACTGGACGTAGTAGACCGGGTTCTCGCTGGACTGGCTGCGGGCCAGCTCGAGGTCGAGGTCGACGGTCGTCTCGTGGCTGCGCCAGAGCATGAACCAGCGGCTCGCGTCGACGCCGATGTCGTCGAGCAGCTCGTCGAGCGAGACGAAGTCGCCGCTGCGCTTCGACATCTGCGCCCGCTCGCCCTCCTCGACGATGTGGACGAGGCGCATGATCAGCGCCTCGAAGGCCTCGGGGTCGGCGCCGAGCGCCTCGATCGCGGCCCGGATTCGCGCCACGTAGCCGTGGTGGTCGGCGCCCAGCACGTCGATCAGTCGCTCGAAACCGCGCTGCAGCTTGTCCCAGTGATAGGCGACGTCGGCGGTGAGGTAGGTCGGCTCGCCGTTGGAGCGGATCAGGACCCGGTCCTTATCGTCGCCGAAGGCGGTCGTGCGCAGCCAGAGCGCGTCCTCGTGGCGATAGGTGTGCCCGCGCCGGTCGAGGTCGGCGAGCGCCGACTCGACCTCGCCGCGCCTGTAGAGGTCGCGCTCAGAGAACCAAGTGTCGAAGCGGACGCCGAAGCGCTCGAGGGTCGTCCGCACCTCCTCCAGCATCAGCTCGATCCCGCGTTCGCCCAGCGCCTCGCGGTCGGCCGGGTCGATGCCCTCGGCGGCGAGCCGCTTAGCGAGCTCAACGACGTACTCGCCTCCGTAACCGTCCTCGGGAGGCTCCGCACCAGCCATGCGGGTGGCGATCGAGTCGGCGAAGCGACCGATCTGGCCACCGGCGTCGTTGACGTAGTACTCGCGCTCGACCTCGTGGCCGGCTGCCTCCAGCAGCCGCACCAACGCGTCCCCGTAGGCAGCGTGGCGGCCGCCGCCGACGTGCAGCGGCCCGGTCGGGTTGGCGGAGACGAACTCGACCAGGATTCGCTCCGGGCTCTCGGTCGGGGCCGGGCCGAGCTTCTCGCCGGCCGCGACCAGCGCCGCCAGCGCCCGCCGGTACCAGGCGTCGGAGAGGAAGAGATTGACGAAGCCGGGCCCGGCGACCTCGACCCGGTCGAGGCTGCCGGAACCGGCCAAGCCACGCTCCAACTCCGCCCGCAGGCGCTCAGCGACGGCGCGTGGGTTGTCCCCCAGCGGCGCCGCCAGCAGCATTGCGGCATTGGAGCTGTAGTCGCCCAGCTCCGGCTTGGGCGGGCGATCGAGCGAGGGCGCCGGCTCGGTGCGCTCGCCGTCGCGCAGGGCCCGCGCCGCCCGGTCGACGGCGCCGCGCAGCTCGGCGATCGAATCGGTGGCGGTCACCGGCCAATCGTATGGACCGGGACCGGCCCAGGGTACGCTGGCCGCTTGCGTGCCGCCGTCATCAGCGATGTCCATTCCAACCAACCCGCCCTCGAGGCCGTTTTGGCGGCGATCGACGAGACCGGCGTCGAGGAGATCTGGTGTCTCGGCGACGTGGTCGGCTACGGCGCCCAGCCCGACGCCTGCGCGGACCTGATCGAGCAGCGCTGCGCCGTCTGCCTGGCCGGCAACCACGACCTGGCGACGCTTGGCGGGCTGGACATCTCGACCTTCTCGGACACCGCGGCGGTCGCCGTCGAGTGGACCCGCGAGAACGCCAGCGCCGCGACCCTGGAGTTCTTACGCGGCCTCGAGCCGGCGGGCGTCCGCGCGGGCGTCGGTCTCTTCCACGCCTCCCCCAGCGACCCGATCTGGGAGTACGTGCTCTCGATCGACCAGGCGGAAGTCGGGCTGAACGCGCAGGCGCAACGGGTCGGCTTGATCGGCCACTCCCACATCTCGCTCTTCTTCACCCGGCCGGAGCCGGCGCAAGCCGGTACGGCCCAGGGCGCCCAGGCCGGCGACGGCGCCGTGCTCGGCCTCGAGAGCGGCAGCTGGCTGCTCAACCCCGGCAGTATCGGGCAGCCACGCGACGGCGACCCCCGTGCGGCCTGGCTGGAGCTGAACACGGAGGCCTGGACGGCCCGCTTCCACCGCACCCCCTACGACGTCGCCACGGCGGCCGAGACGATTCTTGCTGCGGGCCTGCCGAGCCAGCTGGCGGAGCGTCTCGAGGTCGGACGCTAGTCGTGCAAATGCAGGCTAAATACGGCTCCCCAACCGTTGTCTAGACTCGATTCATGGGCCGTCTGAGCACACCCCTGCTTGCCCTCGCCCTGGGCGCTCTCGCGGTGCTGGGGCTCACTGCCTGCGGCAGCGGCGGCGGCGCTGATCTGCTGCCGGGCGGCACCGCCAGCGAAATCACCGCCAACCTGGACCGGGTCGAGCAGCTGGCGGGCGAAGGCGACTGCGTCGGCGCCGCCGACGCCGCCCAGGCGGTCAGCGCCCAAGTGGAAGCGCTCGGCGGCGTCGACAAGAAGCTGAAGCTGGCGCTGCAGGAAGGCGCGACGAGGTTGAACGAAGTCGTCGTGAGCTGCGAAGAAGCGCCCGCCGAAGAAGAAACGGAGCCGGCGATCGAAGAAGCCGTAGAACCGGAAGCCGAAGAGAAGAAGGAAAAGCCGGAAAAGTCCGCGAAGCCGAAGAAGGAAGCCGAAGGGACGCCGGAAGAAGAAGAGGAAACCGCGCCGACCCTGCCGCCGCAGGCCGAAGGCAAAGCCAAAGGGCACGAAGAGGGCGAAGAAGAACCGCCGGCGGCCGAAACCGGCGGTGGCACGCCCTCCGGCGGGGTGGGCCCAGGCGCGGCGGTGGGGGGCGAATGATGGAGGCGGGCAGCCTCTCCGGCCGCTACGAGACGGGCGAGCGGCTCGGCTCCGGCGGCATGTCGAACGTCTACAAGGCGACCGACCTGATCCTCGAGCGGACGGTCGCCGTGAAGGTCCTCGCCGAGCACCTCTCCGACGACGAGCGCTTCGTCGCCCGCTTCCGCCGCGAGGCGCTGGCGGTGGCGAAGCTGATCCACCCCAACATCGTTCAGGTCTACGACACTGGCATCGATGACGGTCGCCACTACATCGTCATGGAGTACGTGCAGGGCCGCTCCGGCGCGCAGATCCTGCAGCGCCACGGCCCGCTCGACGGCGAGACCACGGCCGAGATCGGCGCCCAGGCCTGCGCCGGCCTCGACTACGCCCACCGACGGGGGATCATCCACCGTGACGTCAAGCCCGGCAACCTGATGATCGTCGGCGGCCCGGTCGGCGGCGGTGAGATGACGATGAAGCTGACCGACTTCGGCATCGCCCGGGCGGTCGAACAGACCCGCATCACCCAGGTCGGCTCGGTCGTCGGCACCGCCGCCTACCTCTCGCCCGAGCAGGTGCGCGGCGAGGAGGCAACGCCCGCCACTGACGTCTACGCGCTCGGCGTCGTCCTCTACCAGTTCCTCACCGGCCGCCTGCCATACGAGGGCTCGACCCTGGCCGAGCTGGCAGTGCGCCAGCAAAACGAGAAGCCGCTGCCGCCCAGCACCTACAACGACGAGGTGCCGGAGACGCTCGGCGCGGCGGTGCTGCGGGCGCTGGAGGGCGATCCTAACCGCCGCTACGCCAGCGCCAGCGAGTTCGCCGGTGGCCTTGCACTCGGCATGCAGGGCGAGGACGTGACCCTGCCGCTGGAAGAGGGAACCGCGGCGACGAACGTGCTCGGCGCCGAGACCGCGACCCGCCGCCTCGACCAGACCGCCCAGACCGAGTACCGCCCGGCACAGCCATCGCCGACCCGACGCCCGGTGGCTCGCGCGCCACAACAGCAGGCGCCACTGCCGCCGGCTCGCCCCGCCGCGCAGACCCAGCGCAAGCGCGGCGCCTTCTCGCGCTTTGCCCGCTTCGTCATGGCCCTAGTCGCGCTGGTGTTGATCGCCGCCGCGGTCGCGGCGGCCGTGATCTACACGACCGACAAGGCAACTGGGATCAAGGCAACCGAAGTCGCCGGCAACACCGTCGACAAGGTCGTCGAAGAATTCAAGGAACTGGTCAAGAAGAACCAGGAATAGCAGTGCAACTGAGGCCAGCGGCCCTTATCGGTCGGTGTGCCGTCCTTGGCGACCACGACCGTGACTCTTGCGTGCCCTTTCCTCCCGTTCGGCGAGCCTGGTCCAAACGATCGTCGAAAGTCCGATCACGAAGAGCGACCACCAACCAGCGACGGTGGGGCTCCAGTCGAGTATCAGCCCGACCTCGTACACCGGTACAAAGAGGACGAGCAGGACCCCGAGGGCAATCAGGAATGGGCGGCGCACAAACCGGCTCATGACACCACCATTGCCAGGCTATTGGTGGCGATGTAGACAAAAAGTGCCATCGCCGTTCCATTGTAGCTTCCGTTGATTGCGGCGTGAGTCTGACCATCGCGATCGGCGCCGCTCCAGCGTGCAAGCGAGTTTCCAGCAAAGGCGCCAATGGCCGCGCCGAAGGCGATCACTGAC
>DATBDU010000033.1:0-20238 GCA_036269775.1 Solirubrobacterales bacterium
GGCTCGTGCCAGGCGATCAGCTCCGCCAGCGAGCGGTGGATGCGCTCCAGCCGCCTCTCCATCGGCAGCTCGGCCGGTGTTTCGACCACGCCACCGTCGAGGGCGACCATGTGGGACCCCTCGACCCGCACGATGCCGAAGCCGAGGTTGGCTGCGCCGGGGTCGATCCCCATCACGACTTGCATGGGAACGGATTCTGGGCGGAGCTTCGGATGCCTCCTGTTCGGCTATCCAGCGATCTCCGCCATGACGTCCTCGGGGATGTCGAAGTTGGCGTGGACCTCGTTGACGTCGTCGTGCTCCTCGAGCGCGTCGAGCAGGCCGAGCAGCTCCCGCGCGTCCCCCTTACCCACCTCGACCGTGCTCTTCGGCTCCATCGTCACCTCCGAGGAGGCGACCTCGACCCCGGAGGCCTTGACCGCCTCGCGCACCGCGCTCAGGTCGCTCGGCTCGCAGATCACCCGCAGCAGGTCGCCGTCCTCGCGCACGTCCTCGGCGCCGGCGTCGATCGCCGCGATCAGGTCGTCCTCGCCATAGCGCGAGCCGTCAACCGTCAGGGCCCCGCGTTTCTCGAAGATCCAGGCGACCGAGCCGGGCTCTCCAAGGCTGCCGTCGTGCTTGGTGAAGGCGAGGCGAACGTCGGCGGTGGTGCGGTTGCGGTTGTCGGTCAGCGCCTCGACCAGAATCGCCGCTCCACCCGGGCCGTAGCCCTCGAAGAGGACATGTTCGATCGCGTTCGCATCGGCGCTGGCGCCGGTTCCCCGGTCGATCGCCCGCTGGATGTTGTCCTTGGGCATTGAGACGTCGCGGGCCTTCTGGATCGCGGTCGCCAGAGTCGGGTTTCCCTCGGGGTCTCCCCCACCATCGCGGGCGGCAACGATGATCGCCCGTGCCAGCTTCGAGAACTGCTTGCCGCGCTTGGCGTCGGTTGCCGCCTTTTTATGTTTGATCGAAGACCACTTCGAATGACCGGACATGCCTGTCATTCTATGAAGACGGGGATGGCAAGAAATTCGCACAGCCACGGACTGGCCAGGAGCCTGGCGGCGGGACTGATCTTCGTCGCGATGCTGCTCGCAGCTCTCTCGCTCTGGACGGCGATCCCGCTGAGCTGGATCTACATCGGCTCCAAGGCCTCCCACACCCAATTCCCCAGTGAGGGCCCCTATCTGATCGTCGCGGTCGGGATCATCGTCTCGATCGTCGTCATCGGCTGGCTGATCAGCCGCCTCAACGTTCTCTACATCCGCATCACCGGCACCAACCGGCTGGGCCCGATGCGGCCGACCTGGTTGAAAAGCATGCGCGACACCTCCCCCGCGGCGGGGACGACAACGGTGGTCGAGGCCGTCCTCATGGGCTCCGTCCTGCTCGCCGCCCTGGCGCTGACGGTCTGGTTCTTCCTCTTGGCAGGATCCCCGATCCCGAATCAGTAATTCAGACCAGGAACTTGCCGTCTTCCTGCATGACGGTGCCGTCGACTTCCAGCTTGCCGCCGAGGCGGAGGTCGCAGACGAGGTCGGTGTGGACGGCGGACTCGTTGACGCCGCCGGACTCGGGGTAGCTGCGGCCGACCGCCATGTGGACGGTGCCGCCGATCTTCTCGTCGAGCAGGACCTCGCGGGTGCCGCGGTCGATCGCGTAGTTGGTGCCGATCCCGAGCTCGCCCAGGCGGCGGGCGCCGGCATCGGTGTCGAGCAGCTCGACCAGGAACTCCTCGCCGCGCTCGGCGCTCGCGTCGACCACCTTGCCGCCCTCGAAACGGAAGCAGACGCCCGATACCTCCCGCCCGGCGTAGGTCGCCGGCAGGTGGAAGCGGATCTCGCCCTCGGTTGAGTCCTCGACCGGGCCGGTGAAGAACTCGCCGTCGGGCATGTTGTGGCGGCCATCGCAGGGGATGAACTTGCGGCCGCCAATGCCGAGCTTGATGTCGGTCCCCGGCGCCGTTACCCGCACCTCCTCGTGCCCCTCGATCCACTCGGCCAGGCGCACCGTCTCCTCCGAGGCCCGCTGCCAGGCGCTGAGCGGATCGCCGTCCCCGGCCAGGCAGGCGCCGTAGTAGAAGTCTTCGTAATCGGCCAGGCTCATCTCCGCCTCGGAGGCGTAGGCGCTGGTGGGGTAGAGCGTGTAGCACCAGCGGAAATCTCCCGCGGCGCTGCGCTTCATCGCCCGCGCCATCAGGTCGCCGGTGACCGTCTGGCGCAGGGTCTGGCGCTCCGGCGGCACCCCCGAGAGCTCGCGCGTATTGGTGCTGGCGCCGATCGCGATCCGCACGTCGGCGTTGTCAACCATCCACTCGGCGAAGGGCGAGATCCATTCCAGCTGCGCGTCCGAGGCATGCTTGAAGTAGGCGGCAATCTGCCCATCGAGGGCGACGTTGAGGACCGGATTGGCCCCCGCCTTCAGCACCTCCTCATAGACCGCCAGCAGCAGCGGCGCGGCGGCGCTCTCGCCGTCAATTGAGACGACCTCGCCCTCCTTCACTTCGGTCGAGTAGCCGACCAGGATCCTCGCCAGCGCCTCCGTCCGCGAATCGCTAGCCATGCGCCGCCTCCTTGGCCCGCTCGAGCGCGGCCGTAGTCATCGCCATGAAGATCGCGTGGAAACGCGGATCATCGGTCAACTCGGGATGGAAAGCCGCCGCCAGCACCGTGCCCTCGCGTACCGCCACCGGGTGCCCGTCGTAGGAGGCCAGCACCTCCACCCCGGACCCGTACCGCTCGATCCAGGGGGCGCGGATGAAGACCGCCCGCAGCGGCTCATCGCCGATCCCCTCGACCGCGAGATCGGCTTCGAAGCTTTGTAGTTGGCGACCGAAGGCATTGCGCCTGGCACTGGCGTCGAGGAAGCCGAGGTGATCGCTGTCGCAGACGATCAGGCCGGCGCAGGTGCCGAGGACTGGGCGCCCAGCCCGGTGGTGATCACGCAGCGCCGGCTCCAGGCCGGCCGCGGCGATGCCCTTGGTGATCGTCGTGCTCTCGCCGCCGGGGATGACCAGCCCGTCGAGCCCCTCCATCTCGGCGGGGGTGCGAACCTCAGTCGCTTCGGCGCCGAGCTGGCGCAGGGTTCGGGCGTGTGCCTCGAAATCGCCCTGCAGCGCTAAGACGCCGACGCGCAGCTCAGGCTCCGCGGTTCTGAAGCAAGGAGTCGGCGGCGAGGTCGGCGATCTCGAGGCCCGGCATCGCCTCGCCAAGCCCGATCGATGCCGCGGCGACCCGCTCGGGGTCGTTGAAGTGCGTGGTCGCCTCGACGATGGCCCGGGCGCGGCGCTCGGGGTCGGAGCTCTTGAAGATGCCTGAGCCGACGAAATTCCCTTCGGCGCCGAGCTGCATCATCAGCGCCGCGTCGGCCGGGGTGGCAATGCCGCCGGCGCAGAACAGCGGCACCGGCAGGCCGCCAGCGGCGGCGACCTCCTGGACGACCTCCAGCGGTGCCTGGTGCTCTTTCGCCGCGGCGGCCAGCTCCTCGGGCCGCAATTGCGCCAGCCACTTGATGCCCGAGGTGATCTCGCGCATGTGGCGGACCGCCTCGACGACGTTGCCGGTCCCCGCCTCGCCCTTGGAGCGGATCATCGCGGCACCCTCGTCAAGCCGCCGCAGCGCCTCGCCGAGGTTGGTGGCGCCGCAGACAAAGGGGACCTCAAAGGCAAGCTTCTCGATGTGATTGCGCTCGTCGGCCGGAGTCAGGACCTCCGACTCGTCGATGTAGTCGACCTCCAGCGCCTGCAGAACTTGGGCCTCGGCAAAGTGACCGATCCGCGCCTTGGCCATGACCGGGATCGTCACCGCCGCCTGGATCCCCTTGATCATCGCCGGGTCGGACATGCGGGCGACGCCGCCGTCGCGGCGGATGTCGGACGGCACCCGCTCCAGCGCCATCACCGCGCAGGCGCCCGCGTCCTCGGCGATCTTCGCCTCCTCGGCAGTGACCACGTCCATGATCACGCCGCCCTTCAACATCTCGGCAAGGCCGGTTTTCAGTCGAAACGTCGCGCGCTCAGTCACGCGACCCATATTACGGGGCGGGACCTACTTCAGTTTGTAGGCGCGAATGCGGTCTTTGTGGGCCGCTTCGTCACGGGCGTAGAGACCGTGGGCGAGCGCCTGGACCAGAGCCATCAGCGCCGTGTTCGAACGCGCGAACGAGGGGCTGTTGGAGGAGAAGTAGAGAGTCAGCTCGGCGTGCTCGCCAACCTCCGACATGGTCGCGTCGGAGATCGCCAGGGTACGGGCGCCGCGATGGAGGGCGAGCTTCATCGCCCGCAGCAGCAACGGATGCGCACGGCCGGCGGAGAGGGTGATGACCAGCGTGTCTTCGCCGATCCGACCGAGCCGCTGCAGGGACTCGCCGCCGGTGCTGGCGACGATCTCGGCGCGGATGTCCAGCAGGCTGAGGGTGTGGCGCAGGTAGCTGGCGAAGAACGCCATCTGGTCGACGCCGACGATGACGATCCGCTGCGCGGTGGCCAGCGCCGCGACGGAGGCGTCGACCTGCTCGGGAGTGAGCTTGCGAGCCGTTTCCTCGAGGTTGGCGTAGTCGGCGCTGAGCGAGCCCTCGAGCTCGGAGTGATCGAAGGAGAAGAGGGCGCCGCCGTTGGTGGCGGCTCCGGCGATCGTCGTCCGGTACTCCTCGATCGCCGCCTGCTGTAGCTCCGGGTAACCCTCGAAGCCGAGAGCCTGGGAGAAGCGCACCACCGTCGATGACGAGGTGCTCGCTCTCCGGGCCAACTCCTCGGCGGTGAGGAAGGCGGCCTCGTCGAGGTGGTCGACGATATAGCGGGCCACGTCTTTCTGGGAGCGCGAAAACTCGTCGAAGCGCTCCTGGATGTAGTCGGAAAGGCTCTTTAGCTGGGGGGACTTCGTCGCGGTCTTGGTCACGGCGGTCGATTTCGCCGAACCTCACCCTTTCCCTTCTTGCAAGGTCGTACTCGTGCGCGTATTCGCGCGCCGATCTGGTTGGATTGAACGCAGCGATGACCCTCGAACAGGCGCTGCGCCTCACCAATCGCAACATGATCGCCTTCGATCTGGTCCTGGGCAGCGCCGCGATCGCCGCTCCCGCCGCCACCCTGAAGGTGCTCGGCCACGACGAGCCCTCGCCCGATGCCAAGCACCTCTTCCGCCGCTGTGGGCCGATCTGGCTCACCTTCGCCGCCGCCCACGCCGTCGCCGAGCGCCGCGGTACCCCGGGTGACTGGCAGGCGCTGGCCTGGTTGCGCGGTACTGAGATCGCCACCGATGCGCTCTGGGCCGGATCACCAGCTGTCAGCCGCCCGGGCGCGAAGCTGGGATTGCGCCTTGCCGGCGTCGCCAACCTGGCGATGGCGGCCGGCTTCGCCTGGATGTCGAGGCGATGACGTGGGTCAGTTCGACGGCCAGCCGAGCATCCGCTGGAGTCTCAGCGGGCTGAACGAAGAGGGCGACGAGACCTGGCTGATCCGCGGCATTGCCCGCAAGCTCTACCACTGCCCCGGCTGCCACGGCGACATCGACGTCGGCGCCGAGCACACGGTCGTCCAGTACGTGCGCCGGCTCGGCGGGACCGACCATCATCACTGGCACCGGCGCTGCGCCGAAGAGCTGCTGATCCCTGAGCTAGGCAGCCTCAAGCGGGTGCCGGCCTCGGAGTCGAGCCAGTCCAAGCTCGAGCATCGCGGCAAGTACAAGTCCGGGCGCAGGCGCGGCTAGCGTGACCCTGTCGCGCAAGTTGACCTCGACCTATGCGCGCATCGGCCGTACCTGCTGGTCGAAAGCTCCCTCACTGCTGCTGCTCGCCATCGTCGTCTTCATCCCGGTCGGCTTCCTCGACGCGCTGACGACTGGAGTCGACGTCAATTCGCTCGACATCGACAACGGTCTGCAGATCGCCGCGGTGGTCGGGGCCACCGCGGCGATCGCGATGACCGGGCTGCTCGGCGAGGTCTTCTACAGCGGCGCCGTCGCCGTCTCCCTGACGCACCCTGAGCACGAGAAGGCGCCGCCGATCGCCGAGGTCGCACGGCGCCTCGACTACCGCCGCCTGATCCTGGTCGACATTGTCTACGTCGCCTTCGTGATCGTCGGCCTGCTGCTCTTCTTCGTCCCCGGCATCCTCGTTTTCGTCTGGTTCGGCCTCTCCGGGCCGGTCGTGGAGATCGAGGGTCGCACCGTGCGCGGCGCCCTGCGCCGCAGCGCCGCCCTCGTCCGCCACAACTTCTGGCTGGTCTTCCTGGTGCTGGCGCCGGTCGAGCTCGCCGGCGACGCGGTTGCCGAGCTGATCGGGCGCCTCGTCCACGGCCTCCTCGGCGACTCGTTCTTCGCCACCTGGATGGCGGAGTCGCTCGCGAACATCGTCTTCACGCCGATCTTCGCCGTCGCCGCTGTGCTGCTCACCCTCGACCTGATCGCCACCCGGGACAGCACCGAGACCGGCCTCCCCACGCCGCAGGCGGTGCCGGCATGACCTACGCCTCCTTCGTCTCCAATTTCTGGAACGAACACATCCTCGCCAACAACCGCCAGGGCGTCTTCCTGGTCCTGGTCGGGTTCATCCTCTCCTTCGCCTTCATCCGCATGAGCACGCGGCTGATGCGCAGCCCCAAAGTGCCGTGGTGGCCGGGCAGCGTCGTTAGCGACAGCGGCGTCCACCTGCACCATCTGGTCTTCGGGATCGTGACGATGATGATCGCCGGCACGCTCGGCTTCGCCGCCCACGGGGAAAGCCCCTGGGCGGAGATCTGCGGCTTCCTCTTCGGCGTCGGCGCCGGCCTGACGATCGACGAGTTCGCTCTCTGGGTCTACCTCGACGACGTCTACTGGGCCGAGGAGGGACGCAGCTCGATCGACGCCACCGTAATCGCCGCGGCGGCGATGGGCCTGGTCGTGCTTGGTGTCAATCCTCTCGACGTCGGCTCCGATTCAGAAGGTTGGCTGGCGGTGGTCGTCTCCGGCCTGCTGCTTTTCCTGGTCGTCGCGATCAGCTTCCTCAAGGGGCGCCGCCTGCACGGGATCATCGGCTTCTTCGTCTTCCCGGTCGCGCTATACGGGGCCTGCCGGATCGGCAAGCCGACCTCGGCCTGGGCGCGGCGGCGCTACAGCGAACGCAAGCCGAAGAAACAGGCCAAGGCGGAACGGCGCTTCCCGCCCGACCGGCGCACCGACCGCTACAAGGACGCCTTCCGCGACATTGTCGGCGGCAAGCCGAGCGAGGGCGTTGCCGCCGCCCGCGACGAGGCGATCGCGGCGACTAGGGAGGCGAGCGAAGAAGTCCGCCACCGAGCCGAACAGGTCGCCCATGCCGCCGAGCGCAAACACGACGAGGACTGACTCGCCGCATCGCCTCAACCATCGCTCAACTCTAGGCGCAGATTCCTGCACCTAGACTGGACCGTGCCGATGCGACCGCGCTTCCTCATACCCATCTTCCTGGTGGCCTTCGGCTTGCTCGGGGCTGCCCTGGCGCAGGCCGAGTTGAGTCAGGACGGCAACGTACGGATCTCCTTCAGCGGCGGCTTCACCCCCCGCTCGCTGCCGCGCGACCGGCCGGCGCCGGTGACGGTTGACGTCAAGGGAGCGATCAGCACCACGGATGGCACCCACCCACCGGCGGTGCGGCGGATCGAAATCGCCCTCAACCGCAACGGCGAGCTCTCCACTCAAGGCCTACCGGCCTGCACCGGTCCCCTCCTGCAATCGACGAGCACGGCGGCGGCTTTGAAGCGCTGCCGCCCGGCCTTGGTTGGACGGGGGCGCTTCGGAGCCGAAGTCAAGTTCGCCGCCGGCAGCCCCACTTTTGCCACCGGCACCATCCTTGCCTTCTACGGCAGGGCGGACGGCCAGCCAGCGCTCCTTCTCCATCTCTACGTGACGACCCCGGTGCAAACTACCTTTGTGCTGCCGCTGACGATCTCGCACAGAGTCAAGGGCCGATTCGGAACCATTCTCTCGGCCGAGATCCCGGCCCTGGCAGGCGGTCTCGGCTCAGTCACCCGGATCGATCTGACGATCGGGCGCAACTACACCTACCGTGGCCAGCCCCGCAGCTTCATTAGCGCCAGCTGCCCGGCGCCGGCTGGGTTTCCAGGAGCCATCTTCTCGCTGGCCCGGGGCAGCTTCTATTTCGTCGACGGTAAGAAGATCGAGACCACCCTCGCCCGCGACTGCCGCGTCCGCTGACCAGGGTTTAGAGCCCAAGCCCGCCGACGCCGTGCTCGTCCCAGCCGAGATGATGAGCGAGCTCGTGGCGTAGCGTGCGCTCGACCTGGCGCGCAAGCAGGTCGGGGTCGTGGCCGAAATCGCGTTCCAGCGTGTCGCGATAGATGACAATCCGGTCCTCGTAACGTTCGCGGGCAATGCCGTCGCCGTAATACATGCCGTAGGCGTGGTGCTCGGTGCCGAGATCGGAGACGACTACCGCGACGTTTTCCAGCACCTTCTGGAAGTCCGCCGGAAGGGCATCGATCGCGTCGGCCACCAGTTCTTCGAACACACCCGTTTGACCGTCGTCAGTCATCGAGGCCAACGGTAGAGTCATCCACTCTGAGAATCCACTCCGGGAGAGCCAGATGAGAGAAGCACAGTCAGGTAGTGCCAGGTTGCGCGCGTTGAGCGCGATGTTTGCCCTCGTGGCGATCGTCGCCGGCGGCGTTCTCTGGTCGGGCTGCGGCAGCAGCAATGACAGCAGCAGCGAAAGCACCGCCACGGCCAAGCAGGAAGTCGAAGAAGGCGTCAAGAAGGCCGAAGAAGGCGTCGAGGAAGGCACCGAAGAAGCCAAGAAGGGCCTCGAAGAAGCGAAGAAGCAGATCGAAGACGGCAATGGCAGCGCCAAGAAGGGCATCGAAGAAGGCACCAAGCAGGCCGAAAAGGGCATCGAAGAAGGCAAGGCCCAGGCTGAAAAGGGCATCGAAGAAGCGAAGAAGCAGGCGGAAAAGTACCTGCCTTAGCTTGAGGCGACGAAGTGCCGGATCGTGCTCACCGCGGCGTGCGGAGGGAAGTTTGAGCCTGGTGCGATCCGGCACGACGCATAGGTCTATGCCTTGTGGCTCTCAACGAAGATCTCGAACTGTTTGGGGGTCGGCTCGCGGACCTTGCCGTTACCGTGGAAGACCCGGACGACCTCCATGGCGACCGAGGACATGATCTCCTTCAGCTCGTCGACGCTGTAGAGGCGCTGGCGAAATTCAATCGGCTTCAGCTCGTCGAGGACCTCGCCGAAGCGGATCGGGATCATCGCCCCTTCCATGTAGCGGTCGCTCTTGTTCCAACGATGCTCGACCAGTTCGATCATCGAAGAACCCGAGATCCACGATTTCTGCGGCAGGTGCTCCCGTGCATAGAGGACATTGGGCAGCTGCATCAGGTGGCGGCCGCCAGGTCGCAGTGACCGCGAGATGACCTCGAAGGTACGGAGGTTCTCCGCTTCGGTCTCCAGGTAGCCGATCGCGCCGTCGTTGAGGCTGAGGACGATGTCGAACTCAGCCTCGAAGTCGAGGTCCCGCAAGTCCGCCTCGACGAAAGTCACCTCGAGCCCCTGGCCCGCCGCGTCGCGCCTGGCGATCTCCAGCAGCTCTGGGGAGATGTCCGCCCCGACCGCATCGAATCCCTGCCGCTTCAGCTCCAGCGAATGCCGCCCCGAGCCGCAGGCGAGATCGAGTACCCGCTCACCGCCCTGAGGCTTCAGCATCCGCATCGCGCGCTCGACTTCCGCTTCGGTCCTGTCCGTCCAGGCCATGTCGGCGGTGTCGGCGAAGGCAGAGACGTACCAGTCCTCGGCTATCTCCTTCGAAAGCACGCTCATCGCCGTCCCCCAATCGGTTCAGAGGCTGCGAGAACCATCAACTACTCAACTCTCCCATAGTGGCCGGAAGATAGCGGATCTCCCCCGCCTTCACCAGCGCCCCCGAATCTGAATCGCGATTACCGGGACGATCGCAAGGAAGAGAAGAATTCCTCCCCTATCACGAGCCTGGCCAGGGCTATCAGGGCGATCAGGGCCAATAGCAGGGTGACCATCGTGAGGAAGAGATTCATTCCACCGCCTGGCACGGGGTCGACGGAGGGCGCGCCGAGCGGGCTCTTCGGCGTGGCGGACTGCCCGGAGATCGCGGAGGCGTCATTGGTCCCCGTAATTCCCCTGGGTCGGAAGAGCGACTGAGCGACAGCAGGTATTGGGAACGAAGTCGCGCCTTCCCCGCCCGCCAGGACGGCTGCCAGGATCTTCCCGGTTCGCCCCAAGGCGATCGCAGGCCAGACGTAAGCGAGCCAGCGCGGCACAGCTGCCACGAC
Source organism: Solirubrobacterales bacterium (assembly GCA_036269775.1). Lineage (GTDB taxonomy): Bacteria > Actinomycetota > Thermoleophilia > Solirubrobacterales > 70-9 > VAYN01. Next base: position 10,263 of record DATBDU010000033.1, read on the forward strand.
TGAGCGTGCGACGCGGATCTCAGTCGTCGCCCGGGGGCCAGAGCCACTTGGGCTATCCGAGCCCGCAGGGGCCTCGTTGCGATCAGAGGCGGCCACCTGCCGCGTCGCCTCCATCGAGGCACTCGTGACTCTGCCAGCGGACTCATTCGCGGCGCCAGTCGATCCACCAAATGAGGACAAGTCGGCGCCCGGACCCGAAACCTTGGCCGAGCTGGCCGATGGAGTCGGCGCGAGGTATGACGACGGCGAGGGCGTTGGCGTTACCCCGGTCGGTACCTTGACCGGGGCTTGACTGGCAGAAATCGGCGGCGCCGTCGGAGTCGCAACCGACGCTGGAGGAGTCGCTGACGGCGGTGCACTCGGAGCTGATGGCACGGAAATCCCGGTGGCCGACGTAACGACCGATCCGGCGGCACCTGCGGCTTCCAGCGGGGTGGCGGACGCGAAGGGAACGCCGAAGCCCAGGGCGATCAGGATAAGGCCGATAACTGAAATCCCACAGCGCCGAGAACGCGTTGATTTGTCCGCTGAGTCTCTGATTCGGTCAAAAGACATGATCCGAGCCCGGATGCTGAGCGCTGAGGCTCTGAACCTTAACTTCTACCCCCTATTTGGACACATATACCGGCCCAGTTACCAATTTCGGGACCAAGTTCCGGCGTCTTCAGACCACAGATTTGGATGAGGCGAGCAGCGCCCGCTCTACCTGCTGAGCGAGGTGGCAGATTGGATGACTGCGCCGCCCTTTACGCCGATTCCCCAGATTGCGGTTGCCCTGCCTTGCGGATCGACAGCGATCTGGGGTCCGCCGAGGCCCTTCGTCCTACGGGAGATATCGGTGGGTCGCGACCAGGCACCGCCGGGGGGCCGCTCCGCCGCCTGGATGGCGAAGGTGGTGCCGTGGCTGGGGTCGTAGCCCTCCCAGATCGCGGTCGCGTTGCCCCGGGAATCCACCACCAGCCGTTGATGCTGCCCGCCTTGTCCATCACCGGCAGTGATGTCGACCGGCATCGACCAGGTCCCTCCGGCTGGGCGGGTCGCGCTTTGGACAACCAGGTCGCTGCCGTTCGAACGTTGCCATATCGCGGTCACGTCGCCTTGGGGATCGACCGCGATTTGCGGGAGCTGTACGTGGCGGTGCCCCGGCTTGGAGATGCTGGCCGGCGCCGACCAGCTCCCTCCCGTTGGGCGCGTCGCGGTTTGGATTCGACTGCTGTGGAGTCGGCGGTCTCTGAACACATTGCCTGCCCAGATCGCCGTCGCATTGCCCTGGGAATCAACAGCCACCTGTGGCCAGGCGGCCCCTACTCCGGTGGCAGAGAGGGTGACCGGCGCCGACCAGCTCCCTTCGAGCGAGCGGGTCGCGCTTTGGATTGCGCCGCTGTATTCCTCTTCCCATACCGCAGTTGCGCCGCCCTGGGGGTCAAGTGCGACTTGCGGAGAGCGGGCAGCGCGTCTCGCCGCGGAGAGGTCGACCGGCGCCGACCAGGTCCCTCCGGCTGGGCGGGTCGCGCTTTGGACGACCGAGCGCCTACCTTCCTCCCTGTCCAAGAGCCAGACCGCCGTCGCCTCGCCCTCTCGGTCGACTACTACCAGCGCCGAACCCGCCCCCACCGCGGAGAGGGTGACCGGTGCGGACCAGGTCCCTCCGCCCGGACGGGTCGCGCTTTGGACGACGGGGGAGCGACCCAGACGGCGTCCCCAGATGGCCGTTTCGTTGCCGAGGGGGTCGACGGCGATCTGCAATCCATACGCATCTTCCAAACCGGCAAAGAACATGGACGGAGGGGACCAGCGACTGGCGGCCTGCCGCACTGCGCTTTCGAAGGTGAGACTTCCGTTCCGGTATCGCTGCCACACGGCGGTCGCATTGCCTGCGGGATCCACATTCACCAACGGAGATTCTTCGCCGATGTTGACAACCCCGGAGACATTCACCGGGCGCGACCAACCTGGCGCGGCGCTCACGGGCGCTGCGACCAAACCCGCTACTAAGCAGCTGGCGACGGTCAAACGCAGAAACCACGAGTGAGGTGCATGCGTACGCCAGCAACTCGTGTCCCCTCCGAACATCATTAATCCCCCTCAGATCCCGCGATCTTCATCTCGATACATAGCGAGTTTATTGCCGAAGCGAGAGAGGCGATCCACTGGGATGGGGCGGGAAGGACTCGAACCTTCGACCGACGGATTATGAGTCGGGCTGGAAGGCGTCCGTAGAGCCGAATCGTGCCTGACGGGGCGCGCTCAGTCTGAGGAGATCGGCTGGGTTCGGTGGAGTCCGGGACAAATTTCCGGACAAAGTTTCGAGGTGAGCCAGGCCGTGGAATCTAGTCCGACTCACAAGCTGCCTATTAGGTCCGCCAGCGATGGCACTCTTGAGCAATGTCGCGCGGGCAAATCCTGGGAGCCTTGGGTGCCGTTGCCCTAGTAGTTGGGCTGCTCGCCAGCATCGGCCCCGCGGCACAAGCCGTTCGGGATGGGATCGCGTTCCTATGGCCGGTCGGGATCGTGGGCATTCTCGCCATCGTGTGCGTGCTGCAAAGTCTGTTGCCCCGACAGAGACACACCGCAGGGCCCTCGCCAGCTCTCGGGGCTGCGCAAGGGGCGGAGGGGTCTTCACCCCCAGAGGTCTCCGGGAGCACTCGCGAAAAAAGGGAGGCAGCCTACGACGCCATCCTTTCGACCAGCGAGCCATACATCAATGCTCATCGCGAAATCAACGCCTTGTCTGAGCCCAACGTTTACCCGCCAGACCTTGAAGAAGCCGAGGCCGCTACGCATCTTGCAAACGTCGCCTATGTCGCAGCTCGGCAGCGGGTGGAGCAGTATGGAGTGAAGCCCGTTCTGGATGCTGCCCTTAACATCGAAGATGCAGTGAATAGGGGCGACTACGACCAAGCTGCCTCGGCACGTCGCGACCAGCTCGTGCCCGCAGTTCGGAAAGACATGAATCGGCCAACCGCAGCTTTCTTCTAGTTCGCCCTCTAACCGAACACGAGGATTCGCAGGTGAACTCCGCGTTTGTAGCCAAGGTGGCGTAGATGTTCGAGGGTAGTTAGATCAACGAATCGAAAAAGACGGGCCGCCAAGTAACCAAGGCTCAGCATTCGCCAGCCGGGTCTAGGTCGTTTTCCAATTTCCAGTTGCTCACGTCCTTGTCGACAAGAAGTTTCAGAATCTCAAGTTCAGACCGCTCGTTCTTCGCGACCGCCCCGTCGGCCCGAGCTGCACGCCGGGCTCGGAATATTGCTATCTGATCGAGAGCCAACTGACGCGGAACTACTCCTTGGTCGAAAATGTTGCTGTCGGGACCTCCTGGCCAATCGATCACGGTGCGTATGACACATTCAGCGTCCGCTTGCTTGAAAATGCTGCGGTAAAGTTGAGCGGTGAACAGGCACCAAAAGACAGCCAGGAGTATGAGCGCTGCCTTCAACAGCCTGTAGTGGTTGCGCCACTCTGGGTGATCTTCGGCCAAACGGACCAGCCAAGGGCCGATGATTGCCGCCCCTAGGCCGGCAATCGCGAATGCAATGGCGAGTGGCACGATGGTCCGAGCGACATCGCTCGCTTCCCCCGTCGTAACTGCATTGAGGGCGGACAGCTCGGCGAAGGCGCCAAGAACCACTCCGAAAACAATCAGATGCAAACGCCATTCCTTCACCTTCTCGCCAGGTGGGGGCGGACGCAGGCTCCGAGTCAGGACACCGGTGAGGAGTAGCACCGGCAATAGCGTCGCGGCAATCTCGAAGAATGTGTGTTCGCGAATCATGTCGATCTATCGCCTGCTCCGTCGGAGGGATCGGTGCGGGTAAATCAGGCTTTCGAGCGTTGGTTTTGCTATTCCGAGTCCAAGCGACTCGTCGCGCAGCTGCCTGATCGAATCAGGCAGCTTGCACGATTTGACCGGGCCATCCTCAAGGGCCTGATGCTTCAGCTCAGGCATCCGATGCCCTCCCCCTTTGCCGCTGGACTACCGGAACTGCACGCTGTAGGTGTAGCCGCAACCACAACCGCAGCGAATATTGACCTTCCCGCGACTCGTAACAACGCGCCTGTTACGGCGCCCACGAGGACAAACGAAGACAACCTCCTGCTTCATCATGCAATCACCTCCTCCCGGCTATCAGAGAACCTGGGAACTCTTGCATCTCATTCGGATACCAAGAGGTACTCGGCCGCACCCTCCGTCAATTTCATTGCCCCTCGCGCCACTTGGCACGAATAAACGCAATCCCCACGCATCCCCGGCAATCCGGCTCGCTTTGTCGGCGAAGCAGAGCTATCGTCGCCGCGCCAACTGAATAAAGCGCCCCGGCGGCGGTGGAACGCCCCGGGGCATGGCACCGAAGATCAAGCCTTCGATGCAAGCGAAAAGCTACTCGCCGTAGTTCTCTGACGAGAACTGCATCCCTGGCGGCTCTTCGGTGCCCTACCGAAAGGAGGGCACCATGCCCCGACCCACTCTGAAAATCGTCGGCAGCCAGCGCGACGCGCTCTACGAGCAGGTGCGCAACCACCTGGCCGGTCTGGGCGACGTCGTCGTTGCGCTGGAGTGCCAGAAGGATTACCCCACGGCCGAGCGGTTGGCGATCGAGTTCGGCGAAGACTTCCGGCTGATGGCGGACCTGGGCTGGCAGCCCCAGGACGGCCGGGACACGGTTGAGCTGACGATGCCGCCGCATGACCTGATGGAAGTCGCCAAGCGCCTGCGCGACGAAGCGCACGGCGGCCTTGCAGACGTGGAAGAGGACCGCGAATCGGTCGCACCGCCGCCCGTCATCAAAGGCTACGAAGACGCGCGGGATGCCTGCGAAACGATCCTCGCTGCGCTGGCCGAGGCCGAAGGAGGCGATATCCGTGCCCGCCGCGCATAGGAAGCGTCTTCGTCCCGGCGAGCTTGACGGCCTCGTTCTTTCCTACCTCTGCCGACACAAGCGGGACGGGCCGCTGACCGCCACCGCCGTTGCCAAAGGTCTCGGCGGGCGGTCTGCCGGAGCCGTGTCCAACTGCCTTGCCCGCCTGGCGAGAGCCAAGAAGGTTCGGCTGGCGAAAAAGGCTCCTCGCGCCTACGTCGCCAAGGCGACAAAGGCGCGTTGAGAGCGGGTCGACTGGGGAAGGGCGTAGGCCACCTTTGGCCCTTCCCCGGATCGACCCGCTGAGCGCGACTTCTCGGGGGCCGGGGCGCAGGCCACAGGGAAGCTGCGGAATGGCCCGGTGGGTTCTCCGCAGCTTGCCTCGGCCCCCGAGAAGTCGCGCAAGCTGACTCTTGCACTCCGCGTTTGCGCAAACGCGGAGTTGTGGACCCAGCGGGTCCACCGCGTTATGCAAGGGCTGTGAATTCTTGGCTCATTACTTCCTTCAGCGGTCGCGCGGCGGGTCGTCTGTGCGGACGGGTGCGCGGTCGCCCCTGCGGACGGGTCTGGGGTCGGGTGGAAAACTCGCGTAATTGCCGCCCTTGCCGATGCCAGCGCCGTTTGCCGGTTTGGCGATTTGCCGACATCTCTATCCGCCGTCAAGGGGATGCAGGTTCGATACTCGATGTGGCCTCGCACTCGCCGCGAATTGCGATCCCCTCGGCGCTGGAGAGGCAGCGGCTTCTTGGGACGGCAGTCGGTGACTGAATCCGGCCTGCTCACCGAGCCCCTCCTCGATGCCGGCGAGGCGGCGCGGCTTCTTCGGGTGCCGCGCAGCACGCTCTACGAACTGGTCCGGGTGCGAGGGCTGCCGCATGTTCGGATCGGAGATCGTGGGCTGCGGTTCACGCGCCGCAATCTGGAGACCTGGGTGGCGGAGAACACCTACGGCACCCGGTGCAGTCGGTGATGCAGCGAGGCTCAGCCAGCCGTGGTCCGGACCGGCTGCGGCTTCTCGAGGCTGAACGCCTCGGAGACCCGCTTGGCAGCATCCTCGCGGTCCACGAAGGCCAGGTAACGGCGCGTCGTCGTCAGATCGGCGTGGCCCATCCACTCCATCACCTCGCGCGAATCGGCGTGGCGGATCACGGTGCTGCCGAAGGTGTGGCGAAGGTTGTGGAAGCGGAAGTCCTCGCGCAGGTCCGCTTCCCTCAGCGCGGCTCGGTAGCGCTCCTTCAAGGACTTGTAGCCAACGTGCTGACCGCGCGGCGTGCAGAAGGCGAGATCGTCGTCGGTCGTGAAGTGATCGCGCTGCCCCAGGCGGGCCAGCCGCTGCACTACCTCCTCGGCCATCGGCACAGCGCGCTCAGTCCCGCCCTTCGGCGTCGTCGTCTCGCCCTGAGTCCAGTTCTCGCGAACGTGGATCGTGCGGCGGGTGAAGTCGACGTCGCGCCAGCGCAGCGCGAGCAGCTCCCCCATCCTCAGTCCGGCGAATGCCGCCGTGTGAAAGATCGCCGCGTCCTGCACAGACTCGGCCGCCCTTACCAAGGCCAACACCTCCTCCGGGCGCAGCACGTCGATCTTCGCCGCTCGGCGCACTCGCGGGCGCTCGACCACGTCGGCCGGGTTGCGCGGCAAGCCGTGGACCTTCATCGCCCGCTTGAAGATCGAGCCGAGGCAGACGAGGTACTTCTGGCGGGTCCGGTTCGAGCCGCTGTAGCCGCCGATCCACAGCTCGATCTCTTCCGGCGTGATCGCCTCGATCTTCCGGTTTCCGAACTCGCGGTCGAGGACGCGGACCATGTTGCGGTAATCGCGCAGCGTCGATGCCTTGCAGTCGCGGACCTTCTCGCAGTAGTCAAGCCACTCCTCCGCCGCATCTCGAAAGGTCCGCCCCGTCCGCACCATGCCGGGCAGCGTCCCCTGCCGCGCCTGGGCCAGCAGCTCGTCCAAATGCGCCTTCGCGGACGCTTTCGTGAAGTAGCCATTGGGCGGCGAGGTCTTCTCCGTCCAGGCCCGCCCGATCCGTTTCTGCACCTGTCGACCGTCCGGCAGGCGGTATTTCGCGTACCAGACGCTGCCGCGCTTTCCCTTGCGCAAAGAGACGTGCCCGGAGATCGGTTGTGGCCGTGGTTGGCGCATCGCCCGACGATTCTAGCTCGTTTTCGGGACAAATTTCAGGACAAAGTCTCGATTCGTCCCAGGCGTCAACCCAGAAATATGGCTATTTGAAGCGGTTTCCTTATGGGGCGGGAAGGACTCGAACCTTCGACCGACGGATTATGAGTCCGCTGCTCTAACCAGCTGAGCTACCGCCCCTAGAGGGCGAGCCTAGCGCGGGATCGGGAGGCTAGGCGCTGAAGAGCTGGGCGAGGGAACGGCCCACGTCGGGCGGCTCTTCCTTGCCCTCGGACGCCGCGGCGGCGCCCTCGGCGAGGGCCTTGGCGGCGTCGGCGATCTGGTGGGCACGGCCGCCGCGGATCAGGCCCGTCTGTTTCGCTTCGGCGAGGTCGGACTCCATCAGCCCGGCTAGCTCCGCGAGGCGACGCAGGCCGACCACGGCGGCGGTGCCCCGCAGGGCATGGGCTTCTGCCCGCATCGTCTCGAAGTCGGTCGTCTCGGTGGCGAGGCCGGCGGCGATCACGTCACAACGACGGCGCGCCTCCTCGGCGAACATCGCCCGCAGCTCTTCCTTGGAGGCAAGCTCCTCCTTGCTGGGCTCTTTCTCCTTGGCCTGCTCTTTTTTGGTGCTCATTCGGCGACCGCCTTCTTCACCGCGCTGGTCAGGATTTCGAGGCCAAAGGCCCCCTCGACCACGGAGCTGATCGTGCCCTGGCGGTCGATCGTGAACAGCCACGGCTCGCTGGGGAGATTGAAGGCACGCAGCTGCGGGCGCACCCCTTTGCTGGGGTCGTTGTCGTTGTAGATCTCCATGTGGATGAAGGCTGCCTTGTCTCCGTATTCCTGCTTGACCTGCTCGGCCACGTCGACGACGGGCGCGCAAACCCGACTCTGGCAGAACTGGGGGGTCGCAAACAAGAGCACGATCGGTTCTTTTCCGAGCGCATCCGCGTAATCGACCTGGTTCTGCGTATCCGGCGGAATGCGGGTGGTGATTTTCGAGAGGTCGCCGCCGACGTCCACCGCGGTCGGCGTGTGGATCTTCGGCGCCTGCTGACCCTGCCGTGGGATCTGGGTGAACTGGCCGACTTCGGCGCTCGGCAGCTGCGTGCCTTTGATTTCACCGTCCTGTTTGACCAGGGCCGCGACCCCCCAGAGGCCGTCGCTGGGGAAGTCGATCTGGGTCGAGTAGACGACGCTGGCCGCATCAGGATCGTCGCTAGTCGTCTTGGCGCGGAAGGCGGGCTGGGTGGCGAGGCTTTCGATCGAGGCCGGAAAGGGGCCGACCGCGGGCTGGTCGAGCGCCTGCGCCTCGGCTTTGGCGGCCGGGCCTTTGTTGCCCGACTTCGATTTCGCGTTCGCCTTCGGTGCCGGCGTCTTGGCAAAGTAGAGGGCGACTTCGGCGTCGGGGACCTGGGTCCGATCGGGTTCGAAGACGCCGAACGGGTAGCGGTTCTCACCCCGGTAGAAGGCCATCGCCGCCGGCGAGACGACCAGTTCGGCCGGGCCGTCGGCGGCTTTCAGCAGCTCGCGCAGCGTCCTGCCTTCGGGACTGGGGAACTCGTTCTTCGGCGGCGCCGGGCGACTCTCGGCGCTGGCGGCCGAGGCCGAGCTGGAATCGGTCGAGCCGGAATCGCCGCCGCAGCCGGCGCCCAGCCCGGCGGCCGCGAGCAGGCAGGCGAAGGCCACGACGAGACGGGGGGCGGCGCGCATCGGCGGCATGTTATTGAGAGAGGCGAGATCGAACCGGCACGCCCCGGCGTCCTGTCGTTACGGCCGATAGGGTGCGCGACGGCGTCGAAAGAGGAGGAGATGAGATGGCGGAGCGTGCAGCGTTGGTGACGGGTGCTTCCAGTGGTATCGGTCTGGCGATCGCGCGGACCCTGGGTGAAGAGGGCTACGCGCTGACCGTCTCGGCGCGCCGTCCCCAGAAGCTCGAGGAGGCGGCGGCGGGCCTGAGCGCCGATGGCTTCGAGGTTCAGACCGTCGCCGCCAATATGACCGAGGAGGACGACGTCCTTGCCGCCTTCGCCGCCCACCGGGCGACCTACGGCCGACTCGACGCTCTGGTCAACAACGCCGGGGTCGGAATCGGCGCGCCGATGGAGGAAATCCAGACCAAGCACCTGGACATGCAGCTCGCCGTCAACCTGCGGGCGCTGATCCTCGGCACTCGCGAGGGACTGCCGCTGCTGCGCGAGGCCGGCGCCGAGCACGGCAAGGCGCTGATCGTCAACACCGCCTCGCTCGCCGGCAAGGCCGGCCCCGGCTGGCTCACCGTCTACGGCGCGACCAAGGCGGCGGTGATCAACTTCTCCGAAGGGACCGAGCGCGAGGTCGCCAAGTCGGGGATCCAGTGCACGGCGCTCGCCCCCGGCTTCGTCGACACCGCGATGGCCGACTTCATCAGAGAGCAGATCGGCGAGCCGCTGATCCGGCCGAGCGACATCGGTGAGGCGATCCGCTTCCTGCTCCGCACCTCCCCGAGCTGCCACGTCCCGGAGATCGTCTTCGTGCGGCCGGGCGAGGGCTTCGTCAGCGCCGGCTAGGGGTCGGCGCCGCCCCGGCCGAGCCGTGCCGCTGCGGGTACTCGTCGCCGCCTTCGGCGACCCCGGGCACGCGTTCCCGGCGATCGCGCTGGCACGGGCGCTGCGCGGGCGCGGCCACGAGGTCGTGGTCGAGACCTGGGAGGAGCGCCGCGCCGCGGTCGAGGGCGCCGGCCTGCGCTTCGCCGCGGCCGAGGAATACCGGATGTTCCCGCCGCCGGACCCCGGCTCGCCGGAGGGACGGCACGCGGCCGAGGCGGCGCGGGCGCTGGCGCCGCTGTTCGCCGAGCTCGACCCCCACGTCGCGGTCAGCGACATCCTCACCCTGGCGCCGGCGCTGGCCGCCGAGCGGGCCGGGGTGCCGCTGGCGACGCTGATCCCCCACCTCTACCCGGTCGTCGAGCCGGGGCTGCCGTTCTTCTCGATCGGCCTCAAGCGGGCACGGACCCC
>DATBDU010000034.1:0-20397 GCA_036269775.1 Solirubrobacterales bacterium
GAACCAGTCAAAACGAATCCGGCGGCAAAGGCCGCCGGGACAGGGGAGGTACATAGTGAAACGCACCAGAACAATGGGCATCGCCGTGGCGATGGCGTTGGCGTTGACGGCGGTTATGGGGGTGGCACAGGCTTCGGCGTCGGAATTCCAGAGCGCCGGCGCGGGTTACGGAGAAACGACGACTTGGAACGGTAGCCGTACGGGCGAAAATCACAAGCTCCACTTGGGAGAAGATTGGTTTTCTTGCAATAGCGCCTCCTTCTCCGGGCAGATGACCGGACCGAGCGCAACCGAACTCACCGTTACGCCCAGCCTGAGCGGGTGTATGTGGAACCAGCAGGCCGTTGGGTGGACGATGAATGGCTGTAAGTACCGTCTGCACGCAGGTTCCGGCAGCGGCAGCCAATCGGTAGGGACCGTAGATATCGCCGGTTGCGAAGACCCGATGTCGTTCACTGGTTTCGGCTGCAAACTGGAAATCGGCAATCAGAACGGTATAGGCACCGTTGAATACAAAAACATCACCGGCGGCAAAGTTACCGCGATCGCCAACCTGAGTGGCATTACTTATAATCGCATCAGCCTCGGTGGTTGCACCAACCAGACAAACGGTACTTTCAGCGACGGCACCTACACGGGCCAATGGAACGTGGCAGGGCTAAATTCCAAAGGCGAATCACGGAATATCGCGATCGCAGGCCCTACCCCGCCTCCTCCGCCCCCCCCGACCAGATTCGTCGCCGAAGCACGGGCGAGTATTTCGGCGGAATCAATAAACGCCAAATTCATCAGCACGCGCGAGGGTGCACTGCAGTGTAAATCCAAATGGGCCACTGAATTGCCGACCGGAGAAGCGGATAGCATCACCGTCACCCCAATCCTCAGCGGATGCTCGTTTAACGGACAGATCACTGGATTCAGCACCAGCTACGGTGGCTGCAGCTTTAAGCACTACGCATCGGGTGCCTTCGAAATCGTTGGCGCCACCTGTGCTAGCAACCCATTTACCATCGTTGATACCAACGTGGGCGAAGAATGCACCATCACGATCGGGCCGCAGGGTCCGCTAGCGATATTCACCGTCACTAACGAAGGCTCAGGAGCTGCTCGTAAAGTTAAAATGAACGCCAATCAGCTGGTAGCGAATCTCAAATATACGGCTGCTGGCCCGCACTGTCGCGAACCCGGCACATTTAGCGATGGTCAATACAAGCCAACGGGGATCAGTGTCACTGCTAAAAACTCAAAAGGAGAAGCGCGGGGTATCTGGGTCGAATAGATCCCCTCGATAGCGAGTTCACCTGATTTAAGAAGCGGAGCATAAAACGATGGTGGGGCCACGAGCGATCGTGGCCCCACTAAGGTGCCACCGTTCGCTCAGCCTCCGGCGCTGGCCACGCGTGGGGATTGCGAGCGGGGCGTGTCTGCCTCGGTTTCAGTCCTCACAACGGATGCTGCCGCTGCCGCGCCCCTAGCTCGGCAAGGTGGATCGAGACGATCATCCGGCTTGCGGCGACGGTAGCGAGCCCTCTCCCAACATTCCTCATCCCTCAAAAGCGCGTCCTTGACTTTCCGCCCATCGACCGACCCGGATAAGGTCAAGGGCGCAGTCAATCCCGAAACGGAGGCCCCATGCCACTGGTACCGATGGTCGTCGAGCAGACCGCTCGCGGCGAGCGTTCGTTCGACATCTATAGCCGCCTGCTGGCGCAGCGGATCGTCTTCCTCGGGGAACAGGTGACCGAGGATCTGGCCAACCTGATCATCGCCCAGCTGCTGCACCTCGAGTCCGAGGACCCCGAGAAGGACGTCAGCCTCTACATCAACTCGCCCGGGGGCTCCGCCTACGCGGGCCTGGCGATCTACGACACGATGCAGTTCATCAAGCCCGACGTGCAGACGATCTGTTACGGGATCGCGATGTCGGCCGGCTCGCTGATCCTCACCGGCGGCGCCAAGGGCAAGCGGATGGCGCTGCCCAACAGCCGCATCCTCATCCACCAGCCCAGCGGCGGCTTCGAGGGCCAGTCGACCGACATCGAGATCCACGCCAAAGAGATCCTCGAGCTGCGCGAGCGCCTCGACGGCATCTACGTCAAGCACACCGGCCAGTCGAGCGAGCAGATCCACGAGGACATGGAACGCGACAAATTCTTCCAGCCCCCGGACGCGGTCGAGTACGGCCTGATCGACCGCGTGATCGAGTCGCACGACTTCAAAGCCGCGGAGCCTGTGGCCGTCGGCTAATTCCTGTTGCGCGGCCAAGCCGGCGCCAGGCCCAGGCGCCGGCGATCGCCGCGGCGCCCCCCGAGACGACACCGCCAAGCCCGGCACGGCGGCTGTCGCCGTCGCGGGCGGCGACCCCGAGCGAGAAGGCGTCGGCGCCATCGAGGACGGCCGCGGCGAGCGTGACGGTGCGCAGCGCCGCCGCATCGTCGCGGGACGCCAGCGTCAGCAGCCCCAGCGCCAGGTCGCGACCGCCGGCGAGCTTCGCCAGCGCCCGGCCGCCAGCGTCGCTCTCGCCGAACCCCATCGCCCTCAGGGTCGGCCGCGTGGCGAAGAGGGCCCCGATTCCGAGCCCGACCCGGCCGGCGCCGAGCGTCAGCGTCAGCCGCCGGCCCAGCGGGTCGATTCGTCGTCGAGCCATCGCTTCAATCTAGCCGTGAGCGGCTTGGCGGTACCATTTGACTCATGGCCATGCGAAAGAAACCCCTGCTAGCGGTGGGCAACGAGGCTGAGTGGGCGGTGATCAACCGCGAAGAGGCGGAGCACCATCGCAGTGAAGCCAGGGCCCTGACGCCAGCCCAACGCGTTGCCAAGGGGCAGAAGCTCTCCCAGCAGGCTGTCGCGCTGCTGTCAGCATCCGTGCGGGCCGGTCATGTCCCAAGACGAGCTTTCTGGTCCTGACATCGATGGCGTCGTAGCCGACGCCGACGCTGTAGGGCTCAGATACGTGGTGATCGGCGGTTTCAGCGTGATCGCCAATGGCTATGTGCGGGCGACGAAGGACTCTGACCTGCTGGTTCCAGATGATCCGGAGGCCGATGAGGCGATCCTGCGTTTTCTGGAACGCACTGAAGCCACTCGCTTGTATGACGACAAGGTTTTGACGGGCGAGGATGTTGCCGGTACGCAACACCTGCGCGTCAACAGCCGGAATGGGATCGTCGACATTGTGCGCGGCGGCCTGGCGCCGCTCGACTACGACACTGTCGCCACCGAGGCGGTTGCGGTTGACATCGGCGGTCGGTCGGCGCCAGTGGCGAGCTTGCGCAGCATCGTCGGCTTCAAGCGTCTCGCCGACCGACCGCGGGATCGCAACGATCTTGAAGAGCTCGAGACACTTCATGGCGAGCTGCCGATCGACCCGATCCCCGGGCTCGACATCTAAATCCGACCCGGATCAAGATTTGAGAGCGTGTGCTCCGTGGCGCTCCTGGCGACCAAGATCCTCCTCGCTCCACTCTGCGTCCTCGCCGTCTCCCTCGCCGGCAGGCGCTGGGGCGTCGCCGCCGCCGGAGTCCTCGGCGGCCTGCCCGTCGTCGCCGGCCCGATCCTGCTCGTCCTGACCATGCTTCACGGCCGCGCTTTCGGAGCGGACGCGGCCGCCGGCACCCTGCTGGGCCTCGCCGCGCTGACCACGTTCGTCGTCGTCTACGGTCGCCTCGCCGGAGCGGCGGGACCTCTGCGGAGCGTCTTCTCCGGCTGGGCGGCCTTCCTGTTCGCCGTCGCGCTGCTCAGCTTCGTCCAGCCGCCGCCGGCCGTCTCCCTGCTGCTGGTCGGCGCCTGCTTCGCGGCCGGCCTGGCGCTGCTCTCGGCGCCGCCATGGACACTCGCGCCCCTGGCGGCCCCGCCCTGGTGGGACCTGCCGGCGCGGGCGCTCGCCGCGCTCGTCCTCGTCCTGGCGCTCACCGCCGTCTCCGGGGCACTGGGGCCGAACCTCAGCGGGCTCCTGGCGCCGTTCCCGATCGTCACCAGCGTGCTGGCCGTGTTCACCCACGCGCACGGCGGCCCCGCCCAGGTCAGGATCCTGCTGCGGAACTTCCTGGTCGGCTTCTACGGGTTCGCCAGCTTCTGCTTCCTGCTCGCGATCGTCCTGCCCTCGATGAGCGTCGCCGCGGCGTTCTCGGCCGCGTCGGTGGCGGCGCTTGCGGTGCAGGCGACGATGTTCGTGCTGCGGACGCGCCTGGTTCCGGCCCTCGCCCGATAGCCGGTCGTCGAGATGGCGGGCGGTAGCCGCCGGCCGGCGGTCATCATTGGCCGATGGCAGAGGGAGACACGATCCTGCGCGCCGCCCGGCGCATCGACGCCGCCCTGACCGGGGAGGCGATCGTCGTCTCCACCCCCAACCCGCGCGGCCGCGCCGCCGGGATCGAGCGCCTCGACGGCAGGCGCCTCGAGGGGGTTGAGGCCCATGGCAAGAACCTGCTGCTGCGCTTCGGCGACCTCGTCCTGCACAGCCATCTGGGGATGAACGGCTCCTGGCACGTCTACCCCCGGGGCGGGTCCTGGCGCAAGCCGCGCCGTTCCGCCTGGGCGGTGCTGGCGGGGGAGAGCCAGGAGGCGGTCCAGTTCGGCGGCCCGACCCTGCGGCTGATTCCGGCCGGGCGCCTCGCCCGCGACCCGCAGCTGGCCCGCCTCGGCCCCGACGTTCTCGCCCCGGAGCTCGACCTCGACGCCATCCTCGGCGGGCTCCGCGCCGATCCCGGGCGTAGCCTCGGCGACGCCCTCCTCGACCAGACCGTCGTCGCGGGCATCGGCAACATCTTCAAGAGCGAGGCCTGCTTCGCCGCCCGCGTCGATCCCTGGCGACCGATCGCCGACCTCGAGGACGACCTGCTCCGGGCCGTCCTCACAGCCGCCCGTTCGCAGATGCGGCAGGCGGTCGCCAGCGGCCGCCACAGCTATTCCGTCTACCGCGGCCGCCGCCCCTGCCCAGCCTGCGGCGGCCGGATCGCCTCTCGCGGCCAGGGCGACGCCAACCGCACCACCTACTGGTGCCCCAACTGCCAGCTCTAGAAGACTGGTGCCTTCGATGGCCCCCAATCCTTTTCGTCGACGCAAGCGAGTTCGTTCCCCTGCCGCTCCGCCGCGCGCCCGGACGCGGTCCTACTACGTCGTCGCCGGGGTCGCGCTGGACCGGGAGATCGAGAGGCTGCGGGCGCTGGCGGCCTTCGCGGATGGCCCGCTCGCCGTCCGCAAGCCCGAACTCAAGGTGCGCCGCGCCAGCAAGCGCCCGAACCGCCTCGGCTTCGCGGTTCCCAGCGAGTTTCGCCTCTCCGTAACCGCTTACCCCGGCGTCCGCCCCGGCGACGTCCTCGAGACCCTGCTCCACGAGCTGACCCACCTCCACGTCGGCCGCGCCGCCGAGGCCCATGCCTGGCACGGCCGCACCTTCAAGACAACGCTTGCGCGGGCGATGGAGGAGGCCTACGGGATCGCCGCCCCACCTCCATCCAGCACTCTGCACGGTGTCTACGCCGAGGCGATCGAGGCGGTAGCCGGCGCCGGCTTGTGCAAGCCTTAGCCGCGTGGACTGGAGCTTGCTGCACACGATGAACGACTACCTCTTCCGCCACGACGCGATCGAGGATCCGTTGCTCTTCTACATCAACGCCTCCGAGGCGCTGTTCATCGCCACCCTCGCGGTCGTCTTCCTTGCCGCGCGCGCCCCGCGCTATACGGCCTGGCGCCGCGCCGCCGTGGCCGCGGTTCTGAGCGCTGGGTTTGCGCTGCTAATGGCCAAGCTGATCTCCGAAATCGTCGATCGGCCGCGCCCATTCGTCGTCGATCCCCACGGAGTCCACCTCTTCTCCGCTCACGCGGCCGACGCTGGCTTCCCAAGCGATCACGCAACCGCCGCCTTCGCGATCGCCACCGCGATCGTCCTGCGAAAGCGGGGCTGGGGCATCTTCGCCCTCGTGGCCGCCGCCGTGCTCTCGGTCGGCCGGGTGGCACTCGGCGTCCATTACCCGAGCGATGTTCTTGCCGGAGCTGCGCTGGGCGCAGCCGCGGCATTGCTCCTCTGGGCTCCCCCCGCGCGGTCGAAGATAGATGCGCTGGCCGACTTCGCCGGTCGTTGCTGGGACCGGCTGCTCGACCGGGGCGCCGGCTATATCGGCTTCGCTCGGCGCCTGTAGATTCATCCTTCGGGCCTCAGAACACAGCAGTGAGTCGGCGCCACTCCTTGCGGCCACGGCCAGGCGACTCGACGACACCCGCGTCGCGGAGCTTCCGTAGCTCTGACCGAATGTGGTCTGCACTGATATCGGGCAACGCCTGTTGCACTTCGTCGAAGGTGAAGACGTCCGAAGCGCTCGAGCGCACATACAGCTTGATCCGGAGAGCCTTCGATCCGCGGCCACTCATCGTGTCTCCCGCCCTGGCTTCGAATTCGGCGTAAGCCGCGTTGATAACGCCGAGGAAGTAGTTGAGCCAGGGCCAGATGTCGTGCTCGCCTCGGTCCCATCTCCGAGTCGACTTCTCCAGGCTTTCGTAGTACGTCTCCTTACTTTCCTCCACCAGCTTCTCGAGGCTGATAAAGCGGCCGACATCATGGCCACAGTGGTAAAGGAGCAGCAGCGTCAGCAGTCGCGACATGCGACCGTTTCCGTCATTGAACGGATGGATCATCAAAAAGTCGAAGACGTATGCGCCAGCGAGAAGCAGCGGTGCATGGGCGCCGCTCTTGAGAGCCTCGGCGTGACGCTCATGGAGCTCATCCATTGCTGCGGGCGTTTCGAACGGGCTAACGCCCTCGAAGATCACCGCGATCTTCTTGCCGCTTCGGTTGAACCGGGCGACCTCATTCTGAGTGCTCTTGAAGCGACCCCCTGGAATTGCGCTGAAGGCGAAGATGTCTCGATGAAGCTGCAGCACGAGGTTGGTCCTGAAGGGGATGTCCTCGGCACTCGAATGAATCGTGTCCAGAACTTTGCGGTACCCGGCTATCTCCTCCTCCGAGCGATCTTTCGGAGTCGTCTTGTCTTGAACCAGTTCGGTGACCCTGCCTGGGGCCGCGGTGATCTGCTCGATTGCGTTTGATGAGGCGCTGCTCTGAATGAGCGCAACCTCCATCAAGCCTGCAAGCACCTGTGGATTCTGCCTGCGGAAGGCCTCCTCCCGGCCTCGGCCAGCACTGGCCTCGGCCAGCGCGGCGGCAGATCGGGACGGGACCATGCCAAGGTGCTTGTCTAAGTCGCGGAAGGTTTGCATCAGTGCACGAAATAGGTAATTACAATTTCAGAATACCTATTTCTGCTACTGGTCCTACCTATCTCGCGTTTCCAGAGCCGACGCCCGGACTTGAACCGGGGACCCCTTCATTACGAACGTGATTCTAGAGCCGAATCTGGGCTATTCAGGCGCGATTCTGTCCAGGGAGTTCCGCTGAGTTCGGTGCAGAATTGCGGAGTTGGGGACATATTTCGGGCTACGCTTCGCGGAGATGTATCTGGGAGCCGCAGCAGGGTAGGGTGCCGCCATGACGTCTCCGAAGAGCTGCGCATCGCGGCCGCGGTTAGGTCGGCGTCTTGGCACCAGCCAGCCGCTTCTCGTCTTGACCTTCGCCGTAGCCGCGCTCCTCGTCCCCGCTTCCGCGCTCGCCTCCCACGTTCGGGTACTGCCCCTGAGCTACGACGCCGGCGTTGCATTGGGGCCCCGCTCAGGGCTTTTTGGCTCCGATGCGGAGCTCTTTTCCTCCAGCCATAACGCCTTCGTGACGTCTACCTCCGGAAGAACGACGACCAGCTACTCCGTGGCCGCGCGCACCGATCGCACCGGAGTGCTCGCCCGCTTCGGTCGTCTCGGGCTGATCGACTTGGACTTCGAGCCGACCGGGCATCCCACCGAGCAGAAACCCGGCCCCTTCTGTCGCGGCGGCCCGCAGACCACCTGGGAAGGCGTGTTCACCGGCACGGTCCAGCTCCGCGGTCGCTACGGCTTCCGATCGATCCACGATCGGTCCTTCACGAAGAAGGGCACGTTCTCGCATACGCCGCGCTGGGTATGCCACCTCCCCGATGAAGTCACGCCCCCTGTGTCTCGAGGCGGTAACGGCGTTCTGCTCTGGGCGGCCTCCTGCGATGGGCGGAGCGTCAACGTGCAAAGCGAACGACCTCGGGCTGGCGGTCTGACGCAACGCTCGATTTCATATTCGGCAACTGCGCGCATCCTGGAAGGCAGGGTTCAGATCCAGCAAGACATCAACGTCCCGGCCGCTCCCGAGACGTTCTCCTTCGACGAAGCGCTGAACACCGCCACGGTCAGCCCACCGCCTCCCTTCCGTGGGACCGGGACTCTGGCCAGAGAAGCCGACGGGACGACGACCTGGTCGGGGTCGCTGTCGGCGACGATCCTCGATAGGCAGGTGTCCCTTGCCGGGCCCGGCTTCGAGAGCGAGCTCGAGTCATTTCCGAAACCGTCGGGAACGTCGTCTGTATTTGCCTTTTCTGCTGGCTGCCCAGAACGGGATGCGGTTGTGTCTGGCCCAACGGCGTCGCTTGGCGTCGGAGGATCTCCGACGCCGTCATCGACCACTCCTCGTGCCCTGCGCCCTTAGCCCCATCACTGTCGAATCGCCTGCGCTGAGCCGACTTGGCGTCCGTGCAATCCAAGCCAACCGGGATCGGCGCAAATAAATAACAGTAGGGAGAACCGCCGATCCTCGGGCTCATTGAGGCAAGCCGGGCGCTAGGAGTGACGTGGGCAGGCCACCCGATCCCCGCCGCCTCCGACAGTAACGTCGTCTCCGACAGTAACGTCGTCTCCGATGGAACTAACGCAGATCCAATTGGAAGCAGTCGAGACTGCGCATTCCGAGTCGATCGTTGTGCCCGATAAGATGGTGCGCCTACTCCCCTCGACGCTGACGACCTGACCGCTGCTCTCGACGGCCTCGCCCGCGCCGGCCTGATGGAAGAACAGGAGGGAGGCCGCTACGTCCTCACCTCCAAGGGCGCGGTCACAATGGCGGAGCGTAAGGCCCGCGAATCCGCCCAGGTGAAGCGGGCGGCCCGGACCTGACCAAGACGAGACGACCCGCGTGGACCGCATATCAGTGTCTGGCGGAAGGAAAAGACTGTTCGTAGAATATTCTTGGAGTGTCTGTCTGACGACAGCCTTGGTGCTGTGGTGGTCACCAGTCTCAAGAGTAAAATGGGTAAGCGTTAATGAGAGGTGAGATTCATCATCAGAGATAGAATTGAAATTGCCCAGACCGTGGCAACCCATGTTTCGGTTGTCGCGTTAATCTCGGCATTGCTGTCGGGTGCTCTATCGTTTCCAGCGGACGCCCTAGCCGCGGAGTCTTCGGCTGTAATCGCTTGCTTCCATAAGAAGATTGATCGTTTTATCGGCGTCGCTCATCCCGACCAGTGCAATATCAAGGGATACCGGGGTCGCAGAAAGCAGTTTGTCGCAGTCCCGGTTCAGGACATGAAGTGGGGACATTGGGGTGCTAACCCAACGAGAGGAGCCTTTGGGCACGATGTGTTAACTGGAGAAGGCGTCAGAATAATTGCCTATGACCGATCGTATGCGACGATGGTCGCATTTGGTACTCAAGGGTCATCGCCAACTTCCGTGGAACCGGCAGTTTCTTCGAGCTGCGCCTTCCAACCTGCGATGGCCCATGAATGATGTTTGATCTCGCGCTTAGGCCAACTTGTTTGCCCTTGCCTTCCTTCCCTTCAGCTAGTGCCATCTCTCGTGGCGCCCTCTCCGGCGAATCCAACGAGATCTATTGAATTCGACTTTCATATGATCAAGATGCGTTCCGGAACGGGTGAAGGGGGTTCGGCTTGCGCGAAGAGGTCGGCCATGGCGAGAACGGTCAGTTCCGCAAAGCTTGGTTTGCATTCCAGAATCAATCCGAATTCGCGGGTACCTACCCCTACTTTATTGCGAGGCCGGTGGCGACCGAGCCTTCCGAGCAGCTGGGTGTCAGGAAGTAGCTATGCGCATGGGTCAAACATCTGTCAGGCCGATTTAATGCACCCGCGGCCAACACTGTTATCGGTAGCGCTCCTTATGGCTGCCATGCCTACTTTTGCCGGTACGCCGTACACCCAAGCCAGCTCAGAGAAAGCGAGGACAGCGCCAGCTCCTAAGGCGTGGACGACCAACGCGTATGGCGTTGAAGGGTCTGAAGCGGTGATTGCCGGCTTCATCAATCCGCGAGGCGAGAGGACTATATTCTGGTTTCAGTATGGTCTGACGAAGTCGTACGGAAGCATGGCCCCCGAGGGCTCTTTCGAAGAGGAGTTCTTTGGGCATCAGCCTCGGGAAGTAGAAGAGGGGCTCGATTGCTTGCAGCCCAAGACCACTTATCACTTCCGAATTGTCGCGAAGAATAGATCCGGGAAGACGTTCGGCGGTGACCGAACGTTTACTACGACTCGTCTCCACAACAGCATCCCGTTTCTTTATGGGGAATGCCCCAAGAAGGACTGGCCTGGGGGATGAGGTTGTGCCGCACAGCCCCGTGCCCTTTCTGCAGGGCTTGAGAGATGCTGGCGCCAGCTGAAATGCAAGAGATGCTCAGCGAAGACCAAAATGGGTAGAGAAGCTCGCCCGCCTTGACTATGGAATTCCCGGGTGCATACCTCCACCACCGCCCATGAATGGCTGCTGTCCGGCGGAGCCTGGTCGATGATCCGCGGCGCCCTGCCTGACAGCGGGCGGCCTACGGAGTGAATGAGCGCAGTGGACGCCGCGTCCGAGTCATTGCCGTCCAGCCGATTGCCTGCGATGGCCGCGCTTGGTATTCGCGGTCGTCGTCATCACCCTGAGGGATGGCAACTTCTTCGATGTTCGCCTTCCGACCCGCGATGGCCGTCCGTGAGTTGGCGGCTATACCGGGCTTTAGAGCCGACGCCCGGACTTGAACCGGGGACCCCTTCATTACGAATGAAGTGCTCTACCAACTGAGCTACGCCGGCGGGCGCGGCCCATTCTAGGAGGGATCGGTCCGCGGTTCCGTCGCGGCTGGGAACGATGATCCCCGCGTGGCCAAGGAGAGGAACTCGAAGCGGCGGGAGGGGAACGAGATCGAGTTCTCGCGGATCGTCGCCTTCAGCGACGGCGTCTTCTCGATCGCGATCACGCTGCTGGTCCTCAACCTCGGCGTCGGCAGGGATGTCAGCAGCGGCGAACTGGCGGACGCGCTCTGGGATCAGCGGGAAAACCTGCTCGCCTATGCGCTCAGCTTCGCCGTGATCGGCCGCTTCTGGCTCGTCCACCATCGCTTCTTCAGCACGGTCACCGCCTTCGACGGCAGGCTGATCTCGCTCAACATCTTCTACCTCGCCTGGATCGTGCTGATCCCTTTCAGCAGCGAGGTGCTCGGCGAGCATGGCGGCCAGACCGCGGCCGTGATCCTCTACGCGGCCAACCTCACCGGCGTCGTCCTGATCGGCATGTGGATGGCGGCCGACGCGCGCCGCGCCGGGCTGACCTCGATCGAGCCCGCGACCCACGTCGAACAGCGCTACCGCTCGATCTACATCGCGGCGATCTTCCTGGCCTCCATCCCGGTCGCGATCGTCGCCCCCAGCATCGCTCCGTACATGTGGCTGGCGCTCTTCTTCGACCCCGCCGCCCGCTTCGCGGCGCCCGCCGTCGATTCCTAGCGGCGTTTGGCGACGAAGGCGATCGAGCGGCCGGGACGCGAGCAGCTGACCGCGGTGCCGCGGTCGGTGCGTGCTCCCAGGCAGCGGTAGGAGCGCGTCGTGCAGGAGACGCGCGAGGCGCCGGGCGGAGAGGAGCAGGAGCCCTTCTGCCGCCAGCCGTACATCACCTGGCGCGCCTGATCGCAGGAGACGCCGGTGGCACGCAGGGCATCGGCCTCCGTCGCCTGGATCGGGCAGCTCCGCGCCGTGGCGCCGATCGGCGCCGACGAGGTGCCCGTCGTCTCCGGCGAGGACCCGCCGCAGCCCGCCGCCAGCACGGCGGCGAGCGCGACGACGACGAGTGGGGCGGCGAGCCTCGGCGGCACGCCGCAAACCTACCCCTCGGCGGTCTCCTCGACCGGTTGCTCGGCCGGCTGCAGGTGCCCGCAGACGGGGCAGCCCGGCTCCGGCACGACCGGCTCGCGCTCGACTTCCATCGTCCGCAGGTCGTAGATGTGGGAGACGCCGAGCGTCGAGGGCTCGGCCAGCCCGGTCAGCAGGTGCATGATGTCCAGTCCGACCTGGCCGCCGATCAGCCCGCAGGCCGGCCCCAGCGTCGCCGCCGGAGAGGCTTTGGCACGGCGCTGCTCCACCGCCACGTCGAAGAGCGGGTACTCACGCCGGTAGGCGGTCTCCTGGCAGGCGAAGCAGCCGGTCGTCCCCGGCACGTAGAGGGGCCCGACCCGCGCGATCGGCGGGAAGTGGCTCATCGTTATGTAGGGGATGCCGGCCTCGAAGCAGGCCGAGTTGCACCAGCGCTCGATGTCGTGCGCCGGCCAGTCGGCGGCGTCGATGACGATGTCGGAGCCCGCGATGAACTCGGCGATCTCCGCTTGGCTCTCCAGCCGCCGTGCCGTCGAGGTCACCCGCATACCCGAGTTGAAGGCGCGCAGCCGTGCCGTCGCCGCCTCCACCTTGAGCAGGCCGATGTCGGCCTCGGTGTAGAGGATCTGGCGGTTGAGGTTGCTGGCCTCGACCCGGTCGCCGTCGACCAGCCACATCTCGCCGACGCCGCAGCAGGCCAGCGACCAAGCCGCCCAGCCGCCGAGGCCGCCCACTCCCAGCACGGCCACCTTTGCCTCGCGCAGCCGCCGCTGGCACTCCGACGGGGTCAGCGCCCGGCCGCCGATGTCGCTGAAATAGCGGAGTTGGCGGTCGAAGCGCGCCAGCTCCCCCGCTGGCAGCTGATCGTCGTCCGCCGCGTCCTCGACGATCTCCAGCTCCTCGAGCTGGGAGATCAGATCGCCGACGGCCTCCTCGCCGAACTTCTCGCACAGCTGCTCGAGCGTGTGCTCGCCGTCGAGCGACTCGAGCAGCTGCCGTTCTTCATCGTCTGGCTTCTCAATGCGGATGTCGCTGTCGGCGCTCGGCCGCATCAGGTAGATGTCGCCATCGGGTGAACCGATCGGCTCCGTCGTGCGCTTGATCCGCGGTCGACGCATCCGCTCAGCCCGACTTGTGGATCGTCGAGATCGGAGCTACTTGAAAGATCTTGTCGATCTTCATGGTGCCCTTCCTCTCCATGGATTCCCCCTGAAACCGCCAAAAGATGGTGTCTCAGCCTGTACTGGTGAAGACCAGCACACCGCTGAAAACAGTTCCGATGGTGGAGCGAATTTCTATAAAAGGCCTGCAACTGCTCAGCAAATGACCTATAGAGGCAATAGCATGGAGTGATCAGCTCGCGACAGAAATGAATGGAGAAGCCGATGGCCCCCCAAAGCGACAGCAAGAAGCCCGCCGCTGAACGAGGCGGTAAGCACGGAATCGTCGACGCACGCGTGGTGAAGGCGCTCGGCCACCCGGTGCGCGTCCAGGCGCTGACGATCCTCAATGAACGGATTGCCAGCCCTAACGAAATCTCGAAAGAGCTGGGCCAGACCGTCGGCCACGTCAGCTACCACATCAAAGTGCTGAGGGAGTGCGAATGCATCGAGCTCGTCGACACGGCGCCGAGGCGCGGCGCGATGGAGCATTACTACCGTGCCACCGCGCGAGCCTTTCTCGATGTCTCCGACTGGATGGCGGTGCCGGCCTCGGTGCGCCCCGGGCTGAGCGGGAGTCTGCTGCAGACAGTCCTAGAGGATGCCTCGGCGGCCTTGACCACCGGGACCTTTGACGAGCGCGAGGACCGTCATCTGAGCTGGACCCCGATGATCG
Organism: Solirubrobacterales bacterium; assembly: GCA_036269775.1. Classification (GTDB taxonomy): domain Bacteria; phylum Actinomycetota; class Thermoleophilia; order Solirubrobacterales; family 70-9; genus VAYN01. The sequence goes on from DATBDU010000034.1 coordinate 13,830, forward strand.
TTGACGAGCAGGGTTGGGGAGAACTGACGAAGAGCCTCGGGGAGACGCTGGAGCGGGTCTTCGGGATCCAGGCCGCCAGTGCCGAGCGCCTGGCAAAGGCCGACGCGGCGGGCATTCCCGTCAGCGTCTCGCTGGCTGGCTACGAGACTCCCACGACTGAGGAGAAGCGCGCTACCCCGAAGAAGGACTAGCTCATCAGCTTCCTGGCCCGCGCGAAAACGGCGTCGGTCATCGGCACGGTCAGCTTGCCGGTGAAGGTGTTCTGCTGGCTGGGGTGGAAGCAGCCGAGCAGCCGCCAGCGGCCGAGGTCTGCTTCGGCGCCGTGGCCGAAGCGGGGCCTGGGGCGCGGCACCTCGACGCCGAGTGCGCGGGCGGCGCGGAGGAATCCGTCCCAGCCGAAGGAGCCGAGGGCGACGATGACGCGACAGTGCTCGAGCAGCTCCAGCTCGCGCTCCAGGTAGGGGAGGCAGTTGTCCCGCTCCTCGATCGTGGGCTTGTTCGCCGGTGGGGGACAGCGGTTGACGGCGGTGATGTAGGCGTCGCGCAGGCGCAGCCCGTCGCCGCGGCGCTCGGCCTCCGCCTGATTGGCGAAGCCGGCGCGGTGCAGGGCGGCGTATAGCCACTCGCCGGAGCGGTCGCCGGTGAACATGCGCCCGGTGCGGTTAGCGCCGTGAGCAGCCGGCGCCAAGCCGACGATCACGACCCGCGCCTCCGGGTCGCCGAAGCCGTCCAGCGGTTTCGCCCAGTAGTCCTGGCCCCGGTAGCGCTTCGGCGGGTCGGCCGCGCTGGCCTCGCGCCACTCGACCAATCGCGGGCAGCGGCGGCAGGCGTGGACCTCGTTCGCCAGCGCGGCGAGCGCGCCGGCACTGCCTTTGCTCATAGGCTTGACCGCCTCTCCATGGCACCGAACCCAATCACTTGCGAGGCAATTCCCGCTGCCGACGGGCCGCTATGTCGCGCTGGAGGCAACTTATCGGCCCGTCGGTGGGCGGCGGCGGTCGTTGTCGCTCTGATGCTCGCTTTGGCACTGGCGGCTTGCGGCGACAGCGGGGGTGACACGACGACGGCCGTCCCCGACAAAGTCGCCGACGCCGAAATTCTTAACAACCTCCTCGCCCGCGAGCTGGCGGCTGTGCGGGCTTATGAGCGCACGATGCCGCTGCTCCACGGCGCCGCCCTGGCCAGCGCCCGCGAGTTCCGCGCCTCCGAACAGGAGCACGTCGACGCGATCGTCAAAGCGCTGCGCGGCCTCGGCGAAAAAGCCGAGCCCGAAGAGGAAGAGATCGAAAGCGAAGGGCTGAAGACCCAGGCCGACGCGCTCGGTTTCCTCTACGAAGTCGAAAGCGCCTCCGTCGCCTACGACCTACGGGCGATCTCCCACCTCACCGCCCCTTGGCCGCGCTCGCTGCTCGGTTCGATCGCCACCAACCAGGCCCAGCACCTGGTCGTGCTGCGGCGGGCGCTCGGGGCGGACCTTGCCGAATCCATCCCAGAGGCGTTCGAGGACGGCACGGCGGCCGCCCCTTCGGCGAAGATGCCCGAATGACCGGCCCCCTTTACGCGATTGGCCGGTTCTGCTCGCGTCACCACTATCCCGTCATCGGCGTCTGGCTGGTCCTGGCGATCGCCCTCGTTCTGATCGGCCAGGCGGGCGGCAGCAAGACCAGCGAAAACCTGACGCTGCCGGGCACCGACTCGACGATCGCGACGGAACTGCTGGAAGACAACCTGCCCGAACAGGCCTACGGCAGCAATCCGCTGGTGATGGAGGCGCCGCAGGGCGGCAAGCTGACCGAGGCCAAGTACAGCGCCGCCATCGCCGAAACCGTCAAGCGACTGGAAGCTCTGAACGACGTCAACTCGGCGGTCAGCCCGGTGACCCCGGCGGGAGCGAACTTCCTCAGCAAGGACCAGCGGATCGGCTATATCCCGGTCGTCCTCGGCATCGGGCCCGGCGAAATCGACGAAGAAGAGGCGCAGCGGATCCTCGACACGGCGCAGCCGGCCCGCGCCGCCGGCATCCACACCGCCGTCGGCAGCTACGTCGGCCAGCAGCTCTCCAAGCCCTCGACCGAGGTCAGCGAGGCGATCGGCCTGGCCGCCGCGGTGATCATCCTGCTCTTCGCCTTCGGCACCGCGACGGCGATGATGCTGCCGATCGTCTCGGCGCTGATCGGCCTGGCCTGCGCGCTCTCGATCATCCGCCTGCTCGAGCACGTCCTGCAGGTGCCGGGGGTGGCCTCGACCCTGGCGACGATGATCGGGCTCGGTGTGGGGATCGACTACGCGCTGTTCATCGTCACCCGGCACAAACTCCAGCTCGCCGAAGGGATGGACCTGCAGGAGTCGATCGCCCGCGCCACCGCGACCGCCGGCGGCGCCGTCGTCTTCGCCGGCTTCACCGTCGTCATCGCCCTCTGCTCCCTGGCCTTCGCCGGGATACCGCTGGTCAGCACGCTCGGCTTCACCGCCGCGATCGCCGTCGTCGTCGCCGTCGGCGCCGCGGCGACGCTGTTGCCGGCGATGCTCGGTGCCCTGGGGCCACGGCTCAACTCGCTCAGCATCCGCCGCGGCAAGGGCAACCCGGAGGACTCCGAGCCGCACGGCTGGCGGCGCTGGGCGGAACGGGTCGCCTCGCGGCCCTGGCGCTCGGCGATCGCCGCTCTGGTCGTCCTGGTGGTGCTGGCGCTGCCGATCTTCCAGCTCGAGCTGGGGCAGAACGACATCAGCGCCCTGCCCAAGGAAACCACCTCGCGCCAGGCCTACGACAGCCTCACCAACGGCTTCGGGCCCGGCGTCAACGGGCCGCTGCTGGTCGCCTCGGAATTCAAATCGGCGGCGGAAGCGAAACAGGTCGTGCCGAGCCTGCGGAAGGCGATCGGAAGCGCCGCCGACGTCGCCGCGGTGACCGAACCGACGCTCGACCCGAAGGGCACGGTGGGCGTCTTCACGGTGATCTCGAAATCGGAGCCGTGGGCCGACGAGACGGTCGAACTGGTCGAAGACCTGAGGGATACGGTCATCCCGGCGGCGCTGAAGGGGACTGGCGCCCGCTCCTACGTCGGCGGTCAGACCGCCGGCTACATCGACCTCGCCAGCCAGATCGCCGACAAGCTGCCGCTGATGATCGCGATCGTCGTCGCGCTCAGCTTCTTCGTCCTGCTGATTGCCTTCCGCTCGCTGCTGGTGCCGATCAAGGCGGCCGCGATGAACCTGATCTCGGTCGCGGCGGCCTACGGGGTGGTGACCGCCGTCTTCCAGCTCGGCTGGGGCTCCTCGCTGATCGGGCTCGACCACTCGATCCCGATCGTCAGCTTCGTGCCGCTGCTGATGTTCGCGATTCTCTTCGGGCTCTCGATGGACTACGAGGTCTTCCTGCTGACGCAGATGCGCGAGCACTTCACCAAGTACGGCGACGAGCGCCGCGCCGTGGTCGAAGGGCTGGCCAACACCGGCCGGGTGATCACCTCGGCGGCGGCGATCATGGTCTGCGTCTTCACCAGCTTCGTCCTCAACGGCGACCCGGTCGTGAAGGAGTTCGGGGTCGGCCTGGCGGTGGCGATCGCGATCGACTCGACCCTGGTCCGCTGCCTGCTCGTCCCCGCGGTGATGGTCCTGCTCGGCAAGCGTGCCTGGTGGCTGCCGCACTGGTTGGACCGGATCGTCCCCCACATCAGCATCGAGGGCGAGGAGTTCTTCGCCAAACGGGACGCCGAACGGGCAAAGTAGGGCGATGTTCCCGCTGAACCTGCCGAATGCGCTGACGCTGCTGCGCATCCTGGCGGTGCCGGTGGTCGTGGTCGCATTACTGGGGGAGACGCCGAATGGGGACGCGCTGGCCGCCGCTGTTTTCGCCCTGGCGGCGCTGACCGACGGCCTCGACGGCTACTTCGCCCGCTCCCGCGACGCGATTACCACCTTCGGCAAGTTGATGGACCCGCTCGCCGACAAGCTGCTGATCATCGGCGCCCTGGTTTCGCTGGTTTCGCTGGACCGGCTCGAAGCCTGGGTGGCGATGGTGATCATCGCCCGTGAGATCGCCATCACCATCCTCCGCACGATCGCCGCTGAGCGCGGCCTGGTGATCGCCGCCAGCTGGCTCGGCAAGCTGAAGACGGTGCTGCAGATCGCCGCCGTGATCGCCCTGATCGTCGCCGATCCGGCGCCGCTCGGCGTCGACCTGCTCGTCTACGCGGCCCTGATCGTCACCGTCGTCAGCGGCGCCGACTACTTCTTCGGCCTGCGGCGGCGGATCGAGGAGCAGCAGAAAGAGCGGGCACGGGGAGGGAAGTCGATACCCCTCTGAAAACCCGCTCGCCTGCGGCTCGCTTTTGAGTGTTTTCAGAGGGGTATCGACTTCCCTCCTACCGACGCTCTTCTAGCTGGCCGACTCCTCCAGCCACTCCCGTTTGGTGAGGTGGCGCGCCTGGCGCTCGCCGCTGGCCAGCTCGGCGCGCAGCTCGCCCAGGGTGCCGTAGCGCTCGGCGACGACGTTGTGGCGGTGGATCGTCTCCAGGTTCTCCTGGCGGGCCATCACGAAGGCCTGGTCGGGTAGGTCGGGGTAGCCCTCTACCACCTGGCGCACCATCTCCCGCACGCAGTCCTCGACGAAGCGCGGGTTTTCGTGCGCCTTGACGACCACCGACAGCTCGTCGGGGCGCTTCATCAGCTCATAGATCTCCGAGCTCATCGAGCTCTCGACGATCCCCAGCAGCTGTGGCGCGTCGATCCAGGCCGGGCCGCCCTCGGGGCAGCCGACGTGGAGGGTGCCGATGCCGCGCTGGTTGTGGGTCGCGATCGGGACCACGTCGACGACGCGCTCGATCTCCTCGGCGCTGAAGCCCTGCTCGGCCAGCCGTTCGCGGGAGAGTCCGGCGACCATCTCCTGAGCGCAGGGGCAGGCGGTCATGCCCTGGGCCTGGACCCCCGTCAGGGTCCGGGTGCCGCGCTCGGAGTCGACGGCGGTGCCGAAGAGGACGTAGATCTCCTGGGTGCTCTTGCCGCTCTCAGGCGTCGAGACCGTCTCTGGATAGCGTGCGGTGACCGAGACCTCGGCCCGCAGTCCGCCCTGGCGCTCGCGCACCCTCTGGGCGACGTGCGCGGCCAGCACCTCGGCCTTGAAGGCCTCGCCCAGCACCACCTCGTCGATTGCCTCGCCGACGATCTCCTCGAAACGAGACATGTGGACGCCCGCCTGCCTGGGGTTGAGGTCGACGAAACACTCGAACTCGGCGTAGAAGAGGTTCTCGGTGCCGTCGGCCTTGACCCGGATCACCTTCTCGACCCCGGTGACGCCAACCCGGGAAAGGCTCACCCGCGTCGCTGGCAGCGAGGCCTGGACGTCGGGCGCGGCGGGGATGGAGGTCGGCTGGCTGGCCATCGGCTTATGAAGCGTAAGCGACGGCAGCGGCGGGCGTCTTACTCAACGCCGATCAATGCAGAGATTTTTCCGCCTATACTTCGACGCGGTCGGAGCATCCGGGCCGGCTCCATGGGAATGGGGGAGAGAGTTGCAGCGGAGGGAGTGACCATCGAACCGTTGGAGACGGTGACGGACGTCATGGATCGGGACTCGGGGGAGACCCCGGTCGTCGAGATCGAGGAGCTGCGCGGACTCGTCGCGCTGGGTCGCGAACGCGGCTATCTCACCTTCGAGCAGATCTCGACCACCCTCGAGGAGGTCGAGATCACCAAGGAGCAAGTCTCCGGCCTGCACGCCCACCTGGTCGAGCACGGCGTCGATGTGATCGCTGAGGACGGCGTCAGCGCCTACAAGGAGCGGCGCGGTGGCGACTCCAATGGGCAGCCGAAGAAAGAAGAGCTCGACCTGACGGTCGAGCCGAGTCTCGACTCGCTGCGCCTCTACCTGCGCTCGATCGGACAGGTCGAGTTGCTGACTGCGGCGCAGGAGGTCGAACTGGCGAAGCGGATCGAGCGCGGCGACATGCTCGCCAAGCGTCAGATGGTCGAGGCGAACCTGCGCCTCGTGGTGTCGATTGCGAAGGGCTACCTCGGGCGCGGCCTGGGCTTCCTGGACCTGATCCAGGAGGGGTCGCTGGGGCTGATCCGCGCGGTCGAGAAGTTCGACTATCGCCGCGGCTACAAGTTCTCGACGTACGCGACGTGGTGGATCCGCCAGGCCGTGACGCGGGCGATCGCCGACAAGGCGCGCACGATCCGGATCCCGGTGCACATGGTGGAGAAGCTGAACAAGGTGATCCACACGGAGCGCCAGCTGGTGCAGCGGCTCGGCCGCGAGCCGCGTCCGCAGGAGATCGCCTCGGAGCTGCGGATGACGGTCGTCGAGGTGCGCGAGATCCAGCGGATGGCGCAGCTGCCGATCTCGCTGGAGCGCCCGGTCGGCGAGGAGGACGACTCGCAGTTCGGCGACTTCGTCGAGGACGTGACGGCGGAGAGCCCGTACGCGCTCGCGACGCTGAACCTGCGGCGCGAGGACATCGACAAGGTGCTCGGCTCGCTGCCGGAGCGCGACCGCCGGGTGCTGGAGCTGCGCTATGGGCTGAACGGGCAGCAGCCGTGCACGCTGGAGGGGGTCGGGCGGCAGTTC
>DATBDU010000035.1:0-150141 GCA_036269775.1 Solirubrobacterales bacterium
GATCTCGTCCCCGCTCCGGTCGCTGCTGCGATGGCGCAGCGCCTGGGCGGCAGGTAGGCTTCTCGCGGCGGAGAGGCTGTTGGGCGAGAGTTTGCAAAAAGCCGAGGAAATCACGGCTTCTTCACCAAATGTGTCTCTGACACGTAGGCTTACGATCTGCTGATGGACGTACTGGTCTTAATAGACAAGCTGGACGATGTGGTCCACAACGCGCGCGCCGTCCCCTTGACGGACCAGGTGCGCGTGGACCGCGAGGAGATCTATGACCTCCTCGACCAGATGCGCGCGACGATCCCCGAGGAGATCAAGCAGGCGCGCTGGATCGTCAAGGAGCGCCAGGAGATGCTGGCCGAGGCCAAACGCGAGGCGGAGCGGATCGTCCGCGAGGCCCGCGAGCAGCAGGCCCGCCTGATCTCCGACGAGGAGGTCACCAAGCAGGCCGAGCGGGCCGCCGACGAGATCGTCGAGGACGCCCGCACCCGCGAGCGCGAAATCCGCCTCGGCGCCGAGGACTACGCCGACGAGATCCTCAACACCCTCGAAGTCAACCTTCAGAAGTTCCTCGCCGCCGTGCAGCGTGGCCGCGATCGTCTCGCCGGGCGCGACGAAGAGCCGGCCGCGGAGCTCGAGCAGCCCTAGCTTGCGGAGAGCGGGGTACCGGGACCCCGCCCCGATGCGCTTCAGGTGGATGAACTGCCTAGGGGAGGGCGGGCTTTCGGTTTCTGCAATGCGTGGGCCACCGCTGCGGTGGCTTGCTCGGGCCTGACGGTGACTTGGCGGTAGGTCAGACGGACCACGTCGTAGCCGCGGCTGCGGAGGTCCAGGTCTCGCTCGTGATCGTCCTCGAAGGCCTGCGAGCCGCGGTGATAGCGGTAGCCGTCGGTCTCGACGACGACGCGCTGCTCGTCCCAGAGGAAGTCAACGATGCGAGGGCCGATCCTGACGTTGATCTCGGGCTTCGGCAGTCGATAGCGCTCGCAGAGCCTGAGAAAAGATGCTCCAACTCGCTGCGCGTAGGGTCCGTCGTCCCCTCGAGGTCGGTTCGCAACCCGAACATCTCCGCCTGCCGTATCGCTCGGCGTAGCTGCGCTTCGGTGGCTATTCCTCTGAGATCGTCGATCGTTCGGGCGGGCGTCGTGACCGGAATGCCGCGCCGTTGGGTGACTTCGCTCGACTGGAGTGAGGCGAAGCGGTGGATTCGGATTCCATCGCGACGGCCACGGCCCGCGGAGCTCCGAACGCACACGTCGATCGGCCCTTGCCGCGGATCCAGCAGACGCCATAGATACGCCGCGCTCAGGTGGCTGAGTGCCGCCTCCGCACCACAGGCAAGAACCGCCGCCATCCAGCGACTTTCCCACGACAGTGGCCGGTACCCACCGTGTAAACGCCCTGGTGAACTCGGTGGAGCCGTCCGGCTTGAGCCCGCCTCGATGCGTTGCTGTGGCTCACCCCGCATCCGCAAGCTGCCCGCTCGAGATCACCCCATGCTGCCGGCGGGCAACCCGCGCGATCGCGAGGTCCGCATTGGCGACTTTCTTGCTCATGAGGCAAGAAAGTCGCCACGACCACCGGTTCTCCCCCGGGGGCTAGTCGAGCTTTAGGTCTTTGAGGGCTGACCAGCGGGGGTCGATGGACTGCTCGTGTTCGTGGTCCGCTGGGTCGGCGTCGTTCAGGGAGACGCCGCAGACGGGGCAGAGGCCGGCGCAGTCGGAGCGGCAGAGGAAGCGGGTGGGGAGGGCCAGGAGGGTGGCGTCGTGGGCCCAGCGGCCGATGTCGAGCTCATCGTCCTCGACGTAGGGGCTGCGCAGCTCCTCGTCGTCGGTCTGGGCTTGATCGACCTCGCGGGATTCGACCTCGAGGTCGAGCGAGCCTGCCTCCAGGCAGCGCATGCAGGGCCCTTCGAGGTGGACGGGGAACTGGAGGCGGAAGGCAAAGCCGCCGCTGGGGCGGGAAATCTCCAGTCGGACCGTGGGCGAGATCGGGTTCGCCCGGTAGGTCTGACCCGCCAGCTCGAAGGGATCGAGCTCGACCGGCACCTCGATCCGCTTGCCCTCGCCATGGGTCAGGGAGAGGCGTGAGAGGTCGATGATCGTCGTGCGCGCTTGTGACATGAGGCGAACCTCCGCTGGATAGGCCCTTACGATGACTCCCTCCTAGCGAGATTACGAGATGGGTCAATTCGACTGGACACCCGAGGTTTACCTGGAGCGGATCCGTGCCGAGATCCCCGGCTACGACGATCTGCAGGATCAGGCCGTGGCGGCGATCCCGCTGCCGCCCGAGCGCGTCCTCGAGCTGGGGATGGGCACGGGGGAGACCACCCGCCGCCTGATCGAGGCCTACCCCGAGGCCTGGGTGGTCGGCCTCGACGCCAGCCCCGACATGGTCTTCCGCGCCCGCAAGAGTTACGACGACGTCCAGCTCGCCCGCATGGAGGATCCGCTCCCCGACGGCCCCTGGGACCTGGTCATCTCGGTGCTCTCGGTCAACCAGTTGAGCGACGACCAGAAGCGGAACCTCTGCCGCCAGGTGAAGGGTCAGTCCCGCTCCTTGGTTGTCGGCGACGTCTTCGTGGGAAATCAATTGGCTGACCTGGTCGATTGGTGCGAAGGTGAAATCAGCTGGAAGCAAGGGGACCTGGCCGTGGTGAGAGCGACTTACTGAGGGGTTGGGCGCCCCTCCCAAAACACTCCAGAGCGGCCTCCGGCCGCTCGTTTTGGGAGGGGCGCCCGACCCCTCTCCACCTCTGGCCTCCACGGCCGGTACCATCCCGCGACCGATGGCTGTCCCGAAGAAGAGAACTTCCAGCGCCCGCCGCGACAAGCGGCGTGCCAACCACAAGGCCGCGACGCCACGCCTGAACAACTGCCCGCGCTGCCACAGCCCCCGGCTGCCGCATCGCGTCTGCCCGACCTGCGGTACTTATGCCGGACGTGAGGTCATCACTCACAAAGTCGCCGAGGCTCCGGCGACCGCCTCCGACTCCGAGTAGTCGTGGCGCCTGGGCGCGGCGTGACTGTCGCCCTCGACGGGTACGGGGCGGAGCAGGGCTTCGACGCGCTCGCCGAGGGAGCGAGGCTCGCCGCCGCCGATGGGATCGGCGTACGGGTCTTCGGCCCCGTCGCTGAGCTGGGACAGGGCGTCGATGGAGTCGAGGTGGTCCCGACCGGCGAATGGATCGGCAACGACGAGGACCCGGTCCCCGCGGTCCGCGCCAAACCGCAGGCCTCGGTCGTGCTCGCCGCCCGCGATGTCGCCGACGACGTCGCCGACGCAATGGTCAGTTGTGGCTCGACCGGGGCGACGATGGCGGCGGCGACCTTCGGGCTGCGGCGCCTCAAAGGCGTGCAGCGGCCGGCGCTGGCCGTGCGCGTCCCGATTCCCGGCAAACCGGTGCTCTTCCTCGACGTCGGCGCCAACGTCGAGGTCCGCGCCCAGCACCTGGTCCAGTTCGCTTTCCTCGGCGCCGCCTTCAGCTCCGCTGTTCTCGACGTCCAGAATCCCAGCGTCGGCCTGCTCAGCGTCGGCGAGGAGTCGGGCAAGGGCCGCGAGGAGATCGTCGAGGCTCACCGCCTGCTCTCCGCCACGCCCGGGATCGAGTTCGCCGGCAACGTCGAGGGGGGCGATCTCCCCGCCGCCACGGTCGACGTCGTCGTCAGCGACGGCTTCACCGGCAACATCGCGCTGAAGCTGATGGAGGGAACGGCCAAGACCGTCGCCGCCGCGGTCGGCGACGCCGCCCGCTCCAATCCGATCTCTGCCGTAGGCGGCCTGCTGCTGAAGCCGGCGCTCGGCGGACTGCGCCGCGAGCTGCACCCCGACACCACCGGCGGCGCGATCCTGCTCGGCCTGCGCGGAATCGCCGTCGTCGGCCACGGCAGCTCCGGCGCCGAGGGCATCGCCAACGCGGTGCGGCTGGCGGCGCGCTGCGCCGACGTCGACGCGGTCGGCCGCACCGCGGCGCTGCTGCGCGAGGGTGGCGCCGGCCGTGGCGCGCTCGCCGCCGAGCAGAGCGCGTGATAGGAAGGGCGGGATGAAGCGCGACGAAGTCCTCACCCTCGTCCGCGAGCACCTCGCCGAGGAGCTCGAGGTGGATATCGAGAAGATCGGCGAGGGGACCCGCTTCAAGGAGGACCTCGACGCCGACTCGCTCGACCTCTACGAGCTGGTCATGGAGCTGGAGGACCGCTACGGGGTCACGGTCTCCGAGCAGCAGGCATCGCGGATCGAGACCGTCGGCGACGCCGTCGGCTTCGTGGTCGAGCACGCCCCGGCCTGATTGGTGGCGGCGGACTCCGAGCCAGCGGTCGCGGCCCTCTCGGCGCTGATCGACGAGCTTCCCAGCGAGCTGCGCCAGCAGGCGCTGACCCATTCTTCCTGGACCGAGCGTCGGGTCGACTCATTCGAGCGCCTCGCCTTCCTCGGCGACAGCGTGCTCGGCCTCGCCGTCGCCACCGACGTCTCCGAGCGCTACCCCGAGATCCCCGCCGGTGGCCTGACCAAGATCCACAACCAGGCGGTCAGCGGCGTCTCCTGCGCCGAGATCGGACGCCAACTGGGCGTGCCGGAGATGCTGTGCGCCAACGAGCCGGAGGCGATCGCGGGGGCGATCCCGGCCGAGATCCTGCTCGATGGTGAGCGTCCCCTGCCCGAGGCCACCGAGGCGCTGATCGGCGCCTGCTACTTGGCTTGCGGCTTCGAGCGCACCGCGGCCGCGGTCGCCGCCGCCTTCGAGCCGCGCATCGAGCATGCCTCGGAGACCAGGATCGACTTCAAGTCCGCCCTGCAGGAGCTGCTCGCCCGCCGCGGGGCGCGCGTAAGCTACGCGGTGATCGCCGCCACAGGCCCACCGCACCGGCGTACTTTCGAGGTCGAGGCAGTCGTCGATTCCAAACGGGTAGGAGAGGGTGCGGGGCGGAGTAAGAAGGCGGCCGAGCAGGTCGCCGCCGAGCAGGCCCTGAAGCGGCTTGGGGGCTAGGCGGATGGCGAGCGTCGCGTCCGACTCAACCGCCAGCCTAAGCGTCGAAGGGCCGAGGAGAACATGTACCTGAGATCGATATCGATGAAGGGGTTCAAGTCGTTCCCCGAGCGGGTGAGCCTCGAGTTCTCGCCCGGCGTCAGCGTGATCGTCGGCCCCAACGGCTCCGGCAAGTCGAACATCACCGACGCCGTCCTCTGGGCGCTCGGCGAGCAGAGCCCGGGCGCCATTCGCGGCGCCTCGATGCAGGACGTTATCTCCGCCGGCGGCAAGGGGATCAGCCAGCGCCGCGCCGCCGAGGTCGAGGTCGTGATCGACAACTCCGACGGCCGCGCCGCCACCGAGTTCTCCGAGATCGCCGTGCAGCGCCGCCTCGACCGCTCCGGCGACGGCGTCTATCGCCTCAACGGCGCCCGCTGCCGGCTGGCCGACGTCACCGACGTCCTCTCCGACACCAACCTGGGGCGGGAGATGCATTCCGTGATCAGCCAGGGGCGGGTCGAGACCATCGTCCACTCCAAGCCGCGCGAGCGCCGCCTCCTGGTCGAGGAGGCCGCCGGCCTCGGCAAGCACCGCAAGCGCCGCCGCCGGGCCGAGTTGAAGCTGCGCGCCGCCCGCGACAACCTCGACCGGGCGCTCGACGTCGAGCGCGAGGCCCGCGCCCGCCTGCGGCCGCTGAAGCGCCAGGCGCAGGCGGCCGAGATCGGCGCCCGGATCGAGCGTGAGGAGCTGGGGCTGCGCGGCCAGCTGGTCTCCGAGGAGCTGCGCTTCGGCGCCGACCGGGCCGCCGCGGCGGAGAAGGCGGCGGCGAAAGCCCGCGCGACCCGCGCCGGGATCGAGCAACGGCTGGCGGCGGTCGGCAAACGCCGTCGCGAGGCTGAGGAGCGCTTCGCCGCGCGCGACCGCGAGCGCACTCAGGCCTGGGGCCTGGTCACCAAGCTGCGCGGCGAGCAGGAGCGGGTCGCGGTCCGCGCCGCCAGCCTTTCCGGGCGCGTCACCGAGCTGGAGGCGAGGCTGCAGGCGCTGCGTTCCGAACTCGGCCCGCTCACCCTCGACGTCGGCCCCGGCAGCGCCCCCGCCGAGCGGGCCAGCAAGCTGACCGAGGAGCTGGGCGAGATCGACGCGGGGCTGAAGGCCGCCGTCGAGGGGCTTGCCATCGCCCGCTCCGACGCCGCCGCCGAGTCGGCCCGCGAGGCCGCCCTCGGTGACGTCCACAGTGGCGCCGAGCGCGCCTCCCGACACGCCCGCCGCGCCGAGGGCCTGCTCGGCGAGCGCCACCGTGAGGCGATGCGCAAGCGCGTCGCCGACGGCGAGGCCCTGCTCGACGACAGCCGCGCCGCGCTGACGGCGATCGAGGCCGTCGGCGCCGCGATCCGGTCCCGCGTCGAGCGCACCGAGGGCAAGGTCGTCGGCGGCCAGGACGACGGCGACGAGATCGCCGAGGAGCTGCGGGCCTGCTCGCAGCAGGAGTTCGAGCTGCAGCCGGAGATGTCCGCCGTCGCCGACGAGCTGACCAAGGCCGAGGTTGAGGCCGCCCATCTTGGCGACCGCCGCGCCGAGGCCGAGCGCGAGCTGGCCGGCATCGCCGAGAAACTCGGCGAGGAGGTTCCCGCGGCCGAGCAGGCGATGAGCGAGGAGGAGCGCGCCGACATCGACCGCCGCCTCGAGCGTCTCGAGCGCCGCCGCGCCCAAATCGGCCCGGTCAACCCGCTGGCCGAGCGCGAGTACGACGAGGCCCGCGAGCACGTCGAGAGCCTGCAGGCCCAGCGCGAGGACACCGAGCGGGCGATGCGCGAGCTGGAGACGTTGATCCGCGAGATCGACGCCGAGATCGAGCGCGCCTTCGAGGAGACCTTCGACGCCACCGCCAGGAACTTCGAGGAGATGGTCGAGCACCTCTTCCCGGGGGGGCGCGGCGTTCTGCGCCGGGTCGCCCTGCGCCCGGTTCGCGACGAGGAGCGGCCCAGCGGTGAGCAGGAGACTCCGACCGACGCCGACGCCGACGGCGAGCCGGAGCCCGAGGAGGAGGAAGAGGAGCGCGAGGAGCTCGGGGTCGAGATCGAGGTCACCCCGGCCGGCAAGTCGACCCGCAAGCTCTCGCTGCTCTCCGGCGGCGAGAAGTCGCTGGTGGCGCTGGCCTTCGTCTTCGCGGTCTTCCTCGCCCGGCCCTGCCCCTTCTACATCCTCGACGAGGTCGAGGCCGCCCTCGATGACGCCAACATCGACCGCTTCCTGCAGCTGATCCGTCGCTTCTCCGACCGCGCCCAGTTCGTCATCGTCACCCACCAGAAACGGACGATGGACGCCGCCGACGTCCTCTACGGGGTGACCATGGGCGGCGACGGGGTCACCAAAGTCGTCTCACGTCGCCTGCCGCGAGAGATCGCCGAGGACGAGGGCGATGAGTTGGACGACGACGGCGAGGGTGGCACCCTCTCCGCCGTAGCCTAGGCACAACACTCCTCCCGTACCCGGGCCCAGGCGCAGCCAGTACCCTCCGTTCGGGAGGGAGGAGTAGATGGCACAACGCCACATGGATAGGCTGACGTCGTTCGACACGTCGTTCCTGGCCAACGAGAAATCGAACGGCCACATGGCGATCGGCGCCCTCTTGATGTGCGAGGGCAGCGCCCCCAGCGAGGAGGACTTTCTCGTCCACATCCGCAGCCGGGTGCACCACCTGCCGCGGCTTCGCCAGCGGCTCCTCTATCCGCCGCTCGGGCTCGGCACCCCCTTCTGGGTCGACTTCCCGGAGTTCGACATCCACCGGCATCTGCGGCGGGTGACGCTGCCCTCACCGGGTACCGAGGCCCAGTTCCAGAGCCTGGTCGGAGAGCTGCTGGCGCCGCCGCTGGACCGCTCGAAACCGCTCTGGGAGCTGATCCTGGTCGAGGGCTTCGAGGACGACCGTTTCGGGATCGTCTACAAGACCCACCACGCGATGGCCGACGGGATCTCGGCGGTCGACATCGGCATGCTGCTCTTCGACGTCGAGCCGAAAACGGAGCCGGCTCGCGAGGAAGCCGCCTGGGCCCCGGCCCCGACCCCGTCGAAGGCGGCTCTGGTCGGGCACGCCGGCACCGGGATCGTCGCCACCGTGGTGCGGCTCGGCCGCTGGCTGCGGCGAGCGCTGCGCGAGCCGGCTCGCGCCCGCCGCCGCGCCGCCGACGGTCTGACCGGCCTCTGGGAGGTGACCTGGAACCTGGCCCGCCCGGCGCCGAAGGTGCCGTTCAACACCGCGATCGGGACGGGGCGGAGCTTCTGCTGGTCGAGCTTCGACCTTCCCGACTTCAAGCACGTCAAGAACGCGCTTGGCGGCACCGTCAACGACGTCACCCTGACCGTCGTCGCCGGGGCTCTGCGCCGCTGGCTGCTGGAGCACGACGTCGCCGTCGACGGGCTCGAGCTGAAGGCGCTGGTGCCGGTCTCGATCCGAACCGAAAACGAGCACGGCGAGCTCGGCAACAAACTGACGGCGATGCGGGGCCCACTGCCGGTCGGGGTCGAAGACCCGGTCGACCGGCTCCACGCCGTCTCCGTGGCGATGGACGCGCTCAAGGTCTCCAAGCAGCCGTTGGGCGCGGAGGCGATCTGGGGCCTCAACGACTGGTTCCGGGACTTCGCGCCGCCGCTCCTGCTGGCGCCGACCGCGGCGATCAACTTCTCGACCCGGCTCTTCAACCTGCTGGTGACGAACTTCCCCGGGCCGCAGGTGCCCTTCTACGTGCTCGGCCGCGAGCTGACCGAGGTGTACCCGATCGGCTTCCTCGCCAAGAACCACGCCCTGGCGATCGCGATCCTCAGCTACAACGGCAAGATCGGCTTCGGATTGCTGGCGGATCCCGACTCGCTCCCCGACGCCGAGCGGCTGGTCGCCCACCTCGCGGCTTCCGTCGCGGAGCTGAAGGAGGCCGCGCAGATAGCCTCTCCGGCCAGCGATGGCAACCAGCTGGCAGGAGATGATCGACCTCGGTTCGCGCGTGAGCGCGAACGTCTCGGCTGAGCCCGAGCCCGAGGAGCAGCGCCGCGGCGTCTTCAAGCGCCTGCGCGAGAGCCTCTCGAAAAGCCGCCAGGCGCTGACCGAGGAGATCTCGGCCAGCCTCTTCGACCGGATCGACGACGAGACCTGGGAGCGCTTGGAGGAGGCGCTGATCCTCGCCGACGCCGGCGCCCCGACCACCGCCGCGGTGGTCGAGCGGCTCGAGCACGAGGTCGAGGCGGGGACGATCCCCGCCGACGGCGTCGCCGTCCGCGACCGCCTGATCGAGATCCTCGCCGAGGTCGCCGCCACCGGCCGCGCTCCGATCGACCTCAGCGCCGAGCCGGCGGTGCTGATGATGGTCGGCGTCAACGGCACCGGCAAGACGACGACGATCGGCAAGATCGCCTGGCATCTCAGCAAGGAGATGGGCCTCTCGGTCGTCCTCGCCGCCGCCGACACCTACCGCGCCGCCGCGGCCGAGCAGCTGGCCGAGTGGGCGCGGCGGGCGGGAGTTGACCTGGTGCGGGGAGAGGAAGGCGCCGACCCGGGCTCGGTCGCCTTCGACGCGATCGCCGCCGCCCAGGCCCGCGGCGCCGACGTCGTCATCGTCGATACCGCCGGCCGTCTCCACACCCAGGACAATCTGATGGAGGAGCTGGCCAAGGTGCGGCGAGTGATCGCCAAGCGGATCCCCGACGCCCCGCACGAGACGCTGATCTCGATCGACGCCACGACCGGCCAGAACGGGCTGCGCCAGGCCAAGGTCTTCTCGGAAGCGGTGGATGTGGACGGCGTGGTGCTGACCAAGCTGGATGGCACCGCCAAGGGGGGGATTGCCCTGGCGATCGCGTCTGACCTTGGGATCCCGGTGAAGCTGATTGGCGTGGGAGAGACGCTGGAGGACCTGCGTCCGTTCGATCCGGGTGAATACGCGGAGGCGCTGCTTGCTGAGTAGTCGTGGGGGAGGGTGGGTGGTACCCCTCCCCGGGAATTTGTCGCTCCGCGCCCTATGGGCGCGTCGCTCCGGATGTTGGAGCGCGACCTAAAGGTCGCGCAATAGACAGATTGCATGTCGCCGCTTCGCGACATTCCCGGGGAGGGGTACCACCCACCCTCCCAACGAGCGCTCATCAAGGGTTCCAAGCAGCTCACCCTGGGCGCTGAAGCAAACTCACCTTGAGTCCCGCTGTTCGCCGCAGTAGTTCCTGCTTCCCAACCCTCGGCCGTCCTGTAGCGGAGTGTTGATGGAGGGGTCCGGTTGTGCCCTGGGCGAATGTGCGCGAAGCGCGCGATATGCAATCTGATTCCTGCTCGCCATAGGCGAGCAGCAACATCCGGAGCCGTCCGCGTAGCGGACGCGACTGAATTCGCCCAGGGCACAACCGGACCCCTCTACCACCAGCCCCCTCTAAGCTGGGCGACCGTGTTTGACCAGCTCTCAGATCGGTTGCAGGCAACGCTCTCCGACGTCCGCTCGCGTGGCAAGCTGAGCGAGTCCGACGTCGACGCGGCGATGCGCGAGATCCGCCTCGCCCTGCTCGAGGCCGACGTCAACTTCAAGGTTGTCAAAACGTTCACGAAGACGCTGAAGGAGCGCTGCCTGGGCGACGAGGTGATGGAAAGCCTCGATCCCGGCCAGCACGTCGTCAAAATCGTCAACGAGGAGCTGGCGACTTTGATGGGCGGGAGCGGGCGCGAGCTGGCGATGGCCTCCAGCGGCCCCACCGTGATCCTGATGGCCGGCCTGCAGGGCTCCGGCAAGACCACCGCCTGCGCCAAGCTGGCCCTCCATTTCGCCAAGCAGGGCAAGGACGTCGCTCTCGCCGCCTGCGACGTCTACCGCCCGGCCGCCGTCGAGCAGCTGGTCACCGTCGGCGAGCGAGCCGGCGCCCACGTCTACCAGCAGGGGACCGACCGCGACCCGGTCGAGATCGCCGAGTGGGCGCTGCAGCAGGCCCGCACCGAGCGCCGCGACGTCCTCATCGTCGACACCGCCGGCCGTCTCCACATCGACCAGGACCTGATGGCGGAGCTGGCGCGGATCCGCAAGAAGACCAAGCCCCACGACGTCCTCCTTGTCGTCGACGCGATGACCGGCCAAGACGCCGTCGGCGTCGCCGAGTCTTTCGCCGAGGCGGCCGAGTTCGACGGGGTGGTGATGACCAAGCTCGACGGTGATGCCCGCGGCGGCGCCGCGCTCTCGGTCAACGCCGTCACCGGCAAGCCGATTCTCTTCGCCTCGACCGGCGAGAAGCTGGCGGACTTCGACAAGTTCCACCCCGACCGGATGGCCCAGCGGATCCTCGGCATGGGTGACGTCCTCAGCCTGATCGAGAAAGCCGAGCAGCAGGTCGACGAGAAGCAGGCGGTCGACCTGCAGAAGAAACTCGAAAAGGATCAGTTCACGCTCGAGGACTTCCTCCAGCAGATGCGCCAGGTGCGCAAAATGGGCCCGCTCAGCGGCATCATCGGCATGTTGCCCGGCATGGGGGCGATGAAGGAGCTGAAGAACGCCGACATCGATGAGGGCGAGCTGGACCGGGTCGAGGCGATCATCCTCTCGATGACGCCGGCCGAGCGGGCCAACCCCGGCCTGATCAACGGCTCGCGCCGTAAACGCATCGCCAACGGCTCTGGGACGCGGGTTCAGAACGTCAACCAGCTGGTCAAGCAGTTCGACCAGATGCGCAAGATGATGCGCTCGGTGGCCTCCGGCAAGATGCCCGACCAGCAGCAGCTGGCGCAGATGGCGGGCGGCGCGCCGCGCGCGAAGATCCGTAGACGCTAACCTGCCCCGTCCAAATGGCTGTCCGAATCAGACTTAGACGAGTGGGTTCCAAGAAGAACCCGATCTGGCGGATCGTGGTCGCCGACAAACGCTCCCCGCGCGACGGTCGGACGATCGAGACGATCGGCCAGTACAACCCACAGACCAACCCGTCGCTGATCGAGTTCGACGAGGAGCGCGCGCGGCATTGGCTTGAGCACGGCGCCCAGCCCTCGGAGACCGTCGCCGGGTTGCTTCGCACCAAGGGCATCGCCGCCTCCGGCAGTTAGGGTCGGCCAGCTCCGATGACCGAGCTGATCGAGTTCCTCGTCAAGGCTCTGGTCGAGGACCCCGAGGCGGTGGTCGTCGAGGAGCTCGAAGAGGACGGCGACCTGATCTACGAGGTGACCGTCGCCGACGGCGACCTCGGTCGCGTGATCGGCAAAGGCGGTCGCGTCGCCAACGCGATCCGGACCATCGCCAAGGCGGCCGCTGTTCGGATCGATCGACGGGTCATCGTCGACATCCTCGATTGAAACTCGACGTCTTCACTCTCTTCCCGGAGGCGTTTGACTGGTTTCAGGGCCAGCGCTCGGTGCAGAACGCCGTCCGCGAAGGAAACGAGCTGCGGTTCTTCAACTACCGAGACACGACGCCGCTGACGGCGGGGCAGGTCGATGACTCGCCCTATGGAGGCGGGGCGGGGATGGTGCTGCGGGTCGACGTCGTCGACGCGGCGCTGCGGGCGGCTTACGGGGAAGTGGAGAGGCCGCGGGTCGTCCTGCTCTCGCCAACCGGGCCGCTGCTCGACGACGCGATCGCCGAGGAGCTGATCGCGGAGCCGCACGTGGCGCTGCTCTGCGGACGCTACGAGGGGTTCGACGATCGCGTCCACCGGCATCTCGTCGACGACGAGCTCTCGATCGGGCGCTACGTGCTAGCCGGGGGCGAGCTGCCCGCGATGGTCGTCGCCGACGTGCTGATGAGGAAGCTGCCCGGTGCGCTCGGCCACGCGGATTCCGCCGTCGAGGAGTCCTTCAGCCAGGTCCTGGAGGGCATGCCGGAGTACCCGCACTACACGCGCCCGCCGCTCTACAGGGGCTGGGACGTGCCCGAGATCCTGCTCTCCGGAGACCACGAGAAGGTGCGCCAATGGCGCCTCGAGCAGAGCCGTCTTCGTGCCGAGCAGTTCGAGTCGGACGCCGAATAGCTACCATTCCGCCAGCCGCGCGGTTCCCGCATTCGGGTCCGGCGGTTTTTTCTCGCCAATGAGCTCCGTAATCGACAGCATCGAGCGTGCCCAGCTAAGGACGGGACTTCCCTCCTTCGGCCCTGGCGACCGCGTGCGCGTTCACTTCCAGGTGATCGAGGGCACGCGCAAACGCACCCAGGTCTTCGAGGGCGTCGTGCTGCGGCGCCAGGGCTCCGGCGTCCGCGAGACCTTCACGGTCCGCAAGCAGTCCTTTGGGGTTGGCGTCGAGCGGACGTTCCCGCTGCACTCGCCGAAGATCGAGAAACTTGAGGTCGCGGCGCGCGGTGACGTGCGACGGGCCAAGCTCTACTACCTGCGGGGCCGGATCGGCAAGGCCGCCCGCGTCGCCGAGCGGCGTTGGGGCATCGACGACGACGTGGTTGCGGCGCCAGCCGCGGCGGGGGCGGTCGCGACTGACGCCGACGGCGTGGCCCAAGACGAGGTCGTGCCGACCGAGGCCGAGGCGCCCGAGGCCGGCGACGCGGTGGCAGAGACTGAGCCCGACCCGGCGGCCGAGCCGGAGGCGGCGGCAGAGACTGAGGCAGCGGCGGACACGGACGCAGAGGCGCCCGCGGCCGGGGAGACCGAGGACAGCCCAGCAGCGTCAGAGGATGCCGAGGACGAGAAGCCAGCCGACGCCGGCGACTCCGACGAGGATCCGGCAGCCTGAAACTCGCGATCCCGAAGCCGAAGGGCAAAGGCGGCGGACTGGTCGAGTTGGTCGTCATCGTCGCGCTGGCCCTGGGGCTGGCGCTGGCGATCCAGGCATGGATCATCAAGCCCTACCAGATCCCCTCGGAATCGATGGAGCCGACGCTCGACGTCGGCCAACGGGTCCTGGTCAACCGCTTCATCTACCACCTCAACGATCCCTCGATCGGCGACATCGTCGTCTTCCACCCGCCCGCTGGTGCCGACAATGGCACCGAATGCGGCGTCCAGCCCAAACCGGGCGAACCGTGTTCGCAGCCGACCAAGGCCGAGTCGAGCCAAAACTTCATCAAGCGGATCGTCGCCGAACCGGGCGACACGCTCTCCGTCAAAGACGGCCACCCGGTGGTCAACGGCGTCGAGAAGAAGGATGAGTCGTACATCGTCCCTTGCGGCGGCGCCGCCGCCTGCAACATGCCGCGGACGATCAAGATCCCGCCCGACCACTACTTCATGATGGGCGACAACCGTGGAGCGAGTGACGACAGCCGTTTCTGGGGACCGGTCCCGCGAAGCTGGATCATCGGCGAGGCCTTTGCCACCTACTGGCCACCCGACCGCATCGGCACCCTCTAGCTCCCGCACCGGCCGTCGCAGGCTGGCACGGAGCCGCCGCCTGTTCGCATTCGACCGCGGTCTTCAGAGCCGCTACGTCGCCGGCACCGACGAGGCCGGCCGGGGTTGCCTGGCCGGGCCCCTGGTCGCCGCTGCGGTGCTGATCGACTACGAGTCCCTTTCGCACGCCGACCGCCGCGCGCTCGCCGGCCTGCACGACTCCAAGCAGATGACCGAGGAGCGGCGACTGGAGATGTTTCCCTGCGTGCTGCGGGCGGCGACCCGGGTCAGTGTCGTGGTCCGCTCGGCCGCCGGGATCGATCGCCGCGGCCTGCATGTGACCAACATCGAAGCGCTCTCGGTCGCGCTCGAAAGGCTTTCCCCGCCGGCGGACGCCACCTGCCTCTCCGACGGCTTCTCGCTGCCGCGCTGCGCGGTCCCGCACCGGGCGGTGATCCAGGGCGACGGCACCAGCGCCGCGATCGCCGCCGCCTCGGTCCTCGCCAAGGTCACCCGCGATCGCTACATGCACGACGCCGCCAGCCGGCATCCCGGCTGGGGTTTCGAGGAGCACGTCGGCTACTCGACCCCAGAGCACCGCACGGCGATCGAAGAGATCGGCATCTCGCCGCTGCACCGACGCTCCTTTCAATCAGTGGCCTACACGCAGCTCGGCCTCGCCGGCTAGAAGGCGGCGCGGATGTGCTCGATGTCGACCGGACGGTTGCCGCGGTCGAAGGTGACGCCGACGGCGTCGAAGCGGATCTCGGCATAGGGAAGGAGGTCGCGGCGCTCGGCCATCCAGGCGCTGGCCAGCCTGCGGACCTGAAGCTGCTTGCGACGATCGATGGCGAGAATCGGTCGCTCGGGGCCGAAGGCGGCGCCCTCGCGTCCGGCCTTGACCTCGACGAAGACGAGGGCGCGACCGTCGCGGGCGACGATGTCGAGCTCACCGTAGCGGCTGCGGGCATTGCGCTCGACGATTTCCCAGCCCGCGGCGGCGAGCCGCTGGGCGACCATCTCCTCGGCCCTGGCGCCGGTTCTCTGGCGGGCATTCGTCATCGCCGAGGACGCTAGGTCCCGGCGGCGCGCCTATGGCGCGCAAGTTGTTCCAACTTTGGCCTGAACCACTCGTAACACGTGCGCCGCGGCGGCCTAGCGTCCTTGCCGTGCTCGCCACGGCCCGAACCTTCACCCTCGACGGCATCTCCGCCCGCCCGGTGCGAGTCGAGGTCGACGTCCACCGCGGCCTGCCCGGCTTCGCGATCGTCGGCCTCCCCGACGCCGCGGTCAGGGAGGCGCGGGAGCGGGTGCGGGCGGCGCTGGTCAACTGTGGTTTCGAATTCCCGCTGCGGCGGATTGTCGTCAACCTCGCCCCGGCCAGCCTGCGCAAGGCGGGGCCGGGCATGGACCTGGCGATCGCCTCGGCCCTGCTCAGCGCTTCCGGCCAGCTCGAGTGGGAGGCGCTGTCGCGGGTGGCGCTGGTCGGCGAGCTGGCGCTGGACGGCTCGACGCGGGCGGTCAACGGGGCGCTGGCGATAGCCGAGGCGGCGCGGGAGGGAGGCGCCGAGGCGATCGTCGTGCCGGCCGAGAACGGTCCCGAGGCGGCGCTGGCGGTGGGGATCGACGTGGTCCCGCTGGACGGCCTGGGGCGACTGCCGGCGCTGGTGGCGGGCGAGTGGAAGCCGTCGCGGCCCGAGGCGTTGCCGCTGGGGCTCGGTGCCGCCGCCGGGCCCGACCTCGCCGACCTGCGCGGCCAACCGCACCTGCGACACGCCCTCGAGGTCGCCGCCGCCGGCGGGCACAGCCTGCTGATGATCGGCCCACCAGGGGCCGGCAAGTCGCTGGCCGCCAGCCGCCTGCCTTCGATCCTGCCGCCGCTGGCCACGGTCGAGGCGCTGGAGGTCGCTCGCATCGCCAGCGCCTGCGGTCGGCTGAGTGGATCGCTGCCGGCCGGGAGGCCGTTCCGCTCGCCCCACCACACGATCAGCCCGGCCGGCCTGATCGGCGGCGGCACCCCGCCGCGTCCCGGGGAGGCGACGCTGGCCCATCGCGGCGTCCTCTTCCTCGACGAGCTCTGCGAGTTCCGCCGCGACGCGTTGGAGGCGCTGCGGGCGCCGCTGGAGGCTGGCGAAGTCTCGATCGCCCGCGCCGGCGGACGCCGCAGCCTGCCCTGCCGCTTCATGCTGATCGCCGCCGCCAATCCCTGTCCCTGCGGGCGCGGCGAAGCCGACCCGGACTGCAGCTGCGCGCCGGTCGCAGTGCAGCGTTACCAGGGCCGGCTCAGCGGCGCCCTCGCCGACCGCATCGACATCCTCGCCGCGGTGCGTCAGCCGAGTGCGGCGGAGATCGGCGGCGGCCCGGGGGAGCGCTCGGCCGACGTCAGGGAGAGGGTGGCGGCCGCCCGCGAGCGCCAAGAGCGGCGACTGGGGCCGGGGCGCTGCAACGCCGAGATGACCCCCGGCGAGGCGCGCGAGTGCACGCTGAGCAGCGGCGCCGGGGCGTTGCTGGCGGAGCTGTACTCGCGGCAGCGACTCAGCGGCCGCGCCCACGACCGCGCCTTGCGCCTGGCCCAGACGATCGCCGACCTCGCCGCCACCGAGACGATCGGTGAGGAGCAGATGGCCCAGGCCCTGCAACTGCGGAGGCGCGATCGTGGTTAGGGAGCCCCGCGCCTGCCCCGACTGCCTGCGCCGTTCCTGGCTACTGGCCCTGCTCGGCCCGTACATCGAACGGATCGCGACCGGCTCTCCGGGTTCGCGTTCGCCCGAACTGCTGCGGCTCAGCAACGAGGACCTGGTCGCCGCGGCGGCACCGAAGGTCGCCGCCCAGCTGCTGGGCCGGATCGCAGCGCTCTCGGAGCGCCACCTCGCTACCGAGCTGCTGGCGGCGCAGTGCTGGGCTTGCTGCAGCCACGGCGACCTCTACCCGGACGGGCTGCGCGACGCTGCCGACGCGCCCTGGGCGCTGATCGGGCGCGGCGACCCGGCCCTGCTCGACGGCCTCGAGCCCTTCGGTGCGGTGACCGTCGTCGGCGCCCGCCGCGCCACCTCCTACGGTCGCGAGATCGCCCGCGAGCTGGGCCGGGAGCTGGCCGCGGCGGGAATGGTCGTCGTCAGCGGCCTCGCCTTCGGCGTCGACGCCTGCGCCCACCGCGGCGCCATCGACGCCGGTCGCACGATCGCCGTGCTCGGCTGCGGCCCCGACACCGCCTACCCGGCGGCCCACCGCTCGCTCTGGCGGCAGATCTGCGAGAAGGACCTGGTCATCTCCGAGCTTCCCCCAGGCGCCGCCCCCTGGCGCTGGACCTTCCCCGCCCGCAACCGGATCATGGCGGCGCTGGCCGGGATGACCGTCGTGGTCGAGGCCGCCGCTCGCTCCGGCTCCCTGATCACCGCCGACCTCGCCGCCGACTTGGGTCGCGATCTTGGTGCCGTCCCAGGTCCCGTCACCTCGCGCGCTTCGGCGGGCCCCAACAACTTGCTCGCCGGCGGTGCCTGCGTCGTCCGCGACGCTCAGGACGTCCTCGACGCGCTGCTCGGCGCCGGCGTGACGCAAATCGACCGCTCCGGCCCGACTCTCGACCAATCCCTCGCCGCAGTCCTGGCCGCGGTCGAGGCGGGAGAGAGCAGCTGTGACGGAATCGCAGCCACCCTCGGCCTCTCCGGTCCCTCCGCAGCCGCCGCCCTGGCCCGCCTGGAGCTGCTGGGCTACGTCACCTGCTCGGCGGTTGGTATCTACTCACGCACCCTGCTGGCAACTTCGGGGCGCTCCGGTATCTAGGCTGAGAGGATGACCCCGAGACGCATCCCAACGGCACTCTCGATCGCCGGTTCCGACTCCGGCGGTGGTGCCGGAATCCAGGCCGACCTGAAGGCGTTCGCGCGTTGTGGGGTGCATGGGACGACGGCGATCACGGCAATCACGGCGCAGAACACCCGCGGCGTGGAGCGGGTCGAGGTGGTTTCGCAGCAGATGGTCTTCGCTCAGATCCTGGCGATCGCTGAGGACATGGGGGCCGACGCGGTCAAGATCGGGATGGTTGGTTCGGAGGCGACGATCGATGCGATCGCGGTTGGGCTCACCTACCTCGGGGTCGCGCTCGCACCGGTGGTGATCGACCCGGTGATGGTTGCCGAGAGCGGCGCGGCGCTGCTCGATGACGAGACGAGGGCGGCACTTGTCGACTTCCTGCTACCGCGATGCGCGGTCGTCACCCCCAACATCCCGGAGGCGCGTGAGCTAACCGGGCTGGGGGAGGGGGCAAGCCAGGAGGACCTCGCCCGCGGCATGCTCGAGCTGGGACCGAAGGCGGCCGTCGTCACCGGCGGCCACAGCGAGGATCTGGTCGACCTTTTCTTTGACGGCGAGCAACTGGTCGAGATCCCCGGCGAGCGCCATCCCGATGGCGCCGCGCACGGTTCCGGCTGCACGCACTCCTCGGCGCTGGCGGCGTTCCTGGCTCACGGCGACGAGCCGTTGGAGGCAGCCCGCAAGGCGCGGGTGGTGGCGTCGGAGGCGGTCGCCAACGGGCTGCGTGAGATCGGCTCCGGACCGGGCCCCGTCGACGTCTTCGGACTGGCCTCTGGACCTCGTCAGTAGATTTCGTCCCATGAGCACCAACGGCAGCACCTCGACCAAGCTCCCGCGTCCCCGCTCCGCGACCGTCTTCGACGGCCCCGACCGCGCCCACGCGCGCGCCTACATGAAGGGGATCGGTTTCGACGACGAGGCGCTCAGCCGGCCGACGATTGGGATCGCCAATACCTGGACCGAGGCGATGCCTTGCAACTTCCACCTGCGCGCGCTCGCCGAGCACGTCAAAGAGGGCGTTCGTGCCGCCGGCGGCACGCCGATGGAGTTCAACACCGTCGCCGTCTCCGACGGGGTGACGATGGGAACCCAGGGGATGAAGGCCTCGCTGGTCAGCCGCGAGGTGATCGCCGACTCGATCGAGCTGATGGCCCGCGGGTACCAGTTCGACGCGATCGTCGCGCTCTGCGCCTGCGACAAGACGATCCCCGGCTGCGCGATGGCGCTGGCCCGGCTCGATGTGCCGTCGGTGCTGCTCTACGGCGGCTCGATCGCTCCCGGCCACTGGCACGGCCGCGACGTCACCATCCTCGACATCTTCGAGGCGATCGGCGCCCACAACGCCGGTGACATGAGCGACGAGGAACTGCACGAGCTGGAGGGTGTGGCCAGCCCCGGTGCCGGTGCCTGCGGTGGCCAGTTCACCGCCAACACGATGGCCTGCGCCTTCGAGGCGCTGGGCATCAGCGCCGGCGGCTCGGCGATGGTCCCGGCCGAAGACGACGACAAGGACACGGTCGCCGCGAAAATCGGCGAGTTGGTGATTCGCGTCCTCGCCGACGACATCACCCCCAGCAAGGTGATCACCCGCGACTCGCTGGAGAACGCGATCGCCTGTGTCTGCGCCTCCGGCGGCTCGACCAACGGCGTCCTGCACCTGATTGCGCTCGCCCATGAGCTCGGCATCGAGCTGACGATGGACGACTTCGAGCGGATTTCGCGGGCGACGCCGCTCTTCGCCGACCTCAAGCCGGGCGGTCGCTTTGTCGCCACCGACCTCTACGCCGCCGGCGGCGTGCCAGTCATCCTCAAGCGCCTCGCCGGCGCCGGCATCCTGCACGGCGACGCGCTCACGGTGACGGGCCAGACGATCGCCGAGGTCGCCGAGACCGCGACCGAGGCCCCCGGCCAGGAAGTGGTCCGCCCGCTTGACGATCCGCTCAAGCCCGAAGGGGGGCTGGCGATCATGTATGGCAACCTCGCTCCTGAGGGCGCCGTGGTCAAGGTCGCCGGCACCGAGCGGCGCCAGCAGACCGGCCCGGCCCGGGTTTTCGAGTCCGAAGAGAAGTGCTTCCGCGCCGTCAAGGACCAGCAGATCAACGCCGGCGACGTCGTCGTGATCCGCAACGAGGGCCCGATCGGCGGCCCCGGGATGCGCGAGATGCTGCAGGTGACCGCGGCGATCGTCGGCGAGGGCCTAGGGGAGAGCGTCGCGATGGTCACCGACGGGCGCTTCTCCGGCGCCACTCGCGGCCTGATGATCGGCCATGTCGCCCCGGAGGCCGCCAGTGGCGGCCCGATTGCGGCGATTCGCGAGGGCGACGAGGTCACCGTCGACATCGACAACCGCCGCATCGACGTCGCCCTCAGCGACGAGGAGATCGAGCAGCGAGTCGCCTCCTACGAGTCGCCGCCGTCGCCTTTCGGCCCCGGCGTCATGGCCAAGTACGCGGCGACGGTCTCCTCGGCCTCCCGGGGCGCGATCACCAGCTGAACCGCATCCGACCTTCGCCCCACCTGGGTGTGGTCAATGTCGGCTGCGTCGCGGACCGCTGGTTAGGAAGTCGTCCAGCACCGCGTTGAAGCGCGCTGGTCGCTCCAGTTGCGGGACGTGTCCGGTGCGCTCGAAGATCTCCAGGCGGGAGTGGGGGATGCGGCGGTGGTAGCTGAGCGCCGCCGCCATCGGGATTACCCGGTCCGACTGGCCCCAGACGATCATCGTCGGCATCTCGATCGTTCCCAGGCGCTCGCGGAGATCGTGGCGGATCACGGCGTGCAGAGCATCGCCGAAGCCCTCTGCCCGTTTCAGCCCGCTCTCGATCTGCTCCAGCAGCAGGTCTTCGCGCAGCCGCGCCGGGTAGCGGACGAAGGGACGGAAGACGAGCTCGCGGGCGCGCGGCCGGGAGACGATGAAGCGGCTGCGCCGAGCGTAGTGGGGACCGAAGACCTTCCAGGCCCAGGCGGTGACAACAGCGCGCTCTTCCGGGTTCCAGGTGTTGAGAATGCCGGCGGCGGAGACGAGAACGAGGCGGTCGAAGTGACCTGGCGCCGCCGTCGCCGCCTCGACTGCGATGAAGCCGCCCATCGAGTTGCCGACGACGGTCGCCCCCTCGACCCCGAGCTTCTCGCAGAAGTCGTGGAGCAATCGCCCGTAGGCGGGCATATCGATCTCCCAGGAGGGCATCGGGCTCGCCCCGAAGCCCGGCAAATCGAGCGCGATCACCCGTCGCCCGCGACCGAAGTGGGGCAGGTTCTCCAGCCAGTTCTGCCAGCTGCCGGAGATCCCGTGGACGAAGACGATCGGCTCGCCCTCGCCGATCTCGACGTAGTTGACGCGCGCCCCAGGCAGATCAATCTGGTGCAAGTGCTGACGCCAGTCGATCTGGCGCCACTCCGGATCAGGATCGGGGTTGCCGTAATCCAAGCCGGCGACGACGCGCGGGTCCTGCCTCAGGACCGCCGGCGACTCAGCCCTTTCGCTCGCCATCCTTCTTCTTCCCCTCAGAGACGGTCCTGATGCTGCCCGCGTTGACTAGAAGTTTCGGGCCATCGGCCCGGGTTACCTCGAAGAGCGGGATCTTCGCCGCTTCGGCCTCGCGGATCCGCTTCTCGATTTCCTCGAAGCTCTCCAGCACGACTACGGAGTGATCCTCACTGAAGCGGATGTAGGTCGGCACTATGCGTAGCCCATCCGTTCGAGCACCGGGATCTCGCGGATCTGAGGTGGCTGCAGGTGGTCCCAGAGGATGCCGCGCGGACGCTCGTACTGGCGCTCGACTTCGATCACTGCCCGCGGCGTCGCGATCAGGTCGCAGGGCAGGTCGTGCGAGGTGACCATCAGGTGCTGGCGGAGGATCTGCATCGGGTGCACGGTGGTCGCCACCGTGGTGTGGCTGTCGATCTTGCCTGCGTCGACGAGGATCCCGTACTCGAGATCGTGGTAGCCGCCGCCTTTGCCGACGCGCGCCCCGCTCAGGTTCACCGCCACCGACCCGCAGAGCACGAAGTCGATCTCCGGCAGGTCGTCGAGCGCGACGACGCGGCCGTGCCTGAGCGCCCCCTTGATCGTCGCCGCCTCCTTGACCGCCCCCTTGGAGAGCTGCTTCGGGTCGAGGACGCGAAAGGGATGGGGGTCGCGCAGTCGCGGCACCGCCATGATCACTGTCTTGCCCTCTTCCAGGGCGATCCGCCGGGCGTGCGTCTGCGGCGAGTCGGGGTTGGCCTTGATCACCCGGGCCCGCTTCCAGAGCCGGTGGCCGGCGAGCTTCTCGGCGGCCAGCTTGGCGCCGGCGAAGTTGGGGATGCGGCCCTCGGCACCCGGGAAGCGGGAGACGCCCTCGCGTTCCATCGCCTTCCAGACCTCCTTGCGAACCTCGTCCTTCGTGCGCACCGACGAAAGATATCCGCCCAGCTGCCGATAAGACCGATGCAAATGCGAAATTGCAGGGAAGACGGCCGGTTGGGCCGAATGATCCGAATGCCTAAACTTTTCGCACTGGCCGGAGGACATGTCGAGGATGATCCAAGAGGAGCGATGGGACGCAAGACGCAAATAGCGGTGATCGTCGCCGTCCTGGTCGTCGTCGTGGGCGTGGCGGGTGCCTATGCCTACGACAGCTCCCAGAAGGACAAGATCGCCGACGGCGTCCACATCGCCGGTGTCGACGTCGGCGGGCTCAGCGAAGACGAAGCCACCACTCTCGTCCGCAGACGGCTGCTGGCGCCGCTGCGCCAGTCGCTCCGCGTCAGCTTCGACGGCCAGAGCTGGAAGCTCCCGGGTACCAGGTTGAAGGTTCGCGCCGATGTCGACCAGGCGGTCGAAGAGGCTGTCGCCGAGAGCCAGGAAGGTGGGCTCCCGGGACGCCTGGTTCGCTACGTGACCGGCGGAGAGGTAACCAAGAGCATCTCGCCGCGGGTGACCTACTCCGAGCGCACGATCAACAGGTTCGTGCGCCGCGTCGCCGATGAAATCAACCGCGAACCGCGCAACGCCGACGTCGAACCGAGCGCCGCCTCGCTCGAAGTCGTCGCCGGGCGGAACGGGCGCAAGCTGCGCGACAACCAGCTCACCAAAGACCTCAATGCCGCGGTGCTGAGCGCCACCGCACCGCACACGATCGTCGCCGCGGTTCACTCGACCAAGCCGGAAGTGACCAAGCAGGAGGTCGCCGCCGAGTATCCGTCCTACCTGACCCTCGACCGCGGCTCCTTCACGCTGCGGCTCTGGGAACACCTGAAGCTGGCCAAGACCTACACGGTCGCGGTCGGCCAGGAAGGACTGGAAACCCCGGAAGGGCTCTACGCGATCCAGGAAAAGGAAGAAAACCCCTCCTGGCACGTCCCCGACTCCGCCTGGGCTGGCGATCTCGCCGGCCAGGTGATCCCGCCCGGCCCCGCCGACCCGATCAAGGCGCGCTGGATGGCGATCTACGAAGGGGCCGGGATCCACGGCACCGAAGAGACCGAATCGCTCGGCAGCGCCGCCTCCCACGGCTGCGTCCGCATGTCGATCCCCGACGTCGAAGAACTCTACGACCGCGTCGAAGTAGGGACTCCCATCTACATCGGTTAGCACCCCGTGCGCAGGACGAATGGAGGGGAGGACGAATTTAGATCTGTGAACTGGGAGACGGCGCTCGCCGACTATGACCGTGACTTGCGGGCTCGCAATGCCGCGGAGCGGACGCGGCGGGCTTATGCGGTCGACTTGGCCGGGTTCGTCGAGTGGGTGGGGCCGCAGGGGTTCGGGCCGGGGGACGTTCGCCATCGCGACGTGCGCCGCTACGCGGCCGGGCTTTCCTCGGCCGGGGCCGCGCCGGCGACGGTGGCTCGCAAGCTCGCCGCGATCCGCGGCCTCTACGGTTTCCTGGTCCGCACCGAGCGAGCCGGGCACAACCCGGCCGAGCTTGTCTCCAGCCCGAAGCGCGCCGAGAAGCTGCCGAAGGTGCTCACCACCGAGCAGATGCGCTCGCTGCTGGAGCGAATTCCGGCCCACACGCCGCTGCAGCTGCGCGACCGGGCGATGCTGGAGCTGGCCTACTCCTGCGGGTTGCGCTGCGAGGAGATCGTCAACCTCGACGGGGGCGCGATGGACTTCGAGACCGAGCAGCTGCGGGTGATGGGCAAGGGCTCCAAGGAGCGGATCCTGCCGGTCGGCGAGCCGGCCCAGCGGGCGCTGGAGCGCTACCTGGAACGCGGCCGGCGGGCGCTGGCCAACGATTCGCGCGAGGCGGCGCTGTTCCTCTCCAAGAGCGGCAAGCGCCTCTCCAACTCCGACGTGACCCGCCGTTTGGGGCTCTGGACCCGCGAGGCGGCGCTCGCCTCCGGCGTCTCACCGCATTCGCTTCGCCATTCATTCGCCACTCATTTGCTCGAAGGTGGTGCCGATCTGCGTACCATTCAGGAGCTACTTGGCCACGCATCGATCTCGACCACCCAGGTTTACACCCGAGTAGATGCCGCCCGCCTGCGTGACACCTATGCAGCCAGCCACCCTCGTGCATAACGCCGACCCGACCCGCCGAACATAGAATCGGGAAGACGGGCATGGAAACGGGCGTAAAAGAGGTAGAGCTTCGCGATCTTTGGCGTCGCTATAAGGACGATGGCGACGGAACCGCGCGGGAGCGCCTGGTGGTTGCCTACTCGCCGATGGTCAAGTTCGTCGCCGGTCGGCTCGGCGCCGGGCTTCCCTCGCATGTCGAAGACGCCGACCTGATCTCCTACGGGCTGGTCGGCCTGATCGGCGCGATCGAGCGCTTCGAGCCCGAGCGCGGGATCAAATTCGAGACCTTCGCGATGACCCGCATCCGCGGCGCGATCATCGACGAACTGCGTTCGCTGGACTGGGTGCCGCGGTCGGTGCGCTCGCGGGCGCGCGAGATCGAGGCCTGCCAGGCCAAGCTCGAGCACGAGCTGCAGCGGGCGCCGACGGAGGCCGAGCTGGCGGCGAAGCTGAACATGTCCGAGGAGGAACTGCAGAGCTCGCTGCTGGAGATCGCCAATTCCTCGGTCTACGCGCTCGACGAGCTCTGGACCGTCTCCGACTCCTCCGGCGACCAGGTCTCGCTGCTGGACACGATCGCCGACGACGGCGCCGCCGACCCGCAGGAGGCACTCGACAGCAGCGAGGTCAAGGACCGCCTCACCGAGGCGATCGGCTCGCTGCCCGAGCGCGAGCAGCTGGTCGTCGCCCTCTACTACTACGAGAACCTCACCCTGCGGGAGATCGGCGAGGTCCTCGGCGTCACCGAGTCGCGGGTCTCCCAGCTTCACACCAAGGCCGTGATGCGGCTGAAGTCCCACCTCCAGCAGGCGTGATCGCCGCCACCGCGGGCAGATTCGACCTGGCGGTGACCCGTTTCAACGCCAGCGAGGCGGCGCGAACCGTCGCCGGCCTGACCCGCACGCTGGGCGAGCCGCGGGTCTCGATCGGCGCCGCGGCGGGAACCGCGGAAGCGGCGCGAATCACCGTTGCCTGGGATCTCACCTGGTATCAGTGGGCGGTGGCCAGCGGCGAGCGCGAGCAGCCGGTCGCCGAGCTCGCCAGGGGCACCGAGATCGACCAGCTGGACGCGGCGGCGCGGCAGTGGAACGCGGCATGGCGAAGCTGACCGTCAACGTCGACGGCGGCGCCCGCGGCAATCCCGGCCCGGCGGCGATCGGCGCCGTCGTCCGCGACGCCGGCGGCGAGATCCTCGAGGAGCGCGGCGAGCGGATCGGCCGCGCCACCAACAACGTCGCCGAGTACAGGGCGCTGTTGCTGGGGATCGAGCTGGCCGCTGCGCACGGGGCGAGCGAGCTGGAGCTGGTCGGCGACTCGGAGCTGATCGTCCGTCAGGTCGAAGGCAGGTACAAGGTCAAGGACGCGACGATGAAAGAGCTGCACGGCGAGGTGAAGGCGGCGCTGCGGCCCTTCGAGAGCTGGTCGATCCGCCACGTGCGCCGCGAGCACAACGCCGAGGCCGACCGCCTCGTCAATGAGGTGCTCGACGGGAGTTAGTCTCTGTCGGGTGACGGAGCGCGCCACCGACCCGATCGATCCCGGCGTCGACATCGGCCACGTCCACCTCAAGGTGGCCGACGTCGACCGCTCGCTCGACTTCTACAGCGGCGTGCTCGGCTTCGAGCTGATGCAGCGCTACGGCGCCGACGCCGCCTTCGTCTCCGCCGGCGGCTACCACCATCACATCGGCCTCAACTCCTGGGAGTCGAAAGGCGGCTCGGCACCGCCGCCGGGCACGACCGGCCTCTACCACACGGCGATCCGCTATCCGACGCGCCGGGCGCTGGCCGACGCCCTGCGGCGGCTGCTCGACGCCGGGATCCGCCTCACCGGCGCCTCCGACCACGGCGTCAGCGAGGCGCTCTACCTCGCCGACCCCGACGGCAACGGCTTGGAGCTCTACTGGGACCGCCCGCAGCAGGACTGGCCCCAGCCCCAGCCCGGCCAGAAGGTCGAGATGTACGTTCAACCGCTCGATCTCGAGGGCCTTCTGGCCGAGCTGAACTCCTAGGTTGGACTAGGAGCCGAGGATGGCTCCGACCAGGTTGGGCTTGAACGGCTCCGTCCCCGGGACGAGCTGGACGCCGGTGAAGGAGCTGTTGGCACGCATGTAGGCGAGCTCCTTGGCCAGGTCGCCGACCCCGTTCGTAGCCGGAAGCGGCGCCAGCTGCAGGGTGCTGAGCACGCCGATCGCTTCGCCGGAGCCGTTCATGAAGCCGCTGCCGGAGTCGCCCGGGATGCCCGGCGTCAGCGTCGCCACGACGTGGCTCCAGCCGCCGCCTTCGTTCTGGATCACGATGCCCTGCTTCGGGCTCAGTTTCGTGACGCCGCCCCGCAGTTCGGAGTTGCCGTAGGAGTAGACAGTCGAGCCGAGGTCGCCGACCGTGCCGACCCCGGTCGGGCCGCCAAAGCCGGGCACCGAAGGATTGACCTTGCCGACGTCGGCCGGGTCGAGCCGGACCAGCGCCAGGTCGTTGTAGGCGCAGGTGTCGGGGTCGGTCTCGCCCTTGGCCTGCATCGCCAGCCAGGAGTTGTAGACCAGGGTCCCGGGTTTGCTGGCGCCATTGACTTCGACGCTGGTGCCGAGCGGCAGCGAGCCGCTGGTGCAGCCGTCCGTTTCGGTCTGCCCGCCAGTGCCGGAACAGTGGGCCGCCTGACCGAGGTAGACGCTGGTGGCGTCCTGGAAGACGAAGTTCGAGGTGCACTGGGCGCCTTCGGTGTGGGTCTGCACGCCGGGGTGGATGGTGGCCGTGGACGCCGGGGCCCAGGCGGACGCGGCGCCTGGCGCCAGCAGTGCGACGGCCACGGCCAGCGCGGCCGCGAGGGCGAACTTGCTTCGATTCATCGGAGCCTCCTCTGCATCGACAGGCCGGAGTGCCCGGCCTCGGGATGTGAGGGTGATACCCAATAATGCTGAGGGTAATCCAGAAACTAACGACGGGAGCGGTGCGATGGACGTGGTGATCGCTGGCGGACACGGCAAGATCGGGCTGCAGCTGGGCAAGCTGTTGGCCGAGCGGGGCGACCGGGTCAGGGGCCTGATCCGCAAGCCCGAGCAGGCCGACGACCTGGTCGAGGGCGGCATCGAGCCGGTCCTCTGCGACCTTGAGGGCGACAGCGACGTGGCGATGGCGATCCGTGGCGCCGATGCGATCGTCTTCGCCGCCGGCGCCGGGCCTGGCAGCGACGCCGAGCGCAAGCGCACGATGGACTACGGCGGCGCGGCGAAGCTGATCGACGCCGCCGGCGCCGAGGGGGTCCGGCGCTACCTGATGGTCAGCGCGATGGGCGCCGCCGACCCGCCGGCCGAGGGCGGCGGCGTCTTCGGCGAGTACCTGCGGGCCAAGGCGGATGCCGACCGGGCGCTGGAGGCGAGCGGCCTCGAGCACACGATCGTGCGCCCCGGCGGGCTCACCGACGACCCGCCGACCGGCGCGGTCACGATCGGCACCGGACTGGACAGCGGCCAGATCCCCCGCGCCGACGTGGTCGACGTTCTCGCCGCCGCACTCCCGGCGCACCACACGATCGGCAAGGTCTTCGAGGTCGTTTCCGGCGAGACCCCGATCGAGGAGGCGGTCGCTGCTCTCTGAGTCGTCAGCGGTCGGAGCGGGAGGGCGGGGCTCCGGACCGTCGATCCGCCTCGTCGATGGCGCGAAATTTGATAAGTAGTCGAGATCGCCTGGTAGTGAAATCACACCTGAACTCGACAGGAGACAAGTTGAAACGTGTGCATAGGGTGTTCTCGTTCTCGAACGTCGTCGCCGTATTGGCGCTGTTCCTCGCGCTCGGCGGCAGCGTCTACGCCGCATCGTCGAACAAGATCAACGGCAGCAAGATCAAGCCGAAGTCCATCCCCGGCAACCGGATCAAGGCCAACAGCCTGACCGCGGCGCAGATCAAGTCCCGCACCCTGACCGGAGCGAAAGTCAAGCCCGGTTCACTGACCGGCAAACAGGTTGTCGGCAGCACTCTCACCGGCGTCAGCGCCAGCAGCCTCGCTGCGGTGAACTACTCCGTGACGACCGTTACCGTGGCCCAGTTCAAGGTGGGCGGAACCACCTCGACGGCGAGCTGCCCGTCTGGTCAGAGGGTCATCGGCGGCGGTGCCCTGCTCAGCAACGACAGCACCGCGTCCGTCAACGACAGCGGGCCTACGGCATCCCGCAGCGGCTGGGAGGCGACTGCCTACTCGGGCAGCCAGGGCGTGACGATGACCGTCACTGCGATCTGCACGGTCGTGGCCTCGCTCGACGAGCGTGGCCAGGAAATCGTCTACCAGGACCGCTAGTCAGTTAGGCCGCTGGGCTCGGCGTCTCGGCGCCGCTCTGCACTGGGTGACCACACTGCCGCCAGGCGCCGACGCCCTGGCCGACGTGGACGACGTCGGCGAAGCCCGCCCGTTGCAGGATCGAAGCGCCGAGCCCGCTGCGCTTGCCGCCGCGGCAAATCGCCGCGATCGGGCGGTCGCGGGGCAGCTCGTCAAAGCGATCGGCCAGATCTCCGTAGGGGATGTGCAGCGAGCCGGGGATGTGCTCGCCGGCGTACTCGGCGGCGTTGCGGACGTCGAGCACCAGCGGCGGCTCCGCGCCGTCGACCCGCCTGGCCAGCTCATCGGGGTCGATCAGCTCGATCTTGCGGACCGGCCGCTCCTCCGTGCGCCAGGCGGTCATCCCGCCCGCGAGGAAGCCGCGCACGCGCAGCCCCACCGCCGCCAGTAGCTCGGCGGCGTCGCGCTCATCGCCGTCGGAGGCGGCGACGACGATGATCTCGGTCTCGCCGGGAGCGACGCGGGAGACCTTGGTGGCGAAACCGGTGTCGTAGGCGGAGGTACTGAGGGCGCCGGCGATGTGGGCCTCGTCGAACTCCTCGTTGGTGCGGCCGTCGATCACCACGGCGCCCGCCTCTACGGCCTCCTCCACCTCGTGCGGCGTCAGCGGCGCCGGCGTCCCGAAGTCCTCGACCAGCGGGCCGCGGTTGAGGTCGACGATCTGCTCGACATTGGGCGGCCGGTCGCCGAGCGAGGTGACCGCATCCTCGATGAACTCGGCCTCGTCGGCGATCCCGAGGGCGCGATTGTGGCGGCGCTCGAAGCCGATCGTCGAGGAGGTCTTGAGGTCGATCGCCGAGCCGCCGCAGAGCGATCCGCCGAGGTGTCCCGGCCAGATCTCGACCTCGTCGTCGAGCGCCAGCAGCCGCTCGTGCAGGGAGCGGAACATCTCGGCCGCGCCCTCGCGCGGCTCCACCGCCAGGTCCGGCCGGGCGACATCGCCGATGAACAGCGAGTCGCCGCCGAGCAGCGCCCAGGGTGCGCCGCCGCGGCTGGCGTCGCGCAGCAGGAAAGAGGTGTGCTCGGGCCGGTGCCCGGGCGTGTGCACGGCCTCGATCGTCAGGTCGCCGAGCTCCAACACCCAGCCGTCGGCGAACGGCTCGTGCGCGTACTCGGCGCCGGCCAGCTCGTGGATGTGGATCGTCGCCCCCGTCGTCCGCGCCAGCCGCCCGTGCCCGGAGACGTGGTCGGCGTGGTTGTGGGTCTCCAGCACGTGCCCGATCCGCACCCCGTGCAGGCGGGCCAGGCGCCGGTAGGGCTCGACGTCCCACTGCGGGTCGACGACGGCTGCCACCCCCGCTTCGCGATCGGCGACGAGGTAGGAGGCGCAGCCTAGATCCTCGTGGATTATCTGACGGAAGAGCATGGTCGGAAAGAAGAAGTCGAGCGGTCAGGCTAGCGCGGAAACCAGGAGTGCGTGCCCGCAGCTAGAATCCCGCCCCGTGCGGCTGTAGCTCAGCTGGCTAGAGCGTCTGCTTGCCATGCAGAAGGTCGAGGGTTCGAATCCCTTCAGCCGCTTATTCGCGAATGTCCTGCACGTGGGCGGGTCGGCCCGGGCGGGGATCCACAATCAACTGGAACCACCCCGCATATCGCCGTTATTTCAGGCATTAATGCGCATTAGTGCCTGGAATCGCCCCGATGCGCGGCGATTGACGACGATTCCGCCTTGCATTGATCCCGCAGCAGCGGTAACGGGCGAACGGCGAGGTACCCTTGGCTAATGGCGCAGGAGCGAATCACCGTAGACCCAAACCGGATGCGTAGCCTGCCCAGGATCCGCGACACCCGTGTGACCGCCAGCGCGGTGCTCGGTCAGCTTGCCGCTGGCACCAGCGTCGAGGAGTTACTGGCCAATTACCCCTACCTGGAACGCGAGATGTTCTCGCCGTCCTCGAATATGCAGCAGCCGCTGCTCAGGAGCGCGAGCTGGCAGTCGTAGCGCCAGCGGCATGAAACTGCTCCTCGACGCGAACTTCTCGTCGAAGTAGCACGGCTCTCGCGTTTCGCGCATAGTGGTAGCGCGGTTGCGCTCCTCAACTCGCCCTAGCGGTCAGGAGGAAAGGCCGACTCGTCAAACGGCTCGCCCTCGAAGCGTCGGGCGAGTGCCTTTACAAGAGCCTCGAACTCGGGCTCGGTGAGGTCCGTCTGCATGCGGTTAACAAGCTTGCATGCCAGAATGACACTGCTCTCGTCGCCCGCCGTGAGGTGCGCCCACTCAGCCGACCTCCGCGTCCCCGCGGCGAGCTCTAGTGGCACGTTTGTGAAGTAACAGCGGTAACCGTCGATCGACGGGTCGAACTGCCGCTTCATCGCCCGCAGTCGCGCTCGCTTGTCAACGGCCCGCCCGCGCCCCTGGGGGTCCTTGCGGGTCTCTATGCGGCCCATGATTGGCCGGCAGCGGGCACACAGGTATGACCCCGCGACCGACTGCCCGCCGCAGGCGCGGCAGGTCGTGCTGGTTGCCCAGTAGGGGTCGCTCATCACCGCGCTGGAGCCTAAGGCACTGTCACCTCACCGCCGACGTCCGCTTTCGCGTGAAAACAGCAGCACGGAGGCTCAGATGCGCATTGACCTAAGTCCGTAGACTCGTTTTGGAAAGGCGGCTCTTTCCGAAACGATCTGCTAGCCTGCGCTCATGTCTTCCGGTGCCGCTCCCACGCAGCTTCGACGACGTGCGGCGCTCGCCCGCCTGGAGGCCGAAGAGCTTGCCGATGCGGTTTCCGACCTGCGGACGTCCTCGCTCTCAAAGCCGGAGCTTGAGCGCGCGCTCGAACGGGTGGAGGCACTGAGCGCACGAGTCCAGAAGGCGCTTGATTTGCCGGGCGGCCTGTCGGTTGCCCAAGCGGCTGAGCGGCTGGAAGTAAGTGAGCCGACGATTCGCAAGTGGCTTGCGGAGAGCTTGCTGGAGCGGGTCGAGGACCACAAGCCGGTGGAGATTGCCCAGCGCAGCGTGATCGAGGTCGAGCGGGTTCTGGACACGGTTCGCGAGAGCTACCCGGCGAGGCGCTGGAGTGAGGCGCTTGCCGCCTTCCTTCACGATCGTGACCTACTTGGGCAGGAGTGGGCACGCGAGGGTGTGGAGCAGCTGCGGCACGGCGAGCTGATCGAGCGCTGAATATGGTCCGCCGCGATGGCGGGCAAGGACTTCACGCTGCGGGCGACGCCAGCAGCTGCGGCCGCGATCGACCGCCTCCGGGGCAAGGCACACAAGAGCTACGCGGCGTTTGAGGCCGAACTGTGAAAGCAGGGCTGCGGGGTCGCCGGCTACCGGCTGCTGGGCGCCGAGGGTGGCGGCTACTCCGGGTTCTGCTGCAAGCGGCTGGTTGATGACTGGCGCGTGATCACCACCTTCGAACCCGGCGTCGCCATTGTCGTCGCAGTTGGCCGTCACGATAGTCGCGCCTTCTATGTCGAGCTTTCGAAGACGCTCGCGATCGGCGCCGCGGGGCAGGGGCGCAAGGAGAAGCCAGCCTGCTGCGGAAAAGGCGGCTGGCCGAGCGTCGGACCAGCACCTGATGAGCACGGGTCGGGGGAAGTCGGGGAGCGCCTAACTCCCAAATTCAGCGATCGCAACAGCGCAGGATCACGCGGCGACTGACTCGCTCGATCTCGACCGGCCTGGGGATGGGGTCGCCGTGCGCGACGAGCGATTCGATGTAGGCCTCGATCGCCTCGCGGACCATCGATAGGGCCTCTTCGCGGGTTCCGCCCTGGCTCGTGCAGCCGGGGAGGGCGGGGACGGTGACGCTGAACCCGCCCTCGGCCTCAGGCGTCAGCATGACCTCGTACTCGCGAGAAGTGGACATCGGGTCAGCTTACGCATGGGCTTGTCAATTTCTGTCGCCGGCACCAGAATGAAACCGCCACCTCGGATTTCGGGCGCTCGTGTGCACGAGCGCCCGAATGGCTGCATTTGAACCGGATCAAGTCGCTGATCCGGGTCGAAGCGATCTGTCTCCAGTGAGTCAAGCGCCCAGACGGCCTTCGGCTACGGTTCCGCGCGTGAATCTGCAACGAGACATCGCTGCTCGGTCGGGCGAGTTCCTGCTCTTCGCGGTAACGCCGCCGCGACTGACGACGAGCCCGCGGGAGGCCGCAGAGATCGGCCGGGTCACCCTGGAGCGGCTGCGGCCGTTGGCAATCGACGGCCTCGTCCTCTACGACATCGACGACGAAAGCGATCGCAATCCCGACGAGCGCCCGTTTCCGTTCTTGCCGACGATCGACCCCGCCGACTATCTGGCCCGTGATCTTGCCCGGCTAGAGGTCCCCGCCATCGTCTACCGCGCGGTGGGCAAGTACCGAGAGGATCGTTTCCGCTCCTGGTTGGAGGAGCAGGATCCGTCCCAAGCGCTCACGGTGTTCGTCGGGTCCTCCTCGCGCGAGAAGCCCGTTCTCACCTCGCTCGCCCGAGCCTACGAGCTGCGCGACGAGGTGCAGCCGGAGCTGCCGCTCGGTGGGGTCGCGATCTCTGAGCGACACGCGCGCCAGGGCGATGAGCACCTACGGCTGATCGCGAAGCAGGAAGCGGGCTGCTCCTTCTTCATCACCCAGATCGTCTACGACGTCAACGCGGCGAAGAACCTGATCTCCGACTACCACCACGAGTGCGCCGCGCGGAACCTCGACCCGGTGCCGATCATGCTCAGCTTCTCGGTCTGCGGATCGCTCAAGACTCTGGAGTTCCTCCGGTGGCTCGGCGTGACCGTTCCGCGTTGGATCGAGAATGAGCTGCGCCATGCCGACGACACCCTCGACGCCTCCTATGAGCAGGCGGTCGCGACGGCCGTCGACCTGATCGCGTTCTGCAGGGAGTTGGGAGTTCCGTTCGGGCTCAACGTCGAGAGCGTCTCGATCCGCAAGGTAGAGATCGAGGCCTCGGTACGGCTGGCTACACGGCTGGGAGCCGAGCTGCGCCGCTGAGCATGCCCGTCACGCCGCCCATCGCCTTTCTCCGACGAGCCGGGTGATGGCATCCGCGAACCCGCTTCCCAAGCGGGCTGCTCTAGTCGGAGAAAGCGAATCAAACCGCCACCTCGGATTTCGGGCACTGCCGCGTCGAGCTCATTGGGCCGCATCTCTCGGGTATTCACCGGCAGATCGTATGCAGTTCTGACAGGTAAATTTCTACGGTACCGTCGATGCTTCGGCACTCGGCCGGCGGGGAGCTACTGGTGGCCCGCTGAACGAACGCAAAGATGCTCGGCATCCACTCACGAGTGGGAGTTCTTACATAAATGCGTACTGGTGCGATGGTTAAGGTGGGGCAGAAGCCGCGGACCAGCGGGTCCCGGGCCTGGTTGAGCTCTAAATCGAAGCGGGGAGTCGGTGCCGGCCTCAGGGAATCAGGACGGTCTCCTGTCAGCCAGCCAGCGAGGGGGCAGGCGGACGGCGGTCCGATGCCGCCGTCCGCGACCCCGGCAGCACTTCAGAGCTGCTGCTCAGTCTTCTTCACCAGCGCCAGGTGTTCCTGGTACATCTTGAGGCTCTGCTTTGCGATGGAGATCACGGCCGCGCTCGATCCGTCAGCGATCTCACCCTTGGCATCTTTGATGTCCTGCATGTGGTCGAGGGCCTCGAGGCTCGTGTATCCCTGGTCGAACGCCGCGCCCGATAGCGAACCGACCTGGCCCAGCTCCCACTTCTGCGGATAGGTCGGAGCTTTCGGCACTTCGATTCCCATCGACTTGGCGAGCTTCGACCCGTCCTTGAATGATTTGGCGTGGTCGGAGGCCAACCGCGCTCCGAGTTGCATCACGGCGGAACTCGTGCCCTTCTGTTGGGCCGATTTGCCGCCCTTGACCTCGAAAAGGTCACCTTGAAGGCTGGTCGTCAGCCACTGTTCGTCGAGTGCCGAGGGCTTTTCGCCGCCGGCCGCGGCCGCGCCGCTGGCGCCGGTCGCGAAGGCTGCCGTCACGGCCACCAGCGTCGCGACGATCG
Organism: Solirubrobacterales bacterium; assembly: GCA_036269775.1. Taxonomy (GTDB): domain Bacteria; phylum Actinomycetota; class Thermoleophilia; order Solirubrobacterales; family 70-9; genus VAYN01. Next base: position 34,840 of record DATBDU010000035.1, read on the forward strand.
TCAACTTGATTCTCATGATCCCTCCCTTCCTCGCTGTTGTTGGGAGAGATCCACTACCCGCGTCCCCGCGAGAGTGCACTTAAGGCGAGCTAAATCTTTGGGCACGCCGGGCCTGGCCGGGAACGGACGTTCACGGTGCGCGGGACTCTCGCGTCCCAGTCTTAAATGCAGATGAGCGCCGCCGCACGCCCCTGGCCGCGGCTTCGATGGCGATCCACGCAAGCAGGACCAAGAGCGTGGGCAGGGCGACAAAGGCGACGATGCCGATCCCCGCTACCAGCACGAAGACGAAGAAAGCGACGGCGATCGCGATCAAAACGTCGGCCAGCAGCGTCCGTCGCGCCGCCGCTTCCGGAGAGATCTCGCGCGGCAACCTCACCAGCGTTGCCCGGGGCGCAGGTAAACGGCGAAGAAGTCGCGTTCATCGGGGGCCAAATAGCGTTCTGGTGGCCGCAGCATTTCTGGCAGCAGGTTGCTCGGTTCGCCGGCCCCGGGGTGGCGATAGCTGATGAAGCTGGTCCAGTCTTCGTTGATGTCGAGCTCGAGCGCGCGGACGGCGCCCGCGCGCTGCAGGATCTTCGCCAGGGATTCGACGGTCTGAAAGGCGGCGGCGGCGTAGAGCAGGTTGCCGCGGCTGTCGACGCCGAGGCCGGAGCGCCAGACACGCACAGCGTTGTTGACCGTCTCGCCCCATTCGGGGCCATCGCTCAGCTTCGGGCTGAGCTGTCCCCCTTCGATGATCGGCGGCAGGTTCTGCTTCGCGAACCAGACGTTCGCCGGCGCTCCCGGCCCCTGGTGCCAAGGGATGACATCGACCCGTCCGTCGCGGTACTCGATGACAGTGGCGACCCCGTTCACCATCGCTTCCTTGACCTTGCCGCGATAGATCAGGCCGGCGTTTGAGGTTTCCAGCGGGAAGCCCCCGTTGAAGGTCGCGACGACTCGGCTGCGCATGGATTCCGGCACCTCGGCCGGGCCGCGGTGGGCCAGCGGCGCCGGCGGCTCGGCCAGGCCGGGGACGTAGGCCAGCCTGGTCCGCGCCGAGTCGATCCAGGCGACACCGGCGACGAACTGGGGGTATTCGGGATCGCTGCGGAAGGTCGTCAAGAGGACAGGGGGCCGCGGCCCGGCCTTCGCCGCCGCCTTCTTCCAGACCCCCTCGTCGGCCAGCGCCGGCTGGATCAGCGGCTTCACGTTGGGCGGCTGGTACGCCTCGCCGCGCTTGCCCTGGGCTCTTCCACCTGCCGATGCCATCCCGACCTGCGGCAGGGAGTGCAGGCCGGGCCCGCCCTTTTCGGGCGCGTTGAACGTGTAGTACCAGTTCTCGATTTCGGAGACGAGCGAATTGCCGCCGTTCTGGCGCAGCCACTCGACGCTGCGGACGCCGAGGCCGACGTTGTGCTTTTCACCCATCGCCTGCACGTAGGAGATGGCGGCCGGGATCAGGCAGGCGATCGCCGCGAGCAGGAAGATCCTGCGCGCCCGGCGCCAGAACGGAATCGACTGGTGGCGACGCTCGGATCGAGCGGACGGCATCGCCGAAGCCTTGCGCCCGGACCTGAAAGGGAGGTGAGAGCGCGGGCTTGACCGGGCAATGCGACGGTGACGGCTCTCGTCTCCGGTTGCCCAGGAGGTCTGACGACGGCTCTCATCTGCGGTTAATCGCGGTCCTCCACACTGCCGCGCCATGAACGAGATCGCGATGTCACCCCGGGCCTCCGCCCGCCCCCACGACACCCCGTCGCTGGGTCGTCAGATGCTCAACAAGGTGCCGGAGATCACTATTTACTTCTGGGTGATCAAGATCCTCTGCACGACCGTGGGGGAGACGGCCGCGGACCTCCTGAACGAAAACCTCGGCCTCGGCCTCACCAACACCACCTACATCATGGCCGCGGCCCTGATCGCGGTACTCGTCTTCCAGTTCAGAGCGAAGAAATACGTGCCGGGGATCTACTGGCTCGCGGTGGTTCTGATCAGCGTCGTCGGCACCCTTTTCAGCGACAACCTGGTCGACAACCTCGGCGTCGAACTGCAGACGACGACGATCGCCTTCAGCGTCATCCTCGCCTGCGTCTTCGGCGCCTGGTACTGGAGCGAGCGCACGCTGTCGGTCCACACCATCGTCACCACCAAGCGCGAGGCTTTCTACTGGCTTGCGATCCTCTTCACCTTCGCCCTCGGCACCTCCGCCGGCGACCTCGTTGCCGAGAAGCTCGAACTCGGCTTCCTGCCCTCGGTCGGGATTTTCGCCGGCGCGATCGCGATCGTCACCGTCGCCCATCTGCGCTTCAAGCTCAACGCCATCCTCGCCTTCTGGATCGCCTACATCCTCACCCGGCCCCTCGGCGCTTCGATCGGCGACTACCTCTCCCAGCCGGTCGAAGAAACCGGGCTTGGCCTCGGGACGATCCTGACCAGCGTCATCTTCCTCACCGCGATCCTCACCCTGGTCGTCTACCTGACCGTCTCCAAGCGCGATCTGATCGCGGTATCGGCGCAGGAGGCCCAGCTCGACGCTGCGCCAGAGCCAGACGGCCTGCAGGGCGGCGGATCCAAGATCCTCGTCGTCGCCAACAAGATGGAGGCCACCAAAGCTCTCGTCGACGCGGTGCGCGAGCGCGCCGCCGCCGCGCCCGAGCGGTTCTTCGTCCTGGTCCCGAACCCCGACAACCTGCCGTTCGACCGCAACAGCACCGACACCGCCGACGGCGAACAGGCGCTGCGGCGCCTGTTACCCCTTCTCAAACAGCAGTCAGGCGTGGAGGTCGAAGGCCGCGTCGCCCGCAGCCCCAATGCCTACGACGACATCGTCGAGGCTCTGAACAGCGGCGAGTACCGGGAGATCATCCTCGAGACGCCGCCCAGCCACGTTTCGCACTGGCTGCACGTCGACCTACCGCAGCGGATCGCGCACCTCGGCTACCCCCTGACTACGGTGACGGCGACCGCGTAGTCGTTTGGCCAAACCGCGGCACTTGGAGCTCTGGCGGGCTTCACCATCTACCTCGGCCTCCCCTTTGGGCTGTCTCATCTGAAATTCATCTTCTCTGGGATCGTGTGAGGTGTGAACGTTCTGGTCGTCGAGGACGAGGTGAAGATGGCGGCGCTGCTGCGGCGTGGGCTCAGCGAGCAGGGCCTGACGGTCGACGTCGCCGGCACCGGGGAGGACGCGGTCGGGATGGCCCGATCCTCTTCCTACGACGCGATCGTCCTCGACGTGATCCTGCCGGGCATCGACGGCTTCGAGACCTGCCGCCAGCTTCGTCTTGAGGGGATCTGGTCGCCGGTGTTGATGTTGACCGCCCGCGGCGCTCTCGAGGACCGTATCTCCGGCCTCGACGGCGGGGCCGACGACTACCTGACCAAGCCCTTCTCTTTCGCCGAGCTGCTGGCGCGGCTGCGGGCACTGGTCCGCCGTGGTCAGAGCGAGCGGCCGGCGATCATCGAGGTCGGCAATCTGCGGCTCGATCCGGCCACCCATCAGGTTTGGCGGGGCGAGGCGGAGATCGAGCTTTCGGCCAAGGAGTTCGTCCTCTTTGAGACCTTCATGCGCCGGCCTGGATATGTGCTGACCCGCTCGCAGCTGCTCGACCAAGCCTGGCAATACGACTTCGAGCACCGCTCCAACGTGATCGAGGTCTACGTCCGCTACCTGCGCCGCAAGATCGACATCCCCTTCGGGGTGAAGTCGCTCGAGACGGTGCGCGGCGCCGGCTACCGGCTGCGAAAGGACGGAGGACGCTGAGTCACCTGTCGATTCGACTGCGGGTGACCCTGGTCTTCGTCGGGGTGATGGCGCTGGTGCTCGGCGCGGTCGGCATCTTCGTCTATCTGCGCTTCTCCTCGGAGCTGGACGCGACGATCAACTCGGGCCTGCGCTCGCGGGCAAACGACGTCGCCTCCCTGGTCAGGGAGGCCGATTCGGGATTGCGTGACGGCCATCAGAATCTCGTCGGCGGCAGCGAGAGTTTCGCCCAGGTTCTCAGCGCTGATGGCCAGGTCGCTGACTCCTCTCCGGCGGTCGGGCGGCAGGTCTTGCTGACGCCGGCCGAGCTGCGGCGAGCCCTGCGCGGCCCGATCTTCGTCGACCGCGGCCCCCTGCCGAGGCTTGACGACGAATCCCGACTGCTCGCGGCTCCCGTTACCGCCGCAGGGCAGGAGCAAGTCGTCGTCGTCGGCACCTCGACCGAGGCTCGCGGCGAGTCGCTGACCGATCTTGCCCAATTGCTGTTGCTCGGTGGGCCGATCGCGCTGCTGCTGGCCTCGCTGGCCGCCTACGGAGTCGCGGCCGCCGCGCTGAAGCCGGTCGAGGCGATGCGATCGCGGGCCGCGGAGATCTCGGCGGCAGATCCTGACCAACGGCTGCCGGTGCCACCGAGCCGAGACGAGGTCGCTCGGCTCGGCACCACGCTGAACGCGATGCTCGAGCGCCTCGGCGAGGCGCTGGCACATGAGCGCGCCTTCGTCGCCGACGCCAGCCACGAGCTGCGCACCCCGCTCGCGATTCTCCGCACCGAGCTGGAGCTGGCGCTGGCGAAGGGGCGCTCCCCGGAGGAACTGCGGGCGGCGTTGGCCTCGGCCGCCGAGGAGACCGACCGCCTCACTCAGCTCTCCGAGGATCTGCTGACGATCGCCCAGACCGAGCGAGGCGAGCTGCCGCTGCGAGTCGCCCGGCTTGATCTCGCGGAGACCCTCGACGGCGTCGAGCGCAGGTTTGCCCGACGAGCCCAGGAGCGCGGGAGGCAAATCGAGGTTGTCGCCCCGGCTTCACTGATCCTCACCGCCGATCGTCTGCGCATCGACCAGGCGGTCGGCAGCATGGTCGACAACGCCCTCCGCTACGGAGAGGGCACGATCGACCTCCTCGCCAGGGAGGAGAACGGCGCTGTGGAGATCCACGTCCGCGACAGCGGAGGTGGCTTTCCGGAGGACTTCCTCGGGCGAGCCTTCGAGCGCTTCAGCCGCGCTTCGTCCAGCGATCGTGACGGTGGCAGTGGCCTCGGCCTGGCGATCGTGCAAACGGTTGCGCGCGCCCACGGCGGCGAGGCGCATGCCTGCAACCGCGACGGGGGCGGCGCCGACGTCTGGCTGACCCTGCCGTCGACGCACACTTAAGCGCCCCTCGACGGGACTCATCCAAGTCCTGCGTGAGGAGTAGCTCTCTCATCTGGCCTTAACTAAGGGCGTCGATCATCGCCGCCAGTGGCGATCGACGGACTCCTCAGCCCGCGCACCCGGCCGGGGTTCTCCAAGGTGCCGGAAGTGACGGCGATCTTCTGGGTCGTCAAGGCCTTGACGACCGGGATGGGGGAGTCGACGTCGGACTGGCTCGTCCACGGCCTGGTGCCGGAGATCGCGGTCGTGCTCGGCGGCATCGCCTTTGTCATCGCGCTCTTCCTGCAGTTCTCGAGCGACCGCTACGTGCCCTGGCGCTACTGGTTCGCGGTGGCGATGGTCGGCGTCTTCGGGACGATGTGCGCCGATGTCCTCCATGTCGGGCTCGGCGTTCCCTATGTCGTCTCGACGGTCTTCTACGCGGTCGTCCTCTTCCTCGTTTTTCGCACCTGGTACCGGGTCGAGGGAACGCTCTCGATCCACAGCATCACCACCGAGCGGCGCGAGGTCTTTTACTGGGCGGCGGTGCTCGCAACCTTCGCCCTCGGCACCGCTGCCGGCGACCTCACGGCGGTCACCTTCGGCCTTGGCTATTTCGGCTCCGGTCTGTTGTTCGCGGCGGTCATCGCGATCCCGGCCGTCGGCTACTTCCGTTACGCGATGAACTCGATCCTCGCCTTCTGGTTCGCCTACGTGGTCACCCGCCCGCTCGGCGCTTCCTTCGCCGATTGGCTGGGCGTCTCCTCGGCCCGGGGAGGACTCGGGATCGGCACCGGGCTGGTGAGCTTCGTGCTGGCGGCGATGATCGCCATGTTCGTCGCATTTCTGACCTCGACCGAGATCGACCTGCCGGAGGACCAGAGAGGAGATGGCGGGTTGCGCTACATCCCGTCGACCGACATCGCACCACCGAACCCGACCGACGAGGCTCGCGAGCCGGCCTGATCCCTGCGCGGTCGTCTTCCTCTGCGCTCACAGCATCAAGCACTTGGCTTGGCGCCGGCGCCCCCGTCGCGGCTGCCTCAGCTCTCGTCCTCTGGTGGGCGCCGTCTGGACCCTGCAGGGGCTCAGCTATTTGAGTTGATCAGCCAGCTAATTTCCCGGCCGCTGGAATCGGAATAGGCATGGTCGCTTAGCCGGGGATTGACAGCGTTTGCGGCTGACACCGCCTGCATTGAGGCCTTGGCGAACACGCGGCTTTTCGCATAGCCTGCAGAGGGCGTCGGGTCAAAGGAACGAAAGGACATCGATGGGTCCAGGGGAAACCGGGTCGGGGAACGAAGCGTCGGCCGGCCGCAACATAATGCGAGCTGCGGGGACGATCGCGCTTGTCTCGCTTTTGGCGCTGGGCGTCTGCGCCTCGACGGCGAGCGCCGAGCCCCTCTCAATGACGTTCACCGAGGCCCGCGCCAACGTCGGGGTCCAGCTTTCCGACGCTGCTCTTTTCGAGGCGCCCGACACGGCCCCATTCGAGGCCCAGATCGATCCCGGTAGCGGCTGGATCACGGCGGGGGTTCTGCAAGTTCCCCAGTTCTTCACGCACATCACCGAACCCATCGTTGCCGACGTCTCCGTCGATTTCGATATTGGAATCATCATGGGGAGCTTCACCCAGGCGACCGGCGCACTCACCCTGGCAGGCGAAGCGGGCGGGACGCTGACGGCCCATGGCGGAGCGTACGACGGGGAAGAATGCATCGTTTCCGCGGTCCCGTCGCCCCTGATTCTCACGACCGAGGGGAACAGTGGAGGTACGAGCCCGCGCTCTGGAGCGCCATTCACCGCAGGACTCACCGGGCCGGGGGCAATCGCCGGGCGGTGGACCAATATGGATGCGACGCCAGTCCGCCCTGGGGACACCGAAAACGTCAACTTTTGCAACAACGTCGAGACCCGCATCGGCGGACCGGGGGGCGTCTGGCTCGAGCAGGAAGGCGACGTCGTGCCACCTTCGGCGCCGCAGCTCACGAGCACCGACCCGGCCTCGCCGGGCTCGAGCGCCACGCCGCGGATCCTCGGCGCCGCCGAGGCGGGGTCGACTGTGCGCGTCTATGCGGGTACGGACTGCACGGGCATGCCAGTCGCCACTGGTAGCGCAGCCAATCTTGGCTCACCCGGTTTCGCTGTCGAAGTCGCAGAAGGCGTTACCGCTGCCTTCTCGGCGACCGCCACCGATGCGGCCGACAACACCTCGGCTTGCTCGGCATCGATCTCATACACGCGTGTGAAAACGCCGCCCCCCGTATGCATCGTCCCGAAGCTGGCCGGTAAGACGCTGGCGCGGGCGAAGTCGGCGTTGAAAGCTGCCAACTGTGCGGTCGGAAAGGTGACGAAACCGAAGGCGAGGAAGGGCAAGAAGCTCGGTCAGCTCGTCGTCAAGTCATCGAAGCCTTCCGCGGGGAAGACCCTGGAGGTCGGCAGCAAGGTCAACCTCAAGCTCGGCCCGAAACCCCGAAAAGCGCGCCACTAGGGCGAAGCCGCCGAGAGGCCGCGCGACGAGGGCCAGGTGAGGCTGCGCGTCCGGGGACGCGGCGGGCCCAACGCCCCGTCCCTTTTACGCCCCTTGCGGGAAAGAGCCGATAGCCAATGCGCCGGATTAGCACGGAGAGAACAGTCATGCTGGCCCTGCTCGTGGGGGCAGGTCTCGCCTGTGTCCTGGGGTTGGCCAAGCCGGCGACCGAAGCCACCCACACGACGGCGAAGCAGGAAACGCTCGACCTCGTTCGCGTCGCCCTCACCACCTGCCTCGCGGTGACGCTGGTGATGGGGCCGGGGATCGCCGCGCGGACGTTTTTCGATCGCCCGATCCGGCTTGCCTTCGTGCCGCTCTTCGGGATCGGCGTGATGACTTTCGCCGGCTGCCTGGCCTGGTGCCTGCACGGCGTTCTCGCAACCGACATGGCCTGCTTGGTGGTCGTCGGCCCGGTGCTCGGGCTCATGTTCGGGGTCCTCCTCGCCGCCGGCCCGGAGGACTTCCTCACGCCGGAGGAGCGGCGCACGCTGATGCTCGTGGGAATCCCGGTCGGGCTGGCAATCGCCCGCTCGCTTTGGTCGCTGGGACCGATCGGCGAGCTCGACGCGGGTCAGATCGGGCACAACCTGGTGACCGAGGGGCGGCCCGACAGCCACATCTCCTTCGTCGTCACCGAGATGGTCGCCCACGGCACGAAGCCCTACGGGCCGGAAGGCCACGACCTTTTCGCGCCCTACCTGTTCTCCTCGCGCGGCCCCGTGGCGGGGATCGCCAGCGCACCCGTCGTCCTCGTCACCGGCGGCCGCCCGGTGCTCGGCGTTCCAAACCAGCACTGGGAGCCGTTCGACGCCCAGGGCTTCATGGCATACCGGATCGCGATGATCACGATGAGCGCGACCGCGCTGCTGACGCTGTGGGAGCTGGTCCGGAAGCTGGCCGGCTCGCGGGCGGCGCGCCTCGCTCTCGTCCTCGGGATCAGCACCCCGTTCGTCTTCGCCGAGCTGATCTTCACCTGGCCGAAGCTCCTCGCCGCCTCCTTCATCCTCCTCGCGGCTCTCTGGCTGTTCGAGCGCAGGCCGCTGCGGGCGGGGCTTTCGGTCGGCTTCGGCTTTCTCTTTCACCCAGGAGCGCTGCTCGGCTACTTCGCGCTCGGGCCGCTGGCGCTCTGGCCGCTGCGGGGGGCGAAGCTGAAGCGGCCGCAGGTTCGGACCCTGCTGTTGATGGCGGCCGGCACGGCGGCGATCGTCGTTGCCTGGATGATCGCCAACCACGGCCACAACACTCAGAGTGGCTTTCTCGACTACGTCCAGGAGGCAGGGCCCAACTACCACCCCTCGGTTTGGGAATGGATCTCCTTCCGCCTCACCTCGCTGGCGGACACGAGCGTGCCGCTCTACCTGCCGATCTTCCAGGACCAGAACGTCTCGATCAACACCCTCTTCGGGAGCTCGCCCGGCGTCTCCCACTTCTTCTTCCAGTACTGGACGGGGGTCCCGTTCGGCTTCTCGATCCTCTTCTTCCCGCTGCTGCTGGTCAGCCTCTGGCGCTTCGCCAAGCGCTGGACCTGGCCCTTCTTCGCGGTGGTCGTCATCCCCTTCGTCGCCTTCTGGATCTACTGGGGGAACGGCAGCTCCGGCTTCTTGCGCGAGGGGATGCAAGTCTGGGTACTCGCCGTCCTGGCCGTCGTCGCGGTCGAGCAGGCCGCCTCGCGCTTCTCCTGGATGCGCTCGGGGGCGATCCGCGCGATCCTGGTCCTCCGTGCCTTCGAGGTCTTCGCCCTTGCCGTCGGCGCCACCCTCGGCACCCGCGGCCCGAATCCAATCAGCGTCGACTACTACTTCAGCTACGCGCTCAACGACGCCGTCGCCTGCGCCGCCATCGTGTTCTTCTCGGCGCTGATGATGTTCGCCGTCTGGCGCGAAACGGCGCCGGGCTCGATGCCTCGACCGGCCAGAGCCGCGGATGCGAGTCTGCAGAACTCCAGCCTCGGGCCCGACCGGCCGACATAGGTGGCCTCGTCCACCAAAACGACCGAATCGGGGAATCGAGATGGAGAAGCTGCGGCCCAAATTGAGCTACGCGAACGTGATCGCGACGTTGGCGCTGTTCCTCGCCCTGGGCGGTGGCGCGGCTTACGCGGCCTCCAACATCGCCAAGAACAGCGTCGGTGCGAAGCAGCTGAAGAGGAACGCGGTTACGGGAGCGAAAGTCAAGGACGGCTCGCTGCTGGCCGGAGACTTCAAGGCCGGACAGCTGCCTGTCGGCGAGCGTGGGCCCCAGGGCCTGCAGGGAGCCGCCGGCTCACCCGGTGCGCCCGGCGCCACCGACGTGGTCGTCCGCTACGGCGAAGAAGGGAAGCCCAAGGAAGAAGACGAAATAGATCAATCCGACGCGCAGTGCCTTCCCGGCGAGGCGGTCACGGGCGGGGGCTTCGACATCGTCGAGGAAACCGAACCTCTCGAGTACACCCTCCTCGCCAACCGGCCGGACGCCGGTGAAGAAGAAGTCGAAGGCGAACTGATCCACCCGGCTCCCGCCGATGGGAACGCCGCCCGCGGCTGGGTCGTCATGCTGCGCAACGATTCGCCTGAGACGGTCTTCTTTCGCGCCTACGTGATGTGCGCCCGGCCCTGAGTCGCCCCGTGGTTCTGGCTGTACGGCCAGGACTGACAGAATGCCGCCGGTGATGGCCGAGCGGCAATATGACCTGGCCCTGTTCGGGGCGACTGGATTCACCGGCGGGCTGACCGCCGAGTACCTGGCGGCCAATGCGCCGGAGAGGCTGAACTGGGCGCTGGTCGGGCGCAACCGGGCAAAGCTCGAGGCGGTTCGCTCGCGCCTCGCCACGGCTTCCCCAGATGCCCCGGTGCCGGATCTGCTTGAGGCCGACGCCGCCGACGCGGGGGCGCTGAAAAAGGTGGCCGAGGCCGCCCGGGTCGTGATCAGCACCGTCGGTCCCTACGCCCTCTACGGTGAGCCCATCGTCGCCGCCTGCGCGGCGGCCGGGACCGACTACGTCGATCTCACCGGCGAGCCGGAGTTCGTCGACCGGATGTGGGTTCTGCACCATGTTGAGGCGCAGCGCAGCGGCGCCCGCCTGGTCCACTGCTGCGGCTTCGACTCGATCCCCCACGACCTCGGCGCCTACTTCACGGTCCAGCAGCTGCCGGAGGGAGTGCCGCTGAAGGTCGACGGCTACGTCCGCTCCGGCGCCAGCTTCTCGGGCGGGACCTACCACTCGGCGATCAACGGCTTCGCTCGGGCACGGCAGACGATCGGGGCCGCCAGGGAGCGCCGCCGCGGCGAGCCGCGGCCCCCAGGCCGCGAGATCCACTCGGCCTCGCCCCGCGTCCGCCGCGACGCCGAGCTGGGTGGCTGGGTGGTGCCGCTGCCGACGATCGACGGCGGCATCGTCCGCCGCTCCGCCGCCGCCCTCGATCGCTACGGGCCCGACTTCACCTACGGCCACCACATGGTGGCCAAGCGGCTCGCGACGATCGCGGCGCTGGGGGCCGGGGTGGGGACGGTCGCCGTGCTGGCGCCGCTGCCGCCGACCCGCAGGCTGCTGCTGAAGCTCAAATCCCCTGGCGAGGGGCCGGACGAGACCGAGCGGGCCAGAAGCTGGTTCAAGGTCAAGTTCGTTGGTGAGGGCGGCGGTCAGCGCGTCGTCACCGAGGTCTCCGGCGGCGACCCCGGCTACACCGAGACCTCGAAGATGCTGGCCGAGTCGGCGCTCTGCCTGGCCTTCGACGACCTGCCCGAGAGCGCCGGTCAGGTGACGACCGCGGTGGCGATGGGTGACGCCCTTCTCACCCGGCTGCGGCGAGCGGGGATAGCCTTCGACGTGGTCGAGCCCGCCCAAACCAGACCAGGAGAGCCAGAGAGTGTCGCTTGAACATGTCGACGTGCTGATTGTCGGTGCCGGCCTCTCGGGCATCGGCGCCGCCCATCATCTGCAGCAGCGCTGCCCCGGCAAGAGCTACGCGATCCTCGAGGCGCGCGAGGAGATCGGCGGCACCTGGGATCTCTTCCGCTACCCCGGCATCCGCTCCGACTCCGACATGCACACGCTCGGCTACCGCTTCCGGCCCTGGACCGAGGCGAAGTCGATCGCCGACGGGCCCTCGATCTTGCGCTACGTCCGCGACACCGCCCGCGAGGCCGGCATCGACCGCCACATCCGCCTGCGCCACCGCGTCGTCAACGCCGAGTGGTCGAGTGCCGAGGCGCGCTGGAGCGTGGAGGCGGAGCGCACCGACACGGGGGAGGCGGTCTCCCTCAGCTGCGGCTTCCTCTTCGTCAACAGCGGCTATTACCGCTACGACCAGGGCTACACGCCGGAGTTCCCCGGCCTCGACCGCTTCGCCGGCCAGGTCGTCCATCCCCAGCACTGGCCCGAGGACCTCGACTACGCCGGCAAACGCGTCATCGTGATCGGCAGCGGCGCCACCGCGGTGACGTTGGTGCCGGCGATGGCGAAGGACGCCGCCCATGTGACGATGCTGCAGCGCTCGCCCACCTACATCGTCTCGATGCCTGGCGAAGACGGACTCGCCAACCGGCTGCGCTCCGTCCTGCCAGCCCGAGTCGTCTATCCGATCGTGCGCTGGAAGAACGTCTTCCTGCAAGGGGTCAGCTACCGGTTCAGCCGCCGTCGCCCGGAGCTGATGAAAAAGCTGCTGCGCCGTGGCGTCATGAAGGCGCTGCCCCCTGGTTACGACGTCGACACCCACTTCAAGCCCCGCTACAACCCCTGGGATCAGCGGCTCTGCCTGGTTCCGGACGGCGACCTCTTCGAGGCCCTGCACAGCGACAGCGCCGAGATCGTCACCGACCGGATCGAGACCTTCACCGAGCGCGGCATCAAGCTCGAGTCGGGAGCCGAGCTGGAGGCCGACGTCGTCGTCACCGCGACCGGCCTCAACCTGCTCTTCCTGGGCGGCATGCGGATCTCGATCGACGGCGAGGAGCCGGACCTGGCCCGGGCGCTCACCTACAAGGGCATGATGCTGAGCGACTTCCCCAACTTCGCCTACACGCTCGGCTACACCAACGCCTCCTGGACGTTGAAGGCCGACCTCACCTCCGAATACATCTGCCGGCTGCTCAACCACATGGACGCCAACGGCCACCGGATCTGCATTCCCAGCGTCAGCGACCTCTCGATCACCGAGGAGCCACTGCTCGACTTCAACTCCGGCTACGTCCTGCGCTCGATCGACCATCTGCCGAAGCAGGGCTCCAAGGAGCCGTGGAAACTGCGCCAGAACTACCCGGTCGACCTGAGGATGCTGCGCCACGGCTCGATCGCCGACGGCACGATGCGGTTCTCCAACCCGGCGCCGCGCCCTCAGGCCGAGGCCCAGGCTCTGGCCTCTTCCTCCTCCTGATCGAGGTCATGCTCCCGGCGAGGGGGGAGCGGGGCCGACGGCCGCCTTGGAGCCGGGTCTCATCAGCAGTCCCGAGCCGAGCAGGGCGAGCGCACCCATCGCCGGCAGCGGCAGCGCCGTCGAGATTGCCGCCAGGCCGCCGCCGGCCAGCCCGGAGAGGCCCTCGGCGCCGACCTGGAGCGACTGGTTGGAGCCGAGCGCGCTGCCCTGCTCGCCCGGTCCGACGGCCTGGGAGATCATCGAGGCCATCGAGGGCAGGCAGACGGCGAGCGCCAGCGCGCAGGCACCGAGCGTGACCCAGAGCGCGCCTTGCGGATGCGGGACCACGACTGCGGCGAGGCAGACCGCCAGCGCCAGCCCGCAGCGGATCGTCAGCCGCCGCGGGTCCAGCCGCCGCGACAGGAACGCGACCAGGCCGAGGTTGGCGACGACGATCGGCACCGCCACCCAGGCGATGAACTCCGACTCGCGCGAAATCCCCATCCCGAAGTGGTCGACCAGGTAGATCGGGTAGACGCGAAAGAAGCCGAAGATCGCAAGGTAGAGGGTGAAGTTGGCGAGGAACAGCGGCCGCAGCCACCCCGGCGCGAAGGCGGCGCCGACGCTGGCGAAGGCCCGTGCGACGCCGACCGGGGCGGCTGCGGAGGGGACGTGGGTCTCGCGGAACCGCGCCGCCGTCAGGGCCAGCGTGGCGAGCAGCAGCAGCGCCACGCCCCAGTACGGGGTCGGGAAGTCGAACCAGGAGACCAGCCCCGGGTCGGCGAGCTTGCCGCCGGCCAGTGGTCCGACCACGTAGGCGAGGCTGGAGCTGAGGTAGACGTAGCCGAACAGGCGGCTGCGCTGCGCCGCCGGGGTGACGTCGGCGATCGCGCTCTGGGCAATCGCGATGTTGGCCTCCGAGAGGCCGGCCAGCAGGCAGGCCGCCATCAGCAGCGGCAGGCTCTTGGCGTCGAGCGCCAGGGCGATCGCGGCGTAGCAAGCGGCGCTCGTCGCCAGCGAGGTCAGCAGCACCGGCCGCCGCCCGAAGCGGTCCGACAGCGCCCCGAGGATCGGCGAGCCGACGAACTGGGCGAGCGGGTAGAGGGCGAGCAGCGCGCCGAGCACCAGGGTCCGCTCGGAGATCGGGCTGGAGGGCGGCAGCAGGCCACCGTCATCGGCCAGGATCATCGGCGTGAAGACGGTGATCATCAGGCTGTAGCCGACGAAGCCGATGAAGACGACGAGGTACAGCGGCAGCACCCGTCCCAGCAGCCCCGGTTTCACGCGCGGTAGCCTACGTCGCCATGGACGACCAGCAGGTACTCGGCCGCATCGACGAGCTCGTCAAAGAAGAGGAGGAGCTGCTCCACCGTCACGAGGGCGAGGGCCTCAGCTCAGAAGACCACGCTCGCATGGAGGAGCTGAAAGTCCAGCTCGACAAGCTGTGGGACTACCTGCGCCAGCGTCGCGCCCTGCGCCAGTACGGCGACAACCCCGACGACGCCAGCATCCGCGACGGCGGCACCGTCGAGGAGTACGGCGACGTCAGCACCTACGACGACACCGAGCCCGACGCTCCCGCATAGAGCGTCGCTAGTCTTGGCCGGTCCTCGGCGCCTTGGCGGAGTGGCTACGCAGCGGCCTGCAAAGCCGTTTACACCAGTTCGATTCTGGTAGGCGCCTCTAGCTTTGCGAGCGGTGTTTGGCTTGCTAGAGCGCTTTGAACGGCCTTCTCAGGCCGCTTGCTCATCCGGCTGAGTCCGGTTGTTGCCGATTATCTGGATGTAAAACTGGCCCACGACTGGCCCACGGCTTCGTTCATCCGCTCGGATTTCAGATTGCGTAGAACCTGGGTGCAACAATGTGTCGGCGATGAAGCCCCAAGCTCCAGCTGCCCCGAAGACTGAGCGAGACAAGCTGCGCTTTGGCCTGCCCGGAAGCAGCACCGAGCGCAAGGGCCGGGTCAAGGCTGCGATCCAGGCCAATCGCGAGACGCTACGCCGCCTCGCCAAGTAGCCCTTGACGATCTACCTGGAGCTTGGCGATTACTGCGAGATCGCCGCTGAGTTGCTCGGTACGACTCCCGAGCAGATCGGGCGCTTGCCCAGGATCGCCCTTGCGGATTCGGCCCTTGCCACGCCTCAGGCGGGCTTCGGCGATCAGGACGCATATCCCACGCTCGTAGAGAAAGCGGCGGTTCTGGTCGAGCATCTGGCCCGCAACCACCCGCTGCCGGACGGCAACAAGCGAGCCGCTTTTCTCTCCGTGTGGCTGTTCCTTGAAGCCAACGGCCGACCGTTCGCTGGGGAAGATGCCGACACGGACGTTCCGATGGTGGAGAAGATCGCGGCTGGCGAAGCGACTCCCAACGAAATCATCAGATGGCTGGAGAGTCGTACCTGACGAATAGGCTCCTGGCGTGCCGAAGGACGCCAAGGAGAAGGCCCGCGCCGATGTGCAACGCGCTCAGTCGAAGTTCGCGCGCGTTGACAGCGAGCGCGATCAAGTCCGCGTCGCTCGCCGGGACGCCTTTGAGCGTGCGCGAGAAGCGGGCCTGACGCTGCGCGAGATCGGCGAAGCAGCGGGGTTGCACCTGACGCGAGTCAGGGAAGTTCTCAACAGAGATTAGGTACCCCCCTAAAACGGTGCTACGCTGCTAGCGCCCAATAAAAGCGGCCCCCGGCGGCGCGCTAACGCCAACCGGGAGCCTGACCACAAGGAGAACGAGCCTCCTCATGGCTAACGAGAACCCTATGGGCGGGACGCGGCCGGTGCCGCTTGACCTCCCCGCCAAACACATCCCGATTCTGCGCTCCTGTTTGACCGGCTGGCTAGACGGCGCACGGGAAGACCTGGAAGCCCCCGAACGACTACGCCAACCCGACACAGCGCGGCGGGAAGCCCAGGCATTTGAGCGCCTGCTGGTCGCCTTGGCGACGAGGCAGATAGTCCTCCCCGACGAGGCAGCGCGGGAGGCGGTCGCGGTCGCGACTGCCGAGGGCGACGCGGCGAGCAACTACAAAGAGATTGCCGCCAACCACGACGCGCTCCACGCCCTGCTCGGCGTGCTTGAGGGCAGGAGGGCGTGAGTTCGATGGCCGACCTCCAAATGCAGCGCGCCGTGCTGGCGTTGGTGCTTCACGAACATCCGACCCTGCTGACGCTCCCGGTGCTGGCGGGCCGGGTGCTTGCGAACCCCCGCACCCTCTCCGGAGGGGTCACACTCGCCCGCGCCCTTCGCGACCTAGACAACGAGGGCTTGGTGTTCGGCAATGGATTCCTGATCCAGCCGAGCCGACCGGCGCTCTACGTCAAGCGCCTGCTGGGGGGAAGCTGATGCTGGTCCCTGGTCGTTTCAGTAGCGCCGCAATCGGCATCGGCAATGGCGAGGTGGAGGTGCGCTTGAGCGACGGCGGCAACTGGCAGGTCAAGGTGAGGTTGACCGAGGGTGAGGACTGGCGTCTGCTCTGCCGAGGCCATATCGACGGCACCATCTTTGAGACCGCCACCCAGGACGCTGAGGAGCCGATCACGGTCGGCCCGCTGATGGTCGATCCGGCCGGTCGCCGGGTCGAGGTACGCGGGGGTGAGGTCCGCCTTACCGCGCAAGAGTTGGAAGTAGTGGCGCTGCTCGCCACCGACCCCGGCCGCGTCTTCACCAAGAAGGAGTTGCTGCGGGAGATTTGGGGGAGCAAAGATGGCGGCGCGATCCGCACTCTCGATTCACACGCGAGCCGCGCCCGCTGCAAGCTGCGCAAAGCCGGGGCCGAGGGCTTCGTCGTCAACTGCCATGGGATCGGCTACTCGCTCCGCGAGGGCCGCTGACTGATAGCCGGGTGATTGGGGGCCGCCATCCTCAGCTGAGCGGAGGGCGGGGACCGTCGCGGTGCCGCTCCCGACGAAAGAAGTGGGACAAATCGCCGCCTCATTCGACATAGGGGTGATGAGGCACGAAATCGGCTCTCACGACCAAGCGGCAGCAGTCGTCCTACCCCGTCCCCAAACGAACACTTGTCGAAAAACGGGGGCCACTTTCGAGGTTCGCCCCCCTGTAGAGCAGATGGATATTTGCTCTCCCCTCTCGCTTCGTCGCCCGCCTCCGGGTAGGCCGACCAACCTTTTTGCCGGATTTCGCCGCCTCGTTCGACAGGGAGGTGTGAGGCTCGGAATCGAACCGCAGGTTAAGGAGGGGGGACCACTTTCCCGGCTCGCTGCTCTGTGGGGTATCAGGGCAGATTTTTCACAGCCGCTTTTTCACCTTCGCCTAGCGCTTCGGGGATGGCTTCGCCTATCGCTTCCCCTGTCGCTTCGCGGGCCGGTTGAGCCAAAGGGCCGCTACTGCGCACCCCAGCGCCGGTTGCGGGCCTGGCGTTTTGCCGACATTCCTACGCCACTTCCAATTCAAAACACCATCAAGGAGGTCTTCGTCATGTTCTCTATCCGCTTCTCCTCTACGTCCCTTGCACTCGACGCCTGCGCTATCGCCTCCGCGCTGGCTCCACAACGCTCCACTACCGAGGCAACCGCCCCCGTAGTGCCAGCCCCACAGTCGGTTTCCGGCTCGGCGCTGGCTTCGCAGCACCTTGCCGTCAATCGACCGCTGCCCTGGGGGTCAGCGTGAACTGGCAAGCAGGCTCGCGCCTGCGACTGCCAGAGGCAACGGTGGAGATCATCGCCTCCGTCGGCGAGCATCGCATCCTCTCGACCGCCCAGGTGCGCGCGATCCGCTACCCGGATCGCAGCCTGCGCCGCACCCAGCAGGCGCTTGCTTACCTTGAGCGGGCGGGCTTGGTCGCTTATGTCGAGCGCCGCCGCACTCCCCGCCGCATGTGGTTCCTGACCGACGCCGGCGCTGACGCCGTGGTTGCCGGCGGCGAAATCAAGGAGCGGCCGAAAGTCCTCAGCCCGAAACAGGCAGCGGGTCCGCTGACCGCCCATACGCTCGGCGTCAACGAGGTCGGGGTCAGTTTCCTGCGGGCGGCGCGCGAGCGCGGCGACGATTTCGCTCCGCTCTCCTGGCGGCATGAGGTTGCCCATCCCCTCAACCATGGGCGCGGCCGCGCTCGCCGAACCCTGATCGCCGATGCGGTCTTCACCTACGTCCGCCCCGAGGACCGGCAGATCGCCGTCTACCAGCGCTTCGTTGAGGTGGATCGCGCCACCCTCTCGGTTGAACGGCTGGTGGCCGAGCTTGCGCGCTACGGCCAGCTTTACCGGGCGCAGGACAAGCGCGACGGCGATCCGATTTGGAGCTACTACTACCGGAGCTTCCCGCCTGTGATCTGCGCGTTGGCTGGCGCATCGCGCAAGGCGCTTGGTCGGCGGCTCGACGTCGCCGCCGCGCTGCTCGCCAGTCATCCCGCGCTCGACCGTGCCTATGACGTGGAGATCTACTTCTGCTTGCTGGACGACCTCAAGGATCGCGGCCCGTTCGCCCCGATCTTCTATGCGGTCGGCGAGCCGCAGCGCGCGGTGAACTGGATCGGTGAGGGCCGCGAGCTCGAGGACGGGCGGTGAGGGGGAGAGGCATGGCGAAGAAGCTCCCGGCATCCATCCCCCGCATCGCCTTCACGCCTGCTGAGGCTGCGGCTGCAATCGGAGTTGGCCCTGACTTCTTCGACGCCAACGTAGCCCCGCAACTGCGCCTGATCCGGCGTGGCCGCAAGCGGCTCGTCCCGGTGCGCGAGCTTGAACGATGGGTGGCTGAAAACGCCGATGAGCCGATTGTCGAGCAACTCCGCTGATGGTCCTCTGCCTGAAATCAAATGACAGGAGGTAGGTCGCGATGGCTGTAGTCAAGAAGCGACATTCAAGGAACTGCCCGGCGAAGCGCGGAAAGCGGTGCAGCTGTAGTGGCGGCTACCGCGCCGAGGTCTATTCGCCGAGAGACGAGAAGAAGATCCGCAAAACTTTCACCCACAGGGCAGACGCGCAGTCCTGGGCGGCCGAAGTGAAACGTGGAGTCGATCTCGGAACCCTTCGCGCCCCGACGAAACGCACCCTTGGCGAAGCCGCTGCCGCGTGGCTGGCGGGAGCCGACGCCGGGACGATCCGCAACCGCTCCGGTAATGGTTACAAGCCCGCGACCCTGCGCGGCTATCGGCAGGCACTTGAGGATCATGTCCTCCCGGCGCTCGGCGGCCGAAGGATGAACACGATCACCACCTCCGATCTGCAAGCCCTCGTTGATCGTTGGAGCGCTGAGGATCAATCGCCCTCCACGATCCGCAACTCCATCAAGCCCTTGCAGGCGCTCTATCGCCGCGCCCGCGCCCGCGAAGGTCTTGCGGTCAATCCGACCCGCGACCTGGAACTGCCAGCACCGAACGCGAAGGAGGTTGAGATCGTCGCCCCCGATGTAGCCGCGCAGCTGCTCGACGTGCTGCCCGTCGAGGATCGCGCCTTGTGGGCCACTGCTCTCTACGCGGGCTTGCGTTACGGCGAGCTTCGCGCTCTCCGCTGGGCGGCGGTTGATCTGGCGGGTGGCTCGATCCGCGTAACGGAATCATGGGACCCGAAGGAGGGGGCGATCGCGCCGAAGACCAAGAACTCCCAGCGGACGACGCCGCTCCCAGGTCTTCTTCGCGACTACCTGATGGAGTATCGGATCGCAGCTTGTGAACCTCCTGTCGAGGCTCTTGTTTTCGGCGACAAAATCGGCAAGCCGTTCCAGGCCGCGACGATCTACCGGCGAGCGGATCGGGTATGGAAGGCTCGGGCATTGGGTCGGCTGCGGCTGCACCAAGCCCGCCATACCTACGCCTCGTTCATGATCGCGGCGGGAGTCAACGCTAAGGCGTTGTCCTCCTTCATGGGCCATTCCTCGATCAAGGTTACGTTTGACCTGTACGGACACTTGATGCCGGGCACCGAGGCTGAGGCAGCGGCGCTGTTGGATCGGTTTCTGCGGACCGATGTTCGGGAGGCCGAGGCTGCGGTCAGGCAGGCGGTTACCTCGCCCTAGCCCTGCTGGTGAAGGGCTTGGGCGATCTCGGTACCTAGCTGCGCCACGCTCCCCGCAGGTTCGTCAAAGTCGACAACGATGTAGCCCATCTCTTTGGGCTTGCCGTCTTTACCGGCGACCGAGATTGCGCTCGGCCAGCCTCGCCGAGCGTACTCCGAGGTCACCGATGGACTAAGAGCGTCGGGCGGGATGAGAAGTACCTGCTTGGGCGGCCTGGGTTTAACAACGTCTTTCGGATGGCTTCGGGCCTGCCGTCGAACTTTGCTGACAACCTCCTGCGACTTCCCGTAGATGAAGCGCTCCGCCCATCCATAGGTCATTAGGTTCAGGCGGCGGACTTGAAGGCGGTCCGAGGTAGCGACAGTGAGGCTGTGGTCTCCCGCCACCATGAACAGCCCTTTGGTCGGGCTTATCGGATAGAAGCTGATCGCCTCGGCAGAACTCTTCCATCCGTTCCCGCTCCACGGATGTTGAGGCGCGTGGTCGACCATTGAGATCGGACGGTCCGACGTGACGAACTCGGCCCCTTCCGCGGTCAGGACGATCCAGTCAAGGGAAAAGATCTCCCCCGCGATCTCGGTGGCTACCTTCATGATTTGAGCCAAGGCCCCAGTGCGAGGGGACTCGTAGCCAACTCTTCCTTCTAGAAGCTGGTTCTGCATTCGCTTCCGCATGTCTTCCAGTTCGTCCAACGACATGGACTGCGTGACGTCGCAATCGAACTCTTTGCGGAACGCCTCCAAACTCGACAGCCCCATGCTCGCCTTCAACTCGAAAGCTGCCTGGCGCATACGCTCGGTGCGGATAAGTCCTTCCGGCGTCCTGCTCTCTTGAAAAGCAAGGAAGAAAGCGATGGTGAGGCGATTCTGTGGCGATATCGAACCGGGGTCCTCGCATAGGTTGTCCAAGGCGGGCGCGGCGTGCTTCTCGACGATTGAGAAGAACGACTCAACCGTCCGAGACAGCTCCCCTTGGTGATCCTCGTAGGTGTAGAGATCTTTTACGAAGGCGACATCATCGGGCCGAGTTCGCTTTGGTGCCCCTGATCGAACATCGAGTTGGTGCATCCATCCCTTGCGCGATCCCGGAGGTTGAGCGAATCGAGCAAGCGCGAAGGCTGGAACAAAATGATGACGACGCGCAGACGAGGGCGGCAACTGTGCCTTACCCGCCGCGATTTCCCCCATCTCCGATAAGAGGGGCGGCTCCGCAAAGAAACTCGGGTCTAAGGACTGCGAGGGCACAACTCAATGATGGAGCCATTCTCGGCGGATGGCACCTCCTGACGCCTGGCACCGAGGCTGAGGCAGTTCCGATGGAGCCTGACTTCCGTTATATCCGGCTAGGGCAATTCAGCAACCCCCACAAACCGACCATGGCCAAGGAAGCCGCATCGGTCGTCGCGGATGGCAGGCACCCAATAAATGAACGCACCGTTCGCGATCCGCTGGAGCCGATCTGCTCCTCGCTCTCTCCAGTCGCGTAGCTGCCACATGAGGTTCATGACTCGACGCGAGATCGTCATTGAGGTTCCGCCAAGCGTTTGGCCTCGGGGGCTGTAGACGTGACCGTCGATCATCATTGCTTGGGTAAGGCCCGCCTTCCTCAACGTCGCTCTCTCCGATTCGTCCCATTCTTGGGTGAGGCCAATGGCGTAGTTGGAGCGGAGAAAAAGTTCGGCTTTCGGCCAGTTGCGGACTGCTCTCTCTGCAACAGACCTCTTCGTCCAGCTTCCATGGGGGAAGATCCCGATGAGGTAGGCGTCGTCTGGGCGGAGGACGACGAACAAAAGATCACGAGTCCTCTTGGCGAATCCATCGCCCTGGATCAACATGGAGAGGTGGAGATGGTGGACTCCCCATTCCGCCAACAGCAGATCGAGATCCTTGCGTAGATGATGGGGAGTTCCCCTGCGCCGGTCAAGCGCAACCTTCACGCTGCGGCTCAGGAATGGCTTCAAATCGTCGCCATCCTTGATCCGCTGGATCAGCGACTCTAGGGCTTTCGGTGCTTCTCCGGCTTCCATCTCCTTCTCTAGCTCTCGGGAGACGTGGACCTGGCGCGGCCGGGGCGATGGGCAGCGGTAGCGCCAGTTTCCGTAGACGGTTAGGAGGTCACGTAGCCCCAGGCTTTCTAGCTCGCGCTTCTGCCCATTCTCGCTGGGAAGCTCGGCTAGGGCGTGGCGGCGTAGGCGTTTCTCCAGACGCTCAACGAGATGCTCCATGGTTCCCAGAGTAGGAACAGGGAAGGGCGGAACAGGAACCAAGCAGCTGCACTCGGCTGGACAAACTGGCCCATTGACTGGCCCACGCTCGGGCAAAACCGCTCTACAAAGCGGATAATCGGCATATGTACCGGCCTGCAAAGCCGTTTACACCAGTTCGATTCTGGTAGGCGCCTTTCGCTCCGCCTCAAAGTAGGGGGATGATGCCAAGCGTGCCGTCAGCCAGAGTGACTTTGAGACCCGAGGGCGCGGTTCCGCTCTGGTAGAGGGCATCCAGTCGGCCCAGCGCGCTTTCCAGCACGATCGCGTTGACATGGCCGGCGAACGGTGAGACGTAGCCGGGAATGAGACCGAGGACGTCGCCGTCGAGGGTCAGCCCGGGTGGGGTTTCGGGGGCTTTGAAGACGGACGTGTAGTAGTCCGTGGGTATGCCCGCGAGAGCCAGGGTGGCGACCATCTGATCGCTCTGGTCGGAGGTGACCTCACCGTCGAGGACGCCGTGGGAGACGACCACGCCTTTCAGGCCCGACGATTTCATCTGGCTGGCGCGGAGGACGGGGCTGCGGTTGAGGTAGGTGGTGAGGTTGAGGATCGGCGAGCCCATCTCGGCTTCGATGTCGGCTTTGGCGTTGGCGCCGGTCGTCTGTATGCCACCCAGCGGGAGCAGCGAGATCGCCGTGGCGTCGGTGTAGATCTCGGGCACATTGGTGACCCCGGCGACGTCGAACCAGTAGTCGAACAGGGGGCTGCCGTCGGTCCGGGTCGCGTGTTCGGAGACCGCCAGGCCGGTCATGTTGCCACCCATGCTGACGCCGAAGGCGGAGTTGACGAACCGCGTCGGGTTGAGGCTCTGGCAGGTGCTATTGAAGAGGCGGGTCGCGGCGATCGAGTCAGCGGCGCCCTCGCTTACTTTCCAGCCTCGCGAGCTGTTGCCGGTCGGCCCTTCGAGGTCGACGGTGCCGTGGTAGTCCATCGCCACCACGATCACGCCGTCGCGCTGGGCGATACCGGGCATCAACGGGACCATCGACTGGGCGGTGGTGGGGTATCCGTGCCCGAGCACGACGATTCCCTTCGGGGTCGTTGCGGGCAGCGAGTAGTAGCCATAGGTGGGGACGCCGCCGACGGTGATGTTGAGGGTCTGGATCGAGGTCGGTTCACCCGTGCAGGCGGGGGGTTCGGCCTGGGCCGTCCCGCCGAGGGCGATCAGCGACGAAACCACCGATACCAGCAGTACTGCGACTCGCGACCTCCGCATGACTTCCTCCTCCAGCTGTAGTGACGCCGATTACTCAGACTCCTAATTGGCAAGGACCCTATCGCCTCGCCAGCTAGCGCACTTATTTTTTGGGCGCAGGGACTCGCCGGCAGGAGGTCTCATCCGATGCGCTTCCAGTTCGGCCGCAGGTATGCCTCCTTGAACCCCGCTCGGAGGATGTTGCGGTAGCTGGTCGACGGGCGACCGGGAACCCGCTCGCCGGTCTCCACGAAGAGCGTTTTGCAGCCGGCGGAGGCCGCGTCGAGGATGCGTTGGCGGAGGAGGGCGAGCTGGCAGCCGCGGCCGCGGGCGGGCTCGAGGGTGGCGGCGATGCCGAACTCGGCCAGCTCGCCTTGGACGAGCATGGCGGCGCAAGCCTGGGTCATGTCGTCGACGCGGGCGACGTAGCAGCGCCAGTCACGGTGCCCGGGCAGGTTGGCGAAGAAGGTCGATGCCCAGCCGGGGAGCCCGAAGCCCGTCGCGGCGATCATCCCGAACGGCTCCTGATCGGGGTCGGTCACCTCGACGACCTCGACGTCCTCGGGGGCGGCGAAGCGCGGGGGATGGGCGTCGCGGACGAACTTCATCCAGGCGTATCCCCTGGCGAAGCCGTTGTTGGCCAGCCAGCGCTCCGCCGCTTCGGCCTCTGGAAGGCCGGGCGTCACCGGGACGAAGCCGTCGACGCGGCGCGATCTCGTCCACTCGGTGGCGGCGGCGAGGTGTCCGTCGGCGACGGCGCCGGGCTCGGCCGCGCCGAGAACCAGGTTCATCACTCCCGCGCTCGGCAGCGCGGTCACGATCGAGGCTTGCACCGGCCCGAAGCTCCTGATCTCGATGCCTTTCTCGCCGGCGATGCCCGTCGGGGCCGACTCCCAGATGTCGCGCCAGAAGCGTCGCTCGACCTGGTCCAGCGTCCGCCGGTCTTGCTCGACTCCGCCCGCTGTTTCGCCGCTTGCCATAGCCGATCGCCAGCATAGGTCGCGACCGCGGCGCTGACCAGCCGCGCACATCTGTCAGCCTGGGCGTATGAGCGTCGCCACCGCAAGCGCAAGCGCCCAGAAAACGGCCCCCCAGATCCCCGAGAACCAGGTGATCGTCTTGTTCGGAGCGACCGGAGACCTGGCGAAGCGGAAGCTGCTGCCGGGGATGTTCCACCTCTCCCAGGTGGGTTTGATGCCGCGCCGGTTCCGCATCATCGGCGCGGCACGACACGCGGTCGAGGTTGAGGAGTTCCGTGAGGTTGCCCGCCAGGCCATCGAGGCATCCGGCCGCGAGGATCTCTCTCCGGCGACCTGGGATCCCTTCGCCGAGTCGCTGCGCTTCATCGGGGTGGGGGACGGATTCGGGGAGCTCGGCGAGGCGGTCGCCGACGCGCGCGAGGAGCTGGGCGAGGAGGCGGGCCTCCTCTACTACCTCTCGTTGCCACCGAAGGCGGCGGCCGGCACGGTCGAGCAGCTCGGCGCCGCCGGCCTCGGAGCCGGCGCTCGGGTGATCACCGAGAAGCCGTTCGGCACCGACCTCGTCTCGGCCCGCGAGCTGAACGAGCTGCTGCACTCGGTCTTCGACGAGCGCTGCATCTACCGGATCGATCACTACCTTGGCCGCGAGGCGGTGCAGAACCTGCTGGCATTGCGCTTCGCCAACGGGATGTTCGAGCCGGTCTGGAACCGCAACCACATCGATCACGTCCAGATCGACATCCCCGAGACGCTCTCGATCGAGATGCGCGGCAGCTTCTACGAGCAAACGGGTGCCTTCCGCGACATGATCGTCACCCACCTCTTCCAGGTGCTCGGCTTCGTTGCGATGGAGCCGCCGACCTCGTTCGAGCCCAAAGCGCTGGGCCTGGAGCGGGAGAAGGTCTTCGACTCGATGCCACTGCTGACGCCGGAGAACGTGGTCCGCGGCCAGTACGCCGGCTACCGCGACGAGGACGGCGTCGCCGCCGACTCCGACACCGAGACCTTCGTCGCGATCAAGGCCTTCATCGACAACTGGCGCTGGGAGGGGGTGCCGTTCTACCTGCGCTCCGGCAAGCGCCTGGCCGAGAGCCGGCACCTGCTGACGATTGCCTTCGCGCAGCCGCCGCGGCGCATGTTCCCGCTCGACTGCGACCAGATCGCCGAGTCCTTCGGCCACGACCACCTGACCTTCGAGCTCGGTGACCCGGGCAGCATCTCGGCCTCCTTCCTCGCCAAGGTCCCCGGCCCGACCGTCCAGCTCGGCGAGGCGCACATGCGCTTCAGCTACGCCGACACCTTCGGCGGCGCCGAGCAGGCGCTGGACGCCTACGAGCGCCTGATCCATGACGTGATGGTCGGCGATCGCACCCTCTTCACCAGCTCCGACGCGATCGAGCGGCTCTGGGAGATCTCCGAGCCGGTCCTGGAGCGCCCGCCCCCGACCCAGACCTACGAACCGGGCTCCTGGGGCCCGGCCGCGATCGACGAGCTGATCGCACCGCGCCGCTGGCACCTGCCCAACGATCACGTCTGAACCGGGGAAGTGGGCGTTACTGGGCTCGAACCAGTGACCTCTACCTTGTCGAGGTAGCGCTCTCCCAACTGAGCTAAACGCCCGGGAGATCTGAATCTAGCAGCGTGGAAACCGAGGCCGGGCGACGGTTGCCGCCCGGCTAAAGGTCACCGTCGCATCGGCCGATGCAAGCAGTGCAACTTTTCAGTCCCGCCCGTGTTTATGGGTACGTCGCACGAGCAGCGACGACTACAACTTCCAAGCTCGAGGACCGACGAGCCAGCGACTTCAACTTCTCTGGTGGCACGTCCTTCGGAAACAAAGGGCCCCTTACGGGGCCCTTTTCCGTTCTGCTCGGGTTGCCCCGGCTAGGCGTTCGCCGGCAGCCTCACCTGGGTCAGGCGCAGGCTGTTGCCCGACGGGTCGTGGAGGCCGGCGTCGATGCCGTACGGGCGCTCTTCGGGGGTCTCGGTGAACTCGACGCCGCGGGCCTTCAACTCCTCGTAGGAGGCCTGGCAGTCGTCGGTGGTCAGGAACAAAGTTCCGGCAAATCCCTTCGCCATTAGGCCTTCCACTTGCTTAGTGGTCTCGCCGTCCATCAGCGGCGGCCCTGGGATCGCCATCAGCACGATCGCGAAGTCCTCCTGACCGGGAGGCGCGACGGCGAGCCAGCGGAAGTCACCCATCTCGGGCAGGGTGACGTCGGTGCGGACCTCCATGCCGAGCTTCTCGGTGTAGAAGGTGAG
Organism: Solirubrobacterales bacterium; assembly: GCA_036269775.1. Taxonomy (GTDB): domain Bacteria; phylum Actinomycetota; class Thermoleophilia; order Solirubrobacterales; family 70-9; genus VAYN01. Next base: position 61,467 of record DATBDU010000035.1, read on the forward strand.
CGCCTCATCCTGGTCGTGGACCCACAGCTGCGTGTTGGCGATCTTCATCGATTTCTCCTTGGTTCGATTTGACTTGGCGCCGATGCTAGGCCGCGGCCGGCGGGCTGTCTTCTCGAAACGTGCGGTGTCGGGGGCGGGCGTTGGCGCGGACGATGCAGGCCGGCACCCGGGCCAGGTCGGAGGCGGGTGGGAAGGAGGCGCGGTACTCGGTGGGGGTCTTGCCGAAAGCGCGTTTGAAGCTGGTCGTGAAGGAGCCGATCCCCTGCAGGCCGACCGCCAGGCAGACCTCCGCGACCGAGTTGTCGGTCGTCCGCAGCAACGCCGCGGCCCGCTCCAGACGCCGGGTCAGCAGGTAGGCGTGCGGCGACTCGCCGAAGGCGCGCCGGAACTCGCGGCTGAAGTGGGCGCGAGAAAGGCCCGCGGCCCGCGCCAAGTCCTCGACCCCGAGCGGCTCGAAATAGCGCGCATCCGCCAGGTCCTTGGCGCGCAGCAGATGGCGGGCGGGAGGGACAAACGCCATGCCCGCAGTCTAGGCTCGCGGGCCTTGTGATCGGGACCTATGCAGCGGTGCTGGCGGTGTGTGTCGCCTCGCTGGCGATCGGGCAGGCGGCGATCGGGCTCTGCGGCGCCCGGCGCTGGTCGTGGCTCGCGCCGGCGATCGGGCTGGCGTTGCTCTGCGCGGTTTGCTGGGGGACGGTGCGGATCGGCGGCGACGGGATCGTCTCGGCGATCGTCGTCGTGGCGCTCACGGTTGCCTCGGTCGCCTATCTCCGGGGGCGGCTGGAGGGTGGGGCGGAGGCGCTGCGCGCCGGCTGGCCGGTCGCCCTGGTCGCGCTGCTCGCCGCCTCGCTCCCCTTTGCGGTCGAAGGCCACTTCGGGATCCTCGGCACCAGCTTCAACCCCGACATGTCCCAGCACCTGCTGGCGGCGAACCGCCTGGCCCACGGCCAGGGCTCCCAGCTCCTTCACCAGGGCTACCCCCTCGGTCCCCACGCCGTGGTCGTCGCCCTCGACAAGGGTCTCGGCATCGGCCTGGTCCAGGGCTTCAGCGGCCTGACCGTCGCCGTCGCGGTGCTGGCGCCGCTCACGGCGCTCGCCGCCTTCTCGAACCTTCGCCCGATCCCCCGCACGGCCGGAGCCCTCGTGGTCGGCCTCGCCTACGTCGTCGCCTCCTACTTCGCCCAGGGCGCCTTCAAGGAGACGATCGAGGCACTCATAGTCCTCGCCTTCGCCCTCGCCCTCAGAGAGTCCACCCGCACCTGGCGCGACCTCCCCCTCCGCTTCGTCCCCGCCGCCCTCCTCGCCGCAGGCGCCGTCTACGTCTACAGCTTCCCCGGCCTGATCTGGCTAATCGGCACCGCCGCCATCTGGGCTCTCCTGGAACTCGCCATCAGCCGGATGCGCCTGGAGGCGGGAGCCGTGGGGAGGGGGTCCGAGAACGGAGCCAGTTTGCCCCGCCCGCAGGACCCCCTCCCCACGGCTCCCCTCGCCTGGCCTCCCGTCCTTCTGGCGTCCCTCACCTTCGCCGTCCTGATCGCCCCCGAGATCGGCCGCATGCTGGACTTCCACAGCTTCGAGACCTTCGACCCCAACGGCCCCGGCCTCGGCAACCTCTTCGGCCAGGTCTCGCCCTTCGAGGCCCTGGGGATCTGGCCCTCCGGCGACTTCCGCCTGGCCCCGGGCGACGGTGCGGTGCCCGCGGCCGGCTATTACCTCGGTGCCGCCTTCGCCCTCGTCCTGCTGCTCTACGGCGTCGGCCGCAGCTGGCGCCGCCGCGAGTCGGCGGTCCTCGCCGGCCTGGCCGCCGCGGTGGTGGCTTACGCCGCGGCCCGCGTGGGGGGCACGCCCTACACCGCCGCCAAGGCAATCGAGGTGGGTGCTCCCCTGGTAAGCCTCGCCATCCTGCTGCCGCTGCTCGACCGGCCGTGCTGGCGGCTTGACCAGCATGCGGCCGAGAGGAGCGCCAACGAACCGCTCCCCGCCCTGGCCGCCGCGGCCTTCGTCCTCGCCGCCGGCGTCTGCGCGCTGCTGGCGCTCGCCAACGCCCCGGTCGGTCCCCCGTCGTACTCACCCGCCCTGACCGGCCTGCGCCCGCTGGTGGCCTCCGGGTCGACGCTTGTGATCGCCTCCGACGAGCTGCTCGCCGACCAGCACGGCGTCCCTTACATCTCCTGGGAGCTGCGCGGCGGCCGTGTTTGCATCTCCTCCGAAAGCGAAGTAGGGGACAGGCCACCTGATGGGGTGCGCTTCGCGATTACCCGCGGCGCGGCCGACCAGCCTCCGTTCCCTGGACTGCGGGTACGTCGCGTGGCTGTGCCCTATGTCCTCTGGGAATCGACCCGCCCCGTCCACGGTCAGAGCCCATGCCCCCTGATCGCCGTGCGCCAGGCACGCCAGGGGACCGCCCATTGAGGTGTTGACGGACGAACGATGCCTTTGTCATGCCTGAGATGACAAAGGCATCGTTCGTGGTCCCGCGTCTTCGGAGACCGAAGCGCTGGGGACACGCGACTTATCTTGCACGTATCTTGCATGCAGGATGGAGGCCGCAACGGAGAAACTGATCGTCACCCTGCCCGACGGCAAGCCGCTGGAGCTGCCGGCTGGCGCGACCGGTGCGGACGCCGCTGCGGCGATTGGGCCGGGGCTTGCGAAGGCCGCCCTCGCGATCCGCGTGAACGGCGAGCTGCGCGACCTCGCGGCGCCGCTGCCGGAGGCGGGCGCGGAGATCGGGATCGTCACCGACCGCGACCCCGAGGCGCTGGAGCTGATTCGCCACGACGCCGCTCACGTGCTGGCCGAGGCGGTGGTGGAGCTGTACCCGGGGACGAAGGTGACGATCGGCCCGCCGATCGATTCCGGCTTCTACTACGACTTCGAGTTCCCGGCCGATACAAAGATCAGCGAAGAGGAGCTCGGCGAGATCGAGGCGGCGATGCTGGAGCACATCGGCGCCGACGAGGAATTCGGCCGCCGCGACGTGCCGGTCGCCGAGGCGATCGAGATCTTCAAGGCACAGGACCAGAGCTTCAAGGTTGAGCTGATCGAAGATTTGGTCCGCGACGAAGGCGTCGAGACCGTCTCGCTCTATCGCAACGGCCTCTTCGAGGACCTTTGCCGCGGTCCGCACGCGCCCTCGACCGGGCGGATCAAGGCGATCAAGCTCAACTCGGTCGCCGGCGCCTACTGGCGTGGCGACGAGAACCGCGAGCGGCTGACCCGGATCTACGGCACCGCCTTCTTCTCCAAGAAGGATCTCGAGCTGCACCTGGAGCGGATCGAGGAGGCCAAGGCCCGCGATCACCGCCGCCTCGGCCCGCAGCTGGGCATCTTCATGCTGCGCGACGAGGCGCCGGGGATGCCGTTCTGGCTGCCCAACGGCACCACCCTCCTGCACCTGATCGAGGATGAGGTCCAGGAGCAGCTGCGCAAGCGCGGCTACCAGGAGATCGCCACCCCGCAGGTGCTCGACGAGCAGCTCTGGCACCGCTCCGGGCACTGGGACAACTACCGCGACGAGATGTACTTCATGGACGACGGCGAGCGCCGCTTCGCGCTGCGGCCAATGAACTGCCCCGGCGCCTGCCTCGTCTATTCCTCCGACCGCCACTCCTATCGCGAGCTGCCGCTGCGGTTGGCCGAGTTCGGCCGCGTCTCCCGCAACGAGCGCGAGGGGGTGCTGCACGGCCTGCTGCGGGTACGCGCCTTCACCCAGGACGACGCCCACGTCTACTGCACCGAGGATCAGATCACCGACGAGGTGGCGAGCATCTGCGAGGCGATCGACGAGCTCTACGCGCGCTTCGGCTTCGACGACGTCCACGTCGAGCTCTCGACCAAGCCGGAGAAGTCGATGGGCAGCGAGGAGCAGTGGGCGAAAGCCGAGGCGGCGCTGACCGAGGCGCTCGACCGCCAGGGGCGCGAATACGAGTTGAACCCCGGCGACGGTGCCTTCTACGGGCCGAAGATCGACTTCCACGTCACTGACGCGCTCGGCCGCTCCTGGCAGTGCGGCACCTGCCAGCTCGACTTCCAGATGCCGGAGCGCTTCGACCTCTATTACACCGGTCCCGACGACGCCCCCTACCGGCCGGTGATGATCCACCGCGCCCTGCTCGGCTCGATGGAGCGCTTCGCCGGGATCCTGATCGAGCACTATGCCGGCCGCTTCCCGGTTTGGCTGGCGCCGGTGCAAGCGATCGTCCTGCCGATCTCCGACCGCCACAACGAGTACGCGACCAGGGCGATGACGGAGCTGCGCGAACTCGGCGTGCGGGTCGCCCTCGACGACCGTTCCGAGTCGGTCGGCAAGAAGATCCGCGATGCCGCGATCGGCCGCTACCCGTACATGCTGGTGGTCGGCGACCGCGAGCAGGAGGCCGGCGCCGTTGCCGTCCGCTCCCACGCCGATGGCGAGCTGGGGCCAATGCCGCTGGCGGAGTTCGCCGGCCGCGTCAAGTCCGAAACGGGCACAGCCTGAGCGCCGCCGGGTTGCCAAGCGCGCTTCTGCCTCTATACTCCGGCCGACTTGACTGCAGGCACCTCAAATCACCGCTGCCGCTGAGCACCCCGTGCCTGCGCCCCGACCTCTCGTCCTCTTGAAGCTCCACCGCTCTACTCGATAGTGCCGGTCCCGCGTAGGTTCGATCGGCGCCCACCAGAGCGCGACACCACTCGGATCAACGAGCGCATCCGCGTACCGCAGGTGCGCCTGATCGGCGCCGACGGCGAGCAGCTCGGCATCGTCGAGATCAACGACGCCCTCAAACGCGCCCAGGACGCCGACCTTGACCTGGTCGAGGTCGCCGCCGGCTCGAAACCGCCGGTGACCCGCCTGCTCGACTACTCGAAGTACAAGTACGAGCAGGAGCAGAAGCTCAAGCAGGCGCGCAAGCACCAGCAGCAGGTCAACATCCGCGAAATCAAGCTGCGGCCGAAGATCGCGACGCATGACTACGAGACCAAGAAGGGCCACGTCGAGCGCTTTCTCAAGCACCACGACAAGGTCAAGGTCACGATCATGTTCCGCGGCCGCGAGCAGGCCCACCCGGAGCGGGGCAGGGCGCTGCTGCAGAAACTCTTCGAGGACCTCGGCGGCATCGCCGTGATCGAGTCCGCGCCGCTGCAGGAAGGCCGCAACATGAGCATGCTGCTGGCGCCGAGCAAAGAGGTCGACAAGCTGGACGGGGCGGCGCCGGAGGGCGAGGCTCCGGCCGAGGCCGCGCCGGCCGACGACTCACCTGCCACTGAGTCCTGAGCGTCTATCCCGGTAGGGGTTTCGCTTAACTTTTTCGAGGGTCGTCTGCCTGCTGTCGCGCGCAACCGCAGTGGCGAAAAAGTGCAAGACGCTTCACCCCTACCGGGATAGACGCTAAGCGCGGGCGGCGATGATGTCGGCGATTCGCTCCGACGCCTTGCCGTCCCAGAGGCGCGGCGGCGCGGAGGGTGCGTCACTGCGAGCGGCGAGGGCGGCTGGGATGGTTGCGATCGCGGCTGGGTCGAGGCCGAGGAGGGTGTTGGTGCCGGCGCTGACCGTGACCGGCCGCTCGGTGTTGTCGCGCAGGGTGAAACAGGGGATGCCGAGGTAGGTCGTCTCCTCCTGGATGCCGCCGGAGTCGGTCAGCACGGCGCCGGCGTCGGCCAGCAGCGAGAGGAAATTGAGATAGCCAAGGGGCATGGTCAACAGCAGCCCTTTATGTATGACGTTGAAGCTCTCCATCATCTTCTCGGTGCGCGGGTGGACGGGGAAGACCACCGGCATCTCTTCGGCCAGCGCCGCCAGTTGTCGCACCGTCTGCTCGAGAAGCGGGCCGTCGACCAGGGCCGGCCGGTGCAGGGTTACGAGCGCGTAAGAGCCGGGCTCGACCCCTAGTTTGGCGGCCATGCCGGCCGCCCGGAAGCGATCCTCGAGCGCGACCAGGGTGTCGATCATCGTGTTGCCGACCATCTGCATGCGCTCGTCCGGGATGCCTTCGGCGCGCAGGTTGTCGATGGCCTCGTCGCTGTGCAGGAAGAGCAGCTCCGAGAAGCGGTCGGCGACGATCCGGTTGACCTCCTCCGGCATCGTCAGGTCGAAGCTGCGCAGTCCGGACTCGATGTGGGCGACGGGAATCCCCATCTTGACCGCGGTGAGAACCGCCGCCAGGGTCGAGTTGACGTCGCCGGGGACGACCATCAGGTCGGGGGACTCCTCGATCAGGACCGGCTCCAGGCGCTCCATCGTGCGGGCGGTCATCGTCGCGTGGCTGCCGGAGCCGACCTCGAGCATGTGGTCGGGCGCGGGTACGCCCAGCTCCTCGAGGAAGACCTCCGACATCAGCCGGTCGTAGTGCTGGCCGGTGTGGACGATCGCGTGCCTGGCCTCGGGCAGCCGTGCCCGCAGCGCCCCGATTACAGGCGCCGTCTTGACGAAGTTCGGCCGGGTCCCGACCACGTAGACAATCCGCATCGCGGCGCCAGCGTACCCACGGCGGAGGCCGCCACTCCGCTCAGGCGTGGCGGTCTGCTTCAATACCGAGCCCGATGCCGAAGATGAAAAGCCATTCCGGCGCCAAGAAGCGCTTCCGCAAGACCGCCACCGGCAAACTCCGGGGCCGTCGCGCCTACTCCAGCCACATCCTCGAGAAGAAGTCGCCGAAGCGGAAGCGGAAGATGGCGCGGCCGGTGGAGATTTCCCCGCACGACGCGCCGACCGTCCGGGCCCTGCTCGGAGGGGGCAAGAAGAGATGAGCCGCGTCAAGCGCTCCGTCCACGCCCGCAAGAAGCGGCGCAAGGTCCTCAAGGAAGCAAAGGGCTACTTCGGCCGCAAGCATTCCTCCTACCGCTTCGCCAAAGAGCAGGTGCAGCGGTCGGGCATGTACGCCTACCGCGACCGGCGCAACAAGAAGCGCGTCTTCCGCCGGCTCTGGATCACTCGCATCAACGCTGCCGCCCGGCTGGAGGGCATGAGCTACTCCGAACTCATCCACGGCCTCGGCAAAGCCGAAGTCGAGGTCAACCGCAAGATGCTCGCCGAGATCGCCGTCAGCGATCGCGACGCCTTCCGCCGATTTGTGGAGCTGGCCCGGGAGGGTGCGGCCGCCTAGCGGCTGGCCGACACTCCACTTTCCCGGGCGGGCCGTGAGAACGGCCCGCTTTTTCGTTCCAGGAGAAGAAACAGGAGAAAAGAAACACCCGAACAGGATCCCGCCGATGATCGCCAGCCCACAAAACGAGAAGCTGAAGCTGGTCCGCAAGCTGCGCGACCGCAAGCACCGCGAGCGCGAGGGGCTGTTCGCGACCGAGGGCGAGGATCTGGTCGAGGCCGGGCTGGCCGCCGGCGCCGAGCCGCGCTTGCTGCTGACCGCGGCCGGCTCTGGGTTGTCGCTTGACTGGGGCGGCGACGAGGTCGAGCCGGAGCTGCTGGCGGCGACCTCCTCGCTCGGCTCCGGCAGCCGGGCGATCGCGGTCTGGCCGCTGCGCTGGTCCGAGGCGCCCGAGGCGCCCTGCGTCTACCTGCACGGCGTCGCCGACCCGGGCAACGTCGGCGCGATCGTCCGCAGCGTCCACGCGCTGCTCGACGGCCCGGTCGCGCTCGGCCCCGGTTGCGCCGATCCGTACTCGCCGAAGGCGATCCGGGCCAGCATGGGCTCGCTCTTCGCGCAACCTCCGTCCCGGGCTCAGTTGGGGGAGACGCCGGCGCCGCGGGCAGCGCTGGTCGCCCACGGCGGCGCCGGTCTGGATGCGCTGGCGGGCGCGGCGACGCTCTGCCTCGGTGCCGAGCGCGAGGGGTTGCCGGCCGAGGTGCTCGCCGAGTGCGAGGTCGAGGCGACGATCCCGCTGCGGGCCGGCGCCGAGTCGCTCAACGTCGCCGCCGCGGCGGCCATAGCCTGCGAGCGGATATCGTCGCCCGCCATGTCGGAGCAGCCCGATGCTTGAGCGGATCGAGGAGATCAGGGGCGAGGCCGCGGCGGCGATCGGGGCGGCGACCTCGAGCGCCGCGCTGGAGGAGCTGCGGATCCGCTACCTCGGCCGCAAAGCCGAGCTGACGACGATCCTGCGCGGCATCGCCGAGCTTCCAGCGGAGGAACGGGGCAAGGTCGGCGGCGCCGCCAACAGGACCCGCAAGGAGTTGGAGGCGCTGCTGGAGACGAGCGCCGGGCGGCTCGACGCCAGCGAGCTGGAGAGCCGTCTGGTCGGCGACCGCGTCGACGTCACCCTGCCGGGCGCGCCGCCGCGGCCGCTCGGCCACGCCCACCTGATCGCCCGCACCACGCGGCTGATCGAGGACACGATGGTCGGGCTCGGCTACCGGGTGGCGGAGGGGCCGGAGATCGAGCACGACTACTACAACTTCACCGCCCTCAACCACCCGCCCGGGCACCCGGCGCGGATGCTCCAGGACACCTTCTACATTCAGTCGCACCCCGAGCTGCTGCTGCGGACCCATACCTCGCCGGTCCAGGTGCGCTCGATGGAGGCCCAGCCGCCGCCGATCTTCATCATCGTCCCCGGCAAGGTCTACCGGCGCGACTCCGACGCCACCCACAGTCCGATGTTCCACCAGATGGAGGGACTGGCGATCGCCGAGGGACTGACCCTCGCCGACCTCAAGGGCACGCTCCTGGCGCTGGTCACGGCGATCTTCGGCGGCCGCCGTGAGGTGCGGCTGCGGCCCCACTTCTTCCCCTTCACCGAGCCCAGTGTGGAGGTCGACGTCTCCTGCTTCCAGTGCGAGGGCACCGGCACACTGCCGTCGGGGGAGCGCTGCAACCTCTGCAAGGGCCAGGGCTGGATCGAGATCCTCGGCGCCGGCATGGTGGACCCCAATGTGCTCGGCTTCGTCGAGGAGCACGGCTACGACCCCGAGCGGGTGCAGGGCTTCGCCTTCGGGCTCGGCGTCGAGCGGGTGGCGATGCTGCGCCACGCGGTGCCGGACCTGCGGCGCTTCTTCGACAACGACGTGCGGATGCTGGAGCAGTTCGGATGAGGGGCAACTGATGAGAATTCCGTACTCATGGCTGCGCGAGTACTGCAACCCTGGCGTCGAGGTCGCGGAGATCGCCGAGCGGCTGGTGATGACCGGGACCGAGGTCGAGCGGATCGGCGCCGTCGGGCCGCCCTCGCCGGACGGCTTCGTCGTCGGCCGCGTGCTGAGCGCCGAGCCGCACCCCGACGCCGACCGGCTGCGGGTCTGCACGGTCGACACGGGTGACGGCGACGGCGAGCGCACGATCGTCTGCGGCGCTCCCAACGTCGCCGCCGGTCAGAGCGTCGCGGTGGCTCTGCCCGGGGCGCGGATGCCGGGCGGCGAGAAGCTGCGCAAGGCGAAGCTGCGGGGCGTCGCCTCGGAAGGGATGATCCTCTCGGTCTCCGAGCTGGAGATCGGCGGCGATGCCGACGGCATCCTCGTTCTCGACGACGAGGTCGCGGCGGGGACGCCGTTGGCCGAGGTCCTGCCGCTGGCGGAGCCGGTGTTGGAGCTGGAGGTGACGCCGAACCGGGTCGACTGCTTCGGGATCTGGGGCGTCGCCCGCGAGGTCCACGCGATCTCCGCGGCGCCGCTCGCCGCCGAGCCCTGGAGCGAGGACGCCGCCGCCGAGGGTGGGGGAGACGTCGCCGACTTCGCCTCGGTCGCGGTCGAGGTGCCTGAGCTCTGCCCGCGCTTCACCGCCCGCGTCTTCACCGAGGTCACGATCGGCCCCTCGCCGCTCTGGCTGCAGGCCCGCCTGACCGCCGCCGGGCAGCGGCCGATCAACAACGTCGTCGACATCACCAACTACGTGATGCTGCTGACCGCGCAGCCACTCCATGCCTTCGACCTCGACAAGGTCCCGGGCGGGGCGCTGACCGTGCGGACCGGCGAGGGGGAGAGGATGACGACCCTGGACGGGGTCGAGCGCAGCCTCGACGCCGAGACGGTGCTGGTCTGCGACAGCGACGGGCCGACCGGGATCGCCGGGATCATGGGCGGCCAGGTCTCGGAGGTCTCCGCCGCGACGACGCGGGTCCTGCTCGAGGTCGCCAACTGGAACGGCACCAACATCCTCCGCACCTCGCGGCTGCTGGGGCTGCGCTCGGAGGCCTCCTCGCGCTTCGAGAAGCAGCTGCACTCGGAGCTGTGCATGCGGGCCCAGAGGATCGCCTCGCGGCTGCTGGTCGAGCTCTGCGGCGCCAAGCTGGTGCCGGGCACGATCGACGTCGCCGCCGAGATTCCCGCCGCGCCGCGGATCCTGCTGCGGGCGGCGCGGGTCGAGGGGCTGCTGGGGATGCGGATCGAGCAGGCCGACCAGGTCGCCTATCTGGAGCGGCTGGGCTTCGGCGCCGAGGTCGACGGCGAGGACCTGCGGGTCGCGGTGCCGCCCGATCGCCACTATGACGTAACCCGCGAGGTCGACCTGATCGAGGAGGTCGGTCGCATCCACGGCTTCGACGAGCACCTGCCGACGACGCTGCCGGCGGTGGCCGAGAAGGTCGGCGGCCTCAGCCGCGAGCAGCGGCTGCGGCGGCGCGCCGAGGACGTCCTGCGCGACCTCGGCTTCGACCAGATCGTCGGCTGGAGCTTCACCGACCCGGGCGAGACCGAGCGGCTGCGGATCCCCGCCGGCGACCCGCGCTCCGACACGATCCTGCTCGCCAACCCGCTCTCCGAGGACCAGTCGGCGATGCGGACGACGCTGCTCGGCTCGCTGCTCGACGTCGCCTCCCGCAACCTCGCCCGCGACGCGGAGTCCGTCGCCCTCTTCGAGTCCGGCCAGGTCTACCTGCGGCTGGACGCGGTCGGCGACGGTCCCTTGGCGGGCGTCTTCTCGGGGGAGCAGCCAGCGCCCTTCGCCGAGCCGCATCGGCTGGCCTGCCTCGCGGTGGGGCCGCTGGTCGAGAAGTCCTGGCGCGGCGGGGGCGAACCGGCCGACTTCTTCGCGCTCAAGGCGGCGCTGGAGGCCCTCGCCGCTCAGCTCGGGGTCACGCTCAGCTTCGCGGCGGCGCCGGAGCCGTTCCTGCACCCGGGCCGCTCGGCCGCGGTCGAGATCGCCGGCGCCCCGGTCGGCTGGATCGGCGAGATCCACCCGCTGGTCTCTCGCGAGTGGGACGTCGAGGCGGCGGTCGGCTTCGAAATCGCCAGCGCGGCGCTGTTTGCCGCCGCGACCGTCGGCGAGGAGGTCTACGAAGACGTCACCACCTTCCCCGCCGCCCACCAGGACCTCGCCGTGGTCGTCCCGGTCGAGGTGACCGCGGCCGCCGTTCGCGACGCGGTCCTGGCCGGGGGCGGCGAGCTGCTGCGCTCGGCCAGGGTCTTCGACCTCTACGAGGGCGACCAAATTGGTGAGGGTCGCGTGAGCCTGGCGCTGCGGCTCGAGTTCCGCGCCGCCGACCGCACCCTCACCGACGACGAGGTCGCCTCCCTGCGGGACGCGATCAAGGCGAAGCTGGAGCAGATCGGAGGCAGCCTGCGTGAATGAGCTCAGCCTGCACCGATGTTTGAGCCAAGTACCAAAATTGAACTCATCGGGTTCCCCGACCCGAGTCGTTATCGCTGCGACCGGGGTATCAGCTTTGACTTCCGCCAAATATCGCTTTACGACCGGACTGGGAAGGAGTGATTAGCGCGAGGAGGGCGCAAAACCCGCCCGTGACGACTAGTCTTCCGCAACAGATGATTGAAGCGCCACGCACGAAGGTGTCTGCCCAGGGTGCCATCGATCACCGTGGCCTTAACGGTCAAAGGGGGGCGAGTTTCGGACTCACGCCCCTTGACTTCCTTGTAGATATCGGGATCATCGAGGCTTCGATAGCCTGCCGGCGGCAGGCTATCGGCGGGTCTTGCCGAATCTAGCTGGCTAGAAATCACCAGCCCGTGTATGGCGCTGCGTTTACAAACCTGACGAACCGGTAAGGACAAGACGAGAGAATCGATGAGCATTGCGCGGGGACAACACGAGACTTCTCATGACTGCAACGGGAATGGACGCTTGCCGCATCCACGAGTTCTAGTTGCGGGTGCGCTAGGCGCGGTGGGATCGTTAGTAGCAGAACTATTGGACTCCCATCCTCACGTTGAACTTGCTGCTCTAACGGCTCGTGAGACTGGCGATGGGAAATCGCCTATTGGAAAACCGCTCTCCGCTATCTACCCAGAGCATCGCGTGAATGTCTCATTGCGAACGATTGAGGATCTCGATTTCGCAGACTTCGATGCGGCGGTGGTGGCCTATCCGGCAGGACCCGCGGCGTCCCTCGTGAGGCAACTTCGAATGGCCGGACTTACGGTCGTGGACTCTTGTGGCGACTTCCGCTTCACGAACGTCGATACCTACGAGCAATGGTATGGCGTGCATGGAGCTCCGGAGCTCAACGGAGAAGCTGTCTACGGACTTCCTGAGTTGAATCGTGACCGGATTTCGGAGGCTAAGCTCGTCGGAAATCCAGGGTGCTATCCAACCGCATCGATCTTGGCGCTAGCCCCCCTTGCCAGGAATGAACTCGTTGACGACGTGGTCATCGATGCTAAGTCTGGAGTCTCTGGCGCCGGCAAGAGAGAGGGTGGAGACGCCCCAGGTTTCATTGGGACCCACGAGAACATGCGCGCCTATGGCGTTCCTGGGCATCGTCACGAGCCGGAGATAGAGGAGAAGCTCAGCGAACTGGGATACCTGGGTGATCTTAGTTTTGTTCCGCATCTCATTCCCATTGACCAAGGCGAGCTTGTTAGCTGCTATGTGAAGCCCACTCGCAGGATTGACCAAGCGGAGTTGGATGCGCTCTATCAAGAGACGTATAGCTCCGAGCTGTTTGTAGAGATGGCCTCAGGGCTACCCGAAGCACGCGACGTGCAGAGAACGAATATCTGTCGGATTCACCCCGTGGTCGATCACGACGGGACGCGAATCTTTGTCTTCGCGACTATTGACAACCTGTGGAAGGGTGGCGCTTCTCAGGCCGTCCAGAATCTCAATCTCGCGCTAGGCCTCGACGAGAAAGATGGGATTCCCGGCGGAGTCGCAGTTTCAGGAGTGGAGACAACGCGTAATCCGACGTTGGACCGATCACCGGTCTCAGCCTAGAGCGCAATGGGCTGAGGCCGTTTCGACGGACATCGGAGCCTAAGATCTCAATTAAGAGGGGGCTCTGATGGCCTTCTTCAGGTCGCGCTGGGTCGAGGCTCCGGACGGGGTGGAGGAGCTCGACCCCGTCCAGCTGGCGCCGGGCTTCCGGGCCGGCGGCGCCCACTGCGGCCTCAAGGGCGGTGGCAAGACCGACATCGGCCTGATCGTCTGCGATGAGGAGAGCGTCGGCTCGGCGCTGCTGCTGACCCGCAACGCTTCCGCCGCGGCGCCGATCCGGGTCTGCCGCGAGGTGACCGAGCGCGGCCGGGTCCGTGCCGCTGTGGTCAACAGCGGCAACGCCAATGCCGAGACCGGCGAGAAGGGGTATGCCGACGCGCTGGGGATGTGCGAGCGGGCCGCCGGGGCGCTCGGCGTCGAGACGGCGAGCGTCGCGGTCGCCGAGACCGGCACGATCGGCGTGCCGCTGCCGATCGAGGCCGTGCTGCCCGGCATCGACGAGGCGGCCGCGGGCCTCTCGGCCCAGGGGGGCGGCGTCTTCTCGGACGCGATCACGACCACCGACCGCTGGCCGAAGCGCTGCACGCTGCGGGCCGGCGGCGTCACCCTCTCCGCCCAGGCCAAGGGGGCGGGGATGATCGAGCCGAAGATGGCGACGATGCTCTGCTTCGTCCAGACCGACGCCGTCGTCGCCGACGCCGACGCGGCGCTGCGCAGCGCCGTCGACGCCTCCTTCAACCGGATCACCGTCGACGGCCAGATGAGCACCAACGACTGCGTCCTCCTCCAGGCGACTGGCGCCAGCGGCAGGCCGCTGCCCGAGGGGCTGCTGGAGGCGGTCCTGAAGCAGCTGGCGATCGAGATCGTCCGCGACGGCGAGGGCGCGGTCCGGGTGGCCCGGGTCGAGGTCAGCGAGGCCGCCTCGGCCGCCGAGGCCGAGTGCGTCGCCCGCGCGATCGCCAACTCGCCGCTGGTCAAGACCGCCCTCTTCGGCCGCGACCCCAACTGGGGCCGGATCGCCCAGGCCGCCGGCGCGGCGCTGGCCGGCGAGGACCTCGAGGAGATCGGCGCCGCCGCGATCGACGCCGCCGAGCTGGGCGCCGAGACCGCCGAGGCCGAGATCGGCCTGCGGCTGGGCCGCGGCGAGCAGCGCGCCCACGTCTGGTTCTCCGACCTCGGCTACGAGTACATCCGGATCAACGCGGAGTACACGAGTTGAGCTCCACAGGCGACAACTCATCGGGCGGCAGCCCGTCAATCGAGAGGAGCGGCCGATGACCGAGCAGGCACCGCAGTCGCGGGCGGCGGGGGCGAGCGTCGAGACGCTGCTCGAGGCGCTGCCCTACATCCGCGAGTTCCACGGCCGCACGGTGGTGATCAAGTACGGCGGCGCGGCGATGCTCGACGAGGATCTGCGCCAGGCCTTCGCCGCCGACGTCGTCCTGCTCAAGTACGTCGGCCTCAACCCGGTGATCGTCCACGGCGGCGGTCCCGAGATCACCCGCTACATGGACCGCCTCGGCCTCGAGGTCAAGTTCCACGAGGGCCTGCGCGTCTCCGACGCCGAGACCGTCGAGGTGGCGAAGATGGTCCTGGTCGGCAAGCTCAACTCGGAAATCGTCCAGCGGCTCAACCGGGCCGGCCAGCCCGCCGTCGGCCTGGCCGGCGAGGACGGCACCCTGTTCGAGGTGACGCCGGCCGCCAACGCCGACAAGGTCGGCTTCGTCGGCTCGGTCGAGCGGGTCGACGTCGACGTCCTCAACCACATCGCCGCCGACTACATCCCGGTGATCGCCTCCTCGGCCTCCGACCGCGAGGGTCAGTCCTACAACGTCAACGCCGACGAGGCGGCCGGCAAGGTCGCCGCCGCGCTCGGCGCCCACAAGGCGATCTTCCTCACCGACGTCGAGGGCTGGCGGGCCGACGCCGGCGACGAGGCCTCGCTGATCTCGCGGGCGTCGGTGGGCGAGGTCGAAGAGCGCCTGGGAGACGTCGACGGCGGCATGCGGCCGAAGCTGCAGGCCTGCGTCGACGCGATCCGCGGCGGTGCCCAGTCAGCCCACATCATCGACGGCCGCAAGCCGCACAGTCTGCTGTTGGAGCTCTTCACTGACGCCGGCATCGGCACGATGGTGACCCCATGAGCCCGGCGCCTGCAAACCGGCGCCTGGCGGCGTCCTCGGTCGGCCAAATAGCGCTGCTATTCGGCCTCCCTGCGTCCTTGCCAGGCTTGGTTTTCGGCGCCGGGGGCCATGGATGACCTTGGGCCTCAAAGGCACCCAGTCGCTGGAGGAGCGCTACCTGATGCGGACCTACCGGCGCGGGCAGGTCGACTTCGTCCGCGGCGAGGGGCCGCTGCTCTGGGACGCCGACGGTAAGGAGTACCTCGACTTCCTGACCGGGATCTCGGTCTGCTCGCTGGGCCATTGCCACCCGGCCGTGGTGGCGGCGGTCCAGGAGCAAACGGGGCGGCTGATGCACGTCTCCAACCTCTTCTACACCGAGCCGATGGCGCGCCTGGCGGAGCGGCTCTCGGAGTCGAGCCTGGGCGGCCGTGTCTTCTTCGCCAACTCCGGCACCGAGGCGATCGAGTGCGCGATCAAGGTCGCCCGCAAGCATGCCCACGGGCGCGGGATCGAGGCGCCGGAGATCGTCAGCTTTGAGGGCGACTTCCACGGCCGCAGCTACGGCGCCCTCTCCGCCACCCCCGGCCTGGCCCGCAACGCGGCGCTGGGGCCGATGCTGCCGGGCTTCCGCGCCGTGCCCCGCAACGACGCCGCGGCGCTGCGCGAGGCGGTCGGCGAGCGCACGGCGGCCGTTCTGCTGGAGCCGATCCAGGGCGAGGCCGGCATCCGGCCGATCTCCGACGAGGCCCTGCTCGCCGCCCGCCAGGCCTGCGACGAGACCGGCGCTCTGCTGATTTTCGACGAGATCCAGACCGGGATGGGCAGGACCGGGTCGCTCTGGGCCTACGAGCAGACCCCGGTGCGGCCCGACGTCCTGACCAGCGCCAAGGCGCTCGGCGGCGGCGTCCCGATCGGCGCCTGCATCACCGGCCGGGCCGCCGCCGACGTGCTCGAGCCCGGCGACCACGGCTCGACCTTCGCCGGTGGTCCCGTCGCCACCGCGGCGGCGCTGGCGGTGCTGGACGTGATCGACGACCCGGCCCTGCTGCGGCGGGTGCGGGAGCTGGGCGCCGAACTGCGCGACGGCCTCGCGGCCCTCGACGGGGTCGCCGAGCTGCGCGGACGCGGCCTGATGGTCGGCGTCGGCCTCGCGGAGGGGATCGACGCTCAGGCGGTCGGCGCCGACCTGCTGGGACGCGGGCTGGTCGTCAACGTCCCGGCGCCGGCGACGCTGCGCCTGCTGCCGCCGCTGCTCATCGATGGCTCGCACGTCGAACGCGCCGTCGGCTTGATCGGCGACGCCCTGGCGGCCACGCGTCTGCAATAACCGGCGCATAGCGCCGGTAAATGCAGACGCGTCGTTGGATCGGCATCTAGGCTTGTCAACTTGTGAAGCGCAAAAACCGTCAACCAGACCCGAGCCCACCCATCGGCGGCACCGCCGAGCGGCTGGAGGCGATCGTCGAGGCGGCCGAGCGGGCCGCCGTGACCGTCATTGACGACGCCGAAGGAGAGGCCCGCCGCCGGCTCGAGGAGGCTGAGACCGAGGCGGCGCGACTCGTCTCCGATCGGCTCGCCTCGCTGGCGGGCCTGATCGACTCCCTGATTGCCCAGGCCGACGCCACCAGGAACCAGTCCGAAAGCTTGATCGCATCGCTGGAGGAGGCGAAGCGCCGTCTCGAGGCCGGCGAAGCACCGGGCGGGATCGGCCGGCAGGGGAGCGAGGAGCAAACGCGTCCCTCGCACCTGACCGCGGTCGACTCGGTCGAGGAGCCGGCGACCGCGCAGCCGACCGAGCTCAGATCGGTCGCGGAGGCGGCTGGCACGCCCGCCGGGGCCCGCCTGCTGGCGACCCAGATGGCGGTCTCCGGCAGCAGCCGAGAGGAGATCGAGGCAAAGCTGCGAAACGGGTTCGAGATCGAGGACACCGCCTCGATCCTGGACGCGATACTCGGACCGGAGGACTGAAGATCTAATGCACGAGGACCCGACTCGCCTGATGGGTCCCGAAGACCGGGGACCGGACGGACAGAAGCCGCACGGCAACATGCGCCTGCTGGTCGCCTGCCTGGTCGCCGTGATCGTCGGCCTGGTCGTGGCGGTGATTGTGATCGCCGGCAACGACGGCAGCGGCAGCTCGACCGCCTCGAGCCCCGAATCGGTGACGACCCTGCCCAGCACGACCGAAAGCACCGAGTCGACCGCAACGACCACCCAGCCGACGACCACGGAATCGACGCCGACGGAAACGACCGAACCGACGACGACCACGGAACCGACGACCGCGACCGAAACGACGCCGACCACGGCGCCTGAAGAAGAAAACGACAGCGGCGGCATCCCAGCCCCCTGAGCAGGTCCGACCGGTGCAGACGGCCTCAGCCTCGTCATGCGAGACTTGCGCCTCTTGTGAGCGCCCAGCCACCACAGGCGACCCCCACCGCCAGTTATGAGGCCGACCCGGCGCAGGTCGACCGGGTCCTGCTGCTCTACTCGGGCGGTCTCGATACCAGCGTGATGCTGAAGTGGATCCGGGACTCCTATGAGGCCGAGGTCGTCTGCCTGACCGTCAACCTCGGCCAGCCCGGCGAGGACTACGGGGTGATCGAAGAGAAGGCGCGCCAGCTCGGCGCCGTCGAGTGCCACGTGGTCGACGCCCGCGAGCGCTTCGCGGCCGAGTTCCTGGCCCCGGCGATCAAGGCCAACGCCGTCTACGGCAACGGCTACCCGCTCTTCACCGCGCTGAGCCGGCCGCTGATCGCCCAGCTCGCGGTCGAGTATGCCCGCAGGGCCGACTGCGACACGATCGCCCACGGCTGCACCGGCAAGGGCAACGACCAGGTGCGGATCGAGGCCACGGTCGCAACCCTGGCGCCGGAGCTGCGCACGATCGCCCCGGTGCGCTCCTGGCAGATGGGCCGCGAGGAGGAGATCGCCTACGCCCGCGAGCACGGCATCCCGGTCAAGGGCGGCACCGAGGTCGCCCCCTACTCGATCGACGACAACCTCTGGGGCCGCTCCTCCGAGGGCCGCTGGATCGAGGATCTCTCCCACGCCCCCGAGGACGACGTCTTCCAGCTGGTGACCCGGCCCGAGGAGGCCCCCGACGAGGCGGAGACGGTTACGGTCGGCTTCGAGGCCGGGCTGCCGGTCTCGCTCGACGGCGAGCGCCTGGGCCTGGTCGAGCTGCTCGAAAGGGCGGCGGAGATCGGTGCCCGCCACGGGGTCGGCATCGTCGACCACATCGAGGACCGCATCGTCGGCCTCAAGGTGCGCGACATCTACGAGGTGCCCGCCGCGGCGATCGTCCTCACCGCCCACGAGGAGCTGGAGCGGCTGGTCGGGACGATCCACCAGAACCAGTTCAAGCCGGATCTCGACCGCAAGTGGGGCTACCTCGTCTACGCCGGACTCTGGTGGGAGCCGCTGCGCGGCGACCTCGACGCCTACATGGACGCCGTCAACGCCCAGGTGAGCGGCGAGATCGGCCTGCGGCTCTACAAAGGCAGCGTCCGCGTCGTCACCCGTTCCTCGCCCAACGCCGTCTACGACTCCGAGCTGGCCAGCTTCGACCAGTCCGGCGGCCTCTTCTCGCAGGCGGCCTCGCCTGGCTTCATCGAGCTCTGGTCGCTGCAGTCGCGGATGGCGCACCGGATCCGCGAGCGCGGGGCGGGGGAGGGTTGATGCACGACAAGCTCGGAAAGGCCGCGGTCGGCTTCGCGCTCCGCTACCTGCGCCGCCGCTACAGGCGGGAGCTGCGGATCGGGATCGGCGTTACGGTCGTCGTCGTGGGCATCGGCGCCTACCTGGCCAGCCGCAACGTCCCCGAGGGCTGACCCGGGCCCACGTCGTTCCCTGGTCCTAGCAACATTCGTTGCGGGTTATCGGCAACTCGTGAGGATTCGCTCACACCCCCGCTAGCCTCGGCCGTCGGTGGTGCCGGCTCGCGCCAGAAAGGATCTCCTTGCCCTCGGCGCCGCCGCGGCGCTGCTCTGCGCCCTGATCACGGTCGTTCTGGGGGTCGCTCCGCGCGCCCTGGCTGCCGACGCGGGCTCGCTCGAAGCGAAGCTGGTGAGTGCCCGCGACGAAGCCGGCTCGATCGCCTCCGGCCTGCGCGCCAGCCACGAACGGCTCGCCGTCGCCGAAGGCGAAGCGGCCGCCGCCGCGGCCCGCGAGGAACGCCTCTCCGGCCTGCTCGCTGAAGGCCAGGAGCGGGCCGCGGCGCTGAGCCGCAAGTTGAGCCTGACCCGCAAGCGGCTGGCGGCCGAGAAGGCCCGCCTGCGCCGTTCCCGCCAGGCCCTCGCCGCCCGCCTGGTGGCGATCTACGAGAGCGGCACTCCGAGCAGCGCCAGCCTCATCTTCGGCTCCGGCGACTACCAGGAGCTGGTCACCCGGGCCGACTACCTGCGGGCGATCGAGGAATCCGACAGCGCCCTGGCCGACCGTGTCGAACAGGTCCGCGACGACGTCCGCCGGGAGGCCAAGCTGGTCGCCGCGCTGCAGGCCCGCGCCGTCGCCTACAACGAGCGTCTCGCCGCCGCCCGCTCCCAGATCGCCGCGGTGCGCGAAGCGGCTCAGGCCGCCGCCGCCCACCAGCAGGCGATCAGCGCTGAACGCGAAGCCTCCCTGGCCGACCTGAAAACGAGCATCGGCACCTGGGTCAAGGAGATCCAGGCCGCCCGCGCCGCCGAAGCGCGGGCGGCGAGCCGGGCCGAAGCCGAAGAAGAAGTCGGCCGCTGGCTCGGCGGCCCCTACTCGATCCCCACCTACATCGTGATGTGCGAGTCCGGCGGCGACTACGGCGCCGTCAATCCCTCCAGCGGCGCCGGCGGCGCCTACCAGGTGCTGCCCTCGACCTGGGAACTCTACGGCGGTTCCGGGGAGCCCCAAAACGCCCCCAAGGCCGAACAGGACCGCATCGCCGGTGAAATCTGGGCGGACTCGGGTGGCAGTGCCTGGGTCTGTGCGTAGGCCGGGGCTCCGGGTAGGGGTTCCGCTTAACTTTTTTGAGAATCGGCAAGTGCCACTCGAGATTGCCAGCCGGCAAAAAAGTGCAAGACGCTCCACCCCTACCCGGAGCCCCGGCCTAGGTCCGAGCCCGGCGATTTTCACAGAGCTGCGAGCTTGGTCGTCAGCCTTGGGTAGAGCAGCTTCCGAGCGAAGTCGTCGCGAAGATCCCGCGCCTCGAATCGCTGGCAGCGCGCTCTCTTGCTGGGCACGTCCCTCGACCTCGGAGCAGATCCCGCGCCTGAGCCGAAGGACCTGGGTAGGGGTGAAGCGTCTTGCACTTTTTTGCCGGCGAGGTCTCTCGAGCGGCCGCTGGCGCTTCTCAAAAAAGTTAAGCGAAACCCCTACCCAGGTCCTTCGGCCCTAGCCGCCGGAGATACCACGGAAGTAGCGCGAAAGACCCACGAAACACGCCGGTGCCATCTGCCCCAGTTGGCATGATCGCCCGACCTCGATGAGCACTCCCTCCGCCGTCCATCTGCACGCCCACAGCGAGTACTCGCTGCTCGATGGCGCCTGCAAGATCGACGCGATGGCGGCGCGGGCGGCGGAGCTGGGGCAGCCGGCGCTGGGGCTGACCGACCACGGCGTCATGAACGGCGCCGTCGACCTCTATAAGGCCTGCGCCAAGCATGGGATCAAGCCGATCGTCGGCCTGGAGGCCTATTTCGTCGAGGATCGCAAGACGATCAAGGAACAGCCCCGCTACGAGCGCAACCACATCACCCTGCTGGCCGAAAGCGACCGTGGTTACGCCAACCTGGTCCAGCTGACCTCCGCCGGTTTCCTCGAGGGCTTCTCGCGCGGCAAGGCGAACGTCGACATGGAGCTGCTGGAGCGCCACTCCGAGGGCGTCATCGTCCTCACCGGCTGCCTGCAGTCGCGCTTTTGCCGGCGCCTGGTCGAAGAGCGCGCCGACGACGCTCGCGCCCACCTCGACGACCTGATCCAGGCCTTCGGCCCCGACCAGGTCTACTTCGAGGTGCAGAAGAACGGGATCGACGATCAGGACAAGGCGAACGCGGGGATCGTCCGCTTCGCCCGCGAGCTGAAGCGGCCGCTGGTCGCCACCGCCGACGTCCACTACCTGCGGCGCGAGGACTTCGACAACCACGCGGCGCTGCTCTGCGTGCAGACGAAGTCGACGCTGGAAGCGCCGAAGATGAGCTTCGACACCAACGAGTTCTACATAAAAAGCTCCGAGGAAATGAGCGAGTCCTTCGCCGAGTGGCCGGAAGCGGTTCCGAACTCGCTGGAGATCGCCGAGCGCTGCTCGCTGAACATCGAGCTGGGCAGCCTGCTGCTGCCGCGCTACCCGACCGAGGACGGTTCCGAGCCGGAGCAGATGCTGCGCCGAATCGCCGGCGAGGGGCTGCGGGCCCGCTACGGCGACCCGCCGCCCGCCGAGGCGGTCGAGCGGATGGAGTTCGAGCTCGGCGTAATCGAGGAGATGGGTTTCTCCTCCTACTTCCTGATCGTCTGGGATTTCGTCCGCTACGCCAAGGAAAACGGCGTTGCCGTCGGCCCGGGCCGTGGCTCCGCCGCAGGCTCGATCGTCTCCTACGTGCTCAGGATCACCGATCTCGATCCCCTCTCGGAGGGGTTGATCTTCGAGCGCTTCCTCAATCCCGGCCGCAAATCGATGCCGGATATCGACATCGACTTCTCGGTCCGCGGCCGCGAGCGGATGATCCGCTACGTCGGCGAGAAATACGGCCGCGAATCGGTCGCCCAGATCATCACCTTCGGCAAGATGGCGCCGCGCGCCGCGACCCGCGACGCCGCCCGTGTGCTCGGCTTCGACTACGCCACCGGCGACCGCCTCGCCAAGCAGATCCCGGAGCCGATCATGGGCCGCAGCCCGTCCTTCGCGGAATGCCTGAAGTCGGGTCAGGAACTGAAACAGACCTACGACTCCGAGCCGGACGCGAAGAAAATCATCGACGTCGCCCAGGGGCTCGAGGGGATCGTCCGCAACAACTCGATCCACGCCGCCGCGGTCGTGATCGCCGACCGGCCGCTGCAGGAGGTGGTGCCGCTGCAGCTCGCCGAGGATCGCAGCGCTCCCGCCACTCCTAACGGCAACGGCTCGGGCAAAGCCGAGCGCCAATACAAGATCGTCACCCAGTACTCGATGGGGCCGATCGAGGAGATCGGCCTGCTGAAGATGGACTTCCTCGGCCTCCGCAACCTCGACGTGATTGAGGACGCGATCGACATCATCCGCCGCTCGCGCGGCGAGGAGATCGAGATGGAGCAGATCCCGATCGACGATGCCAAGACCTACGCGATGCTGGCCAAGGGCGACTCGACCGGGGTCTTCCAGTTCGAGTCGGAGGGCATGCGCGACGCGCTGCGCAAGGTCAAGCCGACCGAGTTCGCCGACCTGGTCGCGCTCGGCGCCCTCTACCGGCCCGGCGCGATGGCCTACATCCCCGCCTACGCGAAGGGCAAGAAGGACCCGACCACGGTTCGCTACCCCGATCCGCGGCTGCGCGCGATCACTGAGGAGACCCACGGCTGCGTCATCTACCAGGAGCAGTTGATGGAGATCTCGCGCTCGATGGCCGGCTTCAGCGGTGCCGAGGCGGACGACCTGCGCAAGGCGATCGGCAAGAAGAAGCGCGAGCTGATGGCGACGATGAAGGACAAATTCATGCAGGGGCTAGCGGAATCGAATACCGCTCCCAACGTCGCCAAGGACCTCTGGAAGCTCAACGAAGCGGCCGCCGATTACTCCTTTAACAAGTCCCACGCCGCCTGCTACGGGCTGATCTCCTACCGCACTGCCTACCTCAAGGCCAACTACCCGGCCGAGTACATGGCGGCGGTGATCTCCTCGGTGATGAGCACCAAAGACAAGGTGCCTTTCTTCGTCAACCGCTGCGAGGAGATGGGGATCGAGGTGTTGCCGCCCGACGTCAACTCCTCCGACCACAGCTTCGTCGTCAACGAGAAGGCGATCCGCTTCGGCCTCGACGCCGTCAAGAACGTCGGCCACTCCGCCGTGGAGGCGATCCTGCGCGCCCGCGAGGACGCTGAGATCGCCTCGATCTGGGACTTCTGCGAGCGGGTCGACTCCCGCGCCGTCAACAAACGGGCGATCGAATGCCTGATCAAGTGCGGCGCCCTCGATTCGACCAGGGCCACCCGCAAGGGCATGCTGGAAACCCTACCGGCGGCCCAGTCGGCCGGCCAAAAGGCACAGGAGGACGCGCAGATGGGCCAGGGTTCGATCTTCGACTTCGGCGACGACGCCGGCGCGAGCGGCTCCTCCGCGGCTCAAGCGCACCACCGGCCGCCGATCTCCGCCGTCGAGTTCGACCGCGCCGAGCTGCTCTCGCTGGAGAAGGAGACGCTGGGGACCTATCTGTCCTCGCACCCGCTGGCAGAGGTGCGAGGGGCGCTGCGCGCCCGGGTCGACTGCAGTCTGGCCCAGCTGGGCGGCAAGGCCGATGGCTCCTGGGTGACCGTCGGCGGCATCGTTGTCGAGTGCAAGAAGATCCGCACCAAGAGCGGCAGCCAGATGATGTTTGCCACCCTCGACGACGTCGAGGGCCAGGTCGAGATGCTGGTCTTCAAGGCCGACGAGTCCGAGAACGCCCAGGTGATCGCCCCCGACGCGATCGTCGTCGTCCGCGGCCGGCTCGACCACAAGGACCGCGGCGAGACCAAGCTGGTCGTGCAGGAGGCGCAGCGCTTCGAACCCGACAACGAGGAGATCGCCCGCGGCAATAAGAGCGCGATGGCCCCGTCGGGACCGTTCAAGGTCGAGGTCGACCCGAGCCGGCTCGACGCCGGGCTCGTCGACGAACTGAAGGCAGTGCTCGAACACCACAAGGGCGACGCCGAGGTGCATCTGATTCTGGAGACCAGCGGGGGGTCGAAGAGCCTCCGGCTCGGCGAGGGCTACCGGGTCCGCCCCTCGAGCGGCCTGCTGGCGGAGATCGACCACGTCTTAGGCCAAGCTGCCCTGGCCGCCTGAAACCAAGCAGGTCGGCGGACGCAGGAAGCGTGGCGTGCTTTGCACGCGAGCGACTGAGGACGCCGAGATGCGCCGGTTGCGGGCGGCCAGGCTCCCTAGACTTTCTGCATGACCGCAACGCGCACCCAGGTTGGCGAGTGCCGCCAGTGCCGATCCTTCTGCGACAAGATGGTCGAGCCGCGTGGCTGCATCGAGCTCGGCTGCCACTACCTCTACAGCTACGTCGACCGCTTCAGCGGCGAGCAGTACGTCGGCTGCATGCAGGAGGTCTTCGCCGCCGAGGTCGAGCTCTCGGCGGTCCTTGAACCCGGTGGCTTCGGCGGCGTCAAGATGACCGGCGAGCCGCTGCCCCACTGCCAGTTCTCGGTCGAGCGCGCCTACGAGGGCTCCGGCGAGTCCTACGGCTGCGTCAACCGCCGCTTCTTCGATTGCACCGACACCGGCGCCGAGGGCCTGCGCGCCTTCGATCTGCGCGACATCTGATCGGACACGTTTCCGTGTAATTGCGACACGGTTTCATGTAGAATCCGCCGTCATGTCTGAGACGGCCGGAGTAGCGGAGATGGACCCGAACGAGGCGCTGGCGGAGATCGCCGGCGGCGATGGGGCCCCGGAGCAGAGCGGGCCGAGGTTCACGCTCGAGCTCAACCAGGATCAGAAGGACATCCGCGAGTGGGTCCACGGCTTTGCGGAGGGCGTCGTCCGGCCCGCCGCCGAGGAGTGGGACGAGCGCGAGGAGACCCCCTGGCCGGTGATCCAGGAGGCCGCCAACATCGGCCTCTACAGCTTCGAAGCGCTGGGCCAGTTCTGGGCCGACGAGACCGGCCTGACGCTGCCGATCGCCAACGAGGAGCTGTTCTGGGGCGACGCCGGCATCGGCATGGCAATCATGGGTACCTCGCTCGCCGTCGCCGCGATCTTCGGGCAGGGCACCCCGGAGCAGATGGGAGAGTGGATCCCCCAGTGCTTCGGTACGCCGGACGACGTCAAGCTGGGCGCCTTTTGCGCCTCCGAGCCCGATGCCGGCTCCGACGTCTCGGCGATTCGCACCACCGCCAAGTACGACGAGGCCAAGGACGAGTGGGTAATCAACGGCCAGAAGGCCTGGGCGACCAACGGCGGCATCGCCAACATCCATGTCGTCATCGCCTCGGTCGACCGCGAGCTCGGCTCGCGCGGTCACGCCGCCTTCGTGATCCCGCCCGGCACCAAGGGCTGCGAGCAGGGCGCCAAGGTCAAGAAGCACGGCCTGCGTGCCTCGCACACCGCCGACGTCCACCTCGACGATTGCCGCGTCCCCGGCGCCTGCCTGCTGGGCGGTAAAGAGAAGCTCGACGAACGCCTGGCACGAGTTCGCGAAGGCAAGAAATCGAAGTCGCAAGCGGCGATGCAGACCTTCGAGGCAAGCCGTCCCACGGTCGGTGCCCAGGCGCTGGGAATCGCCCGCGCCGCCTACGAGTACGCGCTCGACTACGCCAAAGAGCGGCGTCAGTTCGGCAAGGCGATCGTCGAGAACCAGTCGATCGCCTTCGACCTGGCCAACATGAAGCTGGAGATCGACGCCGCCCGCCTGCTGGTCTGGCGCGCCGCCTGGATGGGCCGCACCGGCCAGACCTTCGAGAACGCCGAGGGCTCGATGTCGAAGCTGAAGGCCGGGGAGGTCGCCGTCTGGGCGACCGAGCGGGCGATCCAGATCCTCGGCGGCAACGGTTACACCCGCGAGTACCCGGTCGAGCGGATGCACCGCGATTCGAAGATCTACACGATCTTCGAGGGCACCTCAGAGATCCAGCGCCTGGTCATCTCCCGGGCGATCTCCGGCGTCCACGTCAAATAGAGAACTTACGGCGGGAGAGCAAGGGCCGGCTAGTCCGGTCCTTGTCGCCTGCTCTGATCTGGGGTTGCGGCAGTCCTTTGTACCCCTATGCGTCACAAAGGACTGCCGCAAGCGCTCAGCTGCTGCGGCGTTTTAGGCCCTCGCGGCGGAGTTTCTTGGCCAGGGTGACTTCTTTTTTGTCGGGGCCTTTCTTCTCCGGGCCTGGCGTCTCCAGGGTTGCCGGGAGGCCGTCGAAGCGGGGGTCGGAGAGGAAGGCGGAGAGGCCTCGTTTGCCCATCTCGCCTTTGCCGATGTTGGCGTGGCGGTCGCGGCAGGAGCCGAGCGGGGCGGCGGCGTCGTTGACGTGGACGCACTGCAGCCGCTCTAGGCCGACCTTAGCGTCGGCTTCGTCGAGGACCTTGCCGAGGTGGGCCTCGTCGGTGATGTCGTAGCCCTGCACGAAGAGGTGGCAGGAGTCGAGACAGAGGCCGAGGCGCTTGCCGGCGCCGGCACCCTCGATCAGCTCGGCGGTCTGGTCGAAGTCGAGACCCAGCAGCCCTTTGTGGCCGGCGGTCTGCTCGAGCAGAAGCGGGCAGCTGTCGCTGTCCTTCAGCGCCGCGGCGATCGTCTTCGAGGCGCGTTTCATCGATGGTCCCAGCGGCTCGCCTTTCTGTGCTCCTGGGTGGAGGACGACGCCGGCGGCGCCGATCGCGTCGCCGATACGCAGCGCGTGGGTCAGCGAGGCAAGCGACTTTTTGCGCAGCTCTTTGTCTTTACTGGCGCAGTTGATCAGGTAGACGGCGTGGATCACCACCGCTTCGACCCCGGAGGCGCCCATCGCCTCGCGAAAAGCGGCGAAGTCCTCCTCGCCGTATTTCGTCGGCCGCCACATGCGCGGGCTCTGGTGGAAGATCTGGATAGATTCGCAACCGCGCTGCTCGCCGCGCTCGATCGCGTTGGCGAGCCCGCCTGCAGTGGAAACATGCGCCCCGATCAACATGACCAGCGATAACCCCCGTTTGAGATTTGCCCCTTCGCCAACCGGTGCGCTGCACATCGGCGGAGCGAGGACGGCACTCTACAACTGGCTCGCGGCGCGCCACGAGGGCGGCGAGCTGGTGCTGCGGATCGAGGACACCGACCGCGAGCGCTCGACCCCCGAGAACGTCGAGCAGATCCTCGACGCGATGCGCTGGCTGGAGCTGGACTGGGACGAGGGGCCGATCTCGCAGGCAGAGCGAGCCGCGAGCCACGCAGCGGCGCTGAGGCGGCTGCTGGAGTCCGGCGCCGCCTACCGCGACTCCGCGACGGGCAAGGATGTCGAGGCGTGGAAGGCCGAGCACGGCGCCGGCCGCGGCTACCGCGGCGCCCCCACCGAGGTGGCCGGGGCGGCGATCCGCCTGCGGGTGCCGGAAGCGGGGGACACCGTGGTCGAGGACCTGATCCGCGGCCCCGTCGCCTTCCCCAACGCCAGCTACGACGACTTCGTGATCGCCCGCGGCGACGGCTCGGTCCTCTACAACTTCGCGGTCGCCGTCGACGACGCCGAGATGGGGATCAGCGACGTCGTCCGCGGCGACGACCACCTCTCCAACACGCCGAAGCAGCTGCTCGTCCTCGCCGCCCTCGGCCACGAGCCGCCCCGCTACGCCCACCTGCCGCTGCTGCACGGCCCCGACGGCAAGAAGCTCTCCAAGCGCCACGGCGCCGCCTCGGTGCAGGAGCTCCGCGAGGCTGGCTACCTGCCCGCGGCCGTGCGCAACTATCTGGCCCTGCTCGGCTGGGGGACCGGCGACGACACGACGCTGATGTCGACCGAGGAGCTGGTCCGCCGCTTCCGGGTCAGCGACGTCGGCAAATCGGCGGCGATCTTCGACGAGAAGAAGCTGCGCTGGCTGAACGGCCGCTTCATGCGCGAGATGCCGCTCGACGAGTACACGGCGGCCATCGCCCGCCACCTCAGGCGCCAGCCCGACGAGCGCTTACGCGCCGCCGCCGCGATCGTCCAGGAGAAAGCGCAGACCCTGGCCGAGGTCTGGCCGCTCGTCCGCTTCCTCTTCGAGCCGCCGGTCGAGGATCCGAAGGCCTGGGCGAAGGTGATGAAGGAGGACTCCGGCGTCCTGCTGGGGGCTGCCGCGGAGGTTCTGCGCGAGGTTGAGCCCTTTGAAGCCAAGTCGATCGAGGCGGCCCTGGCACCGCTGCTGGACCGCTTCGACGTCAAGCCCGGCAAGCTCTACCAGCCGATCCGCGTCGCGATCACCGGCAGCTCTGTCTCTCCGGGCATTTTCGAGTCACTGGCGGCGCTGGGGCGCGAACTGAGCCTGAGCCGGTTGCAAACCGCCGTGGAGCGGCTCTCGGTCGCGAAAGTGGACGAATAACTGAGTGCAAGCGAGGCTTGCGTAGGTACTTTCGGCTAAACCAAACGTCTTCACTTGCCGATGTGGAGGCCAATGGCCGTCACGACCACTCAGACCAACGGCAAGGTCTCCGGGCCCCAGCTCCCAGCCAGGGCAAATGGCGGCAACGGATCCAATGGTGCCGCGCGCAACGCCGCCGCTCCCGGCAGTCGCCTCGCCGAAGCCTTTGAGGCGGTGGAGCGCTTTCCGGTCCTGATCGAGTCCCGCGAGCGGGTGATTGCCGCGGCGACCGCCGAGACCACGCGGATCGGTGACCTGGTCGAAGCAGTCGAGTCCGACGTTGCCCTCTCAATCTCGGTGCTTCGCTTCGCCAATCGCAGCGGCGTCAGCTCTGGTGGCGTCGGCGGCATCCCCGAGGCCGTCGAGGTGCTCAAACCCTCCGGCGTGCTGGCGATCGCCGGCACCGCGCCCAGCTTCGACTTCTTCGAGTCCAACGGCGGCTGGGAGCTGAAGCCCGAGCGCTTCCGCGTCCACGCGCTGGCGGCCCAGCGCGCCGCCGACCAAATCGGCCGCGTGGTCGGTTGGGTTGAACGCGACGAGCTCGCCGTGGCGGCGCTGCTGCATGACGTCGGCCGTCTCGTCATCTCCCGCCTGCACCCCGGCTACAAGGTCTACTTCGACGCTGGTTCCCGCACTCCCGAGCAGCGCCTGCGCGACGAACGCGAGCAGCTTGGCATCGATCACACGCTGGTCGGTGGCGTGCTCGCCCGGCGTTGGAACCTGCCACAGCGGATCGCGATCGCGATCGAGCGCCACCACGCCGAAGACTCCGACGGCCTGGCGGCGATGGTCGCCACCGCCGACATGGTCGCCCACTACTCACAGGGCGAGGCGATCTCCCCTGAAAGGCTGCGAGCCAGCGCCGAGCGCTGCGGGCTCGGCCCCGACGGCCTGCGCGACCTCCTCTACGAAATGCCACTGGCGCGCCAGGACTCCCGCCGGGTCAGCGAGCCATGCCCGCTCTCGGCCCGCGAGCTCGACGTCCTCCGCCATCTCTCCGAGGGAATGGTCTACAAGCAGATCGCCGGCGAAATGCAGCTTTCGGTCTCGACCATCCGCACCCACCTGCACAACGTCTACGGCAAGATCGGCGCCGTCGACCGGGCCCAGGCTGTGCTCACCGCCCGCGACTGCGGCTGGATCTAGCCTGCTCGCGCCGGGCGCCGCGTCCCGGCGGCGCGCTAGTCGATCAGGGACTCGCGTAGGGCGATTGACACGGCGTGGGTGCGATTGCGGGCGCCGAGGCGCGCCAGCGCGGTCTTGATGTGGGTCTTCACGGTCTCTTCGCTGAGGTCTAGTTCGCGCGCCGCCACGGTCGTCGATTCGCCGTTGGCGAGCAGCTGCAGGATCTCGCGCTGGCGGTGGGTCAACTTGCCGCGGCTGCCTTTGGGCGGCACCGCCGGGTCGACGAAGCTCTCCTGCGCGGCGGCGGCGTCGACGGCCCGGCGCAGCTCGGCGGTGCCGGCGGTACGCGACACGTAGGCGCTGGCGCCGGCCTGGATGGCGACGTTGGCGATGTGCCGCTCGGGTCGCTCGCCGTGGGCGACGATGCCGATTCCCGGCGAGGAGCGCCGCAGCATCTGAATTGCCTCCTGGCCGCTGATCGAGGCGACGGCGCCGTTCTGGCGCCAGCGCATGTCGACGATCGTGACGTCGAAGTCGCCGATGTCGCGGACGAGGTCGAGCGCCTCCTCACGACTGCTGGTCTCGTGCACCTCGAAGCTGTCTTCGAGCACGCCCCGGACTCCGAGCCGGACCAGTGGGTGATCGTCGATCACAAGGCAATTAGGCCGCTCGCTCAGGACTGCTTCCGATCACTCGTTTGCGGGTTGGGCTCGTTTGCCGGCAACGACCCCGTCGATTCCGATCCTAGCCCAGCCAGGAATGGTGCGGTAGAAAGGGTCCTTGATCTCGATCACCTCCAAGTCGCGCTATGCGGTCGTTGCTCTCGCCGAGCTGGCCCGCTCCGGCGATCGCCCGGTGCCGATCAAGGAGCTCGCCGAGCGTCGTGAGATCCCCGAGCAGTTCCTCGAGCAGCTGTTCTCGACCCTGCGCCGAGCCGGCCTACTGACCAGCCACCGCGGCATGCGTGGCGGCTACACGCTCTCCAAACCGGCTGAAGAGATCACCGTGCTCGAGGTCGTCCAGGCGCTCGACGGCAAGATCGGCCAGGAGGCCGATGAGGCCGGCGGCATCTGGTCCGAGGGGGTGACGGCGCTGCGCAAGGTCTTCGGACAGACGACGATCGCCGAAGTGGCGCGGCGCGAGGCCGAAGAGTCGGGCAGCGGTATGTACTTCATCTAGATCGGGTCGCATGGGCACTGACATTCCGCTTGTTTAAGCGGATTTCAGTCCGGCTGAGTCCGGTTGTTTCCCGTCGTACTGGCGCACAACTGGCGCATGAGGCACCGCCGAAACGTTTCCGCCCACCGAGGACTACCGTCGCTCGGCCGATGAAGGCACGCTGAATCAGAAGAAGGCGATCAAGCTGTTGAAGGAAAACGGCTGGACGCAGGCTCGCGGTGGCAAGCATCAGGTCAAGATGACCAAGCCCGGCTGTCGCCCAATCACGCTTCCGCAGCACAAGGGGCGCGACTACCCAACCGGCCTGGCCCAGGCGATTCTCAAACAGGCAGAGCTAGGATGAAGGAACTTCACCTATGGAGCTAACCGCGCGTATCCATATTGAGGACGACAGTTACTGGGCGGACGTTCCAGAGTTGCCCGGCTGCTTTGCCTCCGGCGACACCCTTGACGAGCTTTTTGAATCGCTGCAAGAGGGAGTCGCCCTCTATCTCGCCGATGAGGGCGGGGAGAGCGGCCCGCTGCACGTTGCCACGGCGACGCTGACGGATCGACCGCTGACGCCCGCCTAAGCCGAAGTTCAAGAGAGCGGGACGAAGAAGCCGCCCGCGCGACTGGCTCGGTGCTTACTGGCGCACCAACTGGCGCATAACTGGCGCACGGAACGGCAAATCGCTTGCTCATGCGGGATTGCGCGCCCCGACTCGGCATGTACTTCATCTAGATCTAGCCTCAAATCTGTGCTTCCGATCCTCCCGCTTCATGTCACCTATCCGGTGCTACTCAGCCCACCAGTCGCGCTGGCCATCGACGTCTTCGCGCGGAGCCTCGCCGAGATTGGGCGCGCCGATGACGAGAATCTCAAGGCCCTCCGGCCCGGCCTCGTAGCCTCGCCACGTACCGGGCGGGACGCGCACCGCGTCCCATTCCTTGAGCTCGACGATCTCGTCGTCGAGCTTCATCCGGCCGCTGCCGCGCAGGACCACGTACACCTCCTCTTGCTTCTCGTGCGTGTGGCCGTACGGAAAGCGATAGCCGGGCGGAACGCGCTGGTAGCTCAGGCCGGATTTCTCGAGCTCGAGTGCCTCGGTCGCCAAGCGGAACTCCAGGTCCGGCGAGCCATCGAAGTTGGACCCGACATCCTCCAAGTCCTCCTTGAGGTTCCTGAGAGTGAACGGCACGGCGCAATTCTATGGCGCAGTGCTGGCTATTGGCCCATAGCCCTTTGCTGAGTCTGGACTGAGAACTGGTCCCCCGGTCTAAGCACCCGCGCCTCGATACCCAGTTCGGCGGCAGCGGCACTGAAGCTGCCGGGAGGATCATCGGATTGAACGTAGTTGGATGCCTCATGGAGCCGTCCATAGTGGATCGGGACGGCGGTTCGTGCGCCGAGCAGCTTGGCAGCTACCGCCGCCTGCTTAGGGTTCATCCCGGCAGGTAGGGGACTGGAGGGTTGGCGTTGAGGAAGATCGACCACCGCACCGCCGACCGGTAGAAAAGCCACGTCGAAGGGGCCGTGGCGAAGAGCTGACAGCCACCACCACCCGTGAAAGAGCGTGTCGCCCGCATGAAGGATGCGACACCCGTCCGCCGCGATGCACCACGAGACCTGTGGGTCGCCAAACCCATCTGCGGCGGGGAGGGCCGTGAAGCTGAATGGGCCGATCTCGACGGTCTCCCATGGCTTGACAACGCGGGTAGCGAGTCCGCTCATTTCAAGCGCCGATTCGGCTTTCTCGATCAAGGCAACCTCGGCTTTGCTGCCGTAGCCCTTTTCCGGCCTCAAGACAACAGCTGTAGGGGCAAGTACGCGGCCAAGGGCATCAATATCCGCGTGGTCACTGTGCAGGTGGGTGAGCAGTCCCGCAACTGCGGTCACTGGTTTGGGGGAGGATGGTGTCTCCTCGGCTGGAGGATTGTCGCCGTGGAGGCCTGAGAAATCCTCGACCAAGTCGATCACCGCGGTCTGTCCAGCGGCGTTGATTTCAAGCCCCGCCCAAGCCAAGCGTCGGACCTCCATTGCTCGGTGAATATCACAGGGCGTCTTGCGCATCGGCGCCCCCGGCGCACTACGCTGCCCGAGTGCGTGACCGCCTTTCTCTGAGGACGTACTTCACCTGATGCGGATCGGGGCTGAGACTTCCGCGGTTGTCGGCGGCACGCCGCTGGTGCTGCTCGACCGGCTCGCCGACGGATTGGCCGGACAGGTCTGCGCCAAGCTCGAGTACTTCAATCCCGGCGGTTCGGTCAAGGACCGGATCGGGGTGGCGATGATCGACGCGGCCGAGGAGACGGGACTGGTCAAACCGGGCCGCTCGGTGGTGGTCGAGCCGACCAGCGGCAACACCGGGATCGCCCTGGCGATGGTCTGCGCCGCCCGTGGCTACGAGCTGATCCTGACCCTGCCGGAGGGGATGAGCCGGGAGCGGGCGAAGCTGCTGCGCGCCTATGGGGCCGAGGTGCGGGAGACGCCCTCGCTGGGCGGGATGAACGAGGCGGTTGCTCTGGCCGAAGAGATCCGCGAGCAGCGCAAAGCCTTCATGCCGATGCAGTTTTCCAACCCCGCCAACGCCGAGGCCCACCGCCGCACCACGGCGGAGGAGATTTGGAATGACACCGACGGGCAGATCGGCGCCTTCGTCGCCGGGGTCGGCACCGGCGGGACGATCACCGGGGTCGGTCGGATGCTGAGGGAGCGGGCGCCCGAGGCGCTGGTCGTCGCGGTCGAGCCGGCCAGCTCGCCGGTCCTCTCCGGCGGCGCCCCCGGCCCGCACAAGATCCAGGGAATCGGCGCCGGCTTCGTGCCGGAGGTGCTGGACCGCTCGGTGATCGACGAGATCCTCTCCGTGACCGACGAGGACGCGCTGGAGACGGCGCGGCTGGTCGCCCGGGAGGAGGGGGTCCTGGCCGGGATCTCGGCCGGCGCCAACATCAGCGCCGCGCTGGAGATCGCGGCGCGGCCGGCGATGGCCGGCAAGCGGGTGGTGACGGTCGTCTGCGATTCGGGCGAGCGCTACATGTCCCTACCCTTCTTCTCACCATGAGCAGGTGGAAGAGGGTGGTCTCCGAGGTGCGCGCGGACGTCTCGGCGGCGCGCGACCGCGACCCCGCCGCCCAGGGCGTCTCCAGCTTCGAGATCCTCAGCAGCTGGGCCGGCGTGCAGGCACTGTTGGCGCACCGGGCCGCGCACGCGCTGATGGAGGCGGGCGTGCCGGTCCTGCCCCGCGCGATCGCCTACATGACTCGCGCCGTGACCGGGGTCGAGATTCATCCCGCCGCCGTGATCGGCAGGGAGTTTTTTATCGACCACGGTGCTGGTGTAGTGATCGGCGAGACGGCGGTGATCGGCGACCGGGTGACGCTCTACCAGGGGGTGACGCTGGGTGGCACCGGCTTCCAGCGCGGCAAGCGCCACCCGACACTCGGGGACAACGTCACCGTTGGCTCCGGCGCCAAGCTGCTGGGACCGATCGACGTCGGCGACGGCGCCAAGGTGGGCGCCAACACGGTCGTGGTCGAGGACGTGCCGCCGGGAGCGACCGTGGTCGGCAATCCCGGCCACCCGGTTCGGGTCGAGGGCAAGCGGGTCGAGGGCCCGGATGCCGACTGGATCCACCTGCCCGACCCGATCGCGGAGGCCCTGAAGGCGCTCTCGGAGCGGCTGGCTGACCTCGAGCGCCGCATCTCCGACCTCGACGGCGGCAACGGCCCGGGCACGGATCGGGCGGACATCCGCCCTCGCACCGGCCGCTCCTCGGCCGGCGGCTAAGTTCGCGCGGTCTTTCCGCACGAATAGCGTGCATAAGGACGACGCGATCGGGGATCGCCGGCCGCCGCCGTCTCTATTCTCGGAGGCGATGCTGCAGAGCGAGTTCGAGATCCCGGCCGAAGCCAACACGCCCCCCGCCGGGGCGCCGACCGAGGCCGGCGCCGACCGCGTCGAGCGGCTCTTGGCCGGCCTCAACCCACCCCAGCGCGAGGCGGTTGAGCACAGCGAGGGGGCGCTGCTGGTCATCGCGGGCGCCGGCTCGGGCAAGACCCGGGTCCTCACCCACCGGATCGCCTACCTGCTCGCCACCGGCGCCGCCCGTCCCGGCGAGATCCTCGCGATCACCTTCACCAACAAGGCAGCGGCGGAGATGCGCGAGCGGGTCGGCGACCTCGTCGGCCGCTCGGTGCGGGCGATGTGGGTGACCACGTTCCACTCCTCCTGCGCGCGGATGCTGCGCGCCGACGCCGAGCGCCTCGGTTACTCGCGGAGCTTCACGATCTACGACCAGTCGGACTCGCTGCGGATGCTCAAACGCTGCCTGCGCGAGCTCGGCGTCGATCCGAAACGCTACCCGCCGCGGGCGATCCACGCGAAGATATCCGGCGCCAAGAACCAGCTGATCGACGCCGACGCCTACGCCGAAACGGTCGGCAGCGTCTTCGAGGAGGTCGTCGCAGAAGCCTTCCCGCTCTACGAGAAGCGGATGCTCGAAGCCAACGCGATGGACTTCGACGACCTGTTGGTCCGCACCGTCAACGCGCTCGAGCTCTTCGAGGACGTGCGCGAGCGCTGGCGCCGCACCTTCCGCCATGTACTCGTCGACGAGTACCAGGACACCAACCACGCCCAGTACCGGCTGCTGCAGCTGCTCGCCGCCGAGCACGGCAACCTGATGGTGGTCGGCGACGAGGATCAGTCGGTCTACGGATTCCGCCACGCCGACATCCGCAACATCCTCGACTTCGAGCACGACTTCCCGGATGCGGCCGTGGTCAAGCTGGAGCAGAACTACCGCTCGACGCAGACCATCCTCTCGGCGGCCAACGCCGTGGTCGAGCGCAACCGTGAGCGGCGCCCGAAGCGCCTCTGGACCGAAATCGAGGGAGGCGAGTTGGTCCAGCTCTCTGAACTCAGCGACGACCACGAGGAGGCGCGCTGGGTGGCGGGCGAGATCGAGCGGCTCGGCGAGGAGCACGGCGTCGCCCGCTCCGACATCGCGATCTTCTACCGGACCAACGCGATGAGCCGGGCGCTGGAGGACACGCTGGTCCGCTTCGAGCTGCCCTACCAGGTGATCGGCGGCACCAAGTTCTACGACCGCGCCGAGGTCAAGGACGCCGTCGCCTACCTCAACCTGCTGCTCAACCCCGCCGACCAGGTCTCCTTCTCGCGGATCGTCAACTCGCCCCGTCGCGGCATCGGCGACACCAGCCAGGGTCGGCTCGCCTCCTATGCCAACACCGCCGGGCTGACGATCTGGGAGGTGATCGAACGGGCCGAGCAGGTGCCTGGCCTGAGCGCCGCCGCGATCAAGGCCGTCTCCCGCTTCTTCGAGACCGTCGACCTGCTGAAGGCGAGGGTCGATGCCGGCGCCTCGATCTCCGACGTCCTCCAGGCGGTGCTGAGCGAGACCGGCTACCTGGAAGCGCTGGAAGCCGAGCGCACCGTCGAAGCCGAGGGGCGGATCGAGAACCTCGAGGCGTTCGCCGAGGCCGCCGCCGAGTTCGACCTCAACCGCGAGCGCGAGGGCGAGAGCGAGGTGCCGCCGCTGGAGGAGTTCCTGCAGCAGATCTCGCTGCTCAGCGACCAGGACTCAATCGACGACCAGCAGGAGCAGGTCACCCTGATGACCGTCCACAACGCCAAGGGGCTGGAGTACGACACGGTCTTCGTGATCGGCTGCGAGGACGGCTCCTTCCCGCACATGCGGGCGCTCGAAGAGGGCGGCGAAGAAGAGGAGCGGCGCCTCTGTTACGTCGCCATCACCCGCGCCCGCCAGCGGCTCTACATGACCTGGGCGCGCGAGCGGCGCCTCTTCGGGCGCTCCGAGCACAACTTACCCTCGCGCTTCATCGACGAGCTGCCGCCGGAGCTGACCGAGCGCCACCAGAAGCCGGCGGTGGGGGCCGGTGGGATGTCCTGGAACACGCCGGCTGGTGGCGCCGATCCTGCTGAGCCGCTCGATCCCGGGCCGGCGCTGGAAATGCGGACCGGCGACGACGTCGTCCACGCCAGCTTCGGCGACGGCGTCGTCACCGCCGTCGAGCCCGGGGGCGTGGTTGTCGTCCGCTTCTCCGGCGACGGGGCCGAGCGCAAGCTGATGGCCGACTACGCGCCGATCAGGAAGAGGTAGGCCGGTGGCGGCGCGGACGATCGACGGCAAGGCGGTCGCGGTCGCGGTGCGCGAGCGCGTGCGCGGCGAAGTCGCGGCCTACGAGGCCGAGGCGGGCCGCGTGCCGACCCTGGCCACGGTGATCGTCGGCGACGATCCGGCCTCGGAGATCTACGTCCGCAACAAGCACCGCGCCTGCGCGGAGGTGGGGATGGGGTCGGTCCACCACGGGCTCGCCGGCTCGACCAGCGAGGGCGAGCTGCTCGAGCTGGTCGCCAGCCTCGGGCGTGATGACGAGGTCGACGGCATCCTCGTGCAGCTGCCGGTCCCGGATCAGATCGACCCCGACGCGCTGGTCGCCGCGATCGATCCGGGCAAGGACGTCGACGGGCTGACGCCGCTCAACGCCGGCCTGCTCGCCCACGGCACGCCGCGCCTGGTCCCCTGCACGCCGGCGGGGGTGATGGAGCTGCTGCGCCACGAGGGCGTCGAGTTGGAGGGGGTGGAGGCGGTGGTCGTTGGCCGCTCGAAGCTGGTCGGGGTGCCGGTCGCGCGCCTGCTGCTCGCCGCCAACGCGACCGTCACCGTCTGTCACTCGCGCACCCGCGATCTCGCTGGGACCTGCGCCCGCGCCGACGTCCTCGTCGCCGCGGTCGGGGTGCCGGAGCTGCTCGGCGCCGATGCCATCAAGCCCGGCGCCGTGGTGATTGACGTCGGCATGAATCGCACCGAGGACGGCCTCCGCGGTGACGTCGATTTTGACGCGGCCGCCGAGGTGGCGGCGGCGATCACGCCGGTCCCGGGTGGGGTGGGGCCGATGACGATCGCGATGCTGCTGGTAAACACGTTGCAGGCGGCGCGTGCACGCACGTTGTCCGGCCTGGCCTAGGAGGGTCGGCCAACTCCCTCTCGAATAGGGCCTGAGGGGATATAGGGTCGGATCCACCGGCCAAAGCCTCGACGGAGGGATATGCGATGAACGTAGACAAGCTCAACACCGGAGAGAAGATCGCCGGGGTTTCGGCCGTCCTGCTCTTCATAGTCATGTTCTTCGATTGGTTCGGGGTGGAAGTCTCCGGCTCCAACGG
Source organism: Solirubrobacterales bacterium (assembly GCA_036269775.1). Taxonomy (GTDB): domain Bacteria; phylum Actinomycetota; class Thermoleophilia; order Solirubrobacterales; family 70-9; genus VAYN01. The sequence continues at coordinate 99,354 of DATBDU010000035.1, forward strand.
CTTCTCCGGGACGGTGCCGGGTGCCGGTGGCAGCGCCTGGGACGCACTCGAATTCATCCCGATCGTCCTTGTAATCACGATCGTCGTCGCCCTCGTCAACGTCTTCCTGCGCCTTAGCGACTCCGACTACGAGCCGCCGGTGTCGATGAACGTCGTCGTGGCGGTGCTCGGCGGCCTCTCGACGCTGCTGGTCCTGTTCCGGATCATCGACCCGCCGGGCTTTGGAACCTTCGGCGGCGTCTCGATCGACGCCACCCTCGAATTCGGCATCTTCCTCGGCCTGATCACGGCCGCTGGCATTGCTTACGGCGGCTACCGCGGCATGCAGGAAGAGGGCTCGACCTTCAGCGGCACCGCGGACAAGCTCTCCAGTAGTGGCCCGAGCGACCCACCCCCGCCACCTCCTTCCTCGACCCCGCCACCGCCACCGCCGCCCCCGACTCAGTAGTCGGCCACTCCTCGCGCGATCTGCTTCGCGAAAGCAATCACGGTCATCATCGGGTTGACGCCGACCGACGTGGGGAAGAGGGAGGCATCGGCGACGTAGAGGTCGTCGGTGCCGTGGACTGAGCCGTCGACGGCGCAGGCGCCGGTGCGTTCGTCTGCCGCGATGCGGGCGGTCCCCATCGGGTGAAAGGCCTCCAGGCGCAGCTCGGAGGGCTTGAAGGTGGTGGCCTCGAAGGCGACGAGGTCGGCGGGCTTGAGCACGCCGACGCGGGCGATGTTGGGGTAGACCTCGGTCGCGCCGGCGGCGAAGTGGACCTCGGCGGCGCGGGCGATCCCGAAGGCGAGGCGGTTCGCGTCGTCCTTGGTCAGCTTGTAGCTGGCGCGCAGCGAGCCCTCGGCGCCGAGCCCGACCCGGCCGGAGGAGCGGTCACAGAGGTGGACGCCGATTGAGCCGACGTGGCCGAAGTCGAGCATTGCCCGCTGGTGGGACTCGCCGGCGCCGAGCAGCCAGGCGCCGCCGAAGGCAAGCGGGGTGAAGGTCGCCTCCAGCAGGATCCCGGTTGGCTCCCACTCGTCGACGTAGTAGCTCTGCATGACGCCGTCCCAGCCGCGCACCTCCTCGCCGTAGCGGGCGCCGACCCAGCAGGCTGGGTGGATGTGGAAGTTGCGGCCGACCTGGCGGCCGCCGAGCCCGGAGCGCAGCAGCAGCTCCGGCGTGCCGAAGGCGCCGCCGGCGGCGATCACGGCGCGGCGGGCGCGGACCGTGAAGGGGCGGCGCTTGGCGCCGCCGCCGGCCCGGGTCGAGCCGCTGACGCCGACCGCGCGTCCGTCCTCGACCAGGATCCGGTCCACCTCGACGCCGGCGCGGATCCGCGCCCCGGCGGCGACGGCGCGAGGCAGGTAGCTGACGTGCATGCCGCGCTTGGCGTCGATCTCGCAGCCGAAGGGGCAAGAGCTGCACTGGGTGCAGTTGCCGGCGTTGCGGTGGATCGCGGCGCCGCTGGCGCCGATCGCGGCGGCTCCCTCCATCGCCAGTTGGCCGTTGCGGCCCATCCGCTCGGGATCGAGCTGGGTGACCCGGAGGAAATCCTCAGCCTCGGCGTAGTCGGCCTCCATCTCGCCCGCCCAGGGGATGCCAAAGCGCCGCTGCCAGTCGTCGAGCACCGTCTCCGGGGCGCGGAAGCAGGTGCCCGAGTTGATCACCGTGGTGCCGCCGACGACTTTGGCGACCGGGACGGGGATCGGCGGCCGGCCTTCGGCGATGGTCAGGCCGCCGTCGCGGTAGAGCTCGGCGATCGCCTCGAGGTGGTCGCTTGGGTAGTTGTCGCGGTTGTAGTGCTGGCCGGCCTCGAGCACGATCACGTCCAGCCCCGCCTCGGCCAGCGTCGCCGCCGCGACGGCGCCGCCGGCGCCGGAGCCGACGATGACGACGTCGCATTCCTCGCCCTCGCCGGGCGGCTCGGTGTCGCCAAGCGTGCCGGCCGGCTCCGGCAGCGTTCCGTCGGCGAGTTCGCAGCGGATCTCGAAGCCGATCCGCTCCTGCACCTCGGGGGTCACGGCGTAGCCGAGCGTCGAGAAGAGCTTGGCCATCAGCAGCAGGTCGTGGTGGAGGGAGAGCTTCGAGCCCTCCAGCTTGGCGAGGAAATCCTCCTGCGCCGCCGGGTCGAGGCGGCTGAAGCGCCATGGGAACGGCAGCCACTCGAAGGCGCGCAGGCCGAGTCTGAGGCGGATCAGAACCCGCGGCGAGACGGAGCCGAGGAAGTTCGCCACCGGCCCGGAGACGTCGACGTCGCGCTCGGCCACCGGCAGGCCGTCGATGCCCGGCGCCATCGCCGCGCAGATCGCGCTGAGGGTGCGTTGCTCAGTGGCTGAAAGCCCCGGCGCCCGCTGTCAACCGGGGTCGACGGGCCGCCCGATGCGGCCGGCCAGTGCCCAGAGCCAGAGCGAAAACAGGGCCAGGAAGCCGTCGACGAGGAAGTTGAGCAGGTAAATGAAAACGTGCTCGTCGATCAGGTAGAAGGCCAGCGAGCCAAGCGAGGAGGCGGTCTTGCCGGCGACCAGAACGAGCAGCAACGGCCGGTAGCGGACGAGGTCGGCCTGGGCGACCAGGCAGATGCCGGTGATGACGACCATGTAGGCGAAGGCCAGCGCCAGCCAGAGGTCCTCCTGGGTGTGCGGGGCGCGGGGGAAGCTGCCGATCCAGTTGTCGAGGTCGGAGATGACGTCGAGAACCCCGCTGGGGACGGCGATGAAGAGGAGGCCGACGACCGCGAAGGTGAGGGCGAGCAGGCGCAGGTTGAGGACGACGAAACGCTCTGCGGCGGGCCCCTGCATCGCCGGGACAATAACTGGCTGGGCAGCCAGTTGCCCGCCGCCTAGAATCCTGCCGGTGATCGACCGGGAGCAGGTACTTCATGTGGCGCGACTCGCCCGCCTCAGGCTCTCCGAGGAGGAAGTGGAGACGATGACCGGGGAGCTGTCTGGGATCCTCGAGCACGTCGATCGGATCGGCAAGCTGGACCTCGAGGGGGTCGAGCCGACTTCGCACGTGGTCGCGCTGGAGAACGTCCTGCGGCCGGATCGGCCGCGGCCCAGCCTGGCGCCCGAGGTCGCGCTGGAACAGGCCCCGGAACCAGTGGATGGCGCCTTCAGGGTGCCGTCGCCGCAGGCTGACGCTTGATGGCCGACCTACTCGACCTGACCGTCGCCGAGGCGGCGGCGAAGATCGCATCCGGGGAGATCTCGGCCGACGAGTACTTCCACGCCTGGCGCGGAGCGGCGGCCGGCGACGAGCTGAACGCCTACCTCTGGCAGGTCGAGGACCCCTCCAACTACGCGGTCGAGGACGGCCCCCTCGGCGGCATCCCGGTCGCGGTTAAGGACATCTTCTGCACCGAGGGCTCGCCGACCACGGCCGGCTCGCGGATCCTCGAGGGCTATTGGCCGCCCTACACGGCCACCGCCGTCCGCCAGCTCGACGCGGCCGGCGCCCGGGTGCTCGGCAAGACCAACATGGACGAGTTCGCGATGGGCTCCTCGAACGAGAACTCGGCCTACGGGCCGGTGTTGAACCCGTGGGATCGCGGCCGCGTGCCGGGTGGCTCCTCCGGCGGCTCGGCCGCCGCGGTCGCCGGCGGCTTGGCGCCCTGTGCGATCGGCACCGACACCGGCGGCTCGATCCGCCAGCCCGCCTCGCTTTGCGGGATCGTCGGCTTCAAGCCCACCTATGGGGCGATCTCGCGCTACGGGATGATCGCCTTCGCCTCCTCGCTCGACCAGTGCGGACCGCTGACCCGGGACGTCACCGATGCGGCGCTGATGCTGGCGGCGCTCGAGGGCCGCGACCCCTGCGACTCGACCTCGGTCGGGATCGAGGGCGGGATCGTCGCTCCCAGCCGTGAAGACCTCAGAGGCCTGCGCTTCGGCGTGCCCAGCGAGCTGGCCCGCGACAGCTTCGACCCCGGCGTGCGCGAGGTCTTCGAGGCGACGCTGGCGCGGATCGAGAGCCTCGGCGGCGAGATCGCAGAGGTATCCCTGCCCAGCGCCGAGCATGGGATCTCCGCCTATTACGTGCTGGCGCCGGCCGAGGCGTCCTCGAACCTGGCCCGCTACGACGGCGTTCGATACGGGCTGCGCTCGGATAGCGCCGACGACCTCCTGGAGATGTACGAGACGACGCGGGCGCAGGGGTTCGGCACGGAGGTCAAGCGGCGGATCATGCTCGGTACCTACGCGCTCTCCTCTGGCTACTACGAGGCCTACTACGGCCAGGCGCAGAAAGTCCGCACGCGGATCGCCGAGGACTTCTCCAACGCTTTCGCGAAGATCGACTTCGTGGTCACGCCGACCTCGCCCTCGGTTGCCTTCGGGCTTGGCGAGAAGACCGACGACCCGCTCTCGATGTACCTCAACGACTTCTTCACGGTGCCGATGAGCCTGGCCGGCATCCCGGCGATCTCGATCCCGACCGGGCTGGCTGAGCCCGAGGGCGGCGGCCCGCGGCTGCCGGTCGGCTTCCAGATCGCCGCCCCGGCCTTCGCCGAGCAGAAGCTGCTGGAGGCGGCGTACGCGCTCGAGCAGGCGATCGGCTTCGAGGCACGCCCTGGAGGCGGGGATGGCTGAGCTGGAGGCGGTGATCGGGCTGGAGATCCACGTCCAGCTGGCGACCAAGACGAAGATGTTCTGCGGCTGCGAACTGTCCTTCGGCGACGAGCCCAACGTGCACACCTGCCCGATCTGCCTGGCCCACCCGGGCGTGCTGCCGGTGCCCAACGAACAGGCGATCCTCTACGCGCTGCAGATCGCCGCGGCGCTCGAGTGCGAGGTGGCGCCGCGCTCGATCTTCCATCGCAAGAACTACTTCTATCCGGACAGTCCGAAGGCGTACCAGATCAGCCAGTTCGACATTCCGCTGGCCAGCGACGGGCGCCTCGGCGACATCCGCATCCATCGCGCCCATCTCGAGGAGGACGCGGCGAAGATGATCCACGTCGGCGAGTCGGGCCGTATCCACGGCTCCGGCGCCTCGCTGGTCGACTTCAACCGCGGCGGTACGCCGCTGGTCGAGATCGTCACCGAGCCCGACCTGCGCGGCGCCGCCGAAGCGGCCGAGTGGGCGCGGCTGCTGCGTGAGACGGTGCGCCAGCTCGGCGTCTCCGACGTCAACATGGAGGAGGGGAGCCTGCGCGTCGACGCCAATGTTTCGGTGCGCCCGGCGGGCTCCGAGCAACTTGGCACCAAGACCGAGCTGAAGAACATGAACAGCTTCCGCTTCCTCCAGCGCGGCGTCGAAGCCGAGCTGGAGCGCCAGCGCGAGCTGATCGGCGCGGGGGGGACGGTGACCCAGGAGACCCTCCACTTCGACCCGGTCAGCGGCAGCCTCACCTCGCTGCGCTCGAAGGAGGAATCACACGACTACCGCTACTTCCCCGAGCCCGACCTGGTGCCGCTGGCGCCGACCGAGCGGATGCTGCGCGAAGCGCGGCAGGCGCTGCCGGAGCTGCCGGCGGCGCGGATGCTCCGCTACGAAGACGAGCTGGGCCTGGAAGCGGAGCCGGCCGCTCTGCTCGCCCGCGAACCCGAGCTGGCGGCGTACTTCGAGGCGGTCTGCGCGGCGGCCGGGGCGGCGAAGCAGGCGGGGGAGGGCGGGGTCGAGCCGCGTGTCGTCGCCAACTGGATCACCGGGGACCTGACGGCGCTGCTGCGCCAGCGGGGCGAGGTCGAGGAGGACTTCGCCGACCCGACGATCCCGGTCCAGAGCCTCGCCAGCCTGGTGGAGATGGTCGCCGCGCACAAGATCTCCCACGGCAGCGGCAGGACCGTGCTGGCGACGCTGGTCGTCGAAGGCGGCGACCCGGCGGCGATCGTCGAGCGCGAGGGCCTCGCCCAGATCTCCGACAGCGGCGAATTGGAGTCGATCGTCGCCGCCGCGGTCGAGGCCAACCCCGAGGCCGCCGAGCAGATCCGCGGCGGCAACCCCAAGGCGATCGGCGCGATCGTCGGCACCGTTATGCGCGAAACCAAGGGCCGCGCCGACGGCGGCGAGGTTAACCGTCTGATTCGGGAGAAGCTGGGCCTCTAGCGAGCAAGGGGGCGAGATGTGGGCGCCTCGGCCTTGGTTTGACGTGCGATCCACAGAAGCGGTGGTCCTGCTGGCCTACGCGGGGGTGATGCGCGCGTTGATAGCGCTCGCATCGAAGCTCGCGGATCGCCGATAGGAACACGCCGCAATAAAAACCGCCCCGGGTAGCTAACACCCGGGGCGGTCTGTGGTCACCACAGAATGACCGCAACTTTAGCGCTGCATTGGCCGAAGCGCATTGCGATGGCCAAATAGAGGCATTCGACACTTTGTAACAACGTGTTACAAGGTTGCTATGGTCAAATGTATGGCCTGGAACGTCGTCATCGCCGGGGGTGGATTTGGAGGGGCGGCGGCTGCGCGGGAGCTGGAGAAGGCGATGCCGCGGCAGTCGGCCCGATTGGTGCTGGTCAACGAGACCAACTTCATGCTCTACACGCCGTTCCTGCCGGAGGCGGCTGCCGGGACCCTGGAGCCGCGGCACGTGGTGACGCCGCTGCGGGACATCCTCAAGCGCACCTACCTGCGGCTCGGCTCGATCGTTGGCCACGACCCGGCGGCGAAGACCGTCGAGTTGCGGGCCAAGTACGGCGAAACCGAGACGTTGCCCTACGACCAACTGCTGCTGGCGCTGGGGTCGGTCTCACGGACGCTGCCGGTGCCGGGGCTGGCCGAGCACGCGATCGGCTTCAAGGGGCTCGCCGACGCGATCTGGCTGCGCAACCACGTCGTCGAGACGCTCGAGGAAGCCAACGCCACCGAGGATCCCGCTCGCCGCGACGAACTCCTCACCTACGTCTTCGTCGGCGGCGGCTACGCCGGCCTGGAGGCGCTGGCCGAGTTGCAGGACTTCGCCGCCGACGCGATGGAGAGCTACCCGCGCGCTCGCCTGCACGGGATGCGCTGGGTGTTGGTCGAGGCGACCGGCCGGGTGCTGCCCGAGATCGACATCGAGCTCGCCGACTACGCCCTGCGCGAGCTGCGCGGGCGTGGCATCGACATCCGCCTCGAGACGACGCTGGAGGAGGTTGGCCCAAAGAGTGCCCGCCTCTCCAGTGGCGAGATGCTGCCGACCCGCACCGTCGTCTGGACCGCTGGCGTCGCCCCGCAGCCGATCCTCAAGGACCTCAGCCTGCCGCTCGACGAGCGCGGCCGGGTCCCGGTCGACGAGCAGCTGCGGGTGCGGGGACTGGATGCGGTCTGGGCGATCGGCGACTGCGCCGCGGCACCCGACCCGCGCGGCGGCATCTGCCCGCCGACGGCCCAGCACGCGGTCCGCCAGGGGCCGGTGGCGGCGCGCAACATCGCCGCCGAGCTGGGGATCGGGTCGGCGGAGCGCTTCGAGTACCGCAGCGAAGCCTCCTTCGTCAACCTCGGCCGCCACAAGGCGGTGGGCCGGATCGGCGATCGCACCTTCCGCGGCTTCCCGGCCTGGTGGATGGCCCGGACCTACCACATGAGCCAGATTCCGGGCGCCGCTCGCAAGGCCCGCGCCGTGCTCGACTGGACCGCCGGCCTGCCCTTCAAGCGCGACATCTCCGAGGTCGGCTCGATCGGCCACCCGAAGCGCCTCGGTTAACGGCGCGACGACGAGGGCGGCGCACGCCTGTTCCGCCAGAATGGGCAGATGGAGTACCTCGTCATCGCCTTCTTCTTCGGCCTCGCTACCGCCATCATCGCCAAGGGTAAGGGCAGTTCCTTCTGGATCTGGTTCCTGATCGGCCTGGTCCTGCCGCTGCTCGGCCTGGTCGCCGTGATCCTCTACCGCCGTGAGAAGGACGAACCCGAACGCCAATGCCCCAGCTGCGGCAAGGCGCTCAAGCTCTACGTCCAGGTCTGCCCCCGCTGCGGGACCGACCTTTATCTGCCGGACCCCGCGGCCGTACGCCACCCGGGCGTGCGCTAGAGCTACCGCAGCCAGGTCCTGACGATCGCGTTCGCGAAGCCGACCCCGTAGCGGAACACCGCCGGCTTCTTGGAGTGGCCGTGCAGGCGCTGTTCGACGGTGATCGGGATCTCCTTGGCGGGGATGCCGCGCTTGATCGCCTCGATCATGAACTCGGAAGTGTGGAACTGCTCCTGGCGGAGGACGAGCTGCGGGAGGACGGTGGTGCGGACGGCGCGGTAGCCGTTCGAGCAGTCGGTGACGTGGGTGCGGGTGATCAAGGAAACGAGGCGGTTGAAGAAGACGATGCCGAGCTCGCGGGCGAAGTGGTTGCGGTCGGCATGGCCGAGCACCCGGGAGCCGTGGGCAAGGTCGACCTCGCCGTCGAGGACCGGCTTGACCAGGCGCTCCATCTCCGCCGGCAGGTGCTGGCCGTCGGCGTCGAGGGTGACGACGATCTCGGCGCCGGATTCGACCATCAGCCGGTAGCCGGTGCGCAGGGCGGCGCCGCCGCCGCGGTTGGTGACGTGGCGGGCGACCGCGGCGCCGTGGGCGGCGGCGACGTCACCGGTGCCGTCGCGGGAGCCGTCGTCGACGACCAGGATCTCGGTCGCCACGCCGCAGACTTGGGCCGGCATCTGGTCGAGCACGTGGCCGATGTTCTCGGCCTCGTTGTAGGCGGGGACCAGGATCGCGATCTTGCCGCGGAAGCGCTCCGGCAGGTCGGCCTGGCGGAACTCCTCCCAAGCCAGGCCCTCCAGCGCCGCCGAGAGCTGGCGCGAGTTGCGCGCCGCCTGCGAGAGCGCCCGCAGGATCAGTCCGAAGAGGATGAAGATCGCGAAGACGGCGAGGCCGAGGATGCGGCCGCCGTTGCCCTTTTCGAAGGAGAAGGCGGAGAGCAGGCCGTCGACCGCTTCGGTGCCGGTGACGAGCATCAGCCCGAGCCCGGCGACCAGCAGGATCAGCACGTCGGCGTTGCGCAGCGCGCGGCGGCGGATCAGCGCGTAGAGGACGATCGCGGCGCCGATCAGCAGTCCGGCGCTGCGCAGCGCGGTCAGTTCGGCGGGGAAGATGCCTGCTCGGGGGACCATCGGCCGCCAGAGGATATGGCCGTGGCGGCGCTCGACAGGGTCAGGGCGGCGAGAGGAAAGACGAGCGTCATCAGCACCTCGTTGCGCCGGGGGGCGGCCAGCGAAGCCGCGCCGATCGCGGTCACGACGACGATCGGGGTCGCCAGCGCCACCAGTTGCCACCAGGAACGCCGCAGCGCCAGGAGGACGGCGCCGACAAGACCCAGCGCGACGAGGAGGATCTGCAGCGCCCGCCCGACGCCGCTGCTCATCGCTTCGCCGACGCCGCTGCTCCACATCCGGCCGACCTTGCGCGCGGTCATCGCCAGGTAGCCGAGCGGGTCTTCGCCGAGGTACTTGGAGAGGTTCTGCTTGCCGATCTTGCCGAGGGCGGAATCGCGCGGCAGGTCCGGGTAGCGGCTGGCGACGCGGTCGAAGAGCGGCGTCGGGTCGACCGCGTCGAGCGCCGCCGAGTCGGGCGCCAGGTCGCGGCCTTCGTAGCGCTTCGCCAGCAGCGCCTTGACCCGCTGGTATTCGCCGTCGGCGGGTAGGAAGGTGCCGACGTAGAGCGCCTTGCCGCTGCCGGTCGAGATCGGCACCACGCGGCCGAGGACATCGACGTTGCGGATCGTCCAGGGCACGATCGGCAGTAGCAGCGCCAGGACCAGCAGCCCGGCCCCGGCCAGGCCGGGGCGCCAGCCGCGCGCCGCGCCGACGCGGATCGCGGCGAGGACGACGAAGACCGCGCCGACGAAGAGGTACTCGGGGCGGAACATCGCCGTCAGGCCGAAGAGCAGGCCCGGAAGCAGCCAGGCTCGCAGTCGCTCCTGCTCGCTGGCCCAGAGGAAGGCGAGGACGGCGGCGGGCAGGGTGAGGATCGCCGGTGGCTCGCTCATCAGCTCGCCGGTGGAGTGGATGAAGGGGGGGTAGACGGCGACGGCAAGGGCCGCCATCAGCCCCACCCAGCGCCCGCCCAGACGCTCGCCGAGCAGGAAGACGACGAGGATCGCGGCGACGCCGAGCAGCGCCTCGACGATCCGCGCGGTGCCTTCGCGGGCGCCACCGGTGGCGTAGAAGCTGGCGGCGTAGAGCAGCGGCGCCCCCGGCGACCAGTCGCTGGAGTCGCGGAAGCTCGGCCCGCCGTAGCTGCCTTCCTCGTACAGGGCCTTGGAGAGTGCGTAGTAGGCGTGCGAGTCGTCGGCGGGGTTGGCGACCGCCTCGGCGACGACGTAGGCGCGGGCGAAGAGGCCGACCACGGCGATCAGCGCCAGCAGGATCAACGTCTTCCTCCCGTGGCGCTGAGGCAGGGCACGGATGCGTTCGGCGACGGCGGTCAAGGCCGGCTCAGGCTATCCGTGACGGCCCCTGGCATCGTTCCCACGGTTTTCCCCGCTATGACAGGGACAACCCTGGGAACGACCGGTGCAGGGTGGGGGGCCGTGGCGGCGAAACCCTTGCCGACCTCAATTCGAAACAGGAGATATCTCGATGCGCCGAACCTTTGCCTTTCTTGCCTCCGTTGCCGCCTGTGCCCTGCTGGTCCCTGCCGTCGCCAGCGCCAAGACGCCGGCGCAGACCTGCACGGCCAGCTCGCCCAACGTAATTGGGCACACCATCAGGGGCACCCTGACCTCGAGCAACGTCGATCCCTCGCAGGCGCGCTTCGCGACCTGCGCCCAGGCCAAGCAGGTGATGGTGAAAACGACCGAACTGCGGATCGAGATGCCGCGCTCGACCAAGGCCTTTTACTGCGTGCCGACGGTGAAGTCGACCGAACCCGATGTAGTCGCCTACAAGTGCACCTTCAAAGGCGCCGACACCGCGACCTTCATCAAGCTGCTCTTCCAGGTCAAGTACGACCAGGACTAGGCGAGTCCGGCGAAGCGTTGACGAGACCAGGATCTTGGCCCTCATAGGGGCCAAGATCCTGGCTACGCCGGCGGTCGCATAAAAGGCTTGCGGTGAAGGTCACGCCGACCCCTGCCAGGGCGGCGACCAGCGGCAGCATCACCAGCACCCGCCGCGGCGAGGCAACCAGCAGGGCGCTGAGCGCGGTGATGGAGAGGAGGACGGTGGCGAGGACCAGCGCCTCCCAGCGGCGGCGCCAAGCGAGCGCGGCGAGGCCGAGCAGGCCGAAGCCGAGCAGTGCCCAGTGCAGCGCCTCCCAGCCCGGCTCGCGCATGATGTCGCGCGGGCCGTGCGACCAGATCCGGCCGACCTTGGCGGCGAGGAAGCCCGCGTATTCGAGCGGCTCTTCGATGACGTCGTCCCAGAACTGTTCGCGACCCATCTTCGATAGCGCCCGGTCGGTTTCCAGATCGGGGTAGCGGTGCGCGGCGAGCCGCGCGAGGATCTGCTCGAGCCGTAGCCGCTGCGCATCCGCCGGGTCGAAGATCCCCGGGTGGCGGACGACGACCTCGGCCCCGACCCTTTCCGGGTTCCCGTCCGACGGCAGGTAGGTGCCGGCGAAGAGGACTTGGCCGCCACCGGTCGAGATCGGCACGAAGCGGTCGAGGGCGATGGCGTTGCGCATCGTCCATGGCGCGACGACGACGATGACACCGGCGAAGAGGATCGCGGCCTGAGCCAGTGCCCGTTGCCAATCCTCGCGAGCGCCGCGGGCAAAGACCGGCAGCGCCAGCAAAAAGGCGACGCCGAGGTACTCCGGCCGCACCATCGCCGTCGCCCCGAGCAGGCCGCCCGGGACGAGCCAGGTGGCGAGCGGGTATCGCGACGAGATACCGCGGTGGTCGACGCCAGTTGCCCAGAAGATCGCCAGGATTGATGCGGAGAGAAGGGTGGCCGCCAGCGGCTCCGACATCAGCATCCCCTGGTACTCGACCAGCGCCGGATAGACCGCTACCACCGCCGCTGCGATCAACCCCGCCACCGCGCTCGATGCATTCAGCACACCCTGGTGTGCTGAATGCATCGAGCGGTGGAGACGTCGCGCCAGGAGATACGTAAAAAACACCGAGAGGGTGGCCAAAAGCGCGAGGATCACGCGCGCCAGGTGCTCGTGGACGCCACCCGTGACCTCATAGACGCCGGCGACGAGCAGCGGCAGGCCGGGGGAGTAGTTGTTGGACGGCTGCGTCGCCGCCGCTCCCACCGTGAAGCCGTTCCCCTCGTCGAGGTTGGCGGCGATCGCTGCGTAGGCCCGGGCGTCGTAGACCGGCGCCCGGCCGTCCCAGGCCTCGCCGACCCGCAGGCCGATCCCGACCAGCAGGACCGCGACGAGTGCGGCGAGGCCGACTCGGCCCCCGTTTCGCGCCGCCAGTCCGTTTCCCATCGGGCGGATTCAACTAAGCTGCCGCGTCCTATGCGAATCCTCATCCTCGGGGGTGACGGGTACCTGGGCTGGCCGACCGCTCTGCGCTTCTCGGCCGGCGGCCACGAGGTCTCCGTCGTCGACAACTTCTCGCGCCGCCGCTGGCACGAGGAAGCCGGCACCGGCTCGCTGACCCCGATTGCCAATCTCGAGCGGCGCATCGCCGCCTGGAGGGAGATCTCCGGCCGGGAGATCCGCAGCTACGTCGGCGCGATCGAGGACGGCGACTTCCTCGAAGAGGTCGTCGCTGAGACCCGCCCGGAGGCGGTCGTCCACTATGGCCAGCAGGCCTCGGCGCCCTACTCGATGGCCTCCCGTGAGAAGGCGGTCGAGACCCAGCACGCCAACGTGATCGGCAACCTCAACCTGCTCTTCGCGATCCGCGACCACGTACCCGACTGCCACCTGGTCAAGCTGGGCACGATGGGCGAGTACGGCCAGCCCGACATCGACATCGAGGAGGGCTACATCGAGATCGAGCACAAGGGGCGCAAGGACACGCTGCCGTTCCCGAAGCTGCCGGCCTCGCTCTACCACTGCTCGAAGGTCCACGACTCGACCAATATCCACTTCGCCTGCCGGGTCTGGGGGCTGCGCGCGACCGACCTCAACCAGGGGGTCGTCTACGGAATCGAGACCGAGGAGGCCGGCCAGGACGAGCGGCTGATCACCCGCTTCGACTACGACGAGATCTTCGGCACGGTCCTCAACCGCTTCTGCCTGCAGGCTGTGATCGGCCACCCGCTGACCGTCTACGGCGCCGGCCATCAGACCCGTGGTTTCCTCAACATTCGGGACACGATCGCCTGTGTCGAGTTGGCCGTCGCCAATCCCGCCGAGCGCGGCGACTTTCGCGTCTTCAACCAGTTCACCGAGCAGTTCTCGGTGCTGGAGCTGGCTGGGCTGGTCAAGCAGGCCGGCGAGCATCTCGGCTACACGGTCGAGATCCAGCACTACGAGAACCCCCGGGTCGAGAAGGAAGAGCACTATTACAACGCGATCCACACCAAGCTGCTCGACCTCGGCCTCGAGCCCACCCTGCTGGGCGAGGAGCTGGTCGAGTCGATGATCCACATCATCGAGCGCTACAAGGGAAACGCGATCGAGGGCTCGATCGACCCCCACACCCGCTGGAACCCGGCGAAATCGCCTGCTGGCCAGGCGTAGTCCCACTGGTACCATCGCCAGTCCGATGAGAGCCGCGGACACGCTGATGGAATCGCTGAAGGCCGAGGGCGTCAAGGATGTCTTTGGGATCCCCGGCGGCGCAAACCTGCCGACCTACGACGCGCTGGTCGACGCCGATTTCCGCCACGTCCAGGTCCGCCACGAGCAGGGCGGCGGCCACGCCGCCGAGGGCTACGCCAAGGCCTCGGGCCGGGTCGGGGTCGCCTTTGCCACCTCGGGCCCGGGCGCGACCAACCTGATCACGGCGATCGCCGACGCGATGCTGGACTCGGTGCCCACGGTCTTCATCACCGGCCAGGTCCGCACCGATCTGATCGGCACCGACGGCTTCCAGGAGGCCGACATCCTCGGCGCCACGCTGCCCTTCGTCAAGCACTCCTTCCAGGTCACCGACGCGCGCCAGATCCCCGAGTACGTGCACGAGGCCTTCCACGTCGCCTCGACCGGGCGGCCAGGGCCGGTCCTGCTCGATATCCCGCAGGACCTCTCCCGGGCAGACATCGACTACCAGCCGCGCACCGAGCCGGTCGAGCTGCCCGGCTACAAGCCCTCGACCGAGGGCAACATCAAACAGATCCGCATCGCCGCCAAAGCGCTCGCCAACGCCCGCCGGCCGATCTTCTACAGCGGCGGCGGCGTCGTCAACGCCAACGCCTCCGAGGAGCTGCGCGAGCTCGCCGCCTCCGACCGCTTCCCGATCACCTCGACGCTGATGGGCCTCGGCGCCTATCCGGCCTCGGGCGAGAACTGGCTGGGGATGCTGGGCATGCACGGCACCGTCACCGCCAACTACGCGATGGACAAAGCCGACCTGATCGTCGCGATCGGCGCCCGCTTCGACGACCGCATCACCGGCAAGCTCGACGAGTTCGCCCCGCACGCCAAGATCATCCACATCGACATCGATCCGGCCGAGATCTCCAAGAACGTCGGCGCCCACATCCCGATCGTCGGCGACGTCAAGCTGGTCCTGCCGAAACTGACCCGCGAGTACCGGGCGCTGCAGACCGACTCCTCGCGGCTCGACGGCTGGTGGAGCCAGATCCAGGGCTGGCAGCAGGATCACCCGCTCTTCTACGAGCCCGGCAAGGACGGCCTGATCAAGCCCCAGTTCATGGTCGAGGCGATGCACCGGGCGACGCAGGGCGACGCGATCATCACCTCCGACGTCGGCCAGCACCAGATGTGGGCCGCCCAGTACTACGGCTTTGAGAAGCCGCGCCGCTGGATCAACTCCGGCGGTCTCGGCACGATGGGCTTCGGGTTGCCGTCGGCGGTCGGTGCCAAGGTCGCCTGCCCCGACGAGAACGTCGTCTGCCTCGCCGGCGACGGCAGCCTGATCATGAACGTGCAGGAGCTGGCCACCTGCGTGACTGAAGAGATTCCGGTCAAGGTCTTCCTGATGAACAACGGCTACATGGGCATGGTCCGCCAGTGGCAGGAGCTCTTCTGGGACCGCCGCTACAGCTCGGTCGAGATGGGCGCCAGCCCCGACTGGGTGAAGCTGGCCGAGGCCTTCGGCGCCACCGGCCTACGCTGCGAGAGCTCCGCCGACCTCGAGGAGACGATGGTCAAGGCGCTGGAGACCGACGGGCCGGTCCTGCTCGACGTCCGCGTCGCCCAGGAGGAGAACTGCTACCCGATGATCCCGCCGGGCCAGGCCGCCCGCGACATGGTCGAGGCGCCAAGGGCGGTGCGCTGATGGAGGCCGGGACGCCACAGGCGGTCAAACTGGAAGACCTGCACCTGCCGGGGCAGCTGAGCGGGCGCAAGCACATCCTCTCGATCTTGGTCGAGAACAAGCCGGGCGTGCTGGCCCGCGTCGCCGGTCTCTTTTCGCGCCGCGGCTTCAACATCGACACGCTCGCCGTCGGGCCGACCGACGACCCCAGCATCTCGCGGGTCACCCTGACCCTCGACGGCGCCGTCCACCCGATCGACCAGGTGACCAAGCAGCTGCACAAGCTGATCAACGTCCTCAAGATCCGCGACATGGAGCCGGAGGAGACGGTGGCTCGGGAGATGGCCCTGTTCAAGGTCTCCTCGGCGGTCGAGAACCGGGCCGAGATCATCCAGTTCGCGGAGATCTTCCGGGCCAAGATCGTCGACGTCGCCCGCCGCACGATGACGATCGAGGTGACCGGCTCCGCCGACAAGATCGAGGCCTTCGAGCGCATGGTCCGCCCGCATGGGCTCGTCGAAATGGTTCGTACGGGCGAGATCGCAATCGCCCGTGGCAGCGACTGAGCTCCTTCCAGAGCTCGTCGCCGAGGCCGTCCAGCGGGGGCGGCGGACCCTCGTAAGCGTCACCGTCGAGACTGGGATCGCCGACCCCTGCGCGGCGATCTTCGCCTCGCGGCTGGCCTCGGACCGCTGGTTCTGTTGGGAGCAGCCGGACCGCGGGTTCGCGCTGGCGGGGCTCGGCGTCGCCCACGAGGCGGCCTCGCGGGGCGGGAGGCGCTTCGCCGACGTCGCCGAGGAGTGCCTGCGAAGCGGCGGCGACGCGGTGCTCGACGAGCCGCCGGGGCTGCCGGCGGGCGCTGGCCCGGTCTGGCTCGGCGGCTTCGCCTTCGACCCTGAGGGCGGTTCGTCCTCAACCTGGTCCTCGCTCTCGCCCGGCTCGCTGGTGCTGCCGGAGCTGTCGATCTGCCGCAGCGGCGAGCGTGCCTTCTTGACCGTCAACGCCATCGTTCAGCCGGGCGACGACGCCGCGGCGAGGAGCGCGGCGCTGGCGGCACGTCTGGCCGGCCTGCGGGGCGAGGCGCCGCTGCCGATGCTCGACCCGCACCCGACCTCCCACGCCGAGATTCGCAGCGCCCGTCCCCCCGGTGAGTTCGAAGCGGCTGTCGCGGCGGCCACAGCCCGGATCGGCGCCGGGGAGATGAGTAAGGTCGTGCTGGCCCGAGAGGTGGTCGTCAGCGCCGGCGCCGCCCACGACCCGGCCGCCCTCTTCGGCGCCATGCGCGAGCAATTCCCCGCCTGCTTCTGCTTCTGCTGCGGTACTCCCGAGGCAGCCTTCATCGGCGCCAGCCCGGAGCTGCTGGTGCGCCGCTCCGGGGCCAGCGTCTCCACGGTGGCCCTGGCCGGCTCGACCCGACGCAGCTCCGACCCCGCCGTCGACGACCACCTCGGCGAGCAGCTACTGCGCAGCGACAAGGACCGCCGCGAGCAGCGGATCGTCTGCGAGCGCATCGTCCGCGCCCTGCGCCCGCACGCCGTCTGGGTCGAGGCGGCGGCTGAGCCGGAGATCGTCAAGGTGGCGAACATCCAACACCTGGCGACGCCGGTGATCGCCCAGCTGGCCGAGCCGCACTCGGCGATCGAGCTGGCCGGGATGCTGCACCCGACCCCCGCCGTCGGCGGCGAGCCCTGGCTCCGGGCGGCCGGTGCGATCGCCGACCTCGAGGGCATGGACCGCGGCTGGTACGCCGGCCCGGTCGGCTGGATGGACGCCACCGAGGACGGCGAGTTCTGCGTCGCCCTGCGCAGCGCCCTGCTGCGCGACCGCGAGGCCCACCTCTTCGCCGGCGTGGGGGTTGTCGCTGGCTCTGACCCGGCGGCCGAGCTGGCCGAGACCGAGGTCAAGCTGCAGGCGTTGCTGCCGTTGGTCGCGGAGTAGGCGTGGGGGGATCGGGGGACCCTCGACGGAGCAACAGCGTGGAGGCTCCGTCGAGGGTCCCCCGATCCCCCCTGGCGAAGAGCGGGCCGACGGCGCTAAGTCGATGCCTCGTGCTGGTTTGCCTGATCGTGGTGGTCGCGTTGGCGCCGTCCAGCGCGCATGGGGCTGCCCCTGAAGGTCCGCGGCTGGCCGCGAACGTGTTTCACGTCTACCCGAACGCGGGCACCGAAGTGAAGAGCGTCGGGCCGCTGGGGGAGGCGCCGCTGAGGCTGGCCGGGGGACCGGCCAGCGCTGTGCCGGGACCGCTGGTTACGTCGCGTCCCACCTGGTCGCCGGACGGCCGGCTCCTCGCCTTCACCGGGGGCGCCCACGGAACCGCCGGCCTCTATGTGGTCCGGGCCGACGGCTCACATCTGCGGCTGGTGCGGAGCTCCCGCGACGTGCTGTTCCAAGGTGACCCCGTTTTCACGCCGGACGGTCGGGCGCTGGTGGTGACGACGATCCAGCTTGTCCGCGGGCAGTTCGACCGCCCTGCGCGCAGGGACCCGTCGGAACAGAGGCTGGACGTCAGGTTCGCGCTCTGGGCGATCGGCGTCGACGGCGCCGCGCCGCGGCCCATGACTCCCTGGCAACGGCGCGCGATCCTCAGCCCGGCCTCGTTCTCCCCCGACGGGAGGACCCTTGTGGCCACGGCCTACGACGGGCGGGGCGCGAGGATCGTCGCGATCCCGGTCGGCGATGGGCTGCATCGGGGGATGCGGCTGCTCGCCAAAGGCGCCGGCGAAGCCGTGCTCTCGCCGGACGGCTCGCGGCTCGCCTTGGTCCGCGACCATCTCGGACCACCCGGGGAGATCGGCGAAAGCCCGATCGTCCGCTCCGACTTGCTCACGGTCCCGTTCTCCGGTGGCACGCCGAGGATCGTCGCCAGCGTGCGCGGCGGTCTGCGCTGGCCGAGCTGGGACCCTTCGGGGCAGCGCCTCGCCTTCACCACCATCGGCGGCAGCGGTCGCGCCATCGGCTCGGACCAGCACCAGGGCAACGTGGTGATGCAGGTCAACGCGGACGGCTCCTGCCTCGGCCGTGTCTTCTCGACCCGGCGAGGAGTCATCTACGGCACCGCCTGGCAGCCCGGCCCGGGTCGCGAGGCCGGCCCGATCGCCTGCTGAGCCGGCAGCTTTTTCGCTGCGTCTGCAATTACCCGCCTATAGGGCTGGCTGCTGCAGACTCAGCTGTGAAGTGTTGCGAGCGCCTCTTGGACGGCTGCGCCGAGGCGGCGGTGGGTCTCGACGTTGATGTGGCGGTCGACCTTGACCTCGGTCAGGCCCGTCCCGGCGGCGAGAGCGTCCGAGAGGTCGGCGAGGGACTCGAGGCGGCGATGGGGGAGGTCGAAGAGCGCCGCCGCTTTCGCGGCGTCGACGCCGCGCGGGGTGCCGAGGAGCGCCTCGAACTCATCCTTCGCCAGGGATTTCTGCTGCGGCAGGAAGTGGAAGATGCCGCCGCCGTCGTTGTCGATGACGACGATGCGGACCGGGGTGGAGATGTCGCGCAGGGCGGCGAGGCCGCCGATGTCGTGGAGCAGGCCAAGGTCGCCGGTGACGATGGTGGTTGGGCGGCCACTGGCCTGGGCGGCGCCGATGCCGGAGGAGACCAGGCCGTCGATGCCGTTGGCGCCGCGGTTGCTGAGGAAGAGGACATCGGTCTTGCCGCCGGCGAGGAAGGCCTCCTGGTCGCGGATCGGCATGCTCGAGGCGGTGTAGACGAGGTCGCCGTCGCGGTGAGCTTGGCCGAGGGCGCGATGGAGGGCGGGCTCTGAGATGGCCGCGCCACTGTCGCTACCTGCATCCGCGCCGGAGGTGTCCAGCTCGCCATCGAGCGCCGTCTGAGCGGCCGCCTCGGCGGCGATCCATGCCTCCGGGACGCCGCGCTCTTCCTTTTCCAGGCGCGCCGCCCAGCCCGAGGCCAGCTCGGTCGGATCTGCGCGCAGGATCGCCGAGGCCCGGTTGCTCGGCTCGTTCCAGCCGCCGTGGGGGTCGACGACGATCTCGCTGGCGCCGCTCGCGGCCAGCCAGGCCCGCAGCGGCTTGCTGGTCGGCATCTCGCCGAAGCGCAGGACCAGGTCGGGGACGACCGAACGGGCGAAGTGCTCGTCGCGCAGCAGCAGGTCGTAGCTGGCGATGACGTGGGAGCGGTCGTGGGGACCGCAGCGCAGCTGCGAGGTCGGCTCGGCCAGGATCGGGAAGCCGGAGACGCGGGCCAGGTGGGCGAGCGGCTCGCGCAGCTCCGGGTCGAGCTGGCGACCGGCGACGATCACCCCGGCGATCGCGTCGCCGATGTGGCCCGCGATCTCCTCGAGCAGGAAGGCCGAGGGCTCGAGGTCGATCCGCGTCACCGCCGTAAGCGGCCGACGATCGCGGCCTTCCAGCGCCAGCGGGTCGGTCGCCGTCACCGCGCCCTCGATGGGAACCGGCGAGAGCGGCTCCCGCCAGGGCAGGTTGAGGTGCACGGGGCCCGGGCGCGTCTCGCCGCGGGCCGCCGCCAGGGCTCGGCAGGCGACCGAGCGGTAGTGGAGCAGTCCGTTGTCGTCGGCCGCGTGAGTGCCGACTTCGCAGAACCAGCGGACCGCCGAGCCGAAGATCTTGATCTGGTCGATCGTCTGGCCGGCGCCGATCCCGCGTAGCTCCGGCGGCCGGTCGGCGCTCAGCACGACCAGTGGCAAGGCCGATTCGTCGGCCTCGCAGACCGCCGGGTGGTAGTTCGCCGCGGCGGTGCCCGAGGTGCAGAGCAGCGCCACCGGCTCGCCGCTCGCCTGCGCCGCCCCGAGCGCGAAGAAGGCCGCCGAGCGCTCGTCGACGACCATCGTCACCTCGATCCCCGCTTGACGCCAGAGCGCCACCGCCAGCGGCGTCGAGCGGGAGCCGGGGGAGACGACCGCATGGCGCAGCCCGCCGCGGGCGAGCTCCTCGGCGAAAGCAGAGGCCAGGGCAGTGTTGGCGTTGGTCGGGTCCACGCGGCTGGGCGACTCTGTCACCCGTGGGGTTACAAAAGCGCCTCGCGCAGGCTAAAGCCGATGGGCGTCCAGCGCCCGCTCGTCGATCTCGACGCCGAGCCCGGGCCCCGGCGGCGGGTGGAGCATTCCCTCGCGCAGCTCGCACTCGACCGCGGCCACGGTCGAGGCGAAGAGTCGCTGCGTCGCCAGCCCGTGGGCGAGGTCGTAGCCACCGCGGGGGGCGCTCTGGCGCAGCGTCTGCGCCACCTGGGCCGCCGCCGCGATCCCGACCGGGCCGTCGAGGGCGCTGGAGAGATAGGACGGCAGCACCTCGGCGATCGCGATCGCCTCCTCCGGCCCGCCGACCTTCGACAGCTTCACCCCGGCCAGATCGCAGGCGCCCAGCGACACCGCCCGTTCGGCGTCGCCGCTGCTCTCGACGCTCTCGTCGCCGGCGATCGGGATCGAGGTTGCCGCCGCAACCTCGGCCGCTTCCTCGAGGGTCGCCACCGGCTGCTCGGCCAGCTCGACGTCAAGCTCCTCGAGCTCGCCCAGCGTGCGCTTGGCGCCGGCCACGTCCCAGGCGCCGTTGGCGTCGACCCGGATCCGCGCCGCCGCGCCCACCGCCCCGCGCACCGCCTCGACCTGGCCGACGTCATCGCCGGCCCCCAGCTTCAGCTTGAAGGTGGAGAAGCCCACGGCGGCCCAGCGCAGCGCATCCTCGGCGACCGCCGCCGGCTCGCCGGCAACCAGCGTGGCGTTGCAGGGAACCGGCTCGGAGGCCGCTGAGGAAGAGCGCCCCTCCGCCGCCGCCCGCCGTCCCCGCAGGTCCATCAACGCGGTCAGCGCTGCGCAGCGGGCCGGTGTCGAGAGGTTGGCGATGCCGCCGCTCAAGCTCGCCTCGTCCAGCTCCGAGAGCTCGCCGAGCAGTTCAAGTTCGCCGACAACGCGAGCCAGGGTGACGCCGCCGCGCATCGAGAGGGGCACCGCTTCGCCCAGCCCCGTCAGTCCGTCCTCAGAGCGCAGCCGCAGCAACACCATCTCGCGCTGGGCGAGGCTGCCGCGCGCGGTCACATAGAGCTCGCGGAACGGCAGCGCGTAGGGGATGACCTCCACGAAGGCGATTCTCACCAGGACAGCTTCCCACCCGAGCAGCCTGGCGCCGGTTCAGCTGGAGATCAGCAGCCCGGCCGAGACCAGCAGGCTGTACACGGCGAGCACGGCGCCGGTGGCGGCGAGGGCGGCGTTCAGCGCCGGGCCGTCGCTGCGGTTGCTCATCGCCCGCATCGGTGCGAACGCCAGCGGCAGCGCCAGCAGCCCGATCAGCGGCAGCGCACTCGCTTCGCCGGCGGCCAGGGAGATCGGCAGGAGGACGAAGGCGCCCAGCACCAGCAGCCGGTAGAGCATCACCGCGTTGGCCCGACCCATCCGCACCGCCAGCGTCATCTTGCCCGCCCGTCGGTCGGTCTCGAGGTCGCGGACGTTGTTGACGACGAGGATCGCCGTGGCGAGGAAGCCGATCGAGATCGAAAGCCCCAGCGGCAGCGCGTCGAGCTGCTCGACTTGCACGTAGTAGGAGCCGTTGACGGCGACCAGCCCGAAGAAGAGGAAGACGAAGACCTCGCCGAGACCGGCGTAGCCGTAGGGCCGCGGACCGCCGGTGTAGAGGACGCCGGCGGCGATCGAGACGGCGCCGATCAGCAGGATCACGACCCCGGCCACGGTCGCCAGGTAGATGCCGCAGGCGACCGCCACCGCGAAGGCGATCCAGGTTGCCCGCATCACCCGCTGCGGCGTCACCAGCCCGGCCGAGGTGACCCGCACCGGCCCCAGCCGGTCGGCGCTATCGGCGCCGCGCTTGGCATCGGAGTAGTCGTTGGCGAGATTGGTGCCGATCTGGATGAAGATCGAGCCGACCAGGGCGGCCAGGAAGGCGCCCAGCCGCGGCAGGTGCCCGACCCACTGGACCGCCGCCGCCGTCCCCACCAGCACCGGCGCGATCGCTGCCGGCAGAGTCCTTGGCCGCGCGGCCATGACCCAGATCCTCATGGCCGCCTCGGGAACTTGGAGAAGTCTGGTCGCCGCTTCTCCTTGAAGGCCTCGCGTCCCTCGCGAGCCTCCTCACTGCCGTAGAAGAGCAGGTTGGCGTCGTGGGCCAGCTGCTGGATCCCCGCGTAGCCGTCCTCGTGAGCGTTGAAGCTGGCCTTGACCAGACGCAGGGCAAAGGGCGAGAGCGCGAGCATGTCGCGGCACCAGGCAACCGTCTCGCGCTCGAGGTCGTCGAGCGGGACGACGGCGTTGACCAGCCCCATCTGCATTGCCTCCTCGGCGTCGTACTGGCGGCACAGCAGCCAGAACTCCTTCGCCTTCTTGGTCCCGACCAGGTCGCGCAGGAGGGATGCCCCGAAGCCGCCGTCCCAGGATCCGACCCGCGGCCCGGTCTGCCCGAAGCGGGCGTTGTCGGCGGCGATCGTCAGGTCGCAGCAGACGTGGAGGATGTGACCGCCGCCGATCGCGTAGCCCGCGACCATCGCCACGACCGGCTTCGGCAGTCGCCGCATCTGGACCTGCAGGTCGGTGACGTGGAAGCGGCCGAGCGAGGCGCCCTCCTCGACGTAGCCGCTGTCGCCGCGGACCGACTGGTCGCCGCCGGAGCAGAACGCCTTCGGCCCCTCTCCGGTGAGGATGATCGCGCCGATCTCGGTGTCCTCGCGGGCCAGCTCAAGCGCGGCCGATATCTCGATCAGCGTCTGCGGCCGGAAGGCGTTGAGCACCTCAGGCCGGTCGATCGTGATCTTGGCGAGCCCGGCGGCCCTCTCGTAGCGGATGTCGCCGTACTCGGCGGCGCTGCGCCACTCGATCGGCGCGTAGAGATCCTCTTCGGGCGGGGCGTCCTTGTGTCGGTTGGGCATGATGGGCACGATATCCGTCCGATGAAACTCGACGACTGGCTCGCCCAGAGATCCCAGAGCTGCCCCGACCGCACCGCCCTGGTTGCGGACGGCGCCGAGATGACCTACGCCGAGCTGGAGGCGGAGGCGACCTGGGTCGCTCGCCGCCTCGCCGCCCACGGCGTCCGCCGCGGCTCGACCGCCGCGCTGACCATGCATCCGCAGCGCGAGCAGGTCGTCCTCGCCCACGCGCTGATGAAGGTCGGCGCCAAACTGCTGCCGCTGAGCCCGCGGCTGACCCTCGACGAGCGCGAGACGATCGTCGCCGCCGAGGAGCCGATCGTCGACCTCGACGACGCCGGCGAGCTGACCCAGACCGAGGCCGATATGCCGCTGCTCGGCGAGCACGACATGGACGAGATCTGCGCCCGCGTCCTCACCAGCGGCAGCACCGGCAGGCCCCACCCGGTCGGCCTCACCTACGGCAACTTCCTCTGGAGCGCGGTCGGCTCCGCCTTCAACATCGGCGTCGAGCCCGAGGACCGCTGGCTCTGCTGCCTGCCGCTCAGCCACGTCTCCGGCCTCAGCATCGTCATGCGCTCGGTCATCTACGGCACCACCGCGGTCGTCCACGAGGGCTTCGACGTCGACCGCACCGGCGCCGCTCTGGAAAGCGACGGGATCACCGTCGTCTCGGTGGTGGCGACGATGCTGACCCGCCTGCTCGAGGCCGGCGCCGACCTCTCCGGCCCGCGGGCGATCCTGGTCGGCGGCGGCCCGGTCCCCGCGGAGCCGTTGGAAGAGGCGACCGCCAAGGGAGCCACGGTCGTGCAGACCTACGGGCTGACCGAGACCTGCTCGCAGGTGACGACGCTGGCGCCGACCGATGCCCGCCGCAAGCTCGGCTCCGCCGGGCGGCCGCTGCTGACCACCCACCTGCGCATCCTCGACGGCGAGATCCTCGTCCAGGGCCCGACCGTCGCCCCCGGTCGCGCCGACCCCGACGGCTGGCTGCACACCGGGGATCTCGGCCACATCGACGAGGAGGGCTTCCTCTACGTCAAAGACCGGATCGACGACCTGATCGTCAGCGGCGGCGAGAACGTGATCCCGGCCGAGGTCGAGGAGGTGCTGCTGCGCCACCCCGAGGTCGCCGACGCCGCTGTGGTCGGTCGCGAGGACCCCGAGTGGCAGCAGGCCGTGACCGCGGTGATCGTCCTCGAGAGCGGCTCGCAGGTCACCCCGGACGACCTGCGCCGCCACTGCGCCGAATCGCTGGCCGGCTTCAAGGTGCCGAAGCGGGTCGAGCTGGCGGCGGCGCTGCCACGCACGCCCTCCGGCAAGCTGATGCGCAGGGCGCTCCGATAGCCTGCCCGGCCATGCGCACCGACGACATCTTCTACGACAAGGACGCCGACCTCGGCAAGCTCGACGGCAAGACCGTCGCGATCCTCGGTTACGGCTCTCAGGGGCACGCTCACGCCCTCAACCTCAAGGACTCCGGGGTCGACGTGGTCGTCGGCCTTCGCTCCGACTCCTCCAGCCGCGCCAAGGCTGAAGCGGCCGGGCTCGAGGTGCTCGACATCGCCGAAGCGGCCAGCCGCGGCGACCTGGTGATGGTCCTGCTGCCCGACGAGAAACAGGCCGAGGTATGGAGTTCCGAAATCGCCGACGGCATCGCCCCCGGCAACCTGCTGCTCTTCGCCCACGGCTTCGCGATCCACTTTGGCGAGATCGACCCGCCCGCCGGCGTCGATATCGGCATGATCGCTCCCAAGGGCCCCGGCCACCTGGTCCGCCGCCAGTACGAGGAAGGCAACGGGGTCCCCTGCCTGATGGCCGTTCACCAGGACGCTAGCGGCAACGCCCACGACCTCGTCCTCGCCTACGCCTCGGGAATCGGCGGCGGCCGCGCCGCGATCATCGAGACGAGCTTCAAAGACGAGTGCGAGACCGACCTCTTCGGCGAGCAGGCCGTCCTCTGCGGCGGCGCCTCAGAGCTGGTCCAGGCTGGCTTCGAGACCCTGGTCGAGGCCGGTTACGACCCGCGCCTCGCCTACTTCGAGTGCCTGCACGAGCTCAAGCTGATCGCCGACCTGATGTACGAGAAGGGCATCCAGGGGATGCATTACTCGATCTCCAACACGGCCGAGTACGGCGACCTCACCCGCGGTAAACGGGTGATCACCGATGAGACCAAGGCGGCGATGAAGCAGATCCTCACCGAGATCCAGTCCGGCGACTTCGCCCGCGAGTTCATCGCCGAGAACAAGGCCGGCAACGAGAACTTCGACCGCATGCGCGGCGAGCTTCAGGGCGCCGAGATCGAGGACGTCGGCAAGGATCTGCGGGACATGATGCCGTGGATCAACCAAGGTTTCTGAGCGCCGTTCTCGCCAAGCAGGTCAAGGACGCAGGGAGGGCGACGAGGGGAGCGCACGTTTGTGCGTGACCCGAAGGCGTCCCGACCGAGGACGCCGAGATGCGCCGGCGAGAACGGCGCTCAGCGGTGGGTCTCGCCCTCGGCGAGCTTGCCGTCGCGTCCCACGTAGCCGTCCTTGCCGCCGATGACCACGTAGGCCGCGTCCTCTGAGTCGCTGAGGTTGCGGACTTTGCGGGCGGTGGGAGCGTCGACCCAGGCCAGGCCGCCCGGGCCGAGGCGCTGGGTTGAACCGTCGCCGAACGTGAACTCGACTTCGCCGCTATGGACGAAGTAGAGCTCCTCCTGCTCCTCGTGGTAGTGGCTGCCGGTCTCGTAGGTCGGCGGCAGCATGATCGCGTTGACGCCGAAGGCGGTCACGCCGAGCTCCTTGCGAATCTTGCGGAAGCCGGGGCCCTCGCCGAGATCGGCGAGGTTGGCGACGGCGTAGCCCTCGCCTTTGGAAACGCTGTCGTTGCTTGCGTCGCTCATCTCAGCGGCCTCAGATCGTCGGCATCGCGGGCGGGGCCGGCGGCTCGGCAGCGGGGGCCGGCGCGACGCCGGATCCCTTGGCCCGCTCAATGCCGATCGGTGGATAGTCATCGGTGAGGATCGCCAGGTAGCCGAAGACGCGGGCGTGGAAGCTGTTGACGAAGGTCAGCATGTCGTTGATCCCCTCCGGCAGGTAGCCGCGGAAGACGATCGTCAGCCAGGCCACCATTGCCGCGAGTAGCTGGATGTAGCTGGTCCCGTAGGAGACGATCAGCAGGACAGGCAGGACGAGAATGATCCGGAAGAACGCCTTCAGCCGGCTCTGCCGCGCCGCCGCGGGGGCGAAGTTGACCCGGATCGGGTAGCTCGGGTCGTCGCTGAGGCCGAACGGCGGCCAGACGTCGGTCTGCAGGTAGACCCAGGCCGAGGTGCGGATCGTGAAGCGGACCACACCGGAGTTGAAGTCATACAGCCACTGCGGGTAGCGACCGAGGATCACCACGGCGACCCAGGCAAAGAGGTGCGTGAAGGCAAAAAGGATTCCCCAGAAGGCCGCGACGATCATCCACGGGATCGCCAGGAGCAGCCGGAAGAAGGTCGTCCAGCGGTTCGGCGTCGGGTTGAAGTCGGCTTCGTAGCTAATCGGATACACGGTTCTCCCTCGGGTTGGACGAGACTGCCAGCACAACGCCGCGAGCCTACCCGCGGCCCCGGCGCGAGTCCACCCGCGACGGTCAATAACCTGTCGAGCCCGATGGCGACCCCGGCAACCGACACCGCGCAGATCCCGGCTGAGCTGAAGCCGGCCGACGGCCGCTTCGGCTGCGGGCCCTCGAAGGTACGCCCGGAGGCGCTGGCGGCGCTTGCCGAGCGCTCGGAGCTGATCGGAACCTCGCATCGCCAGGCGCCGGTCCGCGACCTGGTCGGCCGGGTGCGCTCCGGCCTGGCCGAGCTCTTTTCCCTTCCCAACGGCTACGAGGTCGCGCTCGGCAACGGCGGCACCACCGCCTTCTGGGACGCTGCCACGGCCTGGATCGTGCGCGAGCGGGCCCTGCACCTCACCTATGGCGAGTTCTCGGCCAAGTTCGCCAAGGCGACCGCTTCGGCGCCCTTCCTCGGTGATCCGATCGTGATCGAGGCGGCGCCTGGCGACGCGCCGGCGCCCAGCGCCGATCCCGCCGCCGACGTGATCGCCTGGGCCCACAACGAGACCTCGACCGGGGTGATGGTGCCGGTCGAGCGCCCCGCCGGGGCCGGCGACGCGCTGGTCCTGATCGACGCCACCTCCGGCGCCGGCGGCCTGCCGGTCGAAGTCGCCGACGCCGACGCCTACTACTTCGCGCCGCAGAAGTCCTTCGGTGCCGACGGGGGCCTCTGGCTGGCGCTGCTCAGTCCCGCCGCGATCGCCAGGATCGAGCAGCTCGACGGCGCCGAGGACCGCTGGCAGCCGGAATTCCTCTCGCTGCCGACGGCGCTGGACAGCTCGCGCAAGGAGCAGACCTACAACACGCCTGCGCTGGCGACCCTGCTGCTGCTCGCTGACCAGATCGAGTGGATGCTCGGCAACGGTGGCCTCGACTGGTGCGTGGGGCGGACCTCCGACTCGTCGGACCGGCTCTACGGCTGGGCCGAGCGCAGCGACGTCGCCACCCCCTTCGTCGCCGATCCGGCCAAGCGCTCGCTGGTCGTCGGCACGATCGACTTCGCCGACTCGGTCGACGC
Source organism: Solirubrobacterales bacterium (assembly GCA_036269775.1). Lineage (GTDB taxonomy): Bacteria > Actinomycetota > Thermoleophilia > Solirubrobacterales > 70-9 > VAYN01. The sequence goes on from DATBDU010000035.1 coordinate 126,985, forward strand.
CGCCGCCCTGGCCGCGGTGCTGCGCGCCAACGGAATCGTCGATGTCGAGCCCTACCGCAAGCTCGGTCGCAACCAGCTGCGAGTGGGGATGTTCCCCGCCGTCGAGCCCGACGACGTCGAGGCGCTGACCGCCTGCATCGATTGGGTCCTCGCCAACGCGGAGGGAGTCGCCAAGTGAAGGTCCTGGTCAAGGAGAAGATCGCCGACACCGGTGTCGATCTGCTGCGGGCCAACTTCGACGTCGACCTGGGGCTCGAGATGTCCGACCAGGAGCTGCGCGAGAAGATCGGCTCCTACGACGCGATCCTGATCCGCTCGGCGACCAAGATGACGCCGGAGCTGATCGAGCTGGCGACCAACCTGAAGGTGATCGGCCGCGCCGGCACCGGCGTCGACAACGTCGACATCCCGGCCGCGACGCGGCGCGGGATCATCGTCGCCAACGCCCCGGAGTCCAACTCGGTCGCCGCCGCCGAGCACACCCTGGCCCTGGCCCTGGCCCTCTTCCGCAACGTCCCGCAGGCCCACGAATCGCTTGTCGCCGGCCGCTGGGACCGGGCCAAGTTCAAGGGCGCCGAGCTCTACGGCAAGACGCTCGGGGTGATCGGCTTCGGCCGCATCGGTCAGCTCGTCGCCAAGCGCGCTCAGAGCTTCGAGATGGACGTCGTCGCCTTCGACAAGTTCGTCTCCGCCGAGCGCTTTCGCGAGCTCGGGGTCGAGGGGTTGGAGAGCGTCGAGGAGGTCCTCGGCCGCTCCGATCTCCTCACCTTGCACGTGCCGAAGACGCCGGAGACGATCGGCCTGATCGGCACCGAGACGATCGCCGCGATGAAAGACGGCGCGCGCCTTGTCAATTGCGCCCGCGGCGAGCTGGTCGACCTCGACGCGCTGCTGGCCGGCCTCGAGTCGGGCAAGCTGGCCGGCGCGGCGCTGGACGTCTTCCCCTCCGAGCCCTTCACCGAGCACCCGATCTTCGCCCGCGACGACGTCGTCGTCACGCCGCATCTCGGCGCCTCGACCGCGGAGGCGCAGGACCGCGCCGGCGTCGTCACCGCCGAGCAGGTGACCGCGGCGCTCAACGGCGGCGTCGTCACCAACGCGGTCAACATCGCCGCTGTCCGCCCCGAGGCGATGGAGGCGCTGGCGCCCTTCGTGCCGCTCTGCGAAAAGCTCGGCCGGCTTGCCCAGGGCCTCGGCGACGGCTCGGTCGACCGCGTCACCGCCGAGTTCCGCGGGCGCATCGCCTCCCATGACACCCGCCTGCTGGGGATCGCCGTCCTCGCCGGCATCCTCGCCGGCAATACCGAGGAGCCGGTCAACCTCGTCAACGCGCCGCAGATGGCCGAGGAGCGCGGCATCGAGCTGGTCGAGACCAAGGACGCCAGCGCCGAGGACTTCACCGAGCTGGTCACCGTCCGGCTCGGCTCCGGGGGCGAGGAAGTCGAGGTCGCCGGCACCAGCGTCGGTCCCCGCAACGAGCCTTACCTGGTCTCGGCCTGGGGCGAGGGCTTCTACCTGCCCTTCGCCGAGCACATCTCCGTCTTCCGCTACGCCGACCAGCCGGGGATGATCGGCCGGGTCGGGACGATGTTCGGCGAGGAGGGCGTCAACATCGTCTCCGCCGCCGTCGGCGCCGAGCAGGGCGGCGAGCGGGCGGTGATGGCCCTGACCACCGACGCCCCGGTGCGGGCCGAGACGATCGAGAAGATCCTCGGGCTGGACGGATTCTCAGTCGGCCGCTCCGTCGACCTCTAGGGTTCTCCCATGCGGGCGGTGGTGCTGACGGGGACCGGGGGTCCCGAGGTTCTCCAGGTGCAGGAGCGGCCCGACCCCGCCGTGGGGCCGGGACAGGTCCGCATCGCCGTGCGTGCCGCCGGCATCAACTTCGCCGACACGATGGCCCGCGTCGGCCTCTACCCGGACGCGCCGAAGATCCCCTGCGTGCTCGGCTACGAGGTCGCTGGCGAGATCGAGAGCCTGGGGGAGGGCGTCAGCGACTGGGAAGTCGGCGACCGCGTCGTCGCTGGCACCCGCTTCGGCGGCCAGGCCGAGCTGGTCAGCGTCGACGCCGCCCAGGTCCTGGCGCTGCCGGAGCGGCTCAGCTTCGAGCAGGGCGCCGCCTTCCCGGTCAACTACGGCACCGCCTATGCGGCGCTGGTCCTGATGGGAGGGATGCGCCAGGGCGACCGCGTCCTCATCCACGCGGCCGGTGGCGGCGTCGGCATCTCCGCCACTCAGATCGCCCGCAACACCGGTGCGGAGGTCTTCGGTACCGCCTCGCCGGGCAAGCACGAGGCGATCCGCGCCCAGGGCGTCGACCACGCGATCGATTACCGCAGTCAGGACTTCGAGGCCGAGGTGATGCGGATCACCAACGGCGAGGGCGTCGACCTGATCATCGACGCGCTGGGCCCGACCTCGTTCCGCAAGGACTACCGCCTGCTGCGCTCCGGCGGCCGGCTGGTGATGTACGGCATCTCGGAGAACTCGAACTCCGGCGTCCGCGACCTGCCGGCGACGTTGAAGAGCCTGCTGAAGATGCCGCTGGCGACGATGCCCTGGTGGAAGAGCCTGCTGCTGATGAACGAGAACAAAGGCGTGTTCGGGCTCAACATGCTGAGCTGGTGGGACCGCGAGGGCAACCTCGACCGGCTGACCGAGCCATTGATGGCCGATCTCGAAGCGGGCCGGCTGGAGCCGGTGGTCGCCGAGGCGTTTCCCTTCGACCGCGCCGGAGAGGCGCATGAATTCATCGCCCAGCGCCGCAACGTCGGCAAGGTCGTGTTGTTCCCCTAGTTGGGGCTCTGGCGATTCGACGCCGGAGCGATCTTGCGATGAAGAGGGCGATCCTGACGGCGGCGATGGTTCTGGTGGCATCGGCTGCCACGACTGCCCATGCCGCGGAACCGCCGCTGACGGTGCTGCTCGCGGGCGGCTCGGAAACGAACACGATCACGATCGCCCTGAGTCCCGACGGGCGCAGCTACGTGATCGACTCGGTCGTGCCGCTCGAAGTCGGCGGCAGCGTCTGCTGGCATCCGGAAGGGAAGGAAACCGAGCTGCTCTGCGAAGCGGCCTCGATCGGCGGCTTCGAAGTCAATGCGGGAGGCGGTGACGACTCCGTGACGGTCGCCCGCGAGGTGCCGATCCCGGTCACCCTGCGGGGTGGGCCCGGGGCGGACAAACTGATCGGCGGGAGCGGCGGGGACAAGCTGATCGGCGGCACCGGTGACGACCTCCTGATCGGGCGCGCCGGCTCCGACTCCTTGTTCGGCGGACCCGGTGCCGACCGCCTGATCGGGGGCAGCGGCAACGACATGCTGCACGGGGACTCCGGTGAGGACGTCCTCCTGGGCGGCTCCGGCCGCAACGAACTGGTCTCTTAGCCGGATGCTCTAAGCGGTCTGCTCGGCGGTGCGCCGCCGCGCGAACAGGGTGCCGCCAACGAACAGCAGCGAGATCACGAAGCCAACGAGGGAGAGGGCGGCGTCGAGCCGGAAGCCGGCCTGGACGCCGTCCACGAAGGGCGGGATCGCCGCCGAGAAGACGGCCGTGGTCAGCCCCAGCCCGATCGAGCCGCCGGCGATCTGGAACATGTAGACGATGCCGCCAGCGAGGCTGGTCTGGGAGTCGTCGACTGAGGTGACACCGGCGGTGGTGGCCGTCGGATAGAAGCTGCCCACGCCAAGCCCGAGCACGACCATGCCGGGGATCAACGATCCGTAGCTGGAGCCGGCGTCGACCTGGGAGAAGAGGAACGGCGCCACGGTGATGCAGGCGGCGCCGAAGACGGCTAGCGGCTTGGCGCCGAGGCGGTTGTAGAGCGGGCCGGCAATGAAGGAGACGACTGCAAAGACGCCGAGGAAGGGCAGGATCCCGACCCCGGCTTCCAGCGCCGAGTAGCCGAACTGTTTCTCCATGAACTGCGGCAGGTAGAGCAGCGAGGCAAAGAAGGTCGCCGACATGAAGAGGATCGCCACGCAGGAGGCGGTGAAGCTGCGGTTGCTCATGATCTCGCGGGGCACCAGCGCGTGGGCTCCGGCGCGCCGCTCGATCGGCACGAAGGCGAGCACCAGGATTCCCGCCAGCGCCAGCAGCCCGATCACCCGCGGGTCTCCCCAGTCCCAGTCGGCGGCCTGGTCGAGGGCGATCAGCAGCGAGACGAGGCCGATCGAGAGCGTCGAGATCCCCGCGTAGTCGATTCGCCGGTCCGCGCTCTCGGGCTCCTCGACGTGAACTAGGAAGTAAGTGACGAGGACGGCGAAGATTGAGATCGGCACGTTGAGGAAGAAGATCCAGCGCCAGCTGAGCGCGTCGGTGAGGACGCCGCCGATCAGTGGCCCGACCGCGTTGCCGAGCCCGGCGGCGCCGAGGATGATCCCGCCGGCCAGCCCCGCCTTCTCCTTCGGCAGGATCGCGAAGGTCATGCCGAGGATCGCCGGCCACATCAGGGCGCCGCCGATCCCCATCAGGGTCCGGGTGGCGATCAGCCAGGTCTCCGTCTGGGCGGCACCGCCGAGGGCCGACATCGAGGCGAAGATCGCGGTGCCGAGGAAGAAGGCGTTGCGGCGGCCGAACATGTCGGCGAGCCGGCCGCCGGTGACGATCATCACCCCGAAGGTCAGGGCGTAGGCATTGACGACCCACTGGATCGTGTTGATGTTGGTGTCGAAGTCCTTCTCCATGGTGGGAAGGGCGACATTGATCGCCGAGAAGTCGTTGGCAATCACGACCACGGCCATTCCCATGGCGAAGAGAGCGAGCCAGTTGATGCGCTGTGGAGCGGCGATGGGCGGCAGCCTACGCAAAGCCGCCGATGCCGCGCCTTTCTGCGCTACCCTGGTGGGCGAATGACCCAGCGGTTCGACAGCCTCGCGCTTCTCCTTCTCCTCCCCCCTCGGGGGGAATAGCGCTGGGCGGCGCGATAGCCGCGAGAGATAGAGGTCATTCAAACGCAGCAGAGAAGGAGGAGGTCCAGATGGGACCCGCATCCGACGCCAACCGCGTCCACATTTTTGACACCACCCTGAGAGACGGCGAGCAGTCGCCCGGGATTTCGCTCAACACCGCCGAGAAGGTGGAGATCGCGCAGCAGCTGGCACGGCTGGGGGTCGACGTGATCGAGGCCGGCTTCCCGATCACCTCGCCCGGCGATTTCGAGGCCGTCCAGGAGATCTCGCGCAAGGTCGAGGGGCCGGTCATCTGCGGCCTCGCCCGCACCCACAAGGCTGACATCGACGCTGCCTGGGGGGCGATCCGCGACTCGCAGTGGCCGCGGATCCACACTTTCATCTCGACCTCCGATATCCACATCCAGCACCAGCTGCAGACCGACCGCGAGGACGTCAAGGGACAGGCCCGCGCCGCGGTGGCGATGGCCAAGTCCTACTGCGAGGACGTCGAGTTCTCGCCCATGGACGCGACCCGCGCCGACATTGAGTTCACCGCCGAGGTCTGCGCGATCGCGGTCGAGGAGGGCGCCTCGGTCATCAACATCCCCGACACGGTCGGCTACACGACGCCGGAGGAGTACGCGGACGACTTCCGCCGTCTCTACGAGTTGGTGCCGGGGCTGCGCGAAGTGGAGATGTCGGTCCACTGCCACGACGACCTGGGGCTGTCCGTTGCTAACTCCTACGCCGGCGTCTTGGCCGGAGCGCGGCAGGTCGAGTGCTCCATCAACGGGATCGGCGAGCGGGCCGGCAACTGCTCGCTGGAGGAGATTGCGATGCTGATCAAGGTCCGCGAGGACGCCCACGGCCTCACGACCGGGATCGTCAGCCGCGAGATCGCCCGCAGCAGCCGCATGGTCTCGCGCCTGACCGGCTACGCGATCCAGCCCAATAAGGCGATCGTCGGCCGCAACGCCTTCGCCCACGAGTCCGGAATCCACCAGGACGGCGTGCTGAAGGAGCGCAGCACCTACGAGATCATGGATGCGACCGAGGTCGGCCTGGAGTCGAACTCGATCGTGCTCGGCAAGCACTCCGGCCGCCACGCCCTGAAAGACGCCCTGGAGCAGTTGGGCTTCCAGGTCGAGGGCAACGCGCTGAACGCCGCCTTCAAAGCCTTCAAGGAGGTCGCCGACCGCAAGAAGCAGGTGACCGCGCTCGACCTGGAGGCGATCGTCTCCGACGAGATGCGGGAGCGCTCCGACGCCCACGAGCTGGCCTGGTTCGAGGTCGAGGCGGGCTCCCGTCGCGAGCCGGTCGCCAAGGTGGCGGTGACGCTGCCCTCGGGTGAGGAGGTCGTCGGCGAGTCCGGCGGCGACGGCCCGATCGACGCCATCTTCCGCGCGATCCAGTCGGCGACCGAGACCGACTGCGATCTGGCCCAGTACACGGTCGAGGCGGTGACCGGGGGGGAGGACGCCCTCGGCGAGGTGACGGTGATGCTGCGCACCGCCGGCCGCCTGGCGACCGGCCAGGGCGTCGCCACCGACATCCTCGAGGCCTCGGCCCGCGCCTACGTGCGGGCCCTGTCCAACGCCCTCGAAGGCGCCGCCACCCGCGAGGCCGAGGCGGCAACCGCCGAGGCCGCAGTAGAGCGCACCCCGGGCCCCTGACGGCTTAGCGAGTCCCCGGGCACACAGATGGCGCGTTTCGCGCGCCATCTGTGTGCCGCCGCCGATCAGACTCGGCGGCGTGCCCGCCGCGTCTGCATTCAGCGTCGATATGCGACGCCTATTGCAGACGCGGGGCGTGGACGCGTTACTTGCGGCGGCGGCGGAGGTTCAGCACGGCGTGGTGGCGCGGGTCCAGCTTTTGGAATGGGGGGTGAAGCCGAGCGCGATTGACCGGCGGCTTCGTGGTCAGCGCCTCCATCGGCTGCATGACGGCGTTTACGCGGTGGGCCATCGCGTCGTTTCGCGACAGGCTCGGTGGCTGGCGGCCGTTCTCGCCTGCGGGCCGGGCGCGGTTCTCAGTCACCGGTCGGCTGCCGCTCTCTGGGGGATTCGTCCCTGGTCCGGCGTCCCCGAAGTCACGACGCCCACGAAGAGTCGCTCGACTTCGAGTGTCCGCCGACATTTCTCGGTCCTGTCCTGCGACGAAATGGCGATCGAGGATGGAATCCCGACCACTACGGTGCCGCGCACGCTCTTCGACCTTGCTTCCACCACATCCGTGGATGTCGTCGAGAACGGCCTGCGTCAAACCGAATACCTCCAACTCCGTGATCGCCTCTCGCTGCTCGACCTGCTCGATCGTTATCCGCATAGGCGGGGTGCGCCGACGATAAGGAAGTGCCTCGCCCGCCGGGCCGAATCGCCCTCTGGCCGAGCCAGGAGCCCACTCGAGGAACGGTTCCTGTCTTTCTTGAGGCGGTACCAGTTGCCGCTGCCTCGGCTCAACGCCTGGATACCGCTTGAACCGACCTCCTACGAAGTCGACTGTCTGTGGTCGGCGACGAAGACGATTGTCGAGCTCGATGGCTACGAGGGACATGGGACCCGCGGCGCCTTCCGGGAGGATCGAACACGCGATCGCAGACTGCGTGTGGCCGGGTACGGAGTAACGCGGATCGCCTGGGCGCAACTGGATGACGAACCCGACGAGATCGCGAATGATCTGCGGGTCCTGCTCGCGGCGGAGATCGCGACTGCGGAGTACAAGCGTTCGTGATAACGTACAGCGATGGCAACCCGCTCAACTGCCGCTGCTCCGCCATCTAAACCGGAAGCCGCACCGATCCACATCCACCCCTCGTCGACCATTGGGCCCCGCATCAAAGCCCTGCGCGACGCGATGGGCTTCTCGCTGCGCGACCTGGCCGAGCGTTCCGGCGTCAGCGCGCCGATGCTGTCGCAGGTCGAGCGCGGCGAGACCAGTCCGACGCTGGCGGTCGCCGAGAAGATCGCCGCCGGCCTGGAGTTGACGCTGTCGCAGCTGCTGCGCCTAGACGAGGGTCAGCACGTCGCCGTCAGCCGCGCCGGCCAGCGCCGCGGCTTCAAGCGCGGCGGCCACAGCTTCGAGGAGCTGACGCCGCCGCTGCCGGGGCAGCGCGCCGATGTCTCCCTGCACGTGCTCGCACCCGGCGCCGCCACCGGCGGCCGCGAGGACCCGCCGATGCACGAGCCCGGCAGCCGCGAGACCACCGTCGTCCTCGCCGGGACCCTGGCGCTGGTCGTCGATGGCACGCGCCACGAGCTGAACGGGGGAGACAGCGTCACCTTCGACGCCGATCTGCCGCACCACTTCGAGAACGATGGCGAGGGGCCGACCAGGTTCATCGCCGTGATCGCCGCCGGCCTTAGGCGCGGCTAGGAGGAGCTGAGATGCCACAGAACATGTTCGAAAAGATCTGGGACGCCCACGAGGTCTCCGACGATCTCATCTACATCGACCTTCACCTGGTCCACGAGGTCACCTCGCCGCAGGCCTTCGACGGGCTGCGCCTGGCCGGTCGCCCCGTCCGCCGTGCCGACAAGACGCTGGCGACCGCCGATCACAACACCCCCACCGACGGCACCATGGCGGCTCGACTGATCGCCGACCAGCTCTCCCGCGTGCAGGTCGAAACGTTGGAGCGCAACTGCGAGGAGTTCGGCATCCCGCTCTACTCGCTGGGCTCCGACCGCCAGGGCATCGTCCACGTGATCGGCCCGGAGCTGGGGGTCACCCAGCCTGGGATGACGATCGTCTGCGGCGACAGCCACACCTCGACCCACGGTGCCTTCGGGTCGCTGGCCTTCGGCATCGGCACCTCCGAGGTCGAGCACGTGCTGGCGACCCAGTGCCTGGTCCAGAAGCGGCCGAAAACGATGCGGATCTCCTACTCGGGCGAGCTGGGCTCCGGGGTCACCCCCAAGGACCTGATCCTGGCCACGATCGGCCGCCTCGGCACCGGCGGCATGGTCGGCCACGCGGTCGAGTACGCCGGACCGGCGATCGAGCAGCTGGAGATGCCGGGCCGGATGACGATCTGCAATATGACGATCGAGGGCGGCGGCCGCGCCGGCATGATCGCCCCCGACCAGGCCACCTTCGACTGGGTCCGCGGCCGTCCCGGTGCCCCCGCGGACTTCGACGCCGCGGTCGAGCGCTGGCGCCAGCTGCCGACCGACGACGGGGCGGGCTTCGACACCGAGGTCGAGGTCGATGCCGGCGCGATCTCACCGATGGTCACCTGGGGCACCAACCCGGGCATGGTCGTCGAGGTCACCGACCGGGTCCCCGACCCGGCGGCGATGGACTCGCCGGCCGACCGCGAATCGGCGGAACGGGCCCTGACCTACATGGATCTGAAGGCCGGCACGCCGATGACCGAGGTGGCGCCGGAACGGGTCTTCATCGGCTCCTGCACGAACTCGCGGATCGAGGACCTGCGCGAGGCGGCGGCAGTCGTCGACGGCCGCAAGGTCGCCGGCTCCGTGCGGGCGATGGTCGTCCCCGGCTCCCAGCAGGTCAAAGCGACCGCCGAAGCAGAGGGACTGCACGAGGTCTTCCGCGGTGCCGGCTTCGAATGGCGCGAGGCGGGCTGTTCGATGTGCCTGGGCATGAACCCCGACATCCTCGACGAGGGCGAGCGCTGCGCCTCGACCTCGAACCGCAACTTCGAGGGACGGCAGGGCAAGGGTGGGCGCACCCACCTGGTCAGCCCGAAGATGGCGGCCGCGGCCGCGATCGAGGGACATTTCGTCGACATCAGGGATTGGAGCTGAGATGAGGCCGATCGACGTGATCGAGGGCAAGGTGTCGGTCCTGGACCGCCACGACGTGGACACGGACCAGATCATCCCCAAGCAGTTCCTCAAGCGGGTCGAGCGGACCGGCTTCGGCGAGTTCCTCTTCTACGACTGGATCCGCGACGGCGAGATCGAGCTGGAGCCGAACCCGATCCTGGTCACCGGGCGCAACTTCGGCAGTGGCTCCTCCCGCGAGCACGCTCCCTGGGCGCTCGAGGACTTCGGCTTCGAGGCGATCGTGGCGCCCTCCTTCGCCGACATCTTCTACTCCAACTGCACCAAGATCGGGCTGCTGCCGGCGATCCTCGACGAGGAGCACTGCCGCCTGGTCGCCGAGGCCGGCGAGGCGCGGATCGACGTCGACGACGAGACCGTCACCTGCGCCGCCGGCGTCTTCAAATTCGCGGTCGAGCCCGACGTCAAGCACCGCCTGCTGAACGGGCTCGACGACATCGCGATCACGCTCGAGAACGGAGCGGCGATCGAGAGGTTCGAGGGCGCGGGAGGGGCCGAGCGCGGACCGGTCACGACGGCGCTGTGAGCGATTCGGGCTCGACGAGGGCGATGAATAGCAGCGCCCGCGAGTGGGACGCTGAGACCTATGACGCGGTCTCCGACCCCCAGTTCGACTGGGGCATGGAGGTCCTCGATCGCCTCGCGCTGCGGGGCGACGAGGCGGCCATCGACGCTGGATGCGGTTCGGGCCGGGTCACCGCCGAGCTGCTAGGGCGCCTCCCGCGCGGGCGCCTGATCGCGGTCGACGGATCGGAGGCGATGGTGGGCAAGGCGCGCGAGCGCCTCGGAGATCGGGTCAGCTATCTCGTTGCCGACCTGTCGGAGCTCGAGCTGAGCGAGCCGGTCGACCTCGTCTTCTCGACCGCGACCTTCCACTGGATTCTCGATCACGACGCCCTCTTCGCGCGCCTGCGCGCGGCGCTGCGGCCCGGCGGTCGCCTGGTCGCCCAGTGCGGGGGAGAGGGCAACGTCGCCGAGCACGCGCGGGTCATCGCTTCCGTCGCCGCCCGTCCGGAGTTCGCGGCCCATTTCGCCGGCGCGAGCGGGATGTGGAACTTCGCCGGCGCCGAGGAGACCGAGGCGCGCCTGCGTGGAGCTGGCTTCGTCGAGCCTCACTGCTGGCTAGAGCCGAAGCCCGTGCGGCCGCCGGACCCGCTTGCCTTCACCTCCACCGTCACCCTGGGGCCGCTGCTGGCCCAGCTGCCGCCGGAGCTGCGCCGCCCCTTCGCGGAAGCGATCCTGGAAGAGTCCGAGCGGCCTCTGGTGCTCGACTACGTGCGCCTCAACATCGAAGCCGTCGCCGGCTGACGCCGCTCGCCGCCCAACCCTTAGAGTCCGCCGGGTGACCCCGGTCCCCCGCGTAGTCGTCCTTCCCGGTGACGGGATCGGCCCCGAAATCGTCGCCGCGGCCCGGCGGCTACTGGAGTCCCTGGGCGAGTTCGAGTTCGACGAGCGCCTGCTGGGCGGCGCCTCGATCGACGCCCATGGCACCGCCCTCACCGACGAGGTGCTGGAGGCCTGCCGTGCCGCCGACGCGGTCCTGCTCGGCGCCGTCGGCGGGCCTAAATGGGACACCACCGACCCCGACGCGCCGCGCCCCGAGCAGGGTCTGCTGGGGCTGCGCAAGGGAATGGGCCTCTACGCCAACCTGCGCCCGGTCCGGCCCAGTCCGGCCCTGGTCGGCTCCAGCCCGCTGCGCGAGGAGCGGATCGCCGGCACCGATTTGCTGGTCGTCCGCGAGCTGACCGGCGGCATCTACTTCGGCGACAGCGGCCGCGACGGCGACATCGCCCACGACACCTGCGAGTACTCGGCCGCGGAAATCGAGCGGATAACCCGCACCGCCTTCGAGGCTGCCCGCCGCCGCGCCAAGAGCTCCGGTCGCAAGCCCCGCGTCACCTCCGTCGACAAGGCGAACGTGATGGAGACCTCGCGGCTCTGGCGCGAGGTCGTCACCCGCATCGCCCCCGACTACGCCGACGTCGAGCTCGACCACCTGCTGGTCGACAACGCGGCGATGCAGCTGGTCTCGCGCCCGGCCGACTTCGACGTGATCGTCACCGAGAACCTCTTCGGCGACATCCTCAGCGACGAGGCGGCGATGCTGACCGGCTCGCTGGGGATGCTGCCCTCGGCCAGCCTCGGCGCCGACGGCGCCCCCGGCCTGTTCGAGCCGGTCCACGGCTCGGCCCCCGACATCGCCGGCAAGGGCATCGCCAACCCATTGGCGACCTTCCTCTCGGTGGCGATGATGCTGCGCCACGGACTTGATCGCCCCGACGACGCGGCCCGGATCGAGGCGGCGGTCGACGCGGTCCTGGAGGGGGGGCTTCGCACTCCGGACCTCGCCGCGGGGACGCTGGCGATTCCACCGATGCCAGACGTCCCCGCCGAAGTCGAGGTCGGGACGGCCGAGATGACCGACGCCGTCCTCGCCGCGCTCGCCGCTTAGGGAGCGGTCACCGCCCAGAGGCCGTAGGCCGAGAACGGTTTGTCGACTTCGTTGGCCGTCGCTTCGAGGCCGAATCCGAACCTGTTGGCGCTGGCAGCCGGGACGGCAAGCGTTTTCAGATTGGTCGGACTGACGACGTAGATGCAGAGGTTGGCCGCCGCTGCCGCCGGCGCCTGGCCGCTGCCGAGGCCGGGGCACGCGGGCGTGACCGCGGTCGAGGGGTTGACGACGTTCACGGCGGGGCCGTTGGCCAGGGGGAACTGGAACGTCTGGCCGTCGATCGCCGTCGTCAGTTCTTTGCCGGCGCCGCCGACGGCGAAGGTGCCCTGCAGCGTCTGACCGCTTTTCAGCGGGTTAATCAACGGGCCGAATTCTTTGCTGAGCTTGCCGGGCGTCACCGAGCCGTTGGCGAGGATCGGCGTGGTCACCGCTTCGTCGCCGAGCTTCGCCGTCGTCACGGCCTTGTTGTTCAGCTTGTTGGTGGTCACGACGCCGTTCTTGATCGAGTTGGCGATCACCGAGCCGGCGCCGAGCTTGGCGCTGGTAATGGCGCCGTTGACGATGTTGCCTGGCAGCACCGCGTTCGGGCCGAGCTTGCCGGCGACGACGGACTTCGGCGCCAGCTTGCCGCTCTTCACTGCCGCCTTGCGGATCGCGGCGGCGGTGATGGCGCCCCGTTTGAGCTGGTTGGCGCCGACGCTGCGTTTTGGCAGGCCGGCTGCGATGGCGGCGCCGCCGAGGGCGACGAACAGCGCGATCATGGCGATCGCGTTCGAGAAGTTGAGCTTGGGGAGAAATCGGGATTTCATGGACTCCTGCGCCTCCTTTGTCGTATTTCAGTCGTCATTCGCGGCTGTGGGGGTGAAGCCCTGCGTTTGATCGGGCATACTTCCCTCCAACATGGATCAGGTCGATTTGATTTGGAAGAACGGCGAGTTCGTGCCCTGGGAGGACGCCCAGACGCACGTGCTCAGCCACGGCCTGCACTACGGCACCGGCGTTTTCGAGGGGATTCGCTGCTACGAGACCGAGCGGGGCCCGGCGATCTTCCGCCATGCCGACCACCTCGCCCGGCTCCAGAAGTCGGCCCAGCTCTACTACCTGGAGTTGCCGTACTCGGTCGAGGAGATCCGCCAGGCGACCCACCAACTGCTGACCCGCAACAGCCTTCGCTCCGCCTATATCCGGCCCCTCGCCTACCGCGGCTATGGCAGCCTCGGCCTCTACGCGAAAGACGCGCCGATCGACGTGATCGTCGCCGCCTTCCCCTGGGGGGCGTATTTGGGTGAGGAGAGCAAGAACGGAGGCATCCGCGCCAAGGTCTCGAGCTGGCGGCGGATCAGCCCGGGCGGCTCGATCCCGCACGCCAAGGCCTCGGGCTCCTACCTCAACTCGATTCTCGCCAAGACCGAGTCGCACAACTCCGGTTACGACGAGGCGATCCTGCTCGACGAACGCGGCTTCGTCTGCGAGGGCTCGGGCGAGAACATCTTCCTCGTCCGCGACGGCGAGATCGTCACGCCCCCGCACGTCGCCTCGATCCTCGACGGGATCAACCGCAAGTCGGTGATCCAGATCGCCCGCGACCTCGGCTACACCGTGGTCGAGCGGGACGTCGCCCGGGCCGAGCTCTACCTGGCGGAGGAGGTTTTCCTGACCGGGACCGCCGCCGAGCTGGTGCCGGTGCGCGAGATCGACGATCACCCGCTCGGCGCCGGCAAGCCGGGCGAGATCACCACCCACCTCCAGGCCAAGTTCGAAGACGCCCTCTACGGGCGCGCCGAGGAGTACCTGGAGTGGCTCGACTTCGTCGAGATGCCGGCCGGGGTCGACGCGCCGAGTAAGGTGAGCTCCTGATGCGCCGCCTCATCGAGTCAATCGGGCGAATTACCGCAGCCGCCTAGCGGCTGGCGCGGCTATGCCGTGCAGGCAGGGCCTCGCGCCCTCTCCCCGATCTTCCGATTCGAAAGGCAGCAGATGGAACAGGTGAAGCTCTACGACACGACCTTGCGTGACGGCATGGGCGGTAAAGGGATGTCGCTCTCCGTCGGCGAGAAGCTGAACGTGGTGCGGGCGCTGGACGCGCTCGGCGTCCACTTCATCGAGGCCGGCTTTCCCAGCAGCAACCCCAAGGAGGTGGAGCTCTTCGAGCAGCTGGCCGGGCTGGAGCTGGAGCGGGCGACGATCGCCGCTTTCGGCATGACCCGGCGCCGCGACCGCGCCGCCGCGGACGACGAGGCGCTGCAAACCCTTACCTCCTCTTTCGCCCCGGTCGTCTGCCTGGTCGGCAAGAGCTGGGTCCTGCACCTGGAGAAGGTGATCCGGGTCTCCCGCGAGGAGAACCTGGCGATGATCGCCGACTCGATCGGCTTCTGCCGAATGGAAGGCAAGCGGCCGGTCTTCGACGCCGAGCACTTCTTCGACGGCTACCGCGACGATCCCGGCTACGCGCTGGAATGCGTGAGGGCCGCGGTGGACGGCGGCGCCGAGAACGTCACCCTCTGCGACACCAACGGCGGCAGCCTGCCGCGGTTCGTCGCCGAGGTGACGGCCACGGTCGCCGCCGACGTCGGCGACACGGTCGCGATCGGCATTCACACCCACAACGACGCCGAGTGCGCGGTGGCGAACTCGCTGGCCGCGGTGGACGCCGGCGCCCGGCTGGTCCAGGGTTGCGTCAACGGTTACGGCGAGCGCTGCGGCAACGCCAACCTGGCCTCGATCCTGCCGGCGCTGCAGTTGAAGATGGGCTTCGACGTCGTCTCCGCCGAGCAGCTGGCGAGCCTGGCGCCGACGGCCCACTACCTGGACGAGGTCTGCAACATGGCCTCCGACCCCAACCGCGCCTACGTCGGCCGCAACGCCTTCGCCCACAAGGCGGGCATGCACGCCGCGGGCGTCGCCGCCGACCCCGGCACCTTCGAGCAGATCGACCCGGCCGCGGTCGGCAACGAGCGCGAGATCCTTGCCTCCGAGCTCTCCGGCAAGGCGACGATCCGCAGCCAGGCCGAGCAGGTCGGGCTGGAGCTGGACGAGGCGGCGGCGGCGCGGGCGGTGGAGCGGCTGAAGCAGCGCGAGCACCGCGGTTACCACTACGAGGCGGCGCCGGCTTCCTTCGAGCTGCTGCTGCGCCGCGAGGCCGGCAGCTACAAGCCCTTGTTCAAGCTGGAGAGCTTCCGGGTGGTGACCGAGAAGCGGGCGGGCGGCGAGGTCGAGACCGAGGCGACGATCAAGGTCGAGGTCGACGGCGAGCGCTACGTGCGGGTGGCCGAGGGCAACGGGCCGGTCAACGCGCTCGACAGCGCCCTGCGCAGCGCGATCGCCGACCGCTACCCGCATCTCGCCGATATCGAGCTGACCAACTACAAGGTCCGCATCCTCGACGAGGCCCACGGCACCGGCGCGGTCACCCGCGTCCTGCTCGACTCCGCCGACGGCGCCCGCGAGTGGGGGACGATCGGCGTCTCGGAGAACATCATCGAGGCCTCCTGGGAGGCATTGGTCGACTCGCTCGAGTTCGCCTTCCAACCCCCTGCCGACGGGCCGATAAGTTGACCTCACCTCAACATTTCGGTCCATCGACCCCGATTGAGCTGGCGCGGCCGGAGATCGGAGCGCGCGAGGAGGAGCTGGCGCTGGAGGTGCTGCGCTCCGGGCGGCTCTCGCTGGGCCCGATGGGGGAGCGCTTCGAGCGCGAGCTGGCGGCCTGGCTGGGAGTCGAGGACGCGGTCGCGGTCTCCAGCGGCACCACGGGGTTGCACCTCGGCGTGCGGGCGCTCGGCTGGGGGCGCGGAGACGAGGTCCTGACCAGCCCCTTCAGCTTCGTCGCCTCGGCCAACTGCCTGCTCTACGAGGGCGCCAAGCCGGTCTTCTGCGATGTCGATCCGATCACCCTGAATCTCGACCCGGCCGCCGCCGCGGCCGCCGCCGGCGAGCGGACCAGGGGGATCCTGCCAATCCACATCTTCGGCTACCCGGCGGCGATGCCGGAGTTGGAGGCGCTCGCCGCCCGGCACGGCCTCGGCATCCTCGAGGACGCCTGCGAGGCGATTGGCGCCGTCGACTCCGAGGGCCGCAGGGTCGGCGCCCGCGGCAACCTCGCCACCTTCGCCTTCTACGCCAACAAGCAGATGACCACGGGGGAGGGGGGGATGATCGTCCCCTCCGGCCCGGAGACCGCCGCCCGCCTGCGCAGCGAGCGCAACCAGGGCCGCGCCGCCGACATGGGCTGGCTCGACCACGGCGGGCTCGGCTTCAACTACCGCCTCTCCGACCTCGCCGCCGCGCTCGGGGTGGCCCAGGTCGAGAAGCTCGACTCGCTGCTGGAGCGCCGCGCCGCGGTCGCGTCCCTCTACGAGCAGCGCCTCGCCGCGGTCGAGGGGGTCGAGGCCCCGATCGCCGCCCGCGGGGGCGAGCGCCGCAGCTGGTTCGTCTACGTCGTCCGCCTCGCCGACGAGGTCGACCGCGACGCGACGATCGCCCACCTGGCCGAGCGCGGCATCGCCAGCAAGGCCTACCTGCCCTGCATCCACCTCTTCCCGCAGCTGCGGGAGCTCGGCTACCGCGAGGGCCAGTTCCCGGTCGCCGAAGCGGCCTCCGCCCACTCGCTGGCGCTGCCCTTCTTCCCGGCGATGAGCGAGGGGCAGGTGGACCGTGTCTGCCAGGAGCTGGCCTCGGCAATACGATCTCGCCGATGAGACGTCGGAGCGACGAACTCGCAAGCATCCATATCTGGTTCTCTGCGCCGCGAGTTTGCCGCGACTGGTTCGTATGAGCCGATTCCGCAAAGACCCGGACCCGCGCTTCTGGGCGCTCAACCGCTCGATCGAGTTCGACTGGCGGCTGGCGCCCTACGACATCGACCAGTCGCAGGCCCACGCCCGCGGCCTGTGCGGGATCGGCGTCCTCGACGACGCCGAGCTGGCCCAGATCGACGCCGGCCTGGAGCGGGTCCGCGAGCGCATGGCCACGCACGGCTTCCAGTTCGACGACGCCGACGAGGACATCCACATGGCCGTCGAGCGCTTGCTCGGCGAGGAGATCGGGCCCCTGGCCGGCAAGCTCCACACCGGCCGCTCCCGCAACGACCAGGTCGCCACCGACGTGGCGATGGTCGTCCAGGCCCACTCGCTGCGGGCGATCGAGCTCTGCGGGGCGGCCATGGAGCGCCTGCTGGCGCTGGCCGAGGCCCACCGCGACTGGCCGATGCCCGGCTACACCCACCTCCAGCGAGCCCAGCCGGTCTACCTCGGCCACCATCTGCTCGCCTACTTCTGGATGCTGGCCCGCGACGTCCTGCGCTTCCAGTTCGCCCTCGACAGCGCCAGCGTGATGCCGCTCGGCTCCGGCGCCCTGGCCGGGGTCAACTGGGAGATCGACCGCGACACGGTCGCCGCCGACCTCGGCTTCGAGCACGTCAGCCACAACTCGATCGACGGCGCCTCCAACCGCGACTTCGTCCTCGACTACCTGGCCGCCGCCTCGGCCTGCGCGATGCACCTCTCGCGGCTCGGCTCCGAAATCGTCATCTGGTCGAGCACCGAGTTCGGCTTCTGCGAGCTCGACGAGTCCTTCTCCTCAGGCTCCTCGATCATGCCCCAGAAGGTCAACCCCGACTCGGCGGAGCTGCTGCGCGCCAAGAGCCCCCGCGTCGGCGCCAGCTACGCAACGCTGCTCGGCGTCATGCACGCACTGCCGCTGACCTACGGCAAGGACATGCAGGAGGACAAGGAGCCGCTCTTCGACGCGATCGACACGATCGAGCTCTGCCTTGACGCGACCGCGGGGATGCTGGCGGGGATTGAGTTCGATCGCGAACGCATGGAGGACGCCTCCGGCGACGAGATGCTGGCGGCGACCGAGGTCGCCGACCTGCTGGTCCGCCGCGGCGTGCCCTTTCGGGAGGCCCATGGCATCGTCGGCGGGCTGGTCCGCGACGCGGTCGAGCAGGGCGGCAAGCTCTCCGACCTGACCCGGGAGCAGCTGCGGGCGCGCTCCGAGCACCTCGACGGCTCCTTCTATGAGGTCCTCGAGCGCAGCAGCTGGCTGGAGTCGAAGCGGATCGCCGGCGGCACCGGCTCGGTGCCGCTGCGGGCCCAGCTCGACGAAGCGAAGGAGACGCTGGCCGCGGTCAGGGCACGGGTGCTCGAAGAGCGCTCTTGACGGCCGACGGGCCTCAACCGTCCAAATCGCGGACGCCTGAGGCCCGCCGGCTCAAGCGCGCCTTCTTTGAGCGCTCGGTTCATGACGTCGCCCGTGACATGGTCGGCTGCCGGCTCTTCTTCGACGGCGTCGGCGGCACGATCGTCGAGACCGAGAGCTACGAGCGCGACGACCCCGCCTGCCATGCCTACGTCGGCCTGACCGACCGCACCGAGATCCTCTTCGGTCCACCAGGGCGCGCCTACGTCTACCTCTCCTACGGCATCCACAGCCTGCTCAACGCGGTCGCCGAACCGGAGGGGGAGGCGGCGGCGGTGCTGATCCGGGCGTTGGAGCCGACCGCCGGCCTGGAGGCGATGCGGGCCCGCCGCGGCGACCGCTCCGACGACCAGCTCTGCTCGGGGCCCGGCAAGCTGACCGAGGCGCTCGGCATCGGCCTCGAGCGCAACGGCGCCGACCTCGGCAGCGATCCCTTCCTCCTGCTGGCGCCCGAGGGCCCGGCGCCGGAGATTGTCACTGGCCCGCGGATCGGGATCAGCAAAGCGGTCGAGCGCCCCTGGCGCTTCAGCGCCGCCGGTAGCCGCTTCGTCTCGCGGCCGCGGCCCTAGCCGCCCCGGACGCGGGAGCGCGGGCGCGAGATCGCCGGTCATGATGAGCGCGCCCGCGCGGGGAGCAGAGGAGGCGGCGCTTTGTTCAACCGGCGGTGACCCCGCCGCCGCCCCCGCTGGATTCGGGCGCTTCCGGCGTGGATTCGGGCGTTTCTTCTGGCGTCGCTTCGACTTCAGGAGCGGCTTCGCTTTCCGGCGCCGGTTCGACTTCTTCGCTTTCCGGCGCCGCTTCGGATTCCACCGGCGGCACGTAGGTTTCGCTTTCGCCGGAGCCGCCCTGGCTCGCTTCGCGGCCTTCCTGCCTGGCCTTCTTGTCGGCGACGTGGCTGGCCTTGATTTCCTCCCAGGCCGAGATCACGCTGGCCCAGATCTCCGCCGGGAAGGTGCCGCCCATCACCGGGCCGCCGTTGTAGAGCGTGGTCATCGGCGTCGTCGAGTCGGCGTAGCCGACCCAGACGCAGGCCGTGACTTCGTCGCTGACGCCCCCGCAGAACCAGGCGTCGCCGTTGTTCTCCGTGGTGCCGGTCTTGCCCCACTGCCCTTCGGCGCCGACCTGGGCGTGGGTGCCGGTGCCGGTGGAGACGACCGTTTCGAGGATGCTCTTGGCTTCCTGGGCGGTCCCTTCGGCGATCACCTGCTCGTGGGTGGAGTCGTTGTCGCCGCCCTTGATCGTGTGGTCGTCCTTGTCGGTGACCTGCGTGTAGGAGACAGGACTGTCACCGGGCCGCGGCGCCAGGGTGCCGCTGACCCGATCGCCGTCGTTGCCGAGGGTGCTGTAGGCGTAGGTCCAGCCGACCGGGGTGACGCCTTCTTTGAGTCCGCCCAGGACCATCGCCGGGTTGGTCGAGATCGGGTCCTCGTAGCCCATCTTGTGGATCGTCGCGGCGATCGAGCTGGTGCGGTCCTCGACCGTCTTGCCCTTCAGCCCTTCGAGCGCCAGCTGGGCGTAGATCGAGTTGTCGGAGTAGGTCGTCGCGCAGATGATCGAGCAGGAGCCGAGATAGGAGTCCTCGTCGTTGCTGACTTCGAAGACTTCGTCGCCGTTCTTGCCGAAGTGGAAGGTCTGCGGCGCCGATTCGTAGACCGTTTCCGGCGAGATTCCCTCTTCCAGGGCGGTCAGCAGCGTGAAGGGCTTGATCGAGGAGCCCGGCTGGCGATGGCCCTGGGTAGCCAGGTTGAAGGGGGCGGTGTCGAAGTCGGGGCCGCCGACCATCGCCTTGATGCTGGCGTTGTGGTTGTCGATCACCACCACCGAGGCGGTCGCCGGCGAGTAGCCGAGGTAGGAGTTGACCGCTTCTTCGGCCGCTTCCTGCAATTGCAGGTCGAGCGTCGACTTGACCTTGAGGCCGCCGAAGAACGCTTTCGAGGCGCCGTAGCGTTCAACCAGCTGCTGGCGCAGGTAGGCGGTGAAGTAGGGGGCCTTGGAATCGAGCGTGGGCGGTTCGATGTCGTTCGGCGAGGGCAGCGCGTGCTTGACCCCTTCTTCGTACTGTTCATGGGAGATGTAGCCCTGCTCGTACATGTTTTCCAGCACCAGGTTGCGCCGCCCGAGCGAGTTTTCCGGGTAGACCTTGGGATCGTAGGCCGAGGGCGAGGCGATGATCGCGGCCAGGGTCGCCGCCTCCCAGGGCTCGAGGACCGAGGCGCAGGGCTCGGTCGGGGTGCCGCAGCCGGGGTGGGCGTCGCCGAAGTAGGTGCGGGCCGCGGCCTCGATCCCGTAGGCGCCCTCGCCGAAGTAGATCGTGTTCAGATACTCGGTGAGGATCTTGTCCTTGCTCCAGTGGCGCTCGAGGCGATAAGCCAGCGCCGCCTCCTTGAACTTGACGAAGAGGGTCCGCGTGCCCTGCGCTTCGAGGGCGTTCTTGACGAACTGCTCGGTAATCGTCGAGGCGCCCTGCTGGGCGCTCTGGCTGAGAATGTCTTTGACCAGGGCGCGTCCGATCCCCTCGAAGTCGACGCCGCTGTGCTCGTAGAAGCGCGAGTCCTCGATCGAGACCACCGCGTTCTTGACGTTGGGGGAGATCTGCCCGGAGCTGAGCAGGATTTTGTTCTGGTCGCTGGTCAGGGTGCCGATCGGCTGGCCGGTGGCGTCGAAGACCTCGCTGTTCTTGGCGGCCTTGTACTGGGCGAAGTCGTAGATCGCCGGCAGGTCCTGGGAGACCGCGGCCATCATCCCGAAGACCATCGAGACCAGCGCCAGGACGCCGAGCCCGAGCAGGACGAAGAGCACGCGCAGCTTCTTCAGCCGTGGCTTCGCGGGCTTGGTCGGGGGGGCCGGTGGGACGGGCGGAGCATCGCCGCCGCGCCGCCGGCGCTTTATTCCTAGGGCCGCCATCGAGAGGGGTGACTGCTCGGCGTAGCTCAACCCGCCGAGCGGAGCGGCAGTCTAGCATTCGCCAGATGGGGGATTTGACGCGTAACGCGGTCGAGGTGCTGCCGGAGGGGCGACTCGCCGAGCAGCTCGCCGGGGGGCGGCCGCTGCGCGTGAAGCTGGGGATCGACCCGACGACCGCCGACATCCATCTCGGTCACACGGTCGTGTTGGAGAAGTTGCGCGAGTTCCAGGACGCGGGGCACACGGTCGTGCTCATCATCGGCGACTTCACGGCCAGGGTCGGCGACCCGAGCGGGCGCTCGAGCACGCGGCCGCTGCCCTCGCCGGAGGAGATCGAGGCCAACGCGGCCACCTACCAGGAGCAGGCCTTCAAGCTGCTCGATCGCGAGCGGACCGAGGTTCGCTTCAACAGCGAGTGGCTGAGGATGGAGCCGGAGGCGCTGCTGGGGCTGCTGGCGCAGACGACGGTGGCCCGCCTGCTCGAGCGCGACGACTTCCAGAAGCGCCTCGCGGCGGGACAGGCGATCGCCGCCCTGGAGCTGCTGTACCCGCTGCTGCAGGGCTATGACTCGGTGGCGGTCGCGGCCGACGTCGAGCTGGGGGGGACCGACCAGAAGTTCAACCTGCTCTTCGGCCGCGACGTCCAGACGGCCTACGGCCAGAAGCCGCAGTCGATCCTGACGATGCCGATTCTGGTCGGCACCGACGGGGTCAGGAAGATGAGCAAGTCGCTCGACAACTACGTCGGCGTCACCGACGCGCCCGAGGAGATGTTCGGTCGCCTGATGAGCATCCCCGACGAAGCGATGGACGACTACTACCGACTGCTGCTCGGCGCCGAGCAGCCGGCGAGTGGACCTAACGAGGCCAAGCGTGAGCTGGCGCGGCGGATCGTCGACCGCTTTCACGGCGAGGGTTCGGGGGCCACAGCGGAGGAGCACTTCAACCGGGTGATCCGCGACGGCGGCGTCCCAGAGGAGATCGCCCGCTGGGACATCGATCCCGCCGCCGCCGGCGAGCTGAGGATGATCCTGCTGCCGAAGCTGATCGGCTCGGGGTTCGAGCTGAGCTCCAGCGAGGCGCGGCGCCTCATCAAGCAGGGCGGGGTCAAGCTCGATGGGGAGACGATCGCGCCCGATATCCTCGAACTTCCCCGTGAGGCTCTCGACGGGAGAGTCCTGCAGGTCGGCAAGCGGCGCTTCCTCAGCCTCTACGACAGCGCCGCCTGAGCCCCGCCGCGAGGGGCTAGGCAAACCTCTGGCGGAGCGCTATACTCCCCGGTCCTTCTGGGGCTGCCTGTTGAGCCCCATGCGTGACGAGCGCCGAAACCCGGCGCAGAGGCGCAGCGGTCTTTGAAAACTGAGCAGCGTGCACTCCGTAGACCCATCAACAGGTCTGCGGAATGTTTGAGCCCGATCCATTCGGTCACGTCAGCGTGCCGAATGGTCTGATTTACCCGTCATGCCGGTCGCCGAGTTTGTGTACCCGGCGGCCCGCCAGGCATGGCAGCTCTTTGTGAGTACCTTTCACGGAGAGTTTGATCCTGGCTCAGGACGAACGCTGGCGGCGTGCTTAACACATGCAAGTGGTGCGACGAACCAGGGCTTGCCCTGGGGCAAAGCCGCGAACGGGTGAGTAACACGTGAGTAATCTGCCCCGATGACCGGGACAACCCGAGGAAACTCGGGCTAATACCGGATGTGGTGCACGGGTCTAAGCCTGTGTACTAAAGGAAGCTTCGGCCTCCGCATTGGGAGGAGCTCGCGGCCCATTAGCTTGTTGGTGGGGTAACGGCCTACCAAGGCAACGATGGGTAGCTGGTCTGAGAGGACGATCAGCCACACTGGGACTGAGACACGGCCCAGACTCCTACGGGAGGCAGCAGTGGGGAATCTTGCGC
>DATBDU010000036.1:0-32526 GCA_036269775.1 Solirubrobacterales bacterium
TGCCAGACCTGGTCATAGCGAGAGCAAATCACGTAACCAAGCAGCTCGTCGCCGGCGCTGGCCGCGAGGCAAATTCCCGACGGCTTCGAGAGCTCCAGCACGAACATCGCCAGCGACCACGGGGTCGGGAAGGAGCGCCGCTCGATCGCGATCACGGCCGGCAGGTCGCTGTAGGCGAGCCGGCGCACTCTTACCGTCTCGGTCAGGTCACTCGGCTCTCTGGAAAGAATCTCGCTCATGCCACCGCTCCGCGTCGGGGGGTCTGAGATAGATCGGAGCGAGCGGGCCCCCACCCGAGGACGCCGCCGCGAGAGCGCAGATGTGCCGCGCGGCGACGCGATGGACGGGGTCGGCATCGTCCGCTATTCGGACGCCGTGCCGGGCCAACTCGTGACGGAATCGTATCGCTCCCGAGCCGGCGGCAGACGGCGTGGCGGGCAGGGCCATGACCCGCGCCTCCAGCTCCTCTGGCCGGCAGACCAGCGGCTCCCAGAGCCGCTCGCCCTGCTCGGAGTAGAGGGCCGCGAACACCTCGCCACGGCGGGCATCGAGGACGGCGAGGCGATCGTCGGCGCCGGCCTCCCCCATCCCCCGCCCGATCGCGTCGAGCGTGCAGACGCCGGCCACCGGCAGACCGAGGCTGGCGCCCAGGCCGCGGGCGGTGGCGATGCCGATTCGCAGCCCCGTGAACGAGCCCGGACCGAGCCCGACCGCCAGCCGCTCGACTCGCTGCCAGCCGCCAGCCGCGCTAGCGCAGCGCTCGACCTCCTCGAGCAGCGCGGTCGCGTGCCGAGGCCCCCCGTCGGAGGAGGGCCCCAGCAGCGACTCCTGCAGAACCTCGCCGTCGCGCCAGGCGCAGGCGGCGGTGTCGGCGGTCGCGGTGTCGAAGCCGACGAGGACCAGCGCCGCGCCGCTTCTAGCCCTTGACCCTGAAGACGAAGGAACCGACTTTCTTACCTTCGACGAACCAGGAGACCCGGTGCTTGCCGGGGATGGTCGAGGTGACCTTGTTCACGTAGAGCGTCCCCTGAGTCGCTTTCTGGGCCTGCGCGCAGAGGTTTTTGCCGCTCGGGAATTTGACGCAGACGCTGTAGACGACGTCGCCCTTGAGGCTTTTGAAGAAGGCGCCCTTCTTACTTTTCTTCGGGCACGCGTGCGAAGGCTTGGCGTTACGGGAAATCCCGCACCCAACGTAGTGCTTGTACGCCGCCGCCCCTGCCGTGGCGGGCGCCGCGCTAGCCAGCAGCCCCGCGACGACCAACACTGCTGAAAGCGCTTTCAGTCCCTTCATTGGGTCCTTCCCTTCGTGGATCGAGTTTCCGTGGCCGATGCTACAAGTTGTGTTCGCTGCCTCCCGAACACGACCTGCGACCACTTGCTGCGGCGACGGGCCGCGGAGGTCAAATAGTGGACGTCTCCGGCCCGCCGGCCGGCGGTCACCAGTCGACTTCAGCGACGCGGCTCTCACCGCCGGCATGCTCGAGCCGGATCTCGAGTGCCGGCCTGCCCAGCCGCTCCACCCCCACCGCCGGCCACTCGACGAAGGCGACGCCGTCCGGCCCCAGGTAGTCGTCGAGGAGAGCGGGGTCCTCACCCTCGAGGCTCTCCAGCCGGTAGAGGTCGAGGTGGGAGACGGGCAGGCGGCCGCCGCGGTAGCGCTGGCCGATCGTGAAGGTGGGCGAGGTGACCGGCTCCTCGATGCCGAGCGCCCGACAGGCGCCGCGGATCAGGGTGGTCTTGCCGGCCCCGACCTCGCCGCTGACCACGACCACGTCGCCCGCCCGCAGGCGCTCGGCGACGCGCGCCCCGAGCGCTTCGGTGTCTGCGGCGGATCGGCTCTCGAGGCGCTCGGCAGGGCGCCGCCTCCTCTGCTCTCGCTCATTCGCACTCATCGTCACCGGAAGTCTTGCTCATTCGCTTCCGCGTCCGGGGGCGGCTAGCCGAACATGTCGAGCTGATCGACTGGAGGCGGTGGCAAAGTCGCCTGACTACCCGGCCCGGACTGCTCGTCGGCGATTTCCTCGGCGCTCGGCGCCGGAGCCGGCGCGGGCCCGGCGAGCAGGGCGGGGACGGTGGCGAGGTCGCCGCGCAGCGTCTCCTTCATCGCCGGCGTGCGCAGCGCCGCGGCGGGGTGCAGCAGCGGCAGCAGGAAGATGGTGCGGCCGCCCAGCTCGTGCACCTGCGGCGTGCCGCGAACCTTGGTGATCCCGACCGGGCTGCCGGTCAGCAGCTTGGTGGCGAAGTTGCCGAGCGTGCAGACGACCTTCGGCTCGATCAGCCTCACCTGCTCGAACAGGTATGGCTCGCAGGCCGCGATCTCCAGCGGCTGCGGGTCGCGGTTGCCGGGCGGGCGGGACTTCAGCACGTTGGCGATGAAGACCTGCTCGCGCGAGAGCCCGATCTCTTCCAGCAGCTGGTTGAGCAGCTGCCCGGCGCGGCCGACGAAGGGCAGCCCCTGTCGGTCCTCTTCGGCCCCCGGCGCCTCGCCGACGAACATCAGCTCGGCATCGGCGTTGCCCGCTCCGAAGACCGTCTTGGCACGGGTCTCGTGCAGGGGGCACTTGGTGCAGGCCGAGACCTCCTTATAGAGCTCGATGAGCTGCTCGCGGCGCTGCTCGGCGCTGGCCGTCATTTCCCGTCCTTCTTCTTGGGAGGGTGGGGATTTTCGCCCGCCGCCCGCTTCTTGCGTGACTCCGCGATCCGGTCCACCCGCGCCGCTTCGCGCTCGCGCCGCCGCGATTCACCCGAGCGCACGGGGGCTCCGCGTGGCTGCCGGCCGGGCGGCGAGACGCTCGACATCAACCGTCGCGTCTGAGCCGAGCCACACTCGGCGCAGACGATATCCGCGGCCCCAGCGGCCACAAGCTCCTCGAAGCGAGCCCCGCACTCCCCGCACTCGAACTCATAGATCGGCATCGTGGCCAATGGTAGTTCCGCCCGCTGGACGACCATTCTTCAAATAGCCTGGCCGAATGAAGGCGCGGCTGGGGACAATAGGAATCTTCGCGGCGATCGTCGCTTTTGTAGTTCCGGCGGCCGGCGCTAGCGCGAAAAGTCTGCCCGCTGGCCTCACCCTGACCCACTTCGAGCTGAAGGGCACGCACGGCTACAAGATCGAGGGAGGCGAACTGCGGGAGGCGGACTTCCCCCCGACGGCCGTCGTCACGGCGCATCGAAGCGGCCTGCGGGCAACCTACGAAGTGCCGGGCGAGCTCGAACCCGGGATGCACGCGGTCTTCGGCGCTGTTGGCAGTGCCGATCTCGACTTCCAGCGCCGGAAGCGCATGGTCGACAGGCCAGAAAAGGGCTGCGTCTGGATTACCGAAACCGGGATCTTCCAAGGAGACTTCTCCTTTGCCGGCGAGGACAGCTATACCGCGGCCGCCGCAACCTCCGTTCCTGGCGAAATCACGCGGCTGCCCAACGGCTTCTGCGGCTTTGGTGGCGATCGCAAAGGTCGGACTCCGGACTTCCTGCGCGCGACCCAGCTGTCGGCACGTTCGCGAATCGCTCACGGCTTCGTCCAGTTCGAGGCCTCGGCGCCGGGCTTCAAACCGGGGATCGGGTTCGGGGCGTTGGTGCGTGAAGTAATCGGGCCGATGACGATCTCTCGCACGGCCTCCGCTGCCGGTCCCAGAAGTGCCTTCGTTCTCGAGCCCGCCAAGCGGCCTCACAGCGCCAGCGTGAATCCGCCGGCCCCGTTCGAGGGCAGCGCCCGGCTTCGGCATCGACCCGGCCATCCGCCGACCTGGATCGGGTCGCTCAGCATCTCGCTTCCGGGAGCCCCGGAGGTAGCGCTCGCCGGTTCCGGTTTCGCCGCCAGGCTCTGCCTGCACTCGACGATTCTCGGCAAGTGCAAGATAGGTCGAGAATGATTTGGCCCGATAAGGGCATTGCGGCCAGGGGCGCTGATGGCGGCTCGCTCAGGGCAGCGGCTCCCACTCCCAGGCCTTCTGGGAGGTCAGGCTCTCCTGGTCCAGGTAACGGCGGAACTCGTCCAGCTCGGCTGGCTCGACGCTGTAGACGTGGTCGGGTTCGGGGAAATGGCGGGAGCGGACCTCGTCGCCGTAGCGCTCGACCGCCTCGACCATCTGCTCGTGGACGTTGGCGTAGCGCTTGACGAATTTGGCCATGTGGCCGGTGGTGATGCCGAGCAGGTCGTGGAAGACGAGCACCTGGCCGGAGGTCGAGGGGCCGGCGCCGATGCCGATCGACGGGACGTCGAGCTTGGCGACGATCGCTTCGGTGATCGCGGCGGGAACCGCCTCGAAGACGATCGCGAAGCAGCCGACCGACTGCAGCGCCAGGGCGTCCTCGCAGAGCGCGATCGCGTCTTTGGCGGTCTTGCCCTGGGCCTTGTAGCCGCCGAGGGCGGTGGCGGTCTGCGGGGTCAGGCCGACGTGGCCCATCACCGGGATGCCGGAGCGCACGATCGCCCGGGCGCGCTCGATGGCGATGCCACCGGCCTCGAGCTTGACCACCTGGCAGCCGGTCTCCTTGACCAGCCGCTGGGCGCTCAGGATCGCCAGCTCGTTGCTCGACTCGTAGCTGCCCATCGGCATGTCGCCGACCATCAGCGGGGTCTTGAGGCCGCGGCGTACGGCCTTGCCGAGGACGATCATCTCCTCCATCGAGACCATCTCGGTACCGGGGTAGCCGAGCACGACGTTTGCTGCCGAGTCGCCGACGAGGACGACGTCGACGCCGGCCGACTCGGCCACGGTCGCCGACGGGTAATCGTAGGCGGTGACCATCACGATCGGTTCGCCGTTGGCCTTCATCTCGGCCAGGCGCGGCAGGTTCACCGGCCGGCGCTCCGATGGGGGCGGGGCGGTGTGGGAGCGGCCGCCGGAACTCATGAGAGCAACACCTCGGGATGGCTGTCGACGGCAACGGAGCGGTTCTCCTCGTCGACGTGGACGACCACCGGCGAGTAGCGCTCGAGGTCGCTCTCGTCATAGGCGCCGAAGGAGGCGACGATGATCTTGTGACCGGGCTCGGTCAGGTGCGCGGCGGCGCCGTTCACCTGCATCGTCCGCGAACCGGCCTCGCCGTCAATCACGTAGGTGACGAAGCGGGACCCGTTGTCGATGTCCCAGACGTGGACCTGCTCGTTGGTGATCAGGTCGGCTTCGGCCATCAGGTCGGTGTCGATCGTGATGCTGCCGATGTAGTCGACGTCGCAATCGGTGACCGTCGCGCGGTGGATCTTCGACTTCAGCATCTGTCTCTGCACTTGGCTCTCCTTCGCCGTTTACGTTGTCAAGGTTGGATCAAGACGTTGTCGATCAGGCGGGCGCCGCCGACCCGGGCGGCTACCGCGACCAGCACGGCACGGCCGTTCAGCGCCGCGACCGGCTCCAGCCGCTCGGCGTCGCGCGCCTCCAGGTACTCGGGCTCGATGCCGGCGCTGGTCAGCTCGCGGCGGGCGGCGTCGAGGCCGGCCCGCAGCGATTCCTCGCGGGCGCCACGCTCGGCAAGCTGGAGGGCTCGCGAGAGGGCGGCGGCGCGCTGCCGCGCCTCATCGTCCAGATAGGCGTTGCGGGAACTCATCGCCAGCCCGTCGGTCTCTCGCACCGTCGGCAGGACCTCGATCCGCACAGGGAAGTCGAGGTCGCGGGCCATGCGGCGGATCACCGCCGCCTGCTGGGCGTCCTTCTGGCCAAAGTAGGCGACATCGGGGCCGACGCTGTTGAAGAGCTTGGCGACGACAGTGGTGACGCCACGGAAGTGCTCGGGTCCGCGCCGGCCGGGGTCGCCGTCGAGGACCTCGGTCAGATTGCCGCCGACCGCGACCGCCGTCGAGAAGCCATCCGGATAGACCTCGGAGATGGTGGGCGCGTAGACGAAGTCGACGCCAGCCTCGCTCGCCAGGCGCAGGTCGCGCTCCTCGTCGCGGGGGTAGCGCTCAAGGTCCTCGCCGGGCCCGAACTGGGCCGGGTTGACGAAGAGACTCATCACGACCACGTCGCACTCGGCGCGGGCGGCGCGCAGCAGCGAGAGGTGCCCCTCGTGCAGGAAACCCATCGTCGGGACCAGTCCGATCGTGCTCCCCTGGCGCCGTGGCTCCTCCAGCTCCGCGCGCAGCGCAGCCTTGGCGCGCAGGACGCGAGCGCCGTCGGTCCGGGGGAAGTTGGCGAGGCTGAGGTTCAGATTCATCCGGTCCATGCCCTTCGGGGTCACGGCCATCGGTGTCCGATTATAGGGACTGCGTGACGTCTCAGTGACGAAATTCGATCGGCTTGATCGCGCGCGCCGGCACCCCGGCGGCGATCGTCGCCGGCGGCAGGTCACGGTTGACCACCGAGTTGGAGCCGATCACGCAGCGGTCGCCGATCTTGACGCCGCTGGTGACGACGCAGTTGACCCCGAACCAGCAGTTGGCGCCGATCTCGACCGGCCCCTTCGAGGTGAAGCCCTGTTCGGTGATCGGCTTGTCGGGGTCGTCGAAGCGGTGGTCGGCATCGCCGACGAAGCAGCCATTGGCGAACATCGTGTGGTCGCCGATCGAGACCCGCTCATACGCGGCGACCATCGTGTTGCGGTTGAGGAAGCAGCCGGCGCCGATCTCGATTCGTGCCTGTGGCGCCAGGGTCAGCCAGCAGCCTGGCTCCAGCAGGGTCCCTTCGCCAATCGTCAGCCGCCCCTCGTCGAGCGCCTCCAGCAGCTCACCCTCGACCGGGTGGCGGACGAAAAAGCCGCCCCGGGCCGCGTGACGATCGATCCGCCAGCGCCGTCGCAAGCGGTGGTTACGCTCGAACCAGCGCCGCTTCACCCACCAGATCCGCCATCCCCGCTGTCCGCTCACCCCCGCAGCGTAGACTGCCCGCGTGACTGAGCTACGCGGTGGAATAGACCTGGGTGGGACGAAGATTCAGGCGGCGATCGTCGATGCCGGCGGCGCGGTCAGCGGCGAAGCGCGGCGGCCGACGCCGACCAGCGGCGGGCCAGAGGACGTCGCCAACGAGATGGCCGCGGCGCTGCGCGAGGCGGCCAAGCAGGCGGGAGTCGAGACCGCGGCGCTGGGTGGCATCGGGGTCGGCTCGC
Organism: Solirubrobacterales bacterium; assembly: GCA_036269775.1. Classification (GTDB taxonomy): domain Bacteria; phylum Actinomycetota; class Thermoleophilia; order Solirubrobacterales; family 70-9; genus VAYN01. The sequence goes on from DATBDU010000036.1 coordinate 7,048, forward strand.
CGGGCGACGCCGACGAGAAGACCGGCGTCGTCTCCGGCGCCCGCAACCTGCCGGGTTGGGAGGGCAGCTTTCCTCTCGCCAAGGCCTTGAAGGAGGCGCTGGGAACCGAGGTCAGGGTCGGCAACGACGTCCAGGTCGCCACCGAAGCCGAGTTCCACCTCGGCGCCGGGCGCGAGTTCCAGAGCCTGATCGGAGTCTTCTGGGGCACCGGCGTCGGCGGCGGCCTGGTCCTCGACGGCAGGCCGTGGCTGGGCCGCGGAGCCGCCGGTGAGATCGGACACATGGTCGTCAAGCGCGGCGGCGCCAAGTGCCCCTGCGGGCGCAGGGGCTGCATGGAGGCGTACGCGGGCCGTTCGGCGATGGAAGCCGAGGCGCGCCGCCAGCACGAGGAGGGCCACAAGACGGATCTCTTCAAGCTGATGGAGAAGCACGAGAAACCACGCCTGACCAGCGGCATCTGGGAGCGCGCCCTGGACCACGGCGACCAGCTCGCCGAGAAACTGATCGACCGCGCGATCGAGGCACTCGGAACCGGCGTCGCCTCGGCGGTCAACCTGGTCGACCCCGAAGCGGTGATCGTCGGCGGCGGGCTCGGCGTCCGCTTTGGAGAGCGCTATATGGAGCCGCTGATGGAGGAGATGGGCAAGCACCTCTTCGTCGACGAACGCCCGCCGGCGGTTCGGGTGGCCTCGCTCGGCGACCTCGGCGGCGCGATCGGCGCCTCGCTGCTCTTCGCTCGCTAGACCCGGCCCGTGGCCGAGCGTTGCTGGCGGGCGACGGCGTCGACCAGGACCGCCAGCAGCAGGACGCCCCCGGTGACCATGAACTTGACCGCCGAGGAGAGCGCCAGCAGATCCATGCCGTTGGAGATCGAGCCGATCACCAGGGCGCCCATCAGCGCCGTCCAGACCGAGCCGCGGCCACCGAAGAGGCTGGTTCCGGCGATCACCGGGCCGGCGATCGCCAGCAGCAGCAATTCGTTGCCGCCCGAGTTCTGGTTGACGGCGAGCAGGCGCGAGGCGGCCATGATGCCGCCGATCGCCGCCATCGTGCCAGCGATCCCGAAGACCGCGACGCGAATCCCGTTGACGCGGATACCGGCGCGGCGGGCTGCCTCGGCGTTGCCGCCGACGGCGAAGACGTGGCGACCGAACCCCGTACGCCTGACCACGTACTCCATCCCGACCACGAAGGCCAGCAGGATCAGCACCGCGAGCGGCACGCCACGGTCGGAGTTGAAGACCGTCGTGGCGACGATCGTCACCACCGCGACCAGGCCGAAGCGGAAGGCCAGCCCCGCCAGGCTCTCGCTGTCGAGCCCGGCACCGACGCGGCGGCGGTGGCCGAGGAAGAGCACCGCCCCGTAACCGCCGATCACGACCGCGGCGAGGATCCAGCCGACCGTGTCGGAATAGAAGATGTTGGCGAGCCCGGTGATCTTGGGATCGGTGAGGTTGATCGACCCGGTCGAGCCGAGCACCTGCAAGAGGGCGCCCTGCCAGGCCAATAAGCCCGCCAAGGTGACGACGAACGACGGCACCCCGAAGCGGCTGAAGAGGAATCCCTGCAGCAACCCGATCGCCAGTCCGACCGCAATCGCGGCGGCGATCGCCAGGTAAGGGCTCCAGCCGTGCTTAACGCTGAGCACGGCCATCACCCCGGCAGCAAGGCCGCTGACGGCGCCGACCGAGAGGTCGATCTCCCCCAGCAACAGCACGTAGACAACCCCGACCGAGATCAGTCCGATGGCGGCTATCTGCAGCATCAGGTTGGTCAGGTTCTGAGCCGAGAGGAAGCGGTCGTTCTCGAACTGGAAGATCGCCCAGATCAGCGCCAGGCCGATCACCACCCGCAGCGAAGCGAGGTCGCCCTGGACCAGGCGGCGCAGCGTTTCCTTGGGGCGAGCGACGCTCTCTTCGCTGTCCACGGTGCTGACGGCCGCGTCACTCATCGCTCCCCCTCTTTCTCTTCCTTCTTCTCCTCCTCGGAGCCGAGACCGGTTATCGCCGAGACGACGTGCTCCTCGGTGGTTGCTTCGGCATCGAACTCGCCGGCGGCACGGCCCAGCCTGAGGACGAAGATCCGGTCGGCGACCTCAAAGACGTCGACCAGGTTGTGGCTGATCACGACGACGCCGAGCTCGCGCTCGCGCAGGCGACGGATCAGGTTCAGGACCTGGGCCGTTTGGGCGACCCCGAGCGCCGCGGTCGGCTCGTCGAGCAGCACGACCTTGGGCTCGCCGAGCAGCGAGCGGGCGACGGCGACCTGCTGGCGCTGGCCGCCGGAGAGGGTCCCGACCTCACTGCGCAGGCTGGGAATCGTCACCGCCAGGTTGGAGAGCAACTCGCCGGTCTGATGCTCCATGCGAGCCTCGTCGAGCTGACGCGACGCGGTGCCGAAGCCGGGCGAGACCTCCTCGCGGCCGAGGAAGAGGTTGGCGACGACGTCGAGGTTGTCGCAGAGGGCGAGGTCCTGGTAGACGGTGGCGATCCCCAGGGCGGTGGCGTCCTGCGGTTTGGAGATCGAGACCTGCTGGCCGTCGAAGCGAATCGTGCCCTCGTCGGCGGCGTTGATGCCGGCGATCGCCTTCACCAGCGTCGACTTGCCGGCGCCGTTGTCGCCGACCAGGCCGACCACCTCGCCGGCGTGGACGGCGAAGTCGACCCGGTCCAGAGCCTGGACCGGGCCGAATCGCTTGCTGACTCCCTCCAGCTCGAGGAGCGGAGCGCCGTTGCTCATCTCAGCCCGAGATTCCCGCTTCTTTGCAAGCGGCCGCATAGGAGCCGGTGCATAGTTCGGATCCGGTCACGAACCCATCCGCGACCACGGTGGACTTGACGTTGCCTTTGGTCACCGCGATCGGTTCCAGCAGTACCGCGGGAACGTCGGCTTTGCCGTTGTTGACTTCTTCGGTGACTTTGTCCTGTGGCACCGGCTTGCCTTCGGCGAGGGCGAGCGCGATTTCGGCGCTGACTTTGGCCTGCGGCCCGATTTCCTTGTAGACGGTCATGTACTGCTGACCGGCGAGGATGCGCTGCAGCCCCGCCACCGTCGCGTCCTGGCCCGTGACCGGGACTTCTTCGGGATTGAGCCCAGCCCCTTTCAGCGCCGCGATGGCACCGCCGCCGGTGTCGTCGTTGGCCGCGTAGATGCCGGCAAAGCCGTTGTTGCCGAGCGCGGTGATCGCCTGCTGGGCCTCACGCTGGGCGTTTTCGGCTGACCAGCCGGGGGTGTCGTACTCCTTGGCGACGGTCACCCCAGCCGCATCGAACCCATTGTGCGCGCCTTTTTTGAAGAGGGCGGCGTTGGGGTCGGCCGGGTCGCCGTTGATCATGATGATCGGGCCGCTGGCGCTGCCGTCTTCTTTCAGTTTTTTGGCCAGCGTTTCGGCCTGCAGTTCGCCAACTTTTTCGTTGTCGAAGGAGACGTAGGCGTCGATTTCGCCGTTTTCGATCAGGCGGTCATAGCTCAGCACCGGAACGTTCTGGGCCTTGGCCTTTTCGGCGATCGCCGCCGCCGATTTGGAGTCCATCGGGTCGACGACGAGGACTTCGGCGCCCTGGGTCAGTACCGCTTCCGCCTGGCTCTGCTGCTTCTGTGCGTCGCCGCCGGCGTTGTTGTAGAGGACTTCGCAGTCTTCGCAGATTTCTTCGATGGATTCTTCGAAGTCCGGTCGATCGTTGGTTTCGTAGCGGGGCGTCTCGTTTTCCGGCAGCAGGAGGGCGATCTTCATACCGCCTCCGCCGCTGCTTCCCCCACATCCAGCCGCCACGAGGACAACCACGATCAACGCTCCCGTCGCGATTGCGACCCGCTTCAACATCACAGAATTCGACATGTTCTCCTCCGGTCTTCCCACAGTTCCGAACCTGCCAATACCCAAAGTACCCGCTTTCATGCGCGGCGGCGCAAAAAGATCGGAGCTGTCCCCGGCCCTCGAAAGAGTTACGCGGCGAGCGCTTCGCGGCGCTTGCCGCGCTTCGGCTTCGCCGGCACCACGAGCCTGGAGAGGAAGCGGCCGGTATAGGAGCCCTTGACGGCGGCAACCTCCTCGGGCGTGCCCGTGGCAACCACCTCTCCCCCCTCTTCGCCGCCCTCGGGACCAAGGTCGACCAGCCAGTCGGCGGTCTTGATCACGTCGAGGTTGTGCTCGATCACGACCACGCTGTTGCCGGCGTCGACGAGTCGGCCGAGCACGTCGAGCAGGCGCTGAACGTCGGCGAAGTGAAGGCCGGTGGTCGGCTCGTCGAGGATGTAGAGGGTGTCGCCGGTGGCGACTTTGGAGAGCTCGGTGGCGAGCTTGATCCGCTGCGCCTCGCCGCCGGAGAGCGTCGTCGCCGGCTGGCCGAGGCGGATGTAGTCGAGACCGACGTCGTGCAGGGTGCGCAGGCGGCGGGCGATCTTCGGCACGTTCTCGAAGAACTCGACCCCCTCCTCGACCGACATCTCCAGCACGTCGGAGATGTTCTTGCCCTTGAAGCGGACCTCGAGCGTCTCGCGGTTGTAGCGTTTTCCATGGCACTGCTCGCAGGGCACGTAGACGTCGGGCAGGAAGTGCATCTCGATCTTGATCTGGCCGTCGCCCTTGCAGACCTCGCAGCGGCCGCCCTTGACGTTGAAGCTGAAGCGGCCCGGTTTGTAGCCGCGGGCGCGGGACTCCTGGGTCTGGGTGAAGAGCTGGCGGATGTGGTCGAAGACGCCGGTGTAGGTGGCCGGGTTGGAGCGCGGCGTGCGCCCGATCGGCGACTGGTCGATGTTGATGATCTTGTCGATCTGGCTGAGCCCGTCGACGCCGTCGTGGGCACCGGGGCGCAGCTTCGCCTGGTGCAGGCGGTTGGCGACCGAGTGGTGCAGCGTCTCGTTGACCAGGGTCGACTTGCCGGAGCCGGAGACCCCGGTGACGCAACAGAAGACCCCCAGCGGGATCGTCACGTCGACGTCCTTGAGGTTGTGTTCGCGGGCGCCGCGGACCAGCAGCGCCCCACTTGGTTCGCGACGCTCCTCGGGCACCGCGATCTTGCGCTTGCCGGAGAGGTACTGGCCGGTCAGCGAGGCCGGGTCCTTGGCGACTTCGGCCGGAGTGCCGGCCGCGATCACGTAGCCGCCATGTTCGCCGGCGCCGGGCCCGAGGTCGACGAGGTGGTCGGCGGCCATCATCGTCCCCTCGTCGTGCTCGACCACGATCACCGTGTTGCCGAGGTCGCGGAGGCGGTCCAGGGTGCCGATCAGCTTCTCGTTGTCGCGCTGGTGGAGGCCGATCGAGGGCTCGTCGAGCACGTACATGACGCCGACCAGGCTGGAGCCGATCTGCGTCGCCAGGCGGATCCGCTGCGCCTCGCCGCCGGAGAGCGAGCGGGCCGAGCGGGCCAGCGAGAGGTAGCCGATGCCGACGTTCTCGAGGAAGGCCAGCCGTTCGGTGATCTCGCGCACGATCAGCCGCGCGATCGCCCGCTCGGTCTCGGTCATCTCCAGGTTCGCGATCCACTCCGCCGCCGCCCGCGCCGAGAAGTCGCTGTACTCGGCGATGCTGATGCCGCCGACCTTGACCGCGAGCGTCTCCGGCCGCAGGCGGGCGCCCTTGCACTGCGGGCAGGGCTGCTCGGCCATATAGCTCTCGATCCGCTCGCGATTGGTCTCAGAGTCGGTCTCCTCGTAGCGGCGCTGGAGGTTGTTGACGATGCCCTCGAAACGGACCTTGTAGGAACGGCGGCGGCCGAAGCGGTTGGTGTAGGTGACCTGGTGGCGGTCCTCACCGGTGCCGTAGAGGAAGATCTCCTTCTCGCTTTTCTTCAGCTTCGACCAGGGCACGTCGACGTCGACCCCGTACTCGTCGGCGACCGTCGCGATCAGGCGCTTCCAGTAAGCGGTGATGCCGCGGTTCCAGGGCTGCAGCGCGCCCTCGGCAAGCGAGAGGGTCGGGTCGGGGACGACCAGCTCGGGGTCGATCACCCGCTGGAAGCCGAGCCCGTGGCAGCGCTCGCAGGCGCCGTGCGGCGAGTTGAAGGAGAAGATCCGCGGCTCCAGCTCGGGGATCGAGGTGCCGCAGTTGAGGCAGGCGAACTGCTCGGAGAAGAGCAGCGGCTCGGACTCCTGGCCGACGATCTCGACTTCGATCAGCCCAGCCGCTAGGCCGGAAGCCGCCTCGACCGACTCGGAGAGGCGCCGCCGCAGGTCGGTTTTCATCACCAGCCGGTCGACGACGACCGAGATGTCATGTTTGAACTTCTTGTCGAGGACGATCTGCTCGTCGAGTCGGCGCAGATCGCCGTTGACCTTGACCCGCGAGTAGCCCTCCAGCCGCATCTGCTCCAGCAATTTCCCGTACTCGCCTTTGCGACCGCGGACGACCGGAGCCATCACCATGAACTTGGTCCCCTCCTCGAGGGTCATCAGCCGGTCGACGATCTGCTCCTGGGTCTGGCCGGTGATCTCCTCGCCGCACTCGGGGCAGTAGGGAACCCCGATCCGCGCCCAGAGCAGCCGCAAGTAGTCGTAGATCTCGGTCACCGTGCCGACCGTCGAGCGCGGGTTGCGCGAGGTCGTCTTCTGGTCAATCGAGATCGCCGGCGAGAGCCCCTCGATCGAGTCCACGTCGGGCTTCTCCATTAGGCCGAGGAACTGCCGCGCGTAAGAGGAGAGCGACTCGACGTAGCGCCGCTGTCCCTCGGCGTAGATCGTGTCGAAGGCAAGGCTCGACTTGCCGGAGCCCGAAAGCCCGGTGATGACGATCAGCGCGTCCCGGGGCAGCTCAACGTCGATGTCCTTGAGGTTGTGCTCCCGGGCGCCCGAGATGACGATTCGCTCAGAGGCAGCCACTTATGACGATTCTACGCAGGCGAACAGATGTTCCCCAGGGGAGAAAAACGAGTGCTGTAGGCACTTATCCCCGGTATGCGGGGAGAAATGCGGTCCCATGCAGCATTGGCCGAGCTCGCTCGGGCGCAGTATGGCGTCGTTTCGTTCCGCCAGCTCCGCGAACTTGGGTTCTCGAAGGGAGCGATCGGTCGAGCCCATCAGGCCGAGCGCCTGCACCAGCTTCACCATGGGGTCTACGCGGTCGGCCATATCGCGCTGTCAGATCATGGGAGGTGCATGGCCGCGATCCTCGCCTGCGGACGACGGGCAGTGCTCAGCCACGAATCGGCGGCCTGGCTCTGGGGTTTCTTCCCAACTTGCCCGGTCAAACCGGAGGTTTCCGTGCCAAACGCCGGACGACCGAGGGCAGGCGTCAGGGCCCATCGCGTCGTACCGTTCAGCTTGGGCGAAGTCGGCTCGCAGGAGGGAATTCCGGTGACCTCACCAGCCCGTACGCTGCTCGACCTCGCTGCGACCAATCGAGGAAGACGCCTCCAGCAGGCGATCGAGAAAGCGAAGCGCTTGGACCGGCTCGACCTGGCGGAGATCGATGCCCTGATTCGGCACAAACGAAGTGCTCCGGGCACGAGACGGCTGCGAGAGGCAGCCGAGATTTACCGTGACCCGGCCATCAGCCGTTCACGGCCGGAGCTGCTCTTCCTCGACCTCGTCAAGCGCGCTGGTCTGCCGCGACCCGCCTTGAACACGTTCGTTGCGGGACACGAGATTGACGCCTATTGGGAGGTGGAGAGATTCGCGGTCGAAGTTGACGGTTGGGATGCGCACCGAACCCGGGAGGCCTTCGAGGCCGATCCGCTGCGCCAAGAGAATCTGAAGCTGGCGGGAATCGACTCGATCCGGGTCACCGCAAGACGCGTCGAACGTGAACCGGCAGCCGTCGCGGAGCGCCTTCGAAGATTGCTTGCGAGTCGTCGTGAAGAACTTCGACACTAACGCTGTAGACAGTTCTCTCCGCGTACCGGAGAGAACTGTCTACAGCACCAAGGGGCTAGCCGAGGGCGGCGGCGAGCTTGCGGCGGTATTCACGGGCGCTGGGGTCAGCGGGATCGAGCTCGCTGAGGATCCCGACGATCGCCTGGCGCAGGAGCTCGCGGACATCCTCGGGCGAATCTCCGTCCTGGGAGCCGAACTCGCCGAGCAGGGCGTCGAGGGCCGCGTCGCGCTCGCCTGCATCCAACTTCGCGAAAGCCTCGCCGCCGATGCCCGCTCTGGCCAACCGCACGCGGGCAGCGATCCCCTGGGCACCGAAGTCGCCGGCGTGGGGCTCGACCGCGGCAAGCGCCTCGTCCTCCGCCCCACGCTCGAGCCTCGCCTGGCCCAGGCGGACGGCGATATCGGCCCGCCGCGGCTCCAGTTCGGCCGCCTCGCGCAACGACAGCTCGTCCCCTTTCTCCAGCAGCTCGTTGGCCTTCGAGGGAACCAGCGCGTCGAAGAACTGATCGACTTTGGCGGCGGGCACGGCGCCGGTGAACTCACTGACTACGCTGCCGTCGCGGAACGCCTTCACCGCCGGGATCCCCTGCACGCCGTAGCGCCCGCCCAGCGCCTGGTTGGAGTCGACGTCGACCTTGGCCAGCAGGACGCGGCCACCGTGGCTCGCCTCGGCCGCTTCAAGGGCCGGGCTCAGCGCTTTGCACGGACCGCACCACTCGGCCCAGAAATCGACCACGACCGGCGTCTTCTTCGAGAGCTCGATCACGTCGCGATCGAAGCTCGCTTCGCTTACGGCGATGGCCATGGCGGCAGATTAGTGGGAAGCGATCCCGGCCTCGACTTGTGCCGCACCAGAGTCGGCGCTACGGTCAAACGCAGAGACACAGGCGGGGTCAAACAGAGGAGGAGTGATGTCAAATCTCGACACTGCCCGGTCCGCCTACGAGGCCTTTGGGAACGGCGACTTAGCCGCACTACAAGAGTCGTTTGCCGAGGACGCGGTCTGGGTCACCTCGGACGAGCTGCCGCTCGGAGGAGAGGTCAAGGGCCGCGACGCGATCATGGCGAACTTCGCCCAGATCCCCAACTATTGGAACTCGTTCAGCGTCGAGCCGGAGGAGTTCATCGATGGCGGCGAGTGGGTGGTCGTGCGCGGAACCCAGCGTGCGAGCAACGACAAGGGGAGCTTCGAGGCCCCCTTCGCCCACCTGATCAAGATCGACGGGGACGGCAAGACCGTGCGCGGAGAGTTCTACGGCGACAGCGCCAAGGCGGCGCAGCTGCTGGCCTGAGCTCAGGCGCCGGCGGTCATCCCGTCGAGGTCGCGGCGCAGCTCCCTGAGCTCGTCGCGGATGCGGCCGGCCTCCTCGAAGCGGAGGTCGTCGGCCGCCGCCAGCATCTCCTCCTCGAGGGCGACGATCGTCTTCTCCAGCTCCTCCGGGTTCTCGAAGTCGTCGCTGCGCTTGCGGCGGCGCTTGGCCGGCGCCCGGTCCTCCATGGCCAGGAACTCCGACATCTCGGAGATGCCCTTGCGGACGGTCGCCGGGGTGATCCCGTGCTCCTCGTTGTAGGCGAGCTGGATCGCCCGGCGTCTATCGGTCTCGCTCATCGCCGCCCGCATCGCGTCGGTCTCCTTGTCGGCGTACATCAGCACCCGCCCGTTGACGTTGCGCGCGGCGCGGCCGATCGTCTGCACGAGGCTGGTCTCGCCGCGCAGAAAGCCCTCCTTGTCGGCGTCGAGGATCGCCACAAGCGAGACCTCCGGCAGGTCGAGCCCCTCGCGCAGCAGGTTGACGCCGACGAGGACGTCGTACTCGCCCAGCCGCAGGTCGCGGACGATCTGAATCCGTTCCAGGGTGTCGATCTCCGAGTGCAGATAGCGGACCTTAATCCCGTACTCGAGCAGGTAAGCGGTCAGGTCCTCGGCCATCTTCTTGGTCAGGGTGGTGACGAGGACCCGGTCGCCGGATTTGGCGACGACGCGGACTTCGTTCATCAGGTCGTCGATCTGGTTCTTCGTCTCGCGGACGTCGATGTAGGGGTCGATGATCCCGGTCGGGCGGACGATCTGCTCGACGATCCGGGTCGACTCGGCTCGCTCGAAGTTGCCCGGCGTCGCCGAGACCATCACCAGCCGGTCGACCCGCTCGAGGAACTCGTCGAACTTGAGCGGGCGGTTGTCGATCGCCGAGGGCAGCCGGAAGCCGTAGTCGATCAGGGTCGACTTGCGGGAGCGGTCGCCCTCGTACATGCCGCCGATCTGCGGGATCGTCTGGTGGGACTCGTCGACGAAGACGACGAAGTCGTCCGGGAAGTAGTCGATCAGGGTGTGCGGCGGGCTGCCGGGCGGGCGGCCGTCGAGGATCCGCGAGTAGTTCTCGATCCCCGAGGTGAAGCCGACCTCCTTGATCATCTCCAGGTCGTAGGCGGTGCGCTGGCGCAGCCGGTGCGCCTCCAGCTGCTTGCCTTCGTTCTCGAGTTCGGCGGTGCGCGATTCGAGTTCGGCGCGGATCTCTTCGACGGCGCGCTCGACGGTCTCGTCTTTCGTCACATAGTGAGAGGCCGGCCAGACCGAGACGTGGTCGATCGTGTCGAGGATTTCCCCGGTCAGCGGATCGAAGTGCTGGATTCCCTCGATCTCGTCGCCGAAGAGTGAAATCCGGTACGCGGACTCGGCGTAGGCCGGCATGATCTCCAGCACCTCGCCGCGGACCCGGAAGGAACCGCGGCCCAGCACCGCGTCGTTGCGCTGGTACTGCATCTTGACCAGCTTGCGCAGCACCTCGTCACGGTCGAGCGAGGCGCCGACCTTGAAGAGCTGCATTTTTTCGTTGTAGACCTGCGGCGAGCCGATCCCGTAGATGCACGAGACCGAGGCGACGATGATCACGTCGCGGCGGGCGAACAACGACGCCGTCGCGGCGTGGCGCAGGCGGTCGATCTCGTCGTTGATCGAGGAGTCCTTCTCGATGTAGAGGTCCTGGGCGGGGACGTAGGCCTCCGGCTGGTAATAGTCGTAGTAGGAGACGAAGTACTCGACCGAGTTGTCCGGGAAGAACTCGCGAAACTCGTTGCAGAGCTGCGCCGCCAGCGTCTTGTTGTGGGCGATCACCAGCGAGGGGCGCTGGACCTCGGCGATCGTCGCCGCCATCGTGAAGGTCTTGCCCGTCCCGGTCGCGCCCAGCAGCGTCTGGAAGCGTTCGCCGGCCTCGATCCCTTCAGCCAGGCCGGCGATCGCCTTCGGCTGATCGGCGGTGGGGGTGTAGGCGGGGTTGAGCTTGAACTCGGGCACGGATTGACCTTAGCTGGCGCGCTGGTTGCGCTTTTCGTCACCAGCCCTCACACCGCCTTACCTGGGAGACTGCCGGCCGATGCCCTGGTCGCGACGACTCCTCGCCGGCTTCTTCGCCTTCACGGGGACGATGCACTTCGTCGTCCCGCGCGGCTTCGAAGCGATCGTGCCGCCCGCGATCGCCGCTCGCAAGCGCGAGGCGGTGGCGGTCAGCGGCGTCGCCGAGATCCTCGGCGGCCTCGCCGTCCTCCACGGCGGCAGCCGCCGCTTCGGTCGCTGGTGGCTGCTCGCGCTGCTGCTTGCCGTCTTCCCGGCCAACGTCCACATGGCGGTCAGCCCCGAGCAGGTCAGGGGGCTCGACCTGAACAAGATCCCCCGCTGGGCACTCTGGGCACGGCTGCCGCTGCAGCCGCTGGCGATGCTCTGGGTCTGGCGCGCCACCCGCGACTGAAGATGCCGCCCGCCGCCGCTGGACGGCGCGGGTCCCGCAAGTCCCGCTAGGGCAGAAATTCTTCCAGCAGTTCGCCGGCGGGGCCGAGGAAGGAGGAGGCGCTGTCGAGGATCGAGCGAGCGTTCTGGACCAGTTCGATCGCCTGATCGAGGGGGATTTCTTCAACCGTCGCCCGCAGAGGGCCGGCAATCAGGGGGCTGAGGGCGCCGGCTTCTTCGGCATCGTCGACGGCCCGCACCAGACCGGCCCGGATCGCTCGCGCCAGTTTCGCGTCGTCGATCCCGTAGCGCTCGCTGAAACGTTCGCGCGCCTCCGGCGTCGCCAGCGCCCGGGCCAGCGTCTCCCGGGTCACGCCAAGCTGGCAAGCGGCGCCGTCGAGCGCCGAGATCGAGAACTGGTTGGCGATTTCCTGCAGCCCTTCGGGATTGCTCCAGGCGCGGTGGTGGCAGGGGTCCTGACTTTTCTCGGGCGCATAGGAGGAGCCGCCGGCGGCGAGGTAGATGCCGGCCAAGGCCAGCGCCGAGACGATCGCCGCGCCGACCAGCACCTGCGCTCTCAGCGCCGGGTTCACAGCTCGACCCGCCGCGAGAGGCCGATCGGGATCAGCGCCAGCAGGCCGAGCAGCGCGGCGAGGCCGAAGGAGGGGCTGAAGGCGTGGGTGGCGCCGCGGTTGAGCTGCTCCTGCAGTTCGTCGCGCAGCTGTTCGACGTCGGCGCGGTCGCCGGGATCGCTGGGCAGCGGCTCGAAGGCGGGGCCGAGGGTCGGCACCTTGCCCGTCTCCCCTTCGAGGCGGTCCTCGATTTTCTGGGCGAGGTCGATCTTGATCAGGGGATTGACCTTGGAGTCGAGGATCACCGCCGTGCCGGCGTTGATCGCGTCGTCGCGCTGCTGGGCGATGTCGGCGGTAAAGATCGGGGTCAGGGCCAGCAGCCCAATCACGACCCCGGCGTGGCGGGCGGAGATCGTCCAGCCGCCGTGGATCGCCTGCGGGGCGCGGCCACCGAGCGCGGTCTCAGTCAGCGCCGACAGCACCAGCGCGAGGCCGACGCCGACGAGGATCTGCGGCGGCAGGGTCAGCGCCACCTCGGCCTTCGGCAGCAACGCCAGCCCGCCCAGCCCGCCGGAGACGAGGATCGCGCCGGCCGCCGCCCGGGCGCGGGCGCTGGGCACGAGCGGGCTGAGACGGCTGCCGAGGATCGCCGCCAGGGGCATCACCGTGACCACGACCGCGGCGCCGATCGGGGTCAGGCGCCAGCCTTCGATCAACAGCAGGACCAGCAGGAAGAGCGCCGCGGCGATCGCCGCCGAAACCATCGCCAGGGCGATGTTGGCCGCCAGGTGCGGGCGCCCAGTGCGCCTCACCTCGGTCCGCAGGACCCCGGTAGCCGCCTCGTGTTTGGCGACCGCCAGGATCGGCACCGCGGCGGCCAGCGCCACCGGCACCTGGATCAGGAAGATCGACTGCCAGGAGACCAGCTCGGTGAGAATGCCGCCGACCGCCGGGCCGAGCGCTGCCCCGGTCGCGCCGGCGGTGGCCCAGATCGCCGTGGCGCGACGCTCGGAGCCGACCGAAGCCGGCAGCAGCTCCAGCGCCGCGGTCACCGCGGCAGCGCCGCCGAGCGCCTGCACGCAGCGGGCGAGGATCAGGGTCGAGAGGTTGTCGGCGATCCCACAGGCCAGCCCGGCGCCGGCAAAGATCGCCAGCCCGACGGCGGCCGCCCGGGCGGGCCCGACCCGGCGGGCCAGCAGCGCCGCCGGCACCGCCGCCAGCGCCATCACCAGGTTGAAGGAGATCAGTACCCAGGTGACGCCGGCGATGCTGGTGTCGAGGTCGCGGTAGATGTCCGGCAGCGCCAAAATGACGACCGAGGAGTCGGCCAGGACCAGGCCGACCGCCAGCGCCAGGGCGGCTACCCGCGGTCTCGGCGTGGCGGCGCTCACCGGTAGCCCAGCTCCCGCGCGTACTTGTCGCGGTAGGCCCCGCGCTTGTCGAGCACCTCTTCCACGTAGGCGCGAGTTTCCGGGAAAGGAATGTCGCTGACGTTAAGGTCGGAGCCACCCCACTTGTCGGCGTTGCCCGGCCCGGCGTTGTAAGCGGCGAGGGCGGCGACCTCGTCGCCGTCGTAGCGATCCAGCAGTTCGCGCAGCAGGAAGGTGCCGTAGCGGATGTTGATTTCCGGATCGGAGAGATCGTCGATCTTGAACGAGGTGCCGCCGCTGAGACGCTCGATTTCGTTCGCGGCTTCGGGCGTGATCTGCATCAGTCCCCGGGCCCCGGCGCTGGAGGTCGCGTCGCTGAACTTCGACTCCGAATAGATGACGGCGGCGATCAACGCTGCGTCGACTCCCTTTTCGGAGGCCTGCTGTCGGATCACGTCCTCATGCTTTAGCGGCAGGGTCAGCTCCTGCAGGGCATGGTCGAAGGTTCCGCTGGCGATCAGCACCCCCGCGGCGAGCCCGACGATCGTGGCGCCGGCGCCAAGGAACAGCCAGCGCCGCCGCCGCCGAGCCCTTCGATTCATCGCCCCAGCTTCTCGACCAGTGCGGACAGCTCCCGTTGGAGATCCTCCACCAAGCCGTCGTTCTCGACGACGTGCTCGGCCCGGGCGGCCTTCTCCTCCTGGGCGAACTGGCGCGCCTCGCGCTCGTCGACCAGCGCATGCCCGCGCGCCGCGGCGCGCTCCCGGCGCACCTCGTCGGCACTGACGACGGCGATGGTGGTGTCGAAGACCTTCTCCATCCCCGACTCGAACAGCAGCGGCACCTCGATCACGGCGATCTCCGTGTCGGCGGGAAGATCGGCAAGCCAAGCGCCAATCCGCGCCCCGACCAGCGGGTGGATCTGCTGCTCGAGCCAGGTCAGCTGGTCGGGGTCGGCGAAGACGACCTCGCCGATGCGGTTGCGATCGACGCTGCCCGCGGGGGCGACCTCCGGCCCCCAGCGTTCGACCAGCCGTCCCAGCAATGGTTCGGAGTCGAGCAGCTCGTGGACGACCGCGTCGCTGGAGAGGGTCGCCGCGCCCAGCCGCGAAAAAGCCGCCAAAGCCTCGGACTTCCCGGCCGCGATACCGCCGGTGAGGCCAATCGTCAGCGGCGCCACGGCCGCTGCTCAGCTCTGCTCGGACTCGCCAGTCTGGGACTTGTCGCCCGCCGCCTCATCGAGGTCGTCGGGGGAATCCGGACGGTCGGCGGCGGTTTCGCCCTCCTGGGCCTCACCGTCATCCTCGTCCTCGGAGCCGTTCTCCTCGGTGGTCCCGTTCTCCTCGGCGACAGGAGCTGGGTCCGCCGACTCAGAAGCCTCCTCCTCGTCGGGAGCAGCCTCCGCGGCAAGCGCCTCGTCCTGAGGCTCCACCGCGACCGGATCCTCCTCGGCAGGCGCCTCGTCCTGCGTCTCCTCGGCTGAGGCATCTGCGCCCTCGGCGTCCGCCGCCGCCAGCTGCTCACCGAGGTCGCCCATCGGCATGTTCTGCCCCTCGACTCGCTTGATGCTCAGCGACAAACGCCGGCGCTCTTCGTCGATCTCGAGGATCTTCACGTTCAGTTTGGTGCCCGGCTCGACCACTTCGGAGGGGTTCTCGACGTGGTGGTCGGCAAGCTCGGAGATGTGAACCAGACCCTCGACGCCGGGGAGGATTTCGACGAAGGCGCCGAAGGCGACCACCTTGGTGACCGCGCCCTCGAGTACGTCGCCGGGGCGGTGGGTGCTGATGACCCGCTGCCAGGGGTCCTCCTGCGTCTGCTTGAGACCCAGTGAGATGCGCTGGCGGTCGCGGTCGATGTCGAGCACTTTGATCCGCACCGTGTCGCCGATCGCGACGACTTCGGAGGGATGGTTGACGTGGCTCCAGGAAAGCTCGGAAATGTGGATCAGACCGTCGATCCCGTCGAGATCGACGAAGGCGCCGAAGTCGACGATGTTGGAGATCTTGCCTTCCACGACCTGGGCCGGCTCGAGGCGGCCGAGGATCTGCTCGCGGACCTCCTTGCGCTCCTCCTCGAGGACGGCGCGGCGCGAGAGGACGACGTTGTTGCGGCTGCGGTTGAGCTCGATGACTTTGCACTCGAGCGTCTGGCCCATGAACTCGTCGAGGTTGTGGACGCGGCGGATGTCCACCAGCGAGGCGGGCAGGAAGCCGCGCACCCCGAGGTCGAGGATGAGGCCGCCCTTGACGACCTCGATGACGCTGCCTTCGACCGGTTCGCCGGAGTCGGCCGCAACCTCGATGCGGCGCCAGGCCTTCTCGAAGCGGGCGCGCTTCTTGGAGAGGATCAGGCGGCCCTCGGCGTCCTCCTTGGTGAGGACCAGGGCGTCGATCTCCTCGCCCAGCTCCACCTCCTCGGCCGGGTCGACCGACTTGCGGATCGAAAGCTCGTTGGAGGGAATGACGCCCTCGGCCTTGTAGCCGATGTCGACCAGAACCTCGTCTTTGTCGATCCGGACGACCTTGCCGTTGACAACGTCACCCTCGTCGAAGGAGACCATCGTCGCCGCGTAGTTGGGGACGATCTTGCCGTCGATCTGGAGCAGCAACCCCCCCGAGCCCTCTACGGGAGTCGCGGCAGGGGCAGGGGCAGTCATTACGTCGGTCGCGGACACGGCGGCGAATAATGGCAGAATCGAGGCCGATGCCGATTAGAGCGACCAAGCGGGGCGAGGAGCGCACTCCCCTCGACGGAAACCACGACGTGCTGATATGCGGAGCCAGCTTCGCCGGACTCGCGATCGCACGCGAGCTTTCGGGTTCCGGCGCCGACGTGATGATCCTCGATCGCTACGAGATCGGCGAGCGCCAGACCTCGGCCTGCGGCATTCCGACCGAGTGGCTGCGGCAGCTGGGCCTGATGGATTCCGAGCGCCAACGCTTCGACACGCTGGTCATGCACACCCCCCACGGCGAGGCCCGCTACAGGCTTCCCTGGACCTTTTCGACCTTCGACTATCGCGAGATCTGCCAGCTGCTCTGGCGCGATTGCGACGCCCGTTTCGAGACCGCCAAGGTCAACGGGCGGGCCGCCGCGGCCAACGCTGGTGGCGAAATTTCCATCGACACCGATCGCGGCGTCGTCTCGGCGCCCCTGGTCGTCGACGCGCTCGGCTGGCGGCGCCTGCTGGGGTCCGGCGACGGCTACCAGCCCCCCGAAGCGCCGCTCTCGCGCGGGCTCGAGGTGCACCCGGCCGGCAGCGGCGACGACCTGGAGATCTGGATCGACCGCCGCTACGTGCCTGCCGGCTACGGCTGGTCGTTCCCGGCCCGCGATGAGCTGCGCATCGGGATCGGTTCCTTCGACCCGAGGTTCCACGTCAAGGACACCACCGTTCTCCTCACCGAGGACCTCGGCAAGGAGCCGAACGAGTACCAGGGCAACTGGATCCCCCACAAGCTGCGGCGGGCGACCGAGGGCGGAGTCTTCTTCGCCGGCGACTCGGCCGGGCACTGCCTGCCGCTCAGCGCCGAGGGGATCAGGACCGCCCTCTACTTCGGCATCGCCCTCGGCCGCGAGCTGCGCGGCGTCGTCGAGGGGCGCCAGAGCCGCGAGCAGGCCGCTGCGACCTACGCCGAGTTCAACGACTCGCACGAGTGGAAGTTCCGTTGGCTGCTGCGCGTGCAGCGGCTGATCCCGAAAATCCCGCCGCGGATCCTCGGCCCGGCGATCCGGCTGATGGGGACGAAGCGCTTCGTCGACTGGTCCTTCAAGCACTACCTGAACATCGCCCCGCCGGCGTTCGCCGGGTCAGCGAATGACCAGGAAGGTCCCGGCCAGCAGCAGGCCGACGCCGAGCAGGCGCTCGGGGCTGAGCGCGACCTGGTCAAGGCCGAACAGGCCTAGCCGGTCGATCGCCACCGAGGCGGTCAGCTGCCCGGTCACCGTCGCCGCGGCTAGCCCGCCGGCGCCGATCGAGGAGACCGCGGTCAGCGCGGTGAGGACGTAGACGGCGCCCAGCAGGCCGCCGATCAGGTAGTACCAGCTAACGTCGAAGGTCGAGTCGAGGCCACCGGCCTTGCCGCTGAGGACGACGATCACGGCCAGGGCGATCGAGCCGACCGCGAAGGAGACGAGCGCCGCCGGCAGACCCCCGGTCGCTTTGCCGAGCCCGGAGTTGATCGGCGCCTGCAGGGCGATCAGGCCGCCGGCGGTCGCGGTCAGGAGCACCGCCAGCCCCCTATCCATGAACCTGGCCTCGCTCTCGCGTGATCTTTGGGCTGGGGGCGTGTTGCATCGGTACGGACGGCGAATTGAACCTCAGTGCCGTCATATCAGTACCGCAGTAGAGCCTCACCCGATCGACAAGACACGCGATGCCTCCACCGCCAGCCGAGCCGTTCGCCGCCCGGGTCTTTCTTGGGCCGGCGCTGCGTGCCCAGCCTGACCGGCGCCTGGTCAAGCTCGTCCGCGAGGGCTATGAGACGGCCTTCGAGGAGATCGTCCGCCGCTACCGCAGGCCGCTCGACCGCTTCGCCGCGGCGATCGTCGGCGGCCGTTCCGAGGACGTCACCCAGGACGCCTTCTCGAAGGCGCTGCTGGCACTGCGGGGCACGACGATGGAGATCGAGCTGCGGCCCTGGCTGTACCGGATCGTCCGCAACACGGCGCTGAACGACCTGCGCGACGGGCCACCGATCACCGAGGAGCTGGCGGAGACGATTCCGGCTGGGCAAAGCACTGCGGTTGAAGCCGAGCGCCGCGAGGAGATCACCGAACTGATGGGGCGGCTGCGGGCGCTGCCTGAGCCGCAGCGGGCGGCAATCGTGATGCGGGAGCTGGAAGGGCTGAGCCACGAGGAGATTGCGGCGGCGCTGGGAGTCAGCGGCGGTGCCGCCCGGCAGGCGATCTACCGGGCGCGGCTGACGCTGCGCGACGGGCTCGGCCTGCTGATCCCGCTGCCACTGCTGCGGATGCTGTTCGAGCACGGGGCCGAGGCGGCCGGTGCGAGCGCCAGCGGTGCCGTCGGGGCGGCTGGGGTGGCCTCGGCGGCTGGCGGGGGCGGGGCGACGCTGGGTGGCATCGGTGTGGCCGGTGCGCTCAAGGTCGGACTGGCGACGGCGCTGCTGGCGGGCTCGGTCGGCGCCGGGGTGGCGATGCAGCACGGCCATGGTGGCGACGGGGGCAACTCCGGGCCGGCCGAGGCCTCGGCGGCGCAACTGCCGGTCAGCGGAGGCGGAAGCTCCGGCGCCTACGGAGCGCCTGGCAGCTCGGGCCGCCAGGCGGCAGCTCTGATCGGCTCCAGCGAGGACCGAGGGCACGGCGGGTCGGGGTCGGGCAGCAGTGCCGGGGGCCACCGCGGCAGCGATAGCGGCAACTCCGGCAGCGGCAGCTTCGACGACTCATCCCACGGCAGCGGCGACCCCAGCCCGCAGGGCACTTCGGGACACGGAGGGCGCGGCTCGGGCCGCGGGGAGCGTTCCGACTCCGGCGACGACGGTGGCGAAAGCCACTCGGGCGACGATGGCTCGGGAGGGAGTCACTCCGGCCGGGATAGCTCTGGCGGTGGATCTGGCGGCGATCCCAGCGGCGGCGGCCACGGCGATGGCAGCGTTGAGAGCTCGCAAAGCGGGTCCGGCAGCGGCGACTCGGGCACGCCCGAGGGCGATGACTCGGCAAGCTTGGACAGCAGCGGTCACGACGGCTCGGGATCGAGCGACGATCCAGCCGCGACGGTCACCCCACCTCCCACCACCGAACCGCCGCCGGTGGTCGACGACAGCGGGTCCGGCACCAGCGGCTCGGGGAGCAGCGGCTCCAGCTCAGGCGGCAGCTCAGACGATTTGTGATCTTCGCGGCCCGCTCGGGTTGCAGGAGTGAACGTGTCCAGCTTCGAGAAGAGGAGAACGGCATGAACCGCTCCAACAAGAACAGACGAACCCGCCTTGGCGGCCTGCTGGCGATGGCACTCGGTGCCCTCGCCCTGCTGGCGATGCCCGGCATCGCCGCCGCCAAGGACGGCAACCACGACCGCATCCCGGATCGCTGGGAGCAGCGGCACCACCTCTCGCTGACGGTCAACCAGGCGCGCCACGATCAGGATGGCGATCACCTGCCCAATCTCGGTGAGTTCCGCGCCGGGGACAATCCGCGCGACGACGACAGCGACGGCGACGGGGTGATGGATGGTGAGGAGAACGCCGGCACGATCGCTTCCTTCGATGCCGCCAGTGGCAAGCTGGTGATCGATCTCTTCAACACCGACACGGTCAGCGGTCTGGTCAGCGAAGCAACCGAGATCAAGTGCGAGGGCGCCGACAATTCCAGCTCGAGCGCCAGCACCAGCTCGGGCGAGCCCGAGCCCGGCGACGACCACGGCGGCCAGGGCGAAGAGCCTGGCGACGACAACGGTGGCCACGGCGAAGAGCCGGGTGACGACAACGGAGGCAGCGACAACTCGGGCTCCGGTTCGAGCAACTCGGGCCCAGGTAGCCACGGCGACGACGGCGAAGCCGCCAACTGCACCACCGCGAGCCTGACCCCGGGCACCGTCGTCCAGCAGGCCGAGCTGGAGATCCAGAACGGCGCCGCCACGTTCCACGAGGTGGAGCTGGGCCACACCAGCTAGGGAGGGCTACTTGGCGGTGAGCCAATCGGGGCCGACGCCGACGTCGACCTCGAGCGGCGGATCGAGCTGGTAGGCGGCGCACATCTCGCGCCGCACCAGCTCGATCGCTCCGTCCATCTCCGCCGGCGGGCCCTCGAAGAGCAGCTCGTCGTGGATCTGCAATACAAGCCGGGTGCTGCCACCCAGCTCCGCCAGCGCCCGCTGGCAACGGACCATCGCCACCTTGATGATGTCGGCGGCGGTACCCTGGATCACCGTGTTGACGGCGAGCCGCTCCCCTAGCCGGCGGGTGTTGGGGTTGCCGGAGCGCAGCTCGGGGATCTGGCGGCGGCGCCCCATCAGCGTCGTCACGTAGCCCTCCTCCTGGGCGCGCTCGACGATCTCCTCGCGGAAGGCGCGTACCGCCGGGAAGCGCTCCAGGTAGCGGGCGACAAATTCCTCGCCCTCCTTGCGGGGGATGTTGAGCCGATCGGCGAGGCCGAAGCCGGTGAGGCCGTAGACGATGCCGAAGTTGACCATCTTCGCCTTCGAGCGCTGGCCGACGTCGACCTCGTCGCGACCGATCTCGAAGACCTCGGCGGCGGTCGCGGCATGGACGTCTTCGCCGGCCCGGAAGACCGCTTTCAGCACCTCCTCGTCGGCGACGTGGGCGAGCACCCGCAGCTCGACCTGGCTGTAGTCGGCGGAGAGCAGCTGGGCGCCCTCTTCGGCGACGAAGCAGGCGCGGACCGGGCGGCCGATCTCGGTGCGGATCGGGATGTTCTGCAGGTTGGGGTTGGTGCTGGAGAGGCGGCCGGTGGTCGTCGAGGCCTGGTTGAAGGTCGTGTGGACGCGGCCGGTGTGGGGGTCGATCAGGTCCGGCAGCGAGTCGAGGTAGGTGTTCTTGAGCTTGGTCAGCTCGCGCCAGGACTCGATCTTCTCGACGATCGGGTGCTCGTCGCGGATCTGGGCGAGCACGCGGGCGTCGGTCGAGAAGCCGGTTTTGCCGCGCCGCTTGCGGGTCAGCGCCAGCTTCTCGAAGAGGATCCGGCCGACCTGCTGGGGGGAGCCGATCGTGAACTCCTCCTCGGCCAGCTCGAAGATCTCCTTCTCCAGGGTCGCGATCCGCTCGCCGAAGCCGGCGCCGACCTCGGCCAGGCGCTCGGCGTCGAGCTTGAGGCCCTCGCGCTCCATCGCCGCCAGAACGTGGACCAGCGGCAGCTCGACCTCGCGCAGCAGCCCCTCCAGGCCGAGCTCCTCGATGCGCGGGCGCTGGACCTCGGCGACGGCGGCGACCAGACGGGCCTCCTCGGGCGGGTCGAGCCCGGCCTCGACCTCCTCGCCGAGCGCCAGCTGGCCGTCGTCCTCGTCAGCCGCCGCCGCGGCGCCCTCGGCGAGGCCGATCCCGGCGTCGGCAGCCAGCTCGGTCAGCTCGTAGGTGCGCCGCTGGGGCTCCAGCAGGTAGGCGGCGATCATCGTGTCGTGATCGAGGCTGAGCTCGACGCCCTCGCGGGCGGCGGCGGCAAGCAGCCCGTGGCGGCCGCCGCCAAGCGACTTGGCATCGTGGGCGAGGAATGGCCGCGGGCCCAGCGCCACCGCCAGCTCGTCGTGGCTGCAGCTGCCGGCGAGGATCCGCTCGCCTTCGGCGGCCGCCCAGCGATCGCCGTCGATCGCCAACGCCGCCGGGCCATCGCCCAGGTCGGCGGGGGTGCCCTCCTCCACCTCGATCTCCAGCTCCCGCTCGACGCTGCGGCCGGGGACGGCGTGGCCCTCGGGCAACGCTTCTTCGAGCCGCTCCAACACCGCCCGCAGCTCGAACTCGCGCATGAAGTCGCGCAGGGTGGCGCGGTCGGGCTCGGAGTCCATCGCCGCGGCCAGATCGACGCCGGTCTCGATCTCGTACTGGAGGGTCGCCAGCTCTTTGGACATGCGGGCGTCGTCGGCGTGGTCGACCAGGTTCTGCTTGCGTTTGGCGCCGGAGATCTCGTCGACGCTGGCCAGCACCTTCTCCAGCGAGCCGAACCGCTGCAGCAGCTGGGTCGCGGTTTTCTCGCCGATCCCCGGCACGCCCGGGATGTTGTCGGAGGTGTCGCCGCGCAGGCCCATCAGGTCGGTGATCAGCTCCGGCGGCACGCCGTAGCGCTCGAGCACGGCGTCGCTGTCGTAGATCTTGGTCTCGGTAATGCCGCGCGAGGTGCTCATCACTCGCACTCCCTCGCCGACCAGCTGGTAGGCGTCGCGATCGCCGGTCACGACCATCACCTCGATCCCCTCCTCGCGCGCCTGCCGGGTCAGCGCGGCGATCACGTCGTCGGCCTCGTAGCCCTCGACCTTGACGTTGGTGTAGCCGAAGGCTTCGACCAGCGGCATCAGGTGCGGCCACTGCTCGCGCAGCAGGTCCGGCCGCGGTTTGCGCTGGGCCTTGTAGAGGTCGTAGGTGACCTCGCGCCCCGACATCCCCGCGTCCCAGGCCACGACGACCCCCTGGGGATGGTGTTCGTCGATGATTTTGACCAGCATCGAGGCGAGCCCGTAGATCGCGTTGGTCGGCCGCCCGTCGCTGGTCCCGATCGACTCTGGCAGCGCGAAGAAGGCCCGGTAGGCGAGCGAGTTGCCGTCGATCAGGAAGAGCTCTGGAGAGTCGGCGGCGGCCACGCCGCCACTCTATGACGCGGGGTGGCTCCTGCTCGCTGCGGCCGTGCGGCGCAGACGAACCGCCCGGACGAGCGCCACCGGCGAGCCCGCCGAGGGCATCAAATGAGCATGCAGGCGGATCCGCAGCCAGCGTGCCGCGAGCCGGTCCTGCACGCCGGCCGAGAGCGGGCAGCGAACCGCGACTGGTCCGGCGGCGGTAACCGTCGCTTTGACCTCGCAGGCGCGCAAGACGCCGTCGCGAACAGCGATCGTGCCGGCAAGCTCGAGCTCGCCGGGGCCAGAGGGCTGCAGGCGTGCTACCAGGACCCCGTTCCTGACGACAACCCGACCGAGGACGAGCGAAGCGAGGAGAGGAGGGGGCCCCGCGGCCGGGCTGGAGACGGGATGGCCTGTTGGCGCCGGGTCAGACGTTTCTTCGGTTTCTTCGATGGTCGTGCACGGTCGTTCCCCAGTGGGGCTGGCGGGCGCGGGCACACCGAGCCAGGCGGCGAGTTCCTGCGGCCGACTGGCAATGAACTGCCGGCCTTTGGCGACCCCCTCGGCGATTTCAGCGCTGTCATATTCGCGCCGTCCTTCATCTTCCATCGCCTGCCAGGGAGCGAGTCTTTCGGCCGTGCAGCGCGCCGCCGTGTCAAGGTCGAGGGCGGCGATCGACGCGTACGTATCGCGCAGGTCTTCTTCGTAGAGCCCGAAGCAGTCACTGTCGGCGAGGCAGTGGTTGAAGAGCAGACCGCCAGCCGACTCGTCGAATTCGACCCGGGCGTCCCAGGTCTGGTCGGTTCCCCAGGGAAGCATCTGGAACCGCCCGGCGCCGGGGCCGACGTCTTCGCTGTGCAGGTAGTAGTTGTTGGGCCGGAAGGCGTCGGCGACGCCCGCGTAGCCGTCCCAGTGGCCGATGTAGCGCTCGACAGCCCACATCTTGGCCATCTCAGCAAGATCGGCTACAGCCGCCATCCCGTCGGACCAGTCGCCGCTGCCGCTGTTAGCCGCGGCGATCAGCGCTTCCAGATCGGTGCGGTTGCCTTCGTCTCCTTCGTCTACTTCGAATTCGCCGGCGCCGCCCGGCGAGACGTCGACGCCTGGTTTGTCGGCCTCGTAGAGGTGGCGGGTCGAGCCGAACCAGCGCGGCAGGAAGACGTCGTCGAAAGTCTCGAGGTTCAGGTAGACACCGTAGGCGGCGCCGTTGACCCGAACGTAGGCGTATCCGGTGCGGGGCGACGGCACGCCAAGCGAGCGGAAGGCCTCGTAAGCCATCATCTCGTGAACCATCGACGGGTCCTGGACCATGTTGTTCAGGGTCAGCTTCTTCAGGCCGAGGAACTTCTGTCCTTTGACGAAGTTGAACTTGATCTTGAAGGCGGCCTTTTCGTCTTTCAGCTCGCGGAAGGAGCCGGTGCCGCCCTTCAAGCGGATCCCCACGGTGAGCGGCTGCGAGAAGTCGCCGATGCCTTTCGGCTTCCCGTTGGTCGCGGCAAGCGAGAAGGTGCCTTCAACGTAGTCGCCCTCGGGGTCCGCTTCCAGGGCCGCCACCGAAGCTGGCGGAAGCGTCAGGTCGATCGCGACGATGGTCCCGGGCGTGTACATCGACGCGGCCGGGTCGGTTTCGGTCCCAACCGCGACAGCGGCAACGGGCGTCGCCGCCAACCCGATCGTCGACGCGGCGGCGACGGCGATCGACGCAATCCCCGCCATCCATCTGCTTCCCCTCACGGTCACGCGATCGCAGCGTAGCGGCCCCGTGCTCGAGGCGAGGGCCTGGCCCGAACAGCGAATCTGATTCGATAGCCGCGATGGCCGTCAGCGCTCAATACAGCGTCACGATCCGCGTTGAGCTCGACGCGCGGCAGGAGCCGCTGGGCAAACTGACCGCGGCGATCGCCGAGGCGGGCGGCCAGCTGCAGGGCGTGGATCTGGTTCCGGGCGCCGGCCCCGAGGGCAAGCGGGTGCGCGAGTTCACGATCGACGCCTCCGACCGCGAGCACTGGGAGAAGATCCTGCGGGCGATCGGGTCGACCCGGGGGGCGCGGGTACTCGACTACGTCGATCGCACGATGCAGATGCACCGCGGCGGCAAGATCGACATGCACAACAAGTACCCGGTGAAAACCCGCGACGACCTCTCGATGGCCTACACCCCCGGCGTCGCCCGGGTCTGCATGGACATCCACCACGACCGCGCCAAGGCCTTCGAGTACACGATCAAGAAAAACACCGTCGCGGTCGTCTCCGACGGCAGCGCCGTGCTCGGGCTCGGCAACATCGGGCCGGAGGCGGCGATGCCGGTGATGGAGGGCAAGTGCATGCTGTTCAAAGAGTTCGCCGGCGTCGACGCCTTCCCAATCTGCCTCGACACCCAGGACGCCGACGAGATCGTCAAGGCGGTGGAACTGATGGCGCCGACCTTCGGCGGCATCAACCTCGAGGACATCTCGGCGCCGCGCTGCTTCGAGATCGAGGACCGGCTGAAGTCGTCGCTCGACATTCCCGTCTTCCACGACGACCAGCACGGCACCGCGGTGGTGACGATGGCGGCACTCTTCAACGCCCTCAAAATCACCGGCAAGCCGATCGAGGAGCTGCGGGTGCTGGTGGTCGGCCTCGGCGCCGCCGGGGTGGCGGTGACCAAGATGATGCTCGCCTCCGGCGTCACCCATGTCGTCGGCTGCGACCGTCGGGGCGCGCTCTCGACCGAGCGCGAGGACTACCTGGCGGGCGAGATGAGCGACATCAAGCGCTGGTACG
>DATBDU010000037.1:0-12236 GCA_036269775.1 Solirubrobacterales bacterium
CAGCGCGGCGAGGAGTACCTGCTGAAACTGCTCGACACCGACCCCGGGGCCCGCCGCTTGGGCGAGCTCGGGATCGGCACCAACTACGGGATCGATCGCGGCACCCGCGAGGTCCTACTCGACGAGAAGATCGGCGGCACCGTCCACATGGCGGTCGGTACCAGCTACCCGGAGTCCGGCGGCCTCAACGAGTCCGCCGTCCACACCGACCTGGTCTGTGACCTCCGCCTCGGCGGCAAGCTCGAAGTCGACGGCGTTGTGATGCAGGAAGACGGCAAATTCATCGTCTGACTTCAGAGCTGCGTGGCGATCAATCCAGCGAAACCGACGACCATGGTCGCGAACATACCGCCGCCTAGCTGAAGGAACGTGCGCTGGAAGGCAGCAATCTCGGAGCGCAGCGCGGTGAATTCAGTCCTCATCTCAACACGCAGCGCCAGCAGTTCTCGATCGACGCGCTCAAATCCCTTCTCGACCCGAAGGTTGAGGTCATCAAGCCTCTCGTCGGTCCAGGCTTCTCTCATTGCCTCCATGATTGCACCCTAGAGAATGGGATGTAACGTGTTGTCCGCGAAACGCAAAGGTTTCGTCGCGGCAGCGCTACTGATTGGGAATCGGCGAGCCCGCCAGCAGGAAGAACCAGACGGTCAGGGCCAGGGCGGCGAGCATCACCGAGCCCATCAGCACCGCCTCGACGACGGTGACGGAGCTCTGCAGGCCCCCGGTGTCGCGCATGCTCTTCAGCCAGGCCGGGCGCATCGGCGCCAATCGGTTGGTGCCGGTGATGCGGATGTAAAGATCGTTGAGGCGGCCGATCAGCCAGGCGACGACGAGGATCGAGGCGACGATCCCGACCGCGACGACGGCGTAGGGGCCACCGCTGGGGAACTGAGTGTGGGAGACCTTGGAGGCGATGTAGACCCAGCTCAGCGGAATCGCCGTCCACAGCGAGAAGGCGGCCAGCAGCATCGCCAGGAAGACGAGCCCCGCGGCGAGCCCGCGCGCCGAATTATGGATGTGCGTGTTGGTGGCCATCTCGCTACTTCATAGAATGACAGGCACATGTCCGGTCACTCGAAGTGGTCTTCGATCAAACACAAGAAGGGCGCCGCCGACGCCAAACGCGGCAAGCTCTTCAGCAAGCTCGCTCGGGCGATCATCGTCGCGGCGCGTGACGGCGGGGGAGACCCTGAGAACAACCCGACGCTGGCGACCGCGATTCAGAAAGCGCGCGACGTCTCGATGCCCAAGGACAACATCCAGCGGGCGATCGACCGCGGCACCGGCGCCAGTGCCGACGGAGCGGCGATCGAACGGATCCTCTACGAGGGCTATGGCCCCGGCGGCGTTGCGATCCTGGTCGAGGCCCTGACCGACAACCGCAACCGCGCCAGCGCCGAGATCCGCTTCGCCTTCTCGAGTCACGGCGGCAGCCTCGGCGAGCCCGGCTCGGTGGCCTGGATCTTCGAGAAAAAGGGGGCGATCGTCGTCGACGGCAGCCGCTATGGCGAGGACGACGTGATCGTCGCGATCGACGCCGGTGCCGAGGACGTGCGCGAGGACGGTGGGCAGCTGCGGGTGCTCTCCGAGCCCGGCGATCTCCGCGCCGTGCGCGAGGCGCTGGAGGGGGCCGAGGTTGAGATCGAGTCGGCCGGCCTGGTCACGGAACCGAAAAGCACGGTCGAGGTCAAGGGCCACGAGGCCGAGCAGCTGCTGAAGCTGCTCGACGCGCTCGACGAGCAGGACGACGTCGACGAAGTGTTCGCGAATTTCGACATTCCTGAGGACGTGCTGGAGAAACTGGCGGCCTGAGGGTTGGTTGCCGGGAGCGGGGGTGGGGGGAGGGATGTAGGTACCCCTCCGCGGGAATTTGTCGCGCACCCTTCGGGTGCGGCTCCGGATGATTGTGCGCCCCTATGGGGCGCAATAACCAGATTGCATATCGCCGCTTCGCGACATTCCCGCGGAGGGGTACCGACATCCCTCCAGCGCAGCGAGCTCCGACGGACCATTCGAATGTCGCCGAAGGCGGCGATATGCAATCTGTCTATTGCGCGACCTTTAGGTCGCGCTCCAACATCCGGAGCAACGCGCCCATAGGGCGCGGAGCGACAAATTCGAATGGAGGGCAACCAGACCCCTCCCCCGCCAAGCCCAGATGAAGGCATCCGACCCGCCTCCGAGAATCCCTCCTTATGCAAGTAGTGATGGGAATCGACCCCGGCGCAGCCAATCTTGGCTTTGGAATCGTGCGTGTCGAGGGCAACCACATGGTCGCCCTCGACGGCGGCGTGGTCGAGACCAGTTCCGACCAGCCGATCGAGCGCCGGCTGGAGCGGATCCACCGCGCTCTGGCCGAGTTGATCGCCTGGCACGAGCCGCGGGCGCTGGCGATCGAGGCCGTCTACTTCGGCAAGAACGTGCACTCGGCGACCGCCGTCGGCCAGGCCAGCGGGGTGGCGATGCTGGCCGCCGCCCAGCGCGGCGTCAGTTGCTTCGCCTACACGCCGCAGGCGATCAAGATGGCGGTCTGCGGCTCCGGTGCGGCTGGCAAGAGCCAGGTGCAGCGGATGGTCGGAACCCTGCTCGGCCTGCCTGAGCCGCCGACCCCCGATCACGCCGCCGACGCCCTGGCGGTGGCGATCTGCCATGGCGGCGGCGCCGGGCATCGCCAGGCCGTCGCCTCGGCCGGCACGTCCCCGACGGGCGTGGCGCCGGAACGGATGGCCGGATGATCGCCGCGGTGCGTGGTGAGGTAATGGTGCGGCGCCCCGATCACGTCGTCATTGACGCCGGCGGTGTCGGCTACCGGTTGGCGGTCTCGGCGGAGACGCTGAAGGCCGTGCCGGCGAGCGGCAGCGATGCCTTCCTGCACGCCGAGCTGATCGCCCGCGAGGACTCGCTCGCGCTCTACGGCTTCTCCTCCGAGGAGGAGCGGGACCTCTTCCGCCTGCTGATCTCGGTCAGCGGCGTCGGTCCCAAGGTGGCGATCGCGACGCTCTCGGGGGGCAGCGCCCGGGTCCTGCTGCGGGCGATCGCGGCAGGCGACGCCAAACGCTTCCAGGCGGTGCCGGGAATCGGCAAACGAACCGCGGAGCGGATCATCGTCGAGCTGCGCGAGAAGGTCGCCGGGGCGCTCGAGGAAGAGGTCGCGACGGCGGCGACGGAGAGCGGCGATGCCCGCTCGCTGGCCCGCGACGGCCTGGTCAACCTCGGCTACGCGCCGCTGGAGGCCGAGCAGCTGCTTGACGGCCTAGAGGGCGAGGACCCGCAGGAGCTGGTCGCGGCGGCGCTGCGCAAGGCGGCCGCGGCACGGAGCCGGGCATGAGCGACTCCGCCGACATCGGCGCCAACCGCATTCGTACGCCGGGCATCGACGACGAGCCGGTGCCCGTCGACGCCGAGGTCCGCGTCCACGACGCTCGGGCCGACGTACCCGACGAGGATCTCGACCGCTCGCTGCGCCCGCCGACGCTGGCGGATTTCGTCAACCAGACCCAGGTGACCGACCAGCTCTCGATCTTCATCGAGGCGGCCCGCGGCCGCGGCGAGCCGCTCGACCACGTCCTTCTCGCCGGGCCTCCCGGCCTCGGCAAGACCTCGCTGGCGCACATCGTCGCCGCCGAGATGGGCGTGCCGATGGTGCAGACGGCGGGCCCGGCGCTGGAGCGCAAGGCCGACGTCGCCTCCTTCCTCACTGCGCTGGAGCCCGGCAGCGTCTTCTTCATCGACGAGATCCATCGCCTCGGTCGGGCCGTCGAGGAGACCCTCTACCCGGCGATGGAGGATGGGGAGCTGCCGGTCGTGCTCGGTCAGGGCGCCGGCGCGCGGACCGTGACCCTGCCCCTGCCGCCCTTCACTTTGATCGGTGCCACGACCAGGGCCGGTCTGCTGACGACGCCGCTGCGCGACCGTTTCGGCGTTTCCCACCGGCTCGAGCACTACAGCCCCGACCACCTAGCCCTGATCATCGAGCGCTCGGCGAGCATTTTGGGCGTTGAGATCGACACCGAGGGCGCACGCACGATCGCCTCGCGTTCGCGCGGTACGCCCCGCGTCGCCAACCGCCTGCTGAAGAGGGTGCGCGATTTCGCTCAGGTGAAGGGGACCGGTGAGATCGGCGCCGATGTGGCGATGGGGGCACTGGAAATGCTCGAGGTCGACGCCGGCGGGCTCGACCGCAGCGATCGTGCCCTGCTCGACGCCGTCGCGAGCAAGTTCGCCGGCGGTCCGGTCGGCCTCTCGACCCTCGCGATCGCGATCGGCGAGGAGCAGGACACGATCGAGGACGTTCTCGAGCCCTATCTACTCCAACAGGGCTTACTGAAGCGGACTCCGCGCGGGCGAGTGCTCACTCAGCGGGCCTACGACCATCTCGGCCTGCCGGCGCCCGAGGGCGCCGCGAGCCTCTTCTAGCCCCGCGCTTGTAGCCTGTCGGCTATGCCGTTTTTCATCTGCCCGAATTGCGGGCACCGGGAGGTGAGCGGCGAGCGGACCGCCGGGTTCAGCTCGCGCCCCAAGGGCTGCTCCAAATGCGGCTTCGGCTTCGTCTTCGAATTACTCGACGATTATTATCCGGCTCCCAATGCCGCCTTCTTTGTCTGTGACAAGCAGGAACGCGTGATCGACGCCGGCAAAGGCAGCTTCGAGTTGACCGGCCTCACCGACGAGGACGTGATCGGACGCCCCGTGCGCGAGGTGCTCGGCCTCGACTGGATCGACAAGGGCGACGGCGACGAGGCCGCCGACACGAACGGCGACGGCGTCACCGATCCGATCGAGACCTCGCTGGAGTGGGGCGTGCGCTCGCTCGGCAGACGCGTCTCGGTCAACGCCGAGGGCGACCTGCCCGCCAAAGCCGTCGCCGATGTCTTCCCCGCCTACGACGATGACGGCGGGCTGCTGCTCGTGCTCACCCCGGAGGGCTAGAGGATGGGCACCCGGCGCCGCTATCTCTTCGTTCTGCTCTTCGTCCTCGGCCTCGTCGTCGCCTCGGCCCTGGTCATCGCCAATACCTCGACCAAGCTCGGCCTCGACCTCAAAGGCGGCGTCGAGCTTGTCTACCAGGGCCAGCCGACCGGCCAGGTCAAGGAAGTCACGGGCGAAGACATCGATCGCGCGATCGAGATCATCCGCGAACGGATCGATCAGTTCGGGGTATCCGAGCCGGAAGTCGCGCGCCTGGGCACCGACCAGATCACCGTCAGCTTGCCCGACGTCGACAACGCCCAGCGGGCAATCGAACAGGTCGGTACCACGGCGCAGCTCTTCTTCTACGACTGGGAGCCGAACCTGATTGGGCCGGAGCGGGCGATTGGCGGCCGCCCCGGGCAGCAGCCGTCGCCAGGGCCCTTGAAACAGTCTGAAAAACGCTGGGAAGAAGCCGGCCGCGACGTCAAAAGCGCCGAGAACGCGCAACTGATCGCATCGGGCGCCTACCCCGATGCATACGGCGCCGCCAAGCTGGCCGCCGAACAGCCCCCGGTCGAAAACTGTGAAAACTGCTCGGTTTCGAAACCGCGCTACTACCTCTTCGAGAGGAAAGCCCCACACGGCCTAATCGCCGGCCCGGAGCTGACCAAGAAGGACCTCTATGTAAGTCCAACTGGGGAAAAACGGCCCAAGAACGGGATCGTTGTCGAAGTCCCGGCCGGGACGATCCTCGTCTCCGAATACCCCAATGACGCAACCGGCAAGATCGACAAGACCGCGCGACCCGGCTGGTACGCGCTCAAGGACGACCCGGCGCTGTCGGGCACCGACATCACCAATCCGAAGCAGGAATTCGGCGAATTCAACGAACCCAACGTCTCCTTCGGCTTCACCGACAAGGGTCGCGACGCCTTCCAGGAAGTCACCCGCCAGATCGCCCAGCGCGGCCAGGCGTCGGCGATTGGACCGGTCAGCGGCGAACAGGCGGCGGCGCTCTCGGGGCATTTCGCGGTTGTCCTCGACAACGAAGTCAAAACCCGGCCGATCATCAATTTCGCCGAAAACCCCGACGGGATCGACGGCCGTACCGGCGCCCAGATCTCCGGTGGCTTCTCCAGCCCGACCGAGGCCCAGGATCTGGCGACGATCCTGCAGATCGGCGCCCTGCCGATCAACCTCAAGCTGATCAGCCAGACCCAGGTCTCGGCGACCCTCGGCACGCAGGCCCTGCACGCGGGGATCAAGGCCGGAATCATCGGCCTGGCGCTGGTCGTCATCTTCCTGCTCCTCTACTACCGCTTCCTCGGCCTGATCGCCTCGATCGCCCTGGCCGCCTACGGGGTGATCTTCTTCGCCCTGATCAACCTGATCCCGATCACCCTGACCCTGCCGGGGATCGCCGGGTTGGTGCTGACGATCGGGGTCGCGGCCGACTCGAACATCGTCATCTTCGAGCGAATAAAGGAGGAGGTGCGGGCAGGGCGCTCGATGTCGAGCGCGATCGGCGCTGGCTACAAACGCGGGATCAGCACGATCATCGACGCCAACGTCGTAACCCTGCTGACCGCCTTCATCCTCTTCGTGCTGGCGACCTCCGGCGTCAAAGGGTTCGCCTTCACCCTCGGAGTCGGCACGATCGTCTCGTTGCTGACCGCGGTCGTCTTCACCCAGGCGCTGCTCGGCAGCATGAGCCGCTCCCGCCTGTTGAGCTCGCCGAGCGCGCTCGGCGCCGGCGGCAAAGGCGTGCGCTGGCACTTCGACTTCATGGGGGCGAGCCGCTGGTTCTTCTCGATCTCCGGCTGCATCCTGCTGGTCGGTGCCCTGGCCCTGGCAACCAAGCAGCTCAACTTCGGCATCGACTTCGAGTCCGGTACCCGGGTCAAGGTGGCGCTCGAAAAACCCACCGACGAGGAAGGCGTGCGCGACACCCTCGATTCGATCGGGGTCAGCGGCGAGGAGATCCAGCAGGTCTCAGATCCGGTCTTCGGCAAGAACGTCTTCCAGATCCAGACCCGCGAGCTGGTTCCCGGCACGGTCAAAGAGGCCCAGAACGCGCTCAGCGATGAATACGGGATCGTCGCCGACGGCTTCGACAGCACCAGCGTCGGCCCGACCTTCGGCCAGCAGGTCGCCAGCAGTGCCCTCAAGGCGCTGATCTTCTCGCTGCTGGTGATCTGCGGCTACGTGGCGCTGCGCTTCGACCCGAAGTTCGCGGTGCCGGTCCTGATTGCGATCTTCCACGACATCCTGATCACGGCCGGCGTCTACTCGTTGACGGGGAAAGAGGTGAGCAGCGGCACCGTCGCCGCCTTCCTGACCATTTTGGGCTACTCGATCTACGACACGATCATCGTCTTCGACCGAATACGCGAGAACGTGCCGCGGATGCCACGGGCGGCGTTCTCCCAGATCGTCAATCGCTCGATGAGCGAGGTGCTGACGCGTTCGTTGGCGACCAGCTTCTCGACCATGCTCGCGGTCACCTCGCTGCTGATCTTCGGCGGTGCGACCCTGCAGGACTTCGCCTTCGCAATGCTGGTCGGGATCGCTTCCGGCACCTACTCGTCGATCTTCATCGCCTCGCCGGTCCTGACCGCCTGGAAGGAACGCGAGCCCGGCTTCGTGCGGCGCCGTCTGCACATCGCTCAGGCCGACGGCAGCGTGCCGGCTTTCGCCGACGATGTCGTCACGGCCGACCTCGGCGGTGACGAGGAGAGCGAAGCGGAGATCGCCGCCGAGACGGAACAGCCCGAGGCCCAGCCCCAGGCAGGGGCCATCGCCACCGCCGAGCGGCCGGTCGAGGGCAACGGCGGCGATCCGGCCACCAACGGCGAGGCCGACGCCGCCTCCGCCGAGCGCCGCCAGCGCAACGCCGAGCGCAAGGCGCGCCGCCAGGCCCGCCGCAAGCACGGAAGGAGACGTTAGCCCGATGGCACTGCTCGTCTGGTTCACGATGGGAATCGCCCTCTGGCACTTCACCGTTTTCCTGCCCGACCATTTCTGGCAGGGCATCGTCGGTGCCTTCCTCGGCGCCGTGGTCGGCGCGATTCTCTTCGGCTTGATCGTCGAGCTGATCAGCGGCAAAGGGCTCGGCGACACCGATCTGGCGACGGCGCTGACGGCGATCCCCGGCGTGGCGATTGGCCTCGGAATCATCTACGCGATCGGCCTGCGCTCCGAAGAGCAGCTCGACTAGCTGGTAGGAGGAGGGGCCTCCTAGCTTTCGGCCCCATTTTCGGCACCTTTGCGGCGGTTTTGACGCCGCCGGGCTTCCTAGCCTGGTTGCGTGCTGGAAACCCTGAAAGCGTTCACCGCCGAGCCCTACTCCTACGCTGAGGCACGGGCCGTCGCCGATGACCTCAAGCTCAGCGAGCCGGTTGCCGTGACCCTGGTGCGCCGCGGCTACCGCACGCCGGAGCTGGCGCGGGCCTTCCTCGCCGCCGACGAGACCCATCCGGCCTCGGCCTTCGACTCGATGGAGACGATCGTCGCTCAAGTTCGAGCCGCGATCGCCGCCGGCCAGGGGATCACTGTCCACGGCGACTTCGACGTCGACGGGGTCTGCGCGACGACGATCATGGTCTCGACCCTGCGCGAGCTGGGCGCCGAGTGCGACTGGCTGATCCCGGACCGGATCGGCGACGGCTACGGGCTCAGTGCCCCGAACATCGAGAAGTTGGCGAAGCGGGGGACGAAGTTGCTGATCACCGTCGACTGCGGGGTGACCGCGGTCGAGGAGGTGCGGCTGGCGCGCGAGCTGGGGATCGAGACGATCGTCACCGATCACCACCAGGCGGGCGACGAGCTGCCGGACTGCCCGATCCTGCACCCGGAAATCAGCAATTACCCGTTTGCGTCGTTGTGTGGGACGGCGGTGGCTTGGAAGCTCGCTTGCGCGCTGCGAGAGGCGTCAGGGGTGGGGTCCCCAGGCGCGACTTCGCGCGGAGTTCCTGGGGACCCCACCCCTGACGCCTCACCCGATGCACAGCCGGATCTCGATCTCGTCGCGCTGGCGACGGTGGCGGATGTGGTGCCGTTGATCGGCGAGAACCGGGCATTGGTGAAGCGGGGGTTGGAGGAGATGCGCAGGACGCGGCGGCTTGGGCTGCGGGCGTTGATGGCGGCTTCGAAATGTGAGCCGACGCGGCTGGATGAGGGCGATCTGGCGTTTCGGTTGGCGCCGCGGATCAATGCTGCTGGGCGTCTCTATCGGGCCGATGCGGGGGTTGAGCTGCTGTTGACCGAGGACGAGGCAAGGGCCGAGGAGATTGCGGCGGAGCTGGGCCGCGCGAATTCGGAGCGGCGGGCTCGGGAGCGCGAGGTCGACACGGCGGCGGAGGCGGCGCGGCGGGAGCTGCCGGAGCGCCTGCGCGAAGCGCCGGGGCTCGTCTTGGCCGGCGAGGACTGGCATCCCGGCGTAGTCGGGATCGTCGCCTCGCGGCTGGTCGAGCGCCACCATCGCCCGGTCGTCGTCGTCTCGCTCGACGGCGAGGGCGGCGGCCGTGGCAGCGGCCGCAGCATCCCTGGCTTCGACCTGCACGCCGCGCTGGAGGCTTGCTCCCAGCACCTGGTCAGCTTCGGCGGTCATCGCGCCGCCGCCGGCCTCTCGCTGCGGGCCGAGAATCTCGATGCATTTCGCGAGGCCTTCGCCGCCCACGCGGTCGCGGTCCTAGGCCCCGAGGACCTGCGGCGTACCGCGCGGATCGACGCCATGGTCGGCGGCGTCAGCCTCGGCCTCGACCTGGCCGAGGAGCTGGGCCAGCTCGCCCCCTTCGGGATGGGCAACCCGGGGGTGCGGCTGATGGTCCCCTCGGCGCGGGTCAGCGACGTGCGGACGATGGGGGAGGGCAAGCACGCCCGCTTCAGCCTCCACAGCGGCGCCCACCGCGCCCTCGGCGTGGCCTTCGGCCGCTCCAGCCTCGGCGTCGAGGACGAGGACTCGGTCGACGCCGCGGTGCGGCTCGAGGTCAATCACTGGAATGGCTCGGTCGAGCCACGCGTCGTCCTCAACGAGCTCTACCCGCTCGAGGATGCCCCCGGGGACGCGGTTTCGCCGCATCCCTGCGGTTGCGGGGACGAGGAGTGGTGGCTTCGGTTCGAGTCTGAGTTGGGCCGTGACCTCGGCGCGGGGACCGCAGCCGTCGAGACGATCGGGCCGAGGGCCCGCCTCGTGGTCCCCGGCGGCGGCTCCACCAACGCGACGATCGCCGAGCTGGTCTCCAGCGGCGCCGGCGTGCTCGCGGTTTGCGCCGACGCCTCGCGGCGGGCACCGCTGGCCAGCGGTGCGACCGGCCTGGCCCGCTTCAACGGCGGCGCGGCGCTGATCGCCTGCCACCGCTGCGGCCGCGAGGCGCTTGCCGGCCTGGCGGCGCGCGGCGACGGCGGCCTGGCGCTGACCGATTACGCGGCGCTGGCGGCCGTGCCGCAGCTGCCCGCGTCCTTCGAGCACGTGGTCATGGTCGACCCGCCCCGCGGAAAGGTCGATGAGGATCGCTGTGGGAGCGCCAGGAATGGCGCCGAGCCCGGCTTCCTGCACCGGCTCTGGAGCGAGGCGGAGCAGGGCTTTGCGGTCTCCGCATCCGACGAGCGGCACGCCTCTCGAGCGGCGGTGGCCGGCGTCTTTCGGCGCCTGCGCGAGGCTGGGGAAGCGAGTGGAGGTGACTTGCGCCAGGCCCTCGCCGGCGGCGGCGCGCATCCGCTCTGCCCGGAGGCGGCGGCGCGCTGTTTCCGCGTTCTCGCCGAGCTGGGATTGGTCTCAGGAGAGCCCAGCGGCGGCGCTGGTGCCGTCGGGGTCGTATCCTCAGAGGGGACGGATCTGGAGCGCTCAGCCGCGTTCCGCGCCTATAGAGCAGACCACTCGGAGGCTCAGCCATACCTCGAAAGACCCAAGCAGCCGTAGAGCACTCAGAGCTCCTCGCCGACCTCTTCGCCGTGGTCGAGGAGTTCGACTCCTCGCTGAGCGTCAACGGCAACGGCAACGGTTCCGGCGGCACTGCCGTGGCGGTGGCGCGGATCGACCGTGCCGCGCTGGAGCGCGCCTTCGACTTCGCCTGCGAGCGCCACGCCGACCAGATGCGCCACTCGGGCGACGAGTTCATCACCCACCCGGTTGGGGTCGCCCAGGTCTGTGCCGGTATGCGGCTCGACACCGAGACGCTCTGCGCCGCCCTGCTCCACGACACCGTCGAGGACACCAGCGCCAGCCTCGACGACGTCCGCGAGGAATTCGGCGAGGAGATCGCCCAGCTGGTCGACGGCGTCACCAAGCTGACCGGGATGTCGTTCGAGAGCCGCGACGAGCGCCAGGCCGAGAACTATCGCAAGATGATGGTGGCGATGGCCACCGACGTCAGGGTGATCCTGATCAAGCTGGCCGACCGTCTCCACAACATGCGCACGCTCGGCGCCCTGCCGAAGCAGAAACAGACGCTGAAGTCGCACGAGACGCTGGAGATCTACGCCCCGCTCGCGCACCGTCTCGGGATCCACGCGATCAAGTGGGAGCTCGAGGACCTCGCCTTCGCGACGCTCCACCCCCGCAAGTACGCGGAGATCAAACAGCTGGTCGCCCAGCAGCGCGACGAGCGCGAGAACTACGTCACCGAGGCGGGCGCGTTCCTCGCCGAAGAGCTGGAAGAGGTCGGCATCGAGGCCGAGATCTCCGGCCGCGCCAAGCACTTCTATTCGATCTACACGAAGATGGCCAAGAAGGGCCGCGAGTTCAACGAGATCTTCGACCTCACCGCGATGCGGGTGATCGTCGGCTCGGTGAAGGACTGCTACGGCGCGATCGGCGTGATCCACTCGCTCTGGAAGCCGCTGCCCGGGCGCTTCAAGGACTTCGTCGCGATGCCGAAGGCCAACATGTACCAGGCGCTGCACACGACGGTGATCGGCCCCGAGGGCAAGCCGCTCGAGATCCAGATCCGGACGGAGGAAATGCACAAGCTCGCCGAGTACGGCATCGCCGCCCACGTCGCCTACAAAGAGGGCGGCGCCGAGGACCCGAAGCGGGAGAAGATGACCTGGCTGCGGCAGCTGGTCGAGGCCGAGGGCGAACAGGACCCCGCCGAGTTCCTCGAGTCGCTCAAGGTCGACCTCTTCGAGGACGAGGTCTTCGTCTTCACCCCGCGCGGCGAGGTCAAGGTGCTGACCCACGGGGCGACCCCGCTCGACTTCGCCTATGCCGTGCACACCAATGTCGGCAACAAATGCGTGGGCGCCAAGGTCAACGGCAAGATCGTGCCGCTCAAGCACCGCCTCAAGTCGGGGGACACCATCGAGGTCATCACCTCCCCCACGCA
>DATBDU010000038.1:0-29889 GCA_036269775.1 Solirubrobacterales bacterium
GTGCCCGCCGTCGCCGCGGTCAACGGCCCCGCCGTCGCCGGCGGCTTCGGCCTCGCGCTGTTGTGCGACGTGCGCCTCGCGGCGCCGGGCGCGACCTTCGGGTTTCCCGAGGTCGGCCGGCACATCCCGCCCCCCTACTCCGCGGCGCTGTCCGCGCTGCCACCTGCGCTCGCGCGGCGGCTCTGCCTGACCGGCGAGGTCCTCGACGCGCGCGCCGCGCTCGAGCTCGGCGTCGTCGCTGCGATCCACGACGATGTCGTCGCCGCGGGCGACGCGATGGCGGCGCAGATCGCGACCTCGCCCGCCGCGCGGGAGGTCAAGCGCCGCATCCTGCAGGCCGGCGAGACGACATGGCTGCGCGCGCTCGCCGACGAGGGCCGCGTCTTCCGCGAGGCGCTGCTTGGCTGACGCGGCCACGCCCCACGCGCGCGTGGTCGTCGACAGCGCACGGCCGAGCGGGCGGACGCTCGTGCTCGACGGCGTCGAGGCCTCCTACGTCGACCTGGCGGACCCGACCCATCTCGAGTTTCCCTACGTGCGCCGGCTGGCCGACGTCGTCGACGTCGCCGCGCCGACCGGGCGGGCACTCGACGTCCTGCACCTCGGCGGCGGCGGTTGCACGCTGCCGCGCTACGTCGCCGCGACGCGCCCCGGCTCGCGCGCCGACGTCGTCGAGCTCCATCCCGACGTCGTCCGTCTCGCCCGCGAGGAGCTCGGCGCGGCGATGCGCATCCGCACCGGCGACGCGCGGGCCGCGGTCGAGGGCGCGCCGCGACGCCACTACGACCTCGTCGTCACCGACGTCTTCCACGGGCCGCACGTGCCGCGCCACCTCACGACGGCCGATTTCCTCGACCACGTCCGCCGCGTCCTGCGGCCGGCGGGCGTCTACGCGGTCAATCTCATCGACGAGAAGCCGATGCGCCTCGCCCAGCGGGCGACGGCGACCGTCCTTGCGGCCTTCCCCGAGACCGTGCTCCTCGCGCCGCGCACGGTGCTGGCCGGCCGGCGCACGGGCAACCTGGTGGTCGCCGCGGCGGCGAGGACGCTCCCGCTCGCGCGGCTGCAGAAGGCGTCAGGCGACTGGGACGTGCTCGACCGCGAGCAGGCCGAGGCGTGGTGCGCCGGAGCGAAGACGCTCCGCGACTAGGCGACTTCGGCGGGCTCGTCCTTGCCCTGCAGGCGCTCGCGCCCGCGCTGGACGGCCGCGATGAACTTCGAGAGGTTGACCTCGAGGGTGTTGAGGATCTCGTCGGCGTAGTCCTCCGCGCCGAGCCGGATCTCGCGCTCGCGGGCGCGGGCGTCCTCGATGATGTCCTCGGCGGCGCGCTCGGCCTCCTTGACGACCTGCTGCTCGCTGGTCAGCTGCGTCTGGCGCTCGCGCGCCTCCTTGACGATCCGCTCGGCCTCGCGCTTGGCTTCGGCGAGCATCTCCTGGCGCTCCTTGACGATCCAGCGCGCCTGCTTGATCTCCTCGGGGATCGTCGCGCGCATCTGGTCGAGGAGGTCGTAGATCTCCTCGCGGTCCACACGCACCTGATCCGTCAGAGGGACGGGGCGGGCGTTGTGGACGACGTCGTCCAGCTTGTCTATGAGAACGAGAACGTCCATTTGCAGGTCGTAAGCCTACGTGTATGCGGGGGATTTAGTGAAGATGCCGTTATCCAGGTCGTTTTTTGCAAGCCGTCGCCCACAGGGGCCGGCGCTTGGCGGAAAGCCTACCTGTCGTCCAGGCGGTCGGCGAGCGCTACGGCCACCGGGCCCGGGACGAGGTCGGACACGTCCCCCCCAAAGGTGGCCATCTCCTTGACCCCGGTCGAGGAAAGGAAGCTGTAGTGCGGAGAAGCGATCACGTAGATGCTCTCGATGCCGGGATCGAGCTTGCGATTGAGCTGCGCCATCTCGAACTCGTACTCGAAGTCGGAGATCGCCCGCAGGCCCTTGACGATCGCCTTGGCACCGTTGTCGCGGGCGAACTCGACCAGCAGCGCGGCGAAGATCTGAACCTCGACGTTGGGCAGGTCCGCGGTCGCCGCGGCGATGAAATCGCGACGCTCCTCGGCATTGAAGAGCGTCTTCTGCTTGCGCACCGGGTTGTTGACGACGCCGACGACGACGCGGTCGAAGACGTTCGAGGTCCTGGTGATGATGTCGATGTGGCCGTTGGTGACCGGGTCGTAGCTGCCCGGGCAGACGACGGTGCCGTTGCGCTCGCTCACTCGCCCGCCCTTCCGTAGATGGAGACGTCGGCGGCGCCGTAGCGGCGCTGGCGCAGCGATTCCAAGCAGTCGATGCGGAGCGGGCGCCCGGCGCCGCTCTCGACGATCGCCCGGCCACCGTTGGCGAGCAGTCGGGGCAAGTGGGTGTTGAGATCCTCGGCCACGCGGTCGGCGAGTTTATAGGGGGCATCGACGAAGACGAGGTCGAACTGAGACGCGGCGGCGCCCTCGGGAGGCGCGGCCAGCCAGCGTCCGACGTCGCCCCGGACCAGCTCAGCCCGCTCGCGCAGGCCAAGCCGCTCGACGTTGCCGAGCGCCGGCCGGGTGTCGCGGTCGACGAGGACGGCCCGCGCAGCGCCGCGCGAGAGCGCCTCGATCGCGAGGGCGCCGGTGCCGCAGTAAAGGTCGAGGACCGAGGCGGCGGCGACGCGCTCGCCCAGGGCGGAGAAGATCGCCTCGCGGACGCGGTCGGAGGTCGGGCGGACCTTCCAGCCCCGCGGGGCGACCAGACTCTGCCCACCGAGCTCTCCGGCAATCACGCGCATTTCCCTATTAGAGGGGAATCGGGTCGGCGGCACCGGCACCGAAGCGCCGGCGGGCGGCATCGAGCAGCGGGCCCAGGGCCGGATCGGCGAGCGAGCCGTGGCGGCGCAGCAGCGCCAGCACCTCTTCCCGGGCCGCGATCAGGGTGGGGGTGTCCTCGGGCAGCTCGGCGACGGCGAAGCGCGGCAGGCCGTGCTGGCGGGTGCCGAGGATCTCCCCCTCGCCGCGCAGGCTGAGGTCGACCTCGGCGAGCTTGAAGCCGTCGCGCTCGCCGGCCACCGCCTCGAGCCGGCGCTTCGCCATCCCGCCCATCTCTTCTGGGAACAGCAGGCACTGCGAGGGATGCTCGCCGCGCCCGACCCGGCCGCGCAGCTGGTGCAGTTGGGAGACCCCGAAGCGCTCGGCCCCCTCGATCACCATCACCGTGGCGTTGGCGACGTCGATCCCGACCTCGATTACGGTCGTCGCCACCAGCACGTCGGTCTCCCCCGCCGCGAACGCCCGCATCGCCTCGGCCTTCTCGGCCGAGGGCATCTGCCCGTGCAGGACGCCGACCTCGAAGTCCCGCAGCTCGCCGGCGCGCAGCCGCTCCGCCTCCACCTCCGCCGCCTTGCCCTGAATTTTCTCCGACTCGGCGACCAGCGGGCAGACGACGAAGGCCTGGCGGCCCTCGCGGAGCCGCGCGCGCAGGAAGTCATAGGCACCGGCGCGGCGATCCTCGCCGACCAGCCAGGTCTCAACCGGCTTGCGCCCGGCCGGCAGCTCGTGCAGGGCGGTGGTGTCGAGGTCGCCGTAGGCGGTCAGCGAGAGGGTCCGCGGGATCGGCGTCGCGGTCATGTGGAGGACGTGCGGAGCCATCCCCTCGACCCCCTTGGAATTAAGGGCGCGGCGCTGCTCGACGCCGAAGCGGTGCTGCTCGTCGACCACGCAGAGGCCAAGCCGGGCGAACTCGACGGTCGGCTCGATCAGCGCGTGGGTGCCCAAGATTAGTCCCAGCTCGCCGCTGGCGAGCTGGTTCAGGGCTCGCTTGCGGGTCGAAGCCGGCGTCGCCCCGGTCAACAGCGCGAAGGGGGTCGCCTCGGCCGCCAGCAGGCGGCCGAGGGTGAGCGCGTGCTGCTCGGCGAGGGTCTCGGTCGGCGCCATCAGCACCGCCTGGTAGCCGGCTTCGAGGGCGCGCAGCATCGCGTAGACGGCGACCACCGTCTTGCCCGAACCGACCTCCCCCATCAGCAACCGCTGCATCGGCTCGCCGGAGTCGAGGTCGGCGTCGATCTCGTCGAAGGCGCTGAGCTGGTCGGCGGTCGGCTCGAACGGCAGCGAGTCGACCCAGCGGCCGACCGGCTCGCCGGGGCGGCCCAGCCGCGGCGCCGGGCGGGCGGTCCGGTGCGTCCGTTTGCGCGTCGCCAGGATCGCCTGATAGAGGAACAGCTCCTCGAAGGCGATCCGCTCCAGCGCCGCATCTGCTTCTTCCCGGTCGGCCGGGAAATGCGCCGCCTTGATCGCGTCGCCGATCCCCGCCAGGTGCCGCCTGGCACGCAGCTCCGCCGGCAGCCCCTCGACCGTGTTTGGTGCCCACCTGCACGCCTGCTTCGCCCAGTCCCGCAATCGCTGGGGCCGCAGCGCCTCGGTGGCAGGGTGAACTGGCACAAACCCACCCGTGCGCTGGTCCTGACCCGGAGGAGAGTCCGAGAACGGACGCCCTCGCCCGCCCGCAGGACTCTCCTCCGGGTCAGCCCCGCCTCGCTCTGGGTCAGAACCGGTTTTCCCGACGATCTCGTACTCGCTGACCCCAAAGCCTTTGCTGGTGCGTTTGCCAGTCAGGAGCAAGCGAGCACCGGGGTCCAATTTGTCGGCAATCCACGGCTGGTTGAACCAAGTCGCGCGGATGTGGCCGCTTTCGTCGCCGACTTTGACGCTGGTGATCGTGATGCGGCCTTTGCGGAACGGCCGCGGCCTGCTCCCGAGCACCTCGACGAGAACGCTCCCGGTCTGGCCGTCCTCGAGCTCGGCCAACGGCTGGATCGTGCGGTCGCGGTGGCTGTGCGGGAAGCGATAGAGGACGTCGCCGGCGGTGTGGATGCCGGCCTCCGCCGCCGCCGCGGCGAGCTTGGGGCCGACGCCGTCGAGGGCCTGGATCGAGACGTCGAGGACGCTGGGCCGGGGCCAGTGGACGGGGGCGTCGCGGAGATCGACGCGGCTCAGCTCACGGATTCCCGCGAACGATCTCACCTGGTGGCCCACCCGGCGAATCCCAGACGGACCACTACTGGGCGGCGAGCAGCCACCACCAGCTCGGCTGGCCCCCCTCGTGGGTCTCCACCTCGACGCCGGCAGGCACGTGGGTGTCGATCTCCGAGAGCGGGATCGGCGCCCCTTCGCCGGCGATTACGGTGACGATCTCCGCCCCCTCGGCGAGGTGCTGGAGCGTCTTGGTCAGGGTCGAGCCGGAGCCGCCCCAGGCGACGATCTCACCGTCGGCGAAACCGACCGCATCGCCCTGCTTGAAGCGACCCTGGGCGTCGTCGCGGGCCGCCGGGGCGACGCCGCCGATCGCGACGCCGTCGAGCGCGGCGGCCAAGCGCTCGCTGTTCTCGTCGGCGCTGGCGCCAGGATCGAGCTCGACCAGCGCCAGCAGGCTGGCCTGCTGGGATGTCGCCATCACTACCCGAGCCGGCTTCTCGGAGAGCTCGCAGGCGCGCTCGGCCGCCATCACGACGTTCGAGGAGCTGGGCAGGACCAGCACCTCGTCCGCGGCCACCCCGTGGATCCCGGCCAGCAGCTCGTAGGTGGAGGGGTTGAGCGTCTCGCCGCCGGGGACGACGTTGGCGCCGAGCTCGGCGAAGAGCCGCTCCAGGCCGTCGCCGGCGGCCACCGCCAGTACCCCGGTGCGGCCGGCGGCAAGGCGGGCATTGCGCGCGGCCATCTGCTTGCGCATGTCGGCAACGTCGAGTTTGGTCACCTCGCCGGCGCCCTCGAAAAGCGCCACCGCCGCCTCCGGCTCGTCGGTGTGGACATGGACCTTGAGCGTCGCCTCGTCGCCGACGACGAGGACCGAGTCGCCGAGGCCCTCGAGCCGGGGCAGGAAATCGCGCGAGGAGAGGCCGCTGCCGGCGACGATGAAGTTGGTGCAGTAGCGGAAGCGGCTGTCCTCATGGTGGGGCAGGCTGAGCCGCGGCGCCGCGTGGTGGGATACCTCGGGCAGCTCGGCATCGTCGCCGCGCAGGCCGGCGACGACGCCGGCCAAGATCAGGACTAGGCCGTGGCCGCCGGCGTCGACGACGCCGGATTCGCGCAGCACCTCGAGCTGCTCGGGCGTGCGCGCCACCGCCCGCTCGCCGTCCTCGATCGCCCGCTCCAGCACCTCGGCCAGGATCGCGTCCTGCTGTTCGTCGCTGACGTCGCGGCCGAGCCGCTGTTTGTCGGCCTGCAGGTGGGCGAGCTGGCGGGTCAGCGAGTGAGCCATCTCGCGGAAGACGGTCAGCATCGTTCCCTCAGCCGGCTCGCGCACCGACTCGTATGCCGCGTCGGCGGCGCTGGCGAAGGCGGCGGCGACGAGCACGGGGTCGACCAGCTCGCCGGGGCGGCTGGCCAGCTCCTCGGCGGCGCCGCGGACGATCTGGCTGAGGATCACGCCGGAGTTGCCGCGCGCGCCCATCAGCGCCGCCCGGGCCAGGGCCTGGACCAGCTCGGTGCGGCCGACCTCGTCGACCTCCATGCCGTCGAGCCGATCGAGCTCCTCCATCACGGCGCGCAGCGTCATCGCCATGTTGTCGCCGGTGTCGCCGTCGGCGACCGGGAAGACGTTGAGGTCGTTGACCTCCTGGCGTCGTGCCTCTAGCGAGGCGTATGCGGAGCTGATTACCCGCCGGAACCGGGCGATCGAGGGATCGGGCATCTGCGGGGGAATCTAGTCGCCGCCGAAGATGACTGGGACGCGGCCGCGAATCGCCGTTGCTAGCGTGCCGCCGAATGCGAAGCTTTGCCACCTGGTGCACCGGCCACCGCAAGACTGTGATCATCGGCTGGATCGTCGCCCTGATCGGGGTCGGCATGATCTCCAGCTCGGTCGGTTCCGACTTCAGCGAAGAATTCAAACTGCCCGCTTCCGACTCCCAGGAAGCCTTCGACCTGCTCGAAAATAA
This sequence comes from Solirubrobacterales bacterium, assembly GCA_036269775.1. Classification (GTDB taxonomy): domain Bacteria; phylum Actinomycetota; class Thermoleophilia; order Solirubrobacterales; family 70-9; genus VAYN01. Next base: position 6,905 of record DATBDU010000038.1, read on the forward strand.
GTTCCCGGCCCAGTCCGGCGACACGGCGACGATCGTCTATAAGGCCGACGGCGGAGTCGAGTCGGCGGCCGTCAAACGGAAGATGGAGGGCGTTTTCGCAAGCGTCGCCAAGCTGCCCCACGTCAGCGAAGTTGCCAGCCCCTACGAAGGCGATGGCGCCGGCGCGGTCAGCAAGGACGGCAAGATCGCCTACGCGACCGTCCAGTACGACGTAACCAGCAACAAGCTCGAAAAAGACGACACCAAGAAGCTGATCTCGACCTCCCAGGCCGTTGCCGGCAACGGGCTCCAGATCGAGCTCGGGGGGCAGCCGATCGAGGAAGCCCGCCAGGAAGAAGGCGGCGACTCCTCGTTCGCGATCGGGCTGCTGGCCGCGATCGTGATCCTGCTGCTGACCTTCGGCTCGCTGGTGGCGATGGGCCTGCCGCTGATCACCGCCCTCTTCGCGCTCGGCGTCGGCCTCAGCCTGGTCACGGTCGGCACCCACGTCTTCGACACCGCCGAGTTCGCGCCCCAGCTGGCGGCGATGATCGGGCTCGGCGTCGGCATCGACTACGCGCTGTTCATCGTCACCCGCTTCCGCAACGGGCTCGACGAGGGAATGGAGCCGCGGCCCGCCGCGATCGCGGCGGTCGACACCGCCGGCCGGGCGGTTCTGTTCGCCGGCATCACCGTAATCATCTCCTTGATGGGGATGCTGCTGCTCGGCATCACCTTCCTCTACGGCGTCGCGATGGCGGCGGCGCTGGCGGTGCTGTTCACGATGATCGCGGCGCTAACGCTGCTGCCGGCGCTGCTGACGATCGCCGGTCACCGGATCGACCGGCTGCGCATCCCCGGCCTCGGCAGCCGCAGGACCAGCACCGACGAAAACAGCCGCTGGTTCCGCTGGAGCCGCCTCGTCCAGCGGCGGCCGTGGGTCGCGGCGCTGCTCTCCGGGGCGCTGCTGCTCGTCCTCTGCATCCCCACCCTGTCGCTGCGGCTCGGCTCCAACGACGCCGGCACCGACCCCGCGGGGACGACGACGCGCGAAGCCTACGACCTGCTCGCCGAAGGCTTCGGGCCCGGTTTCAATGGCCCCTTCGCGATGGTCGCGGCGCTGCCGAGCAAGGGCGACGACGACAGCCTGGTGCTCCTCCACAAGACCCTCGCCAGCGAAGAGGGCGTCGCCAAAGTGACGCCGATCGTGCTCAATCCCGAAGAAAATACGGGCGTATTCCAGCTCTACCCGACGACCTCGCCGGAAAGCGAGGCGACGACCGAACTGCTCGACCACATCCGCGGCGACGTCGTGCCGCCGATCGAGGCCAAGACCGGCGGCCAGCTGCACGTCGGCGGCATCACCGCGATCTTCGAGGACTTCGGCAATGCGATCTCCGACAAGCTGCCGCTATTCATCGGCGTCGTCGTGCTGCTCTCGGCGCTGCTGCTGATGATCGTCTTCCGCTCGATCCTGGTGCCGCTGAAGGCGATCGTGATGAACCTGCTCAGCATCGGCGCCGCCTTCGGCCTGATCGTCGCCGTCTTCCAGTGGGGCTGGGGGGCGAGCCTGATCGGCGTCGACGGCTCCGGCCCGATCATCTCCTTCTTCCCGATCTTCCTCTTCTCGATCGTCTTCGGGCTCTCGATGGACTACGAGGTCTTCCTGATGTCCCGCATCCACGAGGAGTGGGAGCACAGCCACGACGCCACCCGCTCGGTCACCCGGGGGCTGGCCCTGACCGGCCGCGTGATCACCGCCGCCGCGGCGATCATGGTCACCGTCTTCGCCTCCTTCATGATCGGCGAAGACCGGGTCATCAAACTCTTCGGCCTCGGCCTCGCCTCGGCGGTCTTCATCGACGCCGTGATCATCCGCTCGATCCTGGTCCCCGCCGTGATGCAGCTCTTCGGCAAGAGCGCCTGGTGGTTCCCCGACTGGCTCAGTCGGGTCCTCCCGAAGCTGCACGTTGAGCCGGCCGCGGGTGATCCGGCGCCGACGGGCGAGCATCCTGTGGTGCCGCAGCCTGATTGAGTAGGGGCGCGGCGGGGGGAGGTGTCGATACCCCTCCCCGGGAATTCAGTCGCGCCCGCTGCGCGGGCGGCTCCGGATGTTGGTGCGCGCCTATGGCGCGCAGGAATCGGATTGCATTTCCGCCGCTTCGCGACATTCCCGGGGAGGGGTATCGACACCTCCTCACGAGCGCACTTAGCAGCTGCGTCACAGCTTCGAGAGCTTGCGTGCATCCGTCACGGCTTCCTTCGCCTAAGGGTTCCGCTCCTTTGCTCGTCTTGGAGCTTCCGCTCCTTCGGCCGTTCCGAAGACGCGTGTCGTCGGAGGGGTCTGGTTGCCCTCCATTCGAATGTCGCCGAAGGCGGCGATATGCAATCTGATTCCTGTCCGCCATAGGCGGACAGCAACATCCGGAGCAGCCCGCGAAGCGGGCGCGACAAATTCGAATGGAGGGCAACCAGACCCCTCCCCCGCAACGCTCTGTCAACGCCCTCCCCCGTCTAGGGCCGCGCCTGAGCCCTTCTATAGAGTGCCCGCCATGAGCCCTCTGGTGCCAATGGTGGTCGAGCAGACCTCGCGCGGCGAGCGCGCCTTCGACATCTACTCGCGCCTGCTGAACGAGCGAATCGTCTTCCTCGGCACCCCGGTCACCGAGGACATCGCCAACCTGATCGTCGCCCAGCTCCTGCACCTGGAGTCCGAGGACCCCGACAAGGACATCAGCATCTACGTCAACTCGCCCGGCGGCTCCGTTTACGCCGGTCTGGCGATCTACGACACGATGCAGTTCATCAAGCCCGACGTGCAGACGATCTGCGTCGGCGTCGCGATGAGCATGGGGGCGCTGCTGCTCAGCGGCGGCGCCGCCGGCAAGCGGATGGCGCTGCCCAACTCGAAGGTCTTGATCCACCAGGTTTCGGCCGGGTTCCAGGGCCAGGCGACCGACATCGAGATCCACGCCAAAGAGATCATCGACGTCCGCCGCCGCCTCGACGAGATCATCGCCCACCACACCGGCCAGCCCTTCGAGAAGGTCACCAAAGACACCGACCGCGATTACTTCATGAGCGCCGAGGAGGCGGTCGAGTACAACATCGTCGACCGCGTCATCGAGCACCACTGAAACGCCCGACCCTTCTCGCCCTCGTCTTTCTCCTCACCCTGGCCGCCCGGGCCACGGCGCGCATCGTCAGCCGCGCCGGCGGCGTCCCCTACTACGGCCACGTCTTCCCGGTCCAGGGCCCGCACGGCGTCCGCGGCGCCGTCGGCGAATTCGGCGTCCCGCGCAACGGCGGCCGCACCCACGAGGGCTTCGACGTCGTCGCCGCCTGCGGGACCGAGCTGGTCGCCGTCGCCAATGGCGGCGTCCTGCGCGTCGGCTACGACCCGGTTCTCTACGGCAACTACCTGCTGATCCACGGCGAAGGCGAGCGGCGCAGCTACTTCTACGCGCATCTGCCACGGCCGCCGCTGGTGCACAGGGGCGAGCGGGTCTGGGAGGGCGAGCGAGTCGGCGCCGTCGGCGAGACCGGCAATGCGATCAGCGTCGGCTGCCACCTTCACTTCGAGATCCACGTCCACGGCGTCCCGATCGACCCCGAGCCGGACCTGCGCCGCTGGGACCGCTACAGCTGACGCTCGAACCAGAGGTCGGCCTTGGGATTGGAGTTATAGGGCGCCACCTCGCGGTAGCCGGCGGCGCGGTAGAGGGCGACCGCCGGGGTCAGGTAGGCGGAGGTGTCGAGCCGGATCGCCCGGCAGCCGCGCCGGCTGGCGATGGCCTCCAGCGCGGCGAGCAGCCGCCGGGCGAGCCCGAAGCCGCGGAAGGCGGGGTAGACGAACATGCTCTTCACCTCGGCGAACTCCGTGTCCAGGTAGCGGACGCCGCCGATCCCCGCCGGCGCCCCGTCGACGTGGGCCAGCAGGAGCAGCCCGTTGGGTGGAACGAGGTCCGCCGGCGGCCCCGCCGCGATCTCGGCCTCGATGTCGATCTCGATTCCGAGCGGCCCGTCCGCCTCGCGGATGAAGGGCTCGAAGAGCGCCAGCACCTCGGGGTCGTCAGGCTTCGCGTGGTCGAAGGTCACCACGAGTTGCCTTTTACATCTCACAGATGACAAATGCAGCTCTCGTCGGCGGGGTCACAGCCCCAGCTCGTACTCGACCCACTCGGAACGCTCGGCGCCGGTTCTGTCGTAGAGGCGCTGGGCGGTGAGGTTGTCGGGTCGGGTAGACCACTCGAGATGGGGGGCGCCGCGTTCGCGGGCGACGGCGGCGCTGGCCTCGATCAGGGCGCGGCCGACGCCGCGGGCGCGGGCCGCCTCGCTGACGAAGAGGTCGTTCATCAGCACCGACTCGGCCGCGCTCAGCGAGGAGAAGTGCCAGTAGAGGCAGGCGTAGCCGACGATCTCCCCGCCCTCGCGGGCGCCGAGCAGCATCCCGTCCTCGCTAGGGGCGAGGAAGCGGCGGAAGAAGTAACGGTTGCGCTCCTCGTCGATCGCCTTGACCTCGTAGAAGCGCTGGTAGGCGGCGATCAGGGGCAGTAGCCGCTCGTATTCGCTGGCCTCGATCGGGGCGATCTGGAGCTCGGCTGGCACGGTTCCACCGTAGCGCGGGTACGCAAGGCGTGAATCACGAGCAGGGACCGCCGCCCTCGCGAAGTAAAACGACCCCACAACCCGGCTTGGCGCCCCGATTAAGCTGTTCGGGCCTGCCGGAGGTCATAGATCGTCCCGTTAGGAGGGGATTCCGCTGGCACGTCCCACAGACTCGAACGAGCAGCTTCTCTGCAGCTTTTGCGGCAAGTCGCAGCGCCAGGTCAAGAAGTTGATCGCCGGCCCCGGCGTCTACATCTGCGACGAGTGCATCGACCTCTGCAACGAGATCATCGACGAGGAGCTGACGGCTGCGCCCGCCTTCGAGCTGGAGAACCTGCCGAAGCCGCAGGAAATCCACGATGTGCTGGAGGAGTACGTGGTCGGCCAGGAGGCCGCCAAGCGCTCCCTCGCCGTCGCCGTCTACAACCACTACAAGCGGGTCCAGATCGCCCAGTCCGAAGAGACCGAGGTCGAGCTGCAGAAGTCGAACATCATGATGCTGGGGCCGACCGGCTGCGGCAAGACGCTGCTCGCCCAGACCCTGGCCCGGATCCTCAACGTCCCCTTCGCGATCGCCGACGCCACGGCACTAACCGAGGCCGGCTATGTCGGCGAGGACGTCGAGAACATCCTCCTGAAGCTGATTCAGGCCGCCGACTACGACGTCAAAAAGGCCGAGACGGGAATCATCTACATCGACGAGATCGACAAGATCGCCCGCAAAGCCGACAACCCGTCGATCACCCGCGACGTTTCCGGCGAAGGCGTCCAGCAGGCGCTGCTGAAGATCCTCGAGGGGACCACCGCCTCGGTGCCGCCGCAGGGTGGGCGCAAGCACCCCCACCAGGAGTTCCTGACGATCGACACCACCAACATCCTCTTCATCTGCGGCGGCTCCTTCGCCGAGCTCGACAAGGTGATCGAGCGCCGGGTCGGCGACCGTGGCATCGGCTTCGGCGCGGCGATTTCCGCGCGGGAAAAGAAGGACGCCGGCGAATGGTTCGAGCAGGTGCTGCCCGAGGACCTCATCGAATACGGCCTGATCCCCGAGTTCATCGGCCGCCTGCCGGTGATTACGGCGATCCACCAGCTCAGCCGCGACGACCTGACCACGATCCTGACCGAGCCCAAGCACGCTCTCACCCGCCAGTTCCAGCGCTTCTTCGAGTTCGACGACATCGAGCTGGTCTTCTCTGAGGACAGTCTGGCGGCGATCGCCGACAAGGCTCTGGAGCGGGAGACCGGCGCCCGCGGCCTGCGCTCGATCCTCGAGGAGACGCTGCTCGATGTCCAGTTCGAACTGCCCTCGCGCCGCGACGTCACTAAGTGCGTGGTGACCAAGGAGACGATCTCCCAGGGGCGGCGGCCGACGCTTGTCACTGAGGCGGCGCCGCAGGACATCGGCAAAGCTGAGGACGGGCTGAGCGAGGAATCCGCGTAGGTGGAGTGGGGGTCGGGTGACCCTCGCCCTCACGAACTGCGGGGAGGTTCGGTTGAGGGTCACCCGACCCCCATGCACGTACGCGGCTATCTAGACTCGCCGCGATGAGCGCGGTGGACAGGAAAAAGCTGGAGGAGACGACTCGCTACGACCCTTCAGAGGTCGAGGGGCGGGTCTTTGCGGAATGGATGGAGGGCGGTTATTTCCACCCCGAGGCCGAGGGCAGCCCGGAGGAGAACTTCTCGGTGGCGATCCCGCCGCCGAACGTGACCGGGGTGCTGCACATGGGCCACGCGCTGAACGGCTCGATGCAGGACGCGCTGGTGCGGATGAACCGGATGCGGGGTCGCAACACGCTCTGGGTCCTCGGCACCGACCACGCCGGCATCGCCACCCAGTCGGTGGTCGAGAAGGGGCTGCGGGCAGAAGGCAAGAGCCGCCAGGATCTCGGCCGCGAGGAGTTCGTCAGGCGGGTCTGGGAGTGGAAAGAGGAGTACGGCTCGCGGATCGTCGAGCAGTACAAGCGGCTCGGCGCCTCCTGCGACTACGAGCGCGAGCGCTTCACTCTCGACGCGGGGTACGTAAAGGCCGTCCACCGCGTCTTCAAGCGGCTCTACGACAAGGGCTACATCTACCGCGACCTCTACATCGTCAACTGGGACCCCGGCTCGCAGTCGGCGATCTCCGACCTCGAGGTAGAGAATCGCGAGGTCGAGGACACGCTGTACTCGATCGACTACCCGGTCGAGGGCTCCGACCGCGTCCTCACCGTGGCGACGGTGCGGCCGGAGACGATGCTCGCCGACACCGCGGTCGCGGTGAACCCCGGTGACGAGCGCTACGGCGATCTGGTCGGCCAGTTCTGTCTGCTGCCGCTGGTCGGCCGCCGGCTGCCGATCATCGCCGACGAGCACGTCGACCCGGAGTTCGGCACCGGGGCGCTGAAGATCACCCCCGGGCACGACCCCAACGACTTCGAGATCGGCCGCAAGCATGGGCTCGAGGAGATCGTCGTGATCGGGCCCGACGGTCGCCTCACCGAGGCGGTCGGCGACTTCGCGGGAATGAGCGCCGCCGAGGCGCAGAAGGCGGTCGTCGCCGCCCTGCGCGAGGAGGGACGGCTGCGCGACGAGCAGCCCTACGCCCACTCGGTCCCCTTCTCGCACCGCTCCGGCGAGCGGATCGAGCCGCTGATCTCGCTGCAGTGGTTCTGCCGCATGGACGAGCTGGCGAAGCCGGCGATCGAGGCCGTCGAACGCGACGAGGTGAGGATCGCGCCGGCCCAGTGGAAGCGCGTCTACCTCGACTGGATGCGTGAGATCCGTCCCTGGTGCATCTCGCGGCAGCTCTGGTGGGGCCACCGGATTCCGGTCTGGTACTGCGACACCTGCGAGGAGACCTACGTCGCCGAGCAGGCGCCCGAGCGCTGCGGCGCCTGCGGCGGCGAGCTGTGCCAGGAGGAAGACGTGCTCGACACCTGGTTCAGCTCGGCGCTGTGGCCCTTCGCGACGCTGGGCTGGCCCGAGGATACGCCGGAGCTGCGCGCCTTCTACCCGACCAGCTTCCTCACCACCGCCCGCGAGATCCTCTTCCTTTGGGTGGCGCGGATGGTGATGACCGGGATCGAGTTCGCCGGCGACGTCCCCTTCCGCGACGTCTACGTCCACTCGGTGATCCAGGCCCGTGACGGGCGGCGGATGTCGAAGAGCCTCGGCACCGGGATCGACCCGCTGGAGGAAATCGACGTGCACGGCGCCGACGCCCTGCGCTTCGGGCTGCTGGCGATGTCCTCGACCCAGGACGTGCGCTTCTCCGACGCCAAGGTCGAGCAGGGCCGCGACCTGACCAACAAGCTCTGGAACGCGAGCAGATTGATCTTGCTCAACGCCGCCGCGGTCGAGCCGGCGCCGCGGCCGCTGCATGTCGAGGACCGCTGGATCCTCTCGCGGCTGGAGGGGACGATCGCCTCGGTGACCGAGAAGCTGGAGACCTACGACTTCGCCCACGCCGTGCAGGAGGCTTACTCCTTCTTCTGGCGCGACCTCTGCGACTGGTACCTGGAGATCGTCAAGCCGCGCCTCTATGACGGCGAGGCGGAGGTGTCGGCGACGCTGCTTTGGACGCTGGAGCGGCTGCTCGGGCTGCTGCACCCGGTGATGCCCTTCGTCAGCGAGGAGATCTGGTCGTTCCACCCGGCCCGCCGCGGCCACCTCGTCGTGCACCCCTTTCCGCAGGCTGACGAATCGTTCATCGACCACTCGGCGGAGGCCGACGTCGAGGGCGGCATCGGCCTGACCCAGCGCCTACGCGCCTGGCGCGACCTCGTCGATGTGCCGGCCGGCAGCATCCTCTCGGCGCGGATCGAAGGCGTCGATCCGCCCGGGTTCGTGGGGCGCCTTGCCCGCTTCGAGATCTCCTCCGACGGCGGCGATCCGGTTGCTTCGATCGGCCCGGTGCGGGTGCTCGCTTCCGACCAGCTCGACGCCGAGGCGGTGGCGGAACGGTTGGGGAAGCGCCGCGAGGAGCTGCGGGCTGAGGTCGAGCGGGGTGAGCGCAAACTCGGCAACGCTGGCTTTGTCGCCAAGGCGCCGGCCGAGGTGGTCGAGGAGGAGCGCGGCAAGCTGGAGCGCTACCGCGCCGAACTCGCCGAGCTTGGATGACGTGCCAGACGGCGCGGACGCGAAGCGGAGCAGCCGGCGCCTGACCTGGGATCCAGACGTCTACCTCGATTCGCTGGAGCCGATCGGCTGGCGGCTCGGCCTGGAGCGGATGCACAAGCTGACCACGGCGCTGGGGATGCCCCAGCACCGCTTCGCCTCGATCCACGTCGTCGGCACCAACGGCAAGTCCTCGGTGGCGCGGATGACCGCGGCGCTGCTGGAGGCCCACGGCGTCGGCTCCGGCGCCTGTCTCTCGCCCCACACGTCGCGCTGGGCCGAGCGGACGCTTATCCACGGCGAGGAGGTTGGCCCGGCGGAGTGGGCGACCGCCGTGGAGCGCGTCGCCAAGGCCGCCGAGGGTGTCAACCGGACGCTCGAGGGGGGCGACGCCGTGACCCAGTTCGAGGCGGCGACGGCAGCCACCTTCGTCGCCCTGGCCTCGGCGCGGGTTGAGGCGGCGGCGATCGAGGCCGGTCTCGGTGGCAGGCTCGACGCGACCAACACGATTCCCTCGCGGGTCACGGTGTTGACCTCAATCGGCCTCGACCACACCGAGTGGCTGGGAGAGACCGAATTGGAGATCGCCGCCGAGAAGCTGGCGGTGCTGCGGGACCAGACGACGCTGGTGCTGGGCCGGGTCTCGCCCGAGGTGGAGGCGCTGGCCGAGCGCAGCGCCGCCGAGCACGGCGCCCGTCTGCTGCGCGCCCCCGAGGACCCGGGACCGGAGCTGCGGTTGCTGGCGCCGGGTGCCTTCCAGCGCCGCAACTTCGCCCTCGCCCGCACCGCCGCGAAGGCCTTCCTCGGCGAGCTGGATTCCGAGCGGGTGGTGCGGGTCGCGGCAACCGTGTCGGTACCGGGCCGGCTCGAGCGGATCGCCGCCCGGCCACCGACCTTCGTCGACGCCGCGCACAACCCCGACGGCGCCGCCGCCCTGGCCGAGGCGCTCCCCGCGGTCACGGAGGGCCGCCGCGTCGTCGCCTGCCTGGCGATCCTCGCCGACAAGGACGCCGCGGCGATGATCCAAGCCCTCGCCCCGGCCCTGACCCATGCCGTCTGCACCCAACTGCCCGCCGATGGGCCTCAAACGTCCAAATCGCGGACGTTTGAGGCCCGTCGGCCGTCGGTTCCGGCGCGGGAGTTGGTGGAGATGTGCCGGGAGGCGGGGGTGGGGGCGGAGGCCGAGGTGGACTTTGGAGTGGCGCTGCGGCGCGCGTCGGAGTTTGCGGCGGAGGCTCCGGAAGGCGTCGTCTTGGTCACCGGCTCCCACTACGCGATCGCCCCGGCGCGGGCCGCTGTCGCTGCCGCGCGGCCCAGCGGCTGAGATTTCGAGCTCGCTTCTGCGAGGATTCGGGCATGGATCGAGGCGCTGGTTCCCAACTGCTCTCGATGATGGGCCTGGTTGCCGCGGTCGTCGCGGTCGTGATCCTGGTCTTTTTCGGGGTCGGCTACCTGTTCGGCCGCCTCTTCCTCTGACAACTCCGCCCACCCGGGCACAGCTGACGAGGGTTTGCGGCCTGCGTGGAGAAGTAGACTGCCCGTCCCTTCCAGCGGGACCCCCACCATGGCACTAGCGATCTTCGGCATCACCAACAGCGCCCTCAACCTGGTCGCGACCCTTTTTGTGTTGATGCTCGTTGTCCTTTGGCTGGCCTTAATCGTCTACACGTACCTGGACGCGCGCCGCCGCATCTCCGACCCCTTCCTGGTCGCCTGCGCGACCGTCGCCTCCTTCTTCCCTTACATCGGCACCGCCGTCTACGCGATCGTGCGGCCGCCGGAGTTCCTCGAGGACGCCCACGAGCGCGAGCTGGAGATCAAGGCGGCCGAGCTGCGGGTGCGCCAGCTGCGCGAGCAGACCTGCCCCAACTGCGAGTACCCGGTCGAGAAGAACTTCCTCCGCTGCCCCAACTGCCAGCGCCGCCTCAAGGACCCCTGCCCGACCTGCAGCAAGCCGGTCGACCCGCGCTGGGGCCTCTGCCCCTACTGCGAGACGGCCCTCGCCGGTGGCGAGCGAACCCGTCGCCCCCAGAAAGGCGAGCGCCGGCCGGAGCCCGAGCAGCGCCGTCCGCCCCGTCGTGAGGCCGAGCCGGAGGAGCCGCCGAGGCGCCAGGCCGCCCGCCGCAAGAAAGCGGCCCCCGCGCCCAGGAAAGCTTCCCCGCAAGCCGACAGGCAAGAGCCGACCCGCGGCGCCCCGCCAGAGGCGTCAAGTCCCGAACCAGAGCAAAGGAGCCCCAGCCGTGAGCCGGACCCTGATCCTCGTCAAGCCTGACGCGTTCGAACGCGCCCTCAGCGGCGAGGTGATCGCCCGCTTCGAGCGCAAGGGGCTGCGAATCGTCGCTCTGAAGTCGATGCGCGCCGACGAGTCGATCGCCAACGCCCATTACGCCGAGCACGCCGAGAAGCCGTTCTTCGGCGAGCTGGTCTCCTTCATCACCGGCGGCACGCTGGTGGCGATGGTCTTCGAGGGCGCCGAAGCCGTTCCGGCCGCCCGGCAGCTGATCGGCGCCACCAATCCGGTCGAGGCGGCGCCCGGCTCGATCCGCGGCGACTTCGCGCTGGAGATGACCTTCAACATGGTTCACGGCTCCGACTCCGACGAGTCGGCCGAGCGCGAGATCGGGATCTGGTTTCCAGAGCTGTCGTAGCCGCGGGCGGGTGGGCAGGGGTTCCGCTTAACTTTTTCGTGGATCGCCTCTTGCCGTTCGAGACCCACCCTGGCGAAAAAGTGCAAGACGCTCCACCCCTACCCACCCGCCCGCGATGAGCGTGGTGCTGGCATCGAGTTCGCCTCAGCGGAGGGAGATACTTTCGAAGCTGGGAGTGGAGTTCGACGTTGTCGCCCCCGGCGTGGAGGAGCTGACGGGTGGGGATCCGGAGTTCGAGGTGCTGGAGAACGCTCGGCTCAAGGCTCAGGCGGTTGTGAGCGGGGAGGGAGGCGAGTCGGTGAGCGCGTCGGGAGGGGCGCCTGCGGGCGAGGTTTACGTTCTCGGCACCCCTCCCGACGCGCCTACGGAGCGCCTGGTTATTGCCTGCGATACCGACGTCGTCTTGGACGGCAAAGCGCTTGGGAAGCCGGCCGACGAGGTTGAGGCTCGCGAATATCTGGAGCGGATGTCGGGGCGGGCGCACGAGGTGCTCAGCGGGCTGGTCGTGCTGGAAGGTGGGGAGGAGCGGTCCGGGCTGGAACGGACCTCGGTGGTGTTCAGGGAGCTCAGCGAGGCGGAGAAGGAGCGGTACGTCGCCTTCGGGGAGTGGCGCGGGCGGTCTGGCGGCTACGCGATTCAGATGCTGGGGTCGACCCTGGTCGAGCGGGTTGAGGGGAGCGTCTCCAACGTGGTGGGGCTGCCGGTGGGGTTGCTGTTTGAGCTGGCGCCGCGGCTCTTCGCGCCGGCCTGAGCCCGAAGCGCAGCCCGATTAGGTGCGTTTGGGATGATTCCCCTGGAAATCCGCACATGGGCATATTTAGCTACCTGAAACGACTCGGCGGCCGCGACATGGCGGTCGACCTGGGCACGGCCAACACCCTGGTCTACGTCCGCGGTCGCGGAATCGTGCTCTCGGAGCCCTCGGTGGTGGCGATTGACTCGCGCAACGGCCATGTCCATGCCGTCGGGGTCGAGGCGAAGCGGATGCTGGGGCGCACGCCGGGGACGATTACGGCGATCCGGCCGCTCAAGGACGGGGTGATCGCCGACTTCGACGTCGCCGAGCAGATGCTGCGCTACTTCATCAAGTCGGCGCGCTCCAACCGCTTCGCCCGGCCGCGGGTGGTCGTCTGCGTCCCCTCCGGGGTGACCGGGGTTGAGAAGCGCGCCGTCGAGGAGGCCTGCCTCTCCGCCGGCGCCGGCCGCGCCTACCTGATCGAGGAGCCGATGGCGGCGGCGATCGGCGCCGGCCTGCCGGTCGCCGAGCCGATCGGCTCGATGATCGTCGACGTCGGCGGCGGCACCACCGAGGTGGCGGTGATCTCGCTGGGAGGGATCGTCGTCTCGCAGTCGATCCGGGTCGGCGGCGACGAGCTCGACGACGCGATCGTCGCCCACTGCAAGCGGGCCTACAAACTGGCGATTGGCACCCAGACGGCAGAGGAGGTCAAGCTCGAGGCGGGTTCCGCCGCGAAGTTGCCCCAGGAGGTGCGGGCCGAGATCCGCGGTCGCGACCTTGTCTCCGGCCTGCCGAAAACGATCACGCTGGGCTCCGAGGAGGTGCGCGAAGCGCTCGACGAGACGGTCGGGCACATCGTCGACGCGGTCAAGGAGACGCTCGACCGCACCCCTCCCGAGCTGGCGGGTGACATCATGGACCGCGGCATCACCCTCGCCGGCGGTGGCGCTCTCCTGCAAGGACTGGAGCAGCGCCTACGCGACGAGTGCCAGATGCCCTGTCAACTGGCAGAGTCGCCGTTGACGTGCGTGGCGGTCGGCTCGGGCATCTCGCTCGAGGAGTTCGAGGCGATCCACCGTGCCGAAAAAACGCGACGAACTTAGGTCTTCCACGTGTATCGAAAGCAAGTACGCCGCCGCAGGGCGGTGCTCGCGCTGTTGATCGTCGGCTCCTTCGTGCTGCTGACGGTGACCTACGGGTCGGGGTCCAACGGCCTGCAGCGCGGTGTCAGCTCGATCTTCAGCCCGATCCAGTCGGTCGCCGACGGGGCGCTCAAGCCCGCCCGCGACCTGGTCAACTGGTTCGACCAGACCTTCGACGCGCGCGGACGCAACAGCCGCCTGCAGACGGAACTGCGGACGGCGCGCAAGCAGGCGGTCGGGGCGAGCGCGGCGCTGGCCGAAAACGCCCAGCTGCGCAAGCTGCTCTCGCTCGACCGCGGCGGCGCGATCCCTTCCGGCTACGAACCGGTTACGGGGAGGGTGATCGCCCGCTCCCCGACCGTCTGGTTCTCCGACGTCACGATCGACGCCGGCAGCGACCAGGGCATTGGCGTCAACGACCCGGTCGTCAACGGCGACGGCCTGGTCGGCGCCGTCTCCGCGGTGACCGGCGGCTCCGCCCAGGTGACGCTGATCGCCGACCACTCCAGCGCCGTCACGGCCAAGGTCGTGCCGCTGGGCGCTCAGGGCGTCATCAAGCCCAATGTTGGAGACCCCGGTGACCTGATCCTCACCTTCATCGATTCCGCCAAGCATCTCCACAAAGGCCAGGTGGTGGTGACCTCCGGCTGGCGCTCGCAGGAAATCGAATCGGGCTTTCCGCCCAACATCCCAATCGGCGAAGTGAGTGAAGCGTCGATCGTCGAGCAGGAGGCGAGGGAACAGGTGCACGTGCGGCCCTACGCCGACCTGCGCGACCTCGACCTGGTCCAGGTCCTCACCGGGGGCTCGCGCGGATGATCCTCACCCCGAAGATCCTCGCCCGCCTGGTCGCGATCGTCGTGCTCGGGGTGCTCCTCCAGCTCTCCTTCTTCTCGCAGGTGGCGATCTTCCACGTCAGCCCCGACCTGCTGCCGGTCCTGGTCATCTCGCTGGGGCTGCTCGGCGGCACGATGAGCGGGGCCGTGACCGGGTTCTCGGTCGGCCTGCTGCTCGACTGCCTGCTGGTCGAGCCGCTCGGCGGCGCCTCGCTGGTCCTGCTCGCCACCGGCTACCTGGCCGGGCTCTTCCGCGAGCGCTTCGAGATCCACAGCCCGCTGGTGCCGCCGCTGCTCTGCATGGGCCTGACCGTGTTCGCCGAGGTCGGCTTCGGGGCGGTCGAGCTGATGCTCGGCGCCGACACGGCGGTCAGCGGCCTCGTCGTCCGCGATGTCCTGATCAAGGGCCTCTACGCCTTCGTCCTCGGCTGGCCGATCTACCTCGGCCTGAGGCGGCTCCTGCGCCCCGCCCTGGTCGAGGAGCAAGCGGTGCGGCGCCCCCGGCGGCCGACGGTGCTGGGAGCTTAGGGGCACCGTGTACGAGCGCTCCAACGACCGTCCCGGCCCGCGCCTGGCGCTGCGGATCGCGGTGCTGGGCGGCGTCGCGGTCGCCCTCTTCGCGGTCCTGGCCTTCCGGCTCTGGGACCTGCAGGTGCTGTCCGGGTCCCAGTACCTGGCCGAGGCCAAGAACAACCGCACCCGCGAGTTCAAGGTGATCGCCCCGCGCGGCGACATCCTCGACCGCGAAGGCAACGTGCTGGTCGACAACCGCACCAGCCTGGCACTCCAGCTCAACACCCAGAAACTGCCTGAAGACGCCGCCGAAGAACGGGCCGAGCTGGCCCGGCTGGGGGGCCTCTCGCACATGTCGCTGCGCAAGGTGCGGCGCACGATCCGCGAACAGGAAGAAGTCGCGGCGGGCGCTCCGGTGACGCTGCGGCGCGACGTCGGCTACGACCTCGTCTATTACCTGGAAGAGAACCAGCGTCGCTTCCCGGGCGTCCAGGTGCAGCGCGTCTTCGTGCGTGGCTACCCCGACGGCAGCCGCGCCGCCCACCTGCTCGGCAGCGTCGGCGAGGTATCCGAAGAAGAGCTGAAGCAGGCGCCGTACAAGGGCCTTGAAGCGGGTGACGAGGTCGGCAAGGGCGGTGTTGAGTACACCTACGACCGCTACCTGAGGGGCCAGCCGGGCCTGACCAAGATCCAGGTCAACGCGCTCGGCCAGCCGACCCCCGGCGGCCAGCTGGTCTCCGAGCCGCCCTCGCCCGGCGACAACCTGAAGCTGACGATCGATCCCGAAGTGCAGTCGGCGGGCGAAAGCGCCCTCGCCTCACGCGGGCTCCCCGGCGCCTTCGTGACGATGAACGTCCACAACGGCCAGCTGCTCGGGCTCGGGTCCTTTCCCACTTACGACCCCGCTCTCCTCACCGAACCGACCCAGAGCCAGGTGAACGAACTGTATCGGGACCCCGTGCTGGCGCCCTTGACCGATCGGGCGACCGAAAGCTATTACCCGACGGGGTCGACCTTCAAGCTCATCACCGCTCTGGCGGCCCTGGAAGGGGAAGTGATCACGCCCGCGACGACGATCGTCGATGCCGGCAAGCTCACGGTCGGCACCGAGAGCTTCCAAAACGCGGGCGGCGCCTCGTACGGGCCGCTGACCCTGGTTCCGGCCCTGGAAGTCTCCTCGGACGTCTTTTTCTATGAACTGGGCTGGAAAATGTGGGACACCGGCCAGCTGCAGCGTTGGGCGGCCAAGCTGGGAATCGGCAAGGAGTCCGGGCTCGACCTCCCGGGTGAGACGGAAGGACTGGTTCCCAGCCGGAGCTGGCGCAACCAGCTCTACAAGGAAGGCAACACCGACCGCCCCTGGTCGGCGGGCGACAACATCCAGCTGGCGACCGGGCAGGGGGACCTGCAGACCAATCCGCTGCAGCTGGCGATCGCCTACGCCGCCCTCGGCAACGACGGCACGATCGTAACCCCGCACGTGGGCATGGAAGTCGAGGACGCGGCCGGCCGGGTGCTGAAGGAATTCAATCCACGGCCGCGGCGGCGGATTCACATCGACCCCGCCCACCGGATGGCGATCATGGAAGGGCTGCACCAGGCGGCTCAGGGTCCTCAGGGAACCTCGTACGGCATCTTCGGCGGCTTCCCAATCGAGGTCGCGGGCAAGACCGGGACGGCGCAACGTCCCCCGCACGCCGACCAGTCTTGGTACGCGATCCTCGCCCCATATCCGGATCCCCGTATCGTCACCGTGGTGACGATGGAGGAAGGTGGCTTCGGTGCCGAATCCGCGGCGCCGGCCGCGCTGCAGATCCTCGAAGCCTATTTCGGCAAGCATGCGAGTTCGGTGTCGGCATCGGGAACGGGGCTCGCCGAATGATGTACGCGACCCGCAGTAGACGAGCTCGCCCCGAGCCGTTCGCGGTCCGTGTCAGCATCGCCGAGCGGCTCGGCCTCGCCCACATGGACTGGCCGCTGACCATCGCCACGCTGGCGCTGGGCGCCTTCAGTGTCTTCACGCTCGGCCAGGCAACCCTCCACGACGTTCCCGGCAGCCCCCACTACTACGTCGACCGCCAGGCGATCTACTGCGTGCTCGGCTTGATTGGGATGCTGCTGCTGACCCGCATCGACTACTCGCGCTTCCGCGAGCTGCGGGTCGGCATCTACACCTTCCTCTGCGCCAGCGTCGCGCTCGTCTTCGTCTTCGGCTTCGCCGCCCGCGGCTCGCGGCGCTCCTTCGAATTTCCCTTCTTCAGCTTCCAGCCATCCGAGCTCGGCAAGCTCCTGCTCGTTTTGGCGCTTGCCGGGTTCGTAATCGACGGCGCCAGACGGGGCTCGCCGAGGCAGCGCACGGTGCGCTACCTCTGCCTCGGCCTGGCCCCGGCCGCACTCGTTTTCCTCCAACCAGACCTCGGCACCTCGATGGTGTTCGTGGTCGCGACCCTCGCCGTGATGTACTTCGGTGGTGTTCCCTGGACCCACTTCGCCGTCATCGGCGCGGCTCTCGTCGCTTTGATCGCTCTCGTTCTCGTCGCGGCCCCCGCAGTCGGGGTGCCCGTCCTGAAGGGCTATCAGGAGCAGAGGCTTACCTCTTTCCTGCACCCGAGCGAGCATTCCAGCGGCGCGGGCTACCAGCAAAACCAATCAGTGGTCGCCATCGGCTCCGGTCAGAAGACCGGCCGCGGCGACCGTGCCACCCAGACGCGGCTCGACTTCGTTCCCGAGCGGCACACCGACTTCATCTTCGCGGTGATCGGTGAGCGCTACGGGTTCATGGGCGCCGCGTTAGTCCTATCCCTTTACGCCCTGCTCTTCTGGCGGGCGCTGCGGATCGTGACGCTCTCGAAGAACTCATACGGGATCCTGGTGGCGGGCGGCATCGCCGTCTCGCTGCTCTTCCAGGTCTTCGTCAACGTGGGGATGAACCTCGGCATCATGCCGATCACGGGCATCCCGCTGCCGTTGATGAGCTATGGAGGATCCTCTGTGATCGCTACTTTCTTGGCGGTCGGAGTGCTTCAGAGCATCAACATCCAAGCGCGTCTCAGTCAGAGGGGAAGGTTCGCCTGGTGACGCCCTCGAAAGGGGCCCCGGCGGTGCGTACCTATCCGAACTGAGCTGAAGCAATGAAAAAAACGATTTTGGTCTCCGCCGAGCGCGGAGAGACCCGTGTGGCCGTCCTCGAGTCGAAGACGAAAGGCGGCAAGGGCGACGTCGCCGAGCTCTACATCGAGCGTCGCGGCCGGCGCTCCATCGTCGGCAACATCTACAAGGGGAAGGTCGACAACGTCCTTCCAGGTATGGAGGCCGCCTTCGTCGACATCGGCCTCGAGCGCAACGGTTTCCTGCATGTCGATGAGATTGTCCTGCCGGGAGGCGAGCAGGCTCCCAAGCGCGGCCGCGGCAGTGGCCGGCGGATCAACGAGCTGATCAAACCCGGGCAGGAGATCCTCGTCCAGGTGGTCAAGGACCCGCTGAAGACGAAGGGCGCGCGGCTCTCGATGAACGTCTCGATCGCCGGCCGCTACCTGGTCTTCGCACCGCAGGGCAGCGGTGTCGGCGTCAGCCGCCGCCTCACCGACTCCGAGCGGGACCGGCTGCGCAAGATGGTCGACCGCACCTACAAAGGCCCGGGCGGACTGATCGTCCGCACCGCCGCCCACGGGGCGAAAAAATCTGACTTCGTGCGGGAGATCGGCTACCTGCAGCGCCTCAACGAGGTCCTGGAGCGGCGCAGCGAGACGACCAAGGCGCCGGCCCTTGTCTTCCAGGAGGCCGACCTCTCGGTGCGGGTCCTGCGCGACGTCTTCCTCAGCGAGTTCGAGAAGGCGATCATCGACTCCGAGAAGCAGTTCGAGCGGGTCACCAACTTCTTCCAGCGCACCGCGCCGGAGCTGGTCGGCGGCGTCGAGCTCTACACCGAGCAGAAGCCGTTGCTGGAGAAATGGAAGATCGACGAGGAGATCGAGTCGACGCTGAACCGCCGCGTCGACCTGCCCTCGGGCGGCTATCTGATCATCGATTACACCGAGGCGCTGACGGTGATCGACGTCAACAGCGGCAGCTTCACGGGCCGGGGCAAAGGCGGTCTCGAGGAGACGATCACCAAAGTCAATACCGAGGCCGCCGAGGAGGCGGTGCGGCAGCTGCGGCTGCGCGACATCGGCGGCATCATCGTCATCGACTTCATCGACATGGCCCGGGCCAGCAACCGCGACAAGGTGCTGAAGACGATGCGTAAAGCGCTCGACGCCGACAAGTCGAAGAGCTATGTGGTCGAGGTCTCGCCGCTGGGCCTGGTCGAGATGACCCGGCAGAACGTCACCGACGGCGTCCGCGAGATCCTCACCGCGCCCTGCCCGACCTGCCACGGCGAGGGGGTCGTGCTCTCGGCCGAGACGGTCGCCCTGGAGGGGCTGCGCAAGATGCGCGACATCGCCGCTGAGAACGCCGACAGCGAGGCTTTCCTGATCCGCGTCAACCCCAAGGTGGCCGCGGAGCTGACCGACTCCGACAGCGGTCTGCCCGAGCTGGAGTCCGAGACCGGCAAGCGGTTCCACTTCGAGGGCGGCGACGCGCTGGCGATCGACACCTTCACGGTGGTCGAGAGGGGGACCCGCGAGGAGATCGAGGAGCGGGCGCTGCCGTTCAAGGTCGGCGAGGAGGTGCTGGTCCAGATCGACGAGCCGCACATGTACAACGCCGACGACGCGGTGGCGCGGATCGATTCCTACATAGTCAGCGTCACCGGCGGCGGTCGCTTCGTCGGCGAGCGCAAGCTGGTGCGGATCGAGGAAGTCGAGCGCTCGGCGGCGATCGCCTCGCTGCTGGGTAGCGACTCCCCTAACGGGTCCGCGGGCGGCGAGGAAAACGGCTCCGAGCTAGACTCCGACGCCGCTTCGCGCAAAAGCAGCCGTGGCCGCAGAGGCGGTCGCGGACGTACGCGCGCCAACCAAGGCAGCAAGGAAGACGATTGAGCATGTACGCGGTAGTCGAAACCGGCGGTAAGCAGTACAAGGTCGAGCGGGGAACCTCCCTGCTGGTCGATCGCCTCGATGCCAAGCAGGGCGACAAAGTCGCTCTGCGCGCGGTGATGTTCCGCGACACGGACGTCCTCGCGGCGCCGAAAGAGTTGGAGAAGGTCAAAGTTGAGGCGAAAGTCGCCGAGCACCTGCGCGGGCCGAAGATCAAGGTCTTCAAATACAAGGCCAAGAAGGGCTACCGCCGTAAGGCCGGGCACCGCTCCGAGCTGACCAAGCTCGAGGTGACCGAGGTCAAACTGCTCAAAGCGGCGACCAAAGCCACCAAAAAAGTCCAAGCTGAAAAACCCGCCGCGAAGGAGGAGACCAATGGCTCATAAGAAAGGGCTGGGCTCCAGCCGCAACGGCCGCGAATCCAATCCCAAGATGCTCGGGGTCAAGGTCTTCGCTGGCCAGGAGGTAACTGGCGGCGAGATCATCGTGCGGCAGCGCGGAACGCGGTTCTGGCCCGGTGAGGGCACCGGGCTCGGTCGCGATCACACGATCTTCGCGACGCGGGCCGGCAAAGTCGATTTCTGCACCGCCCGCAAGGGGCGCACCATCCGCGTCCTCCAGGACGATTAGAAAAGGAACTCGAATGAGACTCGCCATCACGCCTCGGTCCCCGGCGCGGCACGTTGCCGTGCTGACGGCCGCATCTGCCCTGATCCTGCTCGCCCTGCTGGCGATCGCCGGTCGCGCCCAGGCCGCCGAAACCCTGTACTGGGACAACTTCTCGGCGAATCCCGACTCGATCTCCTTCGCCAACATCGACGGCAACGGCGGCGGCCCCCTGAATCTCGGCACTATCGAATTGGAAAACCCGGAAGGCATGGCCCTCGACCCGGCCACCAACCGGCTGTTCGTCGCCAACCCAGGCAAAAATCAGGTCAACTTCGTCAACCTCGACGGCAGCGGCGGCGGTATCTTCAGCGCCCCCGGCGCACCTGTCTCAGAACCGGAAGGCGTGGCGGTCGACACCGCCGCGAGGACCATCTACTGGAGCAACGCCGTGACCAAAACGATCGCCTGGGCCCGTCTCGACGGCAGCGCCGGGGGCGTCCTCAATACGACCGGCGCCCCGCCGATCGGAAACATATTCCGCATCGCCGTCGACCCGGTCGCGGGCAGGGTCTACTGGGGTAGCAACGCCGCGGTGGGCCCGAGCACGATCGGCTACGCCAACGTCAATAACACGGGCGGGGGCGAACTCAACATCGCTGGGGCGACGCCGCCTGAAGAAGTTTCCGGGCTCGCCGTCGATCCGGCCGCCAACCGGCTGTACTGGTCGGATGCCAACCTGGAAATCGTCTCCTTCGCGAGCCTCAGCGGCGCCGGCGGCGGGGAGGTGAACACCACCGGGGCGAGCTTCAACCGGCCCTGGGGCCTCGCCCTCGATCCTGCCCTCGGGAAGCTGTACTGGGGCAACGAAAGCAATGGCATAGAAAGGACGAACGCGATCGGCGTCGGCCTTCTCGCCGGAGGTGGCAGTGGCATCACCCTGGCGACCGCACCGGTGAACGGCCCCCAGGATCCGCTCGTACTGAAGAGTCCCAGCGGGACCGCGGCGCCGCAGGTGACCCGCTCGGCCAAGGTCCCGGCGGAACTTTCCTGCACGACCGGGAACTGGGCGGCGGACTACTCCGGTTCCTTCGTCTACCAGGCTCCTCAGAGTTTCAGCTATCAGTGGACGAACAACGGCGTGGCGATCGCCGGCGCGACCGCTAAAACCCTGCTGGCGACGGCTGCCGGCAGCTACGCATGCGTCGTCACGGCCGCCAACCAGGCCGGCAGCGCCACGCAGACCAGCGCCGCTGCCGCCATCTCTGCCTCGAATGTGACGCTGACGGCGAAGAAGAAGGCGAAGGTGAAGCCCGGCGGCGTGGCGACCTTCAAGATCCAAGCGGTCAATCAGGGCGATCTCGGAGCCGCGAACGCCATGGTCTGCACCAAGGTCCCGAAAAAGGCGAAGAAATTTCTCAAGGCGCCGAAATGCAAGGCCCTCACGCCGGTGGCGGCAGGCGCCACGGCGACGGCCACGCTGAAGATCAAGGTCAAGCGCAGCGCCCACCGCGCCACCTACAAGGTGACCTTCCAGGTCACGGGCAGCGGCGGGCAGGCGGCTAAGGCGAAGATCTTGGTTACTAAGCCGAAGGCGAAGAAGAAGAAGTAGCGGCAGGGACTGGGCGCTGGAGAGGGCCGGGTGCCCCTCTCCCTTGCTGGGATTTTCGCCGCGAGGGCCAGTCTCTCCGCTGAGTTTGGTGGGGCGAAAATCAGGGACGCCGCCCGTACGAGGGGCACCCGACCGCTCCTGCATGGCTCGGCCTCGCCTTTCCAGGTTGCGGCAGTCCTTTGTGTCGCATAGGGGTACAAAAGACTGCCGCACTCCATCTACCCTCTCTGATCCATGTACGACAAGGCGAAGATTTGGGTTGAGGGCGGCGCGGGGGGTAATGGCTGCGTGAGCTTTCGGCGCGAGGCGCACGTGCCACGGGGTGGGCCCGATGGTGGGGACGGGGGGCACGGCGGCGACGTCGTCTTGGTCTGCGACTTGTCCAAGCGCGATCTCGGCGCCCTGAAAGGCAGCAGGCACTTTCGCGGGGCTCGGGGGAGTCATGGGGAAGGGTCGAATCGGCATGGGGCCAGGGGGGAGGAGCGTGTTATCCCGGTGCCCGCCGGGACGCAGGCGACGACCGTCGACGGGAGCGCGATCGATCTCGTGGAAGTGGGGCAGAGGGCCGTCGTCGCTCATGGCGGGCGTGGGGGGCACGGGAACAAGCGCTTTGCGACCTCGACCCGGCAGGCGCCGCGCTTCGCTGAGAAGGGGACGAAGGGGGAGGCGGACTGGATCGAGCTGCGGTTGAAGCTGCTGGCGGATGTGGGGCTGGTGGGGCTGCCGAACGCTGGCAAGTCCTCCTTGCTGGGGCGGCTGACGCGGGCGGCGCCGAAGGTGGCCGATTACCCGTTCACGACGCTCTCGCCGGTGCTGGGGACGATCGAAGGGGACGATCGCCAGGCGGTGGTCGCCGACATTCCGGGGCTGATCGAAGGCGCGGCGGAGGGGGCCGGGCTGGGGCACGAGTTCCTCGCCCACGTCGAGCGCTGCTCGATGCTGGTCCACCTGGTCGACCTGGCGCCGCTGGAAGGCGATCCGGAGTCCAACTACGAGACGGTGCGCGCCGAGCTGGCGGCGCACGGGGCGGGGTTGGAGCAGCTGCCCGAGCTGGTCGCCCTGACCAAGCGCGACCTGCTCCCGGCCGCGGAGGTCGAGGCGGCCGTGGGGGCATGGGGCGCGCGTCTCGGCGATGGCGCGCTCGGGGTGCTCGCGGTCTCCTCGGCGACCGGCGAGGGACTGGAGGAGCTGCGCCGGCGCGTGCTGGCCGAGCTGCCGCAGGCGG